>NZ_JAKFFU010000008.1:0-216576 GCF_021502625.1 Dyadobacter sp. CY351 | reverse complement strand
TGTGGGGGGCTGGGGGGGTCAAAACCAACTCTCTCCTCCCCTTCGGCTCCGCTCAGGGTGACAGGGCTAGGGGGCTTATTACTTGTCGTTCTTCTAACGTACAATTGCAACGCCCCCACACCCAATTGGACTACTGAAAAATTCTTAAATGGATCATTTTTGTAGTCCTGTTGTCTGTTAAGTTTGTCTGCTGAGCAACCTTAAATTATTTGTTAGGAGCATGTCAAAGCGGAATTTAACAATTGATATTGACCCCAGAGCTTATGCAGCAGTGAGAGGTTTGGAAAAATATATTTCCGAATCGGGGTTGAATAAAATACATTACAAACTTATCAAAATAAGGGCTTCCCAAATGAATGGATGCGCTTTTTGCATTGATAAGCATACAAGGGAAGCACGGGAGCTGGGGCTTTCGGAACAACGCATCTATCTGCTCAACGCGTGGCGAGAGACTGAACTTTACACGGAAGAGGAGCGTGCCATTTTAGCATTAACCGAGGAAGTAACGTCCATTGCCAACCACGGTGTGAGCGATGAAGTGTATAACAATGCCGTGGCATTATTTGGGGAAGCTTATACGAAAGCCGTTGTGATGGGCGTCATCACGATTAACGCCTGGAACCGCATTGCCATCACAGATCAGTGGCCTTTGAAATAATCAAGATGCTATGAAGAGGAAAGGGACACAATCCGAAAAAGCGGATCTGCTCAAAAAGTTGCATTACAGTAAACAGATGCTTGTTTTACCTAATATATGGGATGTTACGGGTGCTGCATTACTTGAAGAAACCGGTTATCCGGCTGTTGCCACTGCTAGTGCGGCTATTGCGCGTGCCCATGGTTATCAGGATGGCGAAAAAATTCCTTTTGAGCTGGCGTTAAATGTCATCGGCCAGATCGTAAATGCTGTGGAAGTGCCGGTTACCGCTGATATTGAATCCGGTTATGCGACTGATCTGCAAGGATTAAAGGCAAATTTTCGCAAGATTTTAGCAACAGGCGTAGCCGGCATTAACATCGAAGACAGCGATCCCAAAACCAATCAGCTGCTGCCCGTGGACCTGCAAGCTGAACGGATCAGGCTGATCCGGAAAACGGCGGAAAAGGCAGGTGTGCGGCTGTTCATTAATGCCCGGACAGACGTTTTCCTGAAACCCAGTACACTTACAAATGATGAGAAATTGAAACTGGCCATCGAGCGTGGATGTGCTTATGCAGACGCGGGTGCGGATGGCATTTATCCCATATTTGTGCAGGAAGAAGGTGCCATTGCGGCCCTTGTTAAGGAGTTTTCTGTGCCTGTAAACATATTAATCACGAAAGGAACGCCCGAACTGAAACAGCTTGAAAACCTGGGCGTCGCCAGGGTTAGTTTCGGGCCGAATTTTCAAAAAGCAATGCTGTTAGCCATGAAAGCTTCTTTGAAGCAGATTAAGGAAACTTTTAGCCACAACGGGATCACAAGTGTGTATTGATCTGTTGCTGAAAGGCACAAAAAAGGAGAGCCATTAGGTTCTCCTTTAATCTTTGGAATCATTCAAGATGCTATTCAGTCTTAGTTTTGATCAGGATATACTCGATCTTGCTGCCGTTACCGAATGCTGAGATCTGGGAATATTTTTCGTAATTATCCCACCTTTTCAGTTGCTTGTCGTCGATATTGGGCTTAATGTTCTCTTTCAAATTAAGGATACCGAGCACAACACGATCTTCAAAATCATAATCTGAAAGCTTATTAAGCTGGATCTGATCGGCAATTTCATTGATATAAATGATCTCGACTTTCCCCTCGCGATAAATCATTTTGGGGCATTTTTCGCAGCCGGCCACCTCGTCTTTATAATAGCTGTCCAATGTTCCTTTGCCTAAAACGGCTTCTACTTCTTCCACACTGCGAAGCGCTACCTTCGGCAAGTCTAATTCTACGGTTACAGGTGCGTTTTCATCGCCGTCACCGAGCACAAAGAATTTGATAAAAATAGCTATGAGAATGACGACGAAGGCAATGAATTTCCAATTTGCCCATTTACGCTTAACAGTAACTTGTTCCATGAGGATGGCTTGATTTTTTAATGAACCTGAGATGTTTCTAGGTTATACAAAGAATATCATGCCAGTTGCATATGAATAATAATATTGAAACACCGGAATCAAACTATGGGCAATTGACGATTGCCGAAGCTACGGCCATACAGGAAAAGCTGAAAGGCATTGTGAAGCTTTCGCCCATGGAAGGGGAGATCAAGACCATTGCGGGGGCTGATATTTCACTAGACCTTTACAGCGATACGGTTTATGCCGGGATGGTCGTGCTGAGTTATCCTGATTTAAAACCTATTTCCTATTCGCTCGTCAAAACCACCAATATTTTTCCTTATGTACCAGGTTTTCTCGCCTTTCGGGAGATTCCAGGCCTGTTGAAAGTTTATGAGCAGCTTCCCGTGAAGCCCGATTGCATCATGTTCGATGGCAACGGCATCTTACATGCCCGGCGAATGGGGATTGCAACGCATTTTGGGGTCCTTACCGATTCGGTTACGATGGGTTGTGCCAAGAAAAAGCTGGCCGGGATTTATGCAGATCCTGGTGAAACAAGAGGTGACTATTCACTGGTAACAGACAAAGGTGACACAATTGGATTTGCATTAAGGAGCAAGAATAATGTAAAACCGGTCTTTATTTCCCCTGGTCACAAAATGAGCCTGAAAGACAGTATGGACATTACAATGCAATGTCTCGGCAAGCACCGGCTCCCTGAGCCGACCCGAAAGGCGCACGAATTTGTGAACCGGTTCCGGATCGGCGAGTTAAAAGAAGGATATCACGAACTGGAACAATGGGGTTTGTTCTAGTTAAATGTCTTGTCTATTTCGTCGAGGAGATATGTTTTTGAATCTGAATCATATTCCCAGAACATCACCCCGGCGAGTTTTTTGTCTAAAACATATTTGCATTTTTCTCTCACAGACTGCTCGTCGTCGTAGCTTAAAACGTCTCCGGTCTTGGCGTTGAGCAAGTAGGGTGCTTTTGCCACATCGTCACGGTATTCTTTAAAGCCTTTTTTGTTTACCATGCTGTCTTTGATCATGGTATAACCGTCTACATAATCTTGCTTGATGTGTTTTTGGCCCAGGCCTTTATCCAACTTCGCGACGCGGAACATTCTTCCATAGAACGGCAATCCAACAACCAGCTTATTCATCGGAACGCCCTCCGCAGAAAATGCTTTCACAGCATTATCCACCGAATGGCTCGCCTTATAAATATCAGACGAATATAATGCGGCATGATGGACCGCTGTGTCGCCCTGGAAAAGGTCATAAGTCATCATGTTCACATAATCCAGAAATGCAGCTGCTTTGCCCATTTCAACTACTTTCAGGAAAGAAGTAAAGCCAGGAACAGCGGTTGTAAGCAGCTTTTTCTTGCCCGATTCTTTTTCAAAAGCGTCCAGTTCTTTACGGATCGCCTCGAACATTAAAGTGAAGTTTTGCTTATCCTCAGGTCTGTAAACGTTGCCGTCCTCACCTGGCATTCCGGGATATTCCCAGTCAATGTCCACACCATCGAGGTCGTATTTCCTGATAATATCAACAGAACTTGCTGCGAATATTTTTCGGGAAGCTTCTGTCAGAACTGCGTCGGAGAAATTTTCACTCCAGGTCCAGCCGCCCAGGGAGATCAGGATTTTAAGATCGGGATTTTTTTCTTTCAGCAATTTGAGCTTGCGGAAATTGGTAGAGTCGGTTTTTTCATTGGTCAAAAACGCCTTTCCTTTCTGAACATCTACAAATGCATAGTTAATGTGGGTCAACTTGTCCACTTCAATGCGATCTGTATTGACGAGCCCGCGAAAGCCGCCAACGTAGCCAATCACAACCGGTTTTGCAGTTGTGCTGTCCGTTGCTGTGGCAGCTTCGTCTTTTTTCTCTTCGGATTTACAGGCCGTTGCAAGAATTAAGGGGGCCACTATGCACATGGCTGCCAGGGGTGATCGCAGGGATTTGGTAAGTTTTAAAAGCTGCATGGGATTAGGTTATGGTTGAAGCGATAAAAGTAACTATTACTTCAAAACATCTCCTCATGCGATCTTCATTGAATCCCGTTATTCCCCGTGCAGTGCCTCCATTTTTTGTAATGCTTTCTGCATGTCAATGCCTTTGCCCAAAACGCCTTTGAACAGATCACCTTTCTCCTCGACCCGTTTCAGCATGTTTTTAATGGTAAAATCCCTGGGGCTAAGTCCATGTTTCACCTCGCTCCATTCGAGCGGCGCGGATACGGTTGCTCCTGGTTTCGGGCGTACGCTATATGCGGATGCGAGTGTCTGCGCGATCCTGTTTTGCAAAAAATCGACATAAATCTGATCTTTCCTGCGTTTCGAAAGCGACCGTTCCAGTGTGGTGAGCTCAGGAAGACGTTCTACAACAAGCGTTGCCAGGATTTCGGCAAAATCACGACTTTCGTCGTAAGTATATTTCTTGCCAAAAGGAATGTAAATGTGCAGCCCGCTAGACCCGGAAGTTTTGCAGAATCCCGTCATACCAGTCTGATCGAGGATCTCCTTGATCACCAGCGCAACATCTACCACATCTTCAAATGTATTTTTATCGGACGGGTCAATGTCCATCACAATGTAATCGGGGTTATCAAGCTTATTAATAGTGGAATTCCATGGATTCATTTCAATACATCCCATATTGGCAATGTAAAGCAACGTTTCGAGGTCGTTGCAAATGAAATAATTCACCATTTTCCCTGTCGATTCCGCCAGGATCTCCTCCGTTTTGATCCAATCCGGAACATTGTCACCGGCATCTTTCTGGAAAAAGCTGGGTTCGTTGATGCCATTCGGATTGCGGCGGAGCGATAAGGGGCGATTTTTTAAATAAGGGATAATGTAAGGCGCTATTTCACTGTAATATTCCAGTAATTCACCTTTCGTAATCTGCTCGTCCGGCCAATAGATTTTGTCCAGGTGCGTCAGTTCCGCTTTCTTTTTCATATCACGATGCTTTACGTTTCGGAGCGCTCAAACTTTCCTTCAACTGGGCCATCAGATCCTTGCTTTTCGAATGCACGATCTTCATCTTCGGTGCTGTCGGTTTTTTGCCTTTCGCCTTCGCCATGATCAGTTTCAGCAGTGACTCATTATAAGTGTCTTTGTAATTCGAAATGTCAAAATCCGTCGTCAGCTGCTCGATTAGCTGCACAGCCATGGCCATTTCCGCAGGTTTGATCTTCACATCCGGAATGGTTAGCTCTTCCGTTTCGCGTATTTCGTCCTGAAACCTTATTTTATTTAAAATCAAAAGATCACCAGCAGCCTTGATCAAAACCAGGCTTTCGCGGTTCCGCAGCACATAGGTGCCCAAACCAGCCTTTCCTGTTTTTTTCAAAGCATCGCGCAGCAATGCATAAGGTTTGCCGCCCGATTTTTCGGGTTGCAGATAATAAGGCGTTTCGTAGTAAATGCTGTCAATGTCTTTTTCATTGACAAATTCTGCAATTTCGATGATCTTGGTTTTTTCCGGACTGGCTTTTTCAAAATCCTTATCGTCCAGGACAACATATTCATCCTCAACTTTATAACCCTTCACAATGTCGTCCCAATCTACTTCCTTGCCTGTATTGGCGTTCACACGCTGATATTTAATGTTAGCGTGATCTTTTTTGTCCAGCATATCCAGATCCAGCTCGGCCTGTTGGGTCGCGCTGAATAATTTTACGGGAATGTTGACAAGGCCAAATCCGATGGCCCCGGACCAGATTGCTCTCATATCTTTTGTAGAAAATGATCAATTATTGTGAGAGACAACGCTTTAAAAATCCGTGCCGGGTTACTGTCCGAGCCAGGTTTTAAAAGGCCCCATGCGCTCGCGGCTGATGAGAATGTCACTATCGGCGCAGTTTTCGAGATGGATTTTCAACCGGCTGTTGGAGTATGTGAAAACGTCTTTAATGGCGGAAATGGAGCTGACATATTTCCTGTTGATCCTGAAAAACTGCTCTGGCGAGACCATTTCCTCAATCTCATCGAGAATATAATCCAATGTGTATTTCTTTCCCTGCCGGGTTTGAAGCAAGGTCACTTTGTCTTCGCTGTAAAAAAAGGCAATGTCTTGTATGTCAATGGTCTGTATACGCTCGCCCAGTTTTACCAGAAAACGTGATTTGAATGTTTTTGTGGCAGGTTGGATCATGCTGCGAATCTGATCGAGAGAAATGGCAGGTTCATTTTTGCCTGATTTGAATTTATTCAGTGCATGTGTAAGTTCTTCGGGATCAACGGGCTTCAGCAAATAATCGATGCTGTTGAGCTTGAATGCTTTGATGGCATACTGGTCGTAAGCTGTGCAGAAGATGATCGGTGCATTGACCTTCACTTTTTCGAAAATTTCAAAACTAATTCCGTCGGCAAGCTGAATGTCAAGAAAAATTAGATCAGGTTCAGTATTATTGCCAAACCATTGAATAGCAGCCGTTACCGTGTCGAGACTAGCGATGACCTGCGCTTCCGGCAATTGCTGGTTGATCAGCTGAATTAAGCGCCTTACGGCTGGTTTTTCGTCTTCGATGATCAGAATTTTCATGGAAAAAGCAATGGTAATGTTACTGTAAATTGGCCGTCTGCATTGCTGACAGCGATATTTTCTTGGCTCAGCAGTTCGTAGCGCTTGCTGATATTGGAAAGTCCGATGCCGGTTGATTCCTCCGGCAAGCTGCTTTTGGGCTGGACATTATTCTTGACAATCAATTGATTAATAATGAGCTCAATATCGATTTTTAAAGGCATTTCCATAGAAGCCACATTGTGCTTGATGGCGTTTTCCAATAATAGTTGAAGCGATAGGGGCGGTAAGGAGCCGGTTGCATGGGCATCCACGCGGATGTGATATTGCAGGCTTTCTTCAAAACGGATCTTTTGTAAGGAAAGATAGTTTTCCGCAAAACCCAACTCCTGTTTTAATGTCACCAACTCTTCCTGCTGGACTTCGAGCACATAACGGTAAATGCTGGAAAGCTGCCGGATAAACTTCGCCGCTGTGTCCGGATTTTCGTAAACCAGGTTGCTCAGCACATTGAGTAAATTGAATAAAAAATGCGGATTCAGCTGGTCTTTCAGCGACTGATATTGCTGGGCAAACCGCTCCGTTTTCAGCTGCTCCGATTCAATCGCCGCCGTGCGCCATTCCAGCAGGAACGACCGGCTGATTAATATGAACAGGATCACAAAGGAGACCTTCATCGGAAATTGCGTCCAGCCAACCAGTCTGTTCCACGGAATGTTATTTAATGTAAAGTTTTTTATAACAAAAAACTGGAACAGGAAAATGATGACAATGCTCGCACAAAAAACATACAGGAAATAGCACAGACTTTCCAGAATAAGCCTTTTGACGGGATATTGGATCCAGGAAATGGTCCTGTCAAAATAATCTTCCATCAAAAATCCGCCGTAACTCAGCGTCGTCGACATCACGAATGAAATCAGGATGTCCTGTGCAAGATCCCGGTAACCTTCCCCGGTCGCAATGCATTCAGCAAAAGAGCCTATGGAAATCACGAGAGCGATCAGCAGGTTTCCCGCAAGAAAAGCCGGAGAGAAATTCCAGAATTTTTTCGAGCCCCGGGTGGTAATTTTCATGAATGATTGGTGTCAGAAAGGATTGTTTTACGTTGCTATGCTCGTTATTGACAGCTTCTGGCCATTTGTTCGGCAAGGCCTTTGCCCCAGGTTGGCATTAAGGCGGCTTTGAGCGCCGGCTCATCCTGTGAAGCAAATATAGCCAGACTTTCCTTTGCATATCCGCAAGCTTTTTCGGTTCCGGAGCCGAAAAATTTGGCCATTCCATATTCCATTTGGGCCGTTAACGCATAGGCACGCGGATTCTTCGGATCCATCGCACGCGCCTTGCCAAATGTCTGCAACACCGGCCCCGACAAGCTTTGCCCGCGGTTTGCCGCATCCGCATTGAGTTTGGCCATTAATACAAAGCCCTGCAAAGCAACGACTTCAGCATTGTTTTTGGATAAGGCGTCGGCTTTCTGAGCCAATTCGTCCGCCTTAGCAAGCGCTTCGTCCTTTTTATCCAGCGAAAGAGATTTGTCCATGGCCTGGAATGTGTACGCAAGTCCCTGATAATAAACCGGCAGCCATTCCCCCGGATTCAACTCCGCGATTCGCCCGAACGTATTCGCCGATTGCTGCAAAACAGGAAGTGAGTCGGTTGAAGTAAGTTTCGCAATTTCCTTTTTCATCGCTTTCTGGTAAGGTGATTCCTGTGCAGAAGCGGTAAAGAATGATAGTAACAAAAGGATTATAATCTGGGCTTGCTTTTTCATAATGTTCATGTTTGAAAAGATTAATAGTTTTTAAAATGATGCTTTATAGCCGACTTGATATTGGTTTGTGAATGCTGGGCGGTGCTTTACAAATTGTTCAGCTGATTGGCTTTTTTATCCTTTGAAAGCGTGATGAAAAGTCCGGCAAAAAGGAAGCGCTTGGCGCCTTGTCCCACGGGCCTGCTTGCATAGGAACCCGATTCATCCGGCTGCGTCGCATATTGATAGCCGAATACATTCTGCCTACCCAAAACATTCGAGCAAGCCACATGCAGGATCACATTGGGTTTGGGTAGATAGCTGATACTCAGACTCAGGTCGCTATATGCTTTCGTTTTGCGCCGCATTTCAGCGGGCAGATTGGGATCATTAAAAGCATAGCCGCTGTTCCACGACCAGGATGTTCCCAGCAAAGATTTCATAGCCGTCACAAAATGTTTCACCACGACCGAGCCGTTGTGTCTGGGTGCAAATGACGGCTGGACTTTGGTTTCATAGGCCGCAAACCTGCGCTTGCTGTCCACAAAACTGTACGTGATCCAGAAATCGGTATCCTTTATGGTTTGCTTGTCGCGCAGGAAAAAATCAACGCCTCGCGCATAGCCCGCACCATTCAGAGCCAGGTTTTTAGGATCGCTCGCCAAGCCTTTGTAAGTCACCAGATTGTCGTAGTTTTTATAAAAAGCCTCCGCGCGGAATGTGCGGTTGTTGTTGACTGTGAAGTAATTAAGAATGTAATGTGTTGCCGCGGAATTTTTCAGGTCGGTCTGGCGCACCCGCAGCTTTTCTTCTGCCAGTTGTTTGAACTTGCCAGCTGCAAAAGAGAATTGCCCTTGATTATCCAGTTTATAGGCGACTGAAAAGCGCGGCGTGAACCAGGTTTCTTTTGCCAATGTGCTGTGCCCGCTCCGCAGGCCGCCGACCATGATCAAGCGGTTACTGAAATAGTAAGTCGCTTCCAAAAAATGGTTGAACTGGTGATCCGTAAACTGCCTTTTCAGGTTCTGGCCGGGCAATGCTTCCGAGTAGGTTTTGGCGTAATATTCCAAGCCGTTTTTGAGGGAAAACTGCGCAGAGAAGTCTTTAACCGTTACCGCTTTGAAATGAAAAATCCGGTTGACCTGCCGGATATCATCCGCATTAAGCTGAATGGCATCCCTGTTGTCGGACAGCGCCGCGCCTCCATAAAAGAGCCAGCCTTTGCTTCCCGAATGCCGGAAAGAAACATTGCCATAGTGATAGCGGTTGTTGAGCTTAACCCGGTCGCCGCGGCCATCATTGCCAGGGATTTTCTGCCAGATCGCCATATTGCTGCCTTCTGTGTGAAAATAGGCCTTGATAAAACCCGCTTTGCCCGTCACCGCATTTCCCCATTTACGACGCAATGAAATCTCCGAATCCCAGCTCGACGGCGCTTTTTCCCAATCAAAATTTTGCCTTACAAGCGATTGGTAAGGGGCCAGATTGTAATAGTTTGCCGAGGCAGTCAATGCGCGGTTGTCCTTCACCAGCGTTTGCGTATAACCGCCGCCCAACGACATAATGCTCACATCTCCCTGGTTTCTGAGCGGAAGGTCCACCGTATTCAATGCCAAAGCCGATGAGAGCGCTTGCCCATATTCGGCGGAATAACCTCCTGTGCTGAAAAACGATCCTTTGAATAAATTAGCGCTGAACCGGTTGCGGGTCGGCACATTGGAAGTGGTGCTGCCAAATGCATTTCCCACTTGCAGGCCATCAATAAAAATAGAAGTTTCCGAGGCATCACCGCCGCGTACAAACAGCCGCCCGTCGTTACCTACGGTGGAAGTCCCTGGTAATGTGAGCAATGCGCCAGTAATGTCGCCCATGGCACCGGAGGTTGTTACAATGTCGAGCGGTTTAAGCACCACCGATTTTTTCTCATCACCCGCCTCCATCGCGCCCGCAGAAATGGTCACGGCATTCAGTTGATTAATGCTTTCTGCGAGCACAATGTTCGCGGTTATGGGCTGTCCCCGAAGTTCAAGAACCAGTTCCTGGCTTTTAAAACCGATCGCCTGAACGGTTAATGTTTGGTTTTCCGCTTCGGTTGTAGTGAAAGCAAAACGGCCGTCCGCATCGGAAGTGGTTCCATCATAAGTGCCTTTCAGGTAAATGTTAACGCCCGGCACTGCCTGGCCTTTGTGATCCGATACCCGGCCCGAAATGGTGGTTTGAGCTATTGCAGCTGATGTAAGAATAAGAAGCAGAAGTGTAAAGCCGATTTTCATTTGTCCCTTGGTTTGACCCAAAGTTGTTCAGAATGATAATCGTGGACAAAGCAAGGTTACCAGAGTTCAGAAACTGCTCTATGAACTGCGGAAATTGTTGACCGAAGTGTCATTTCAACGTAGCTGATTTGCGGAAATCCGGATGCTCATTATAGGAGCAAAACGGGTTTAATTTTCATTTTTACAGCACTTAATGTAATTTTTTTTAAATTTTTACAAAATGTTCAAAATCAGCATTTTGCTTATCAGGTTTTGGTTTATTTAAACGAGAATCAATCTTGAAACCACAGAAATAGCGAATGTGCTGCTCATGCTGGCATGCTTATTTAACCGACCATTGCAAAACAGTTTACATCGACTAACTCTTAATTTCGAATATAACATGATCGCTACACTTGGTAATAACGCAATAAATACATTGAAGCCTGGCGCAGTTCTTACAGTTTCTGACGCGCAAAATGAAATGGATGCGCAGAAAGAGATTGCAGATTTTCTTCAAATGAGCAATAGAACTGACCTTAGCTATTTCTCAATTTCAGAAAATTATTTCCTGTTGTATGCGAAGTCTGATAGTCCTGTAAGCGGAATCGCGTAAGTAATTATTATCTTTAAATTAGTCATGGTACAATCAGGTACATTTCAATTGCTGGGCCAAAAGCTCATTAATATTATCATTCACAAAGAAGACGTAGTTAAAATAGCACCGATACAAGAAGGACCCGGTTGCATTATTTATCTGAAAAACAAGGTTCCATACGCAGTGAGCGAGAGCGAGCGCGAAGTTTATAAGAAGTTGGACTGGATCGCTGCCTGAAACACGATCATAGTAGTGAAGAGAGAGCGAGGCTTCTAAATGAAGCCTCTTTTTTTGTGCCAGGCAAGTGAGAAAAATCCAATTACCCCGAACCACCCAAAGCATATCCGCGTTATACGGCCTACTGCTACGCCACATCACTCCATAATGTCCAAAAAAACATATTTCTTTCTCATCCTGATTCTAGGCAGCTTAACGGCACTCGGGCCGTTTTCGATTGATATGTATCTGCCCGGTTTTCCGGCCATTGCCAAAGACCTGCACACCACAGCAGCCAAGGTTTCACTCTCATTATCCGGGTTTTTTGTTGGGATTTCAGTTGGTCAGCTGCTTTACGGGCCGCTCCTTGACCGGTTTGGGCGGAAAAAGCCTTTGTTCATCGGGTTGGTGGTTTACATTCTGGCCTCAGTAGGGTGCGCAATGGCCAATAGCATTAATGACTTGATTTTGCTGCGGGTTATCCAGGCAATAGGAAGTTGTGCGGCTACGGTTGCGTCGGTTGCGATGGTTAGGGACCTGTTTCCGGTGAAGGATAATGCAAAGGTTTTTTCGTTGCTGCTCCTGGTTGTTGGCGTTTCCCCAATGATCGCACCCACCGTGGGCGGTTATGTTACCGATGCATTCGGCTGGCATGCCGTGTTCTGGATCCTCACAGGCATGGGTGTGGCCATTCTTCTGGCAACGGTGCTTTGGCTGCCGGATAGTTATAAGCCTGATAAAACCCTTTCCTTGAAGCCAAAACCCATTCTGCTCAATTTTCTGCAAGTGATCCGGGAGCCGCAGTTTTACACTTATGCGTTGACGGGAGCGATTGCATTCTCCGGTCTGTTCGCTTATGTAGCAGGCTCTCCGCTGGTTTTTATGGAGGTTTTCCATACAGATGGCAAGGTATATGGATGGATCTTCGCTTTTCTGTCGGTTGGTTTTATAGGTTCGAGTCAATTGAATACATTGTTTTTGAGAAAATTCACCAGCGAGCAAGTCGTGAATACGGCGCTGATCTGCCAGGTTGTTGTCAGTTTTGCATTTCTCGCAGCGGCATTGGCTGGCTTGCTGACACTTCCGGTCGTGATCGTTTTTCTGTTCTTTTTTCTTTGCTGCATTGGTTACACCTATCCCAATGCCGCCGCGCTGTCATTGGCTCCTTTTACGAGAAATGCAGGCAGCGCATCCGCATTAATGGGTGCTTTTCAGATGGGAATGGGCACATTGATATCCATTGTCATCAGTATTTTTGAAGAGCCATCCGTTATTCCGATGGTGGCTTCAATGGCCGGTTCTTCGCTTCTGGCGCTTTCGATGCTTGTTTTTGGCAGCGTTTTATCAAGGAAAAAGTGGAAGTGCAGCAGGGTGCAGATGCTGCTATGATACACTAAAACCAGTTTTCCTGACTTTATTTGTGCATGGATTATTTCAAAAACCTCCTCAATTTACTTAAAACTGAAAGGGAAGAAGACAGACTTGCTTACCAGCGACTAACCGAAAGATCATCGGTTTCCGAGCGGCGCGCGAGTGGGTTAAGCTGGTATCCCATTGCCATAAGAGGCTCGGAAATGAGCCGCGGCGACTATTTAACCGTCGAAATTGAACGCACTACGCACCAGGATATTTCCCACCAGCTCCGGTTTGGCATGCCGGCTGTTTTGTTTTCCAATCACGAGCCAAAGCAGGACAGGTTAGAAGGCATTATTACGCATCAGAGTGGTAACCGGCTCAAAATCACGCTTCGGACGGATGAGCTTCCCGAATGGTCACGCGATGGAAAGCTGGGCATCGACCTGCTTTTTGATGACAATAGTTACGACGAAATGCAAGGTGCGATTAAGGCCGCAACTGCATTGCTTGAAAATGAAAAAGAGGGCCGTCTGGTCAAAATCCTGACCGGAGAAAAATCGCCTTCTTTTAACGATCAACTTCCTAAAATAACGATCCCCAAATTGAACAGCTCACAAAATGAGGCTGTTCATAAAATCCTTTCCGCGTCGGATCTTGCCGTTGTGCATGGCCCTCCCGGAACGGGAAAAACGACCACATTGGTCCAGGCGATAAAAGCTTTGATCAAACAGGATCACCAGCAGATCCTGGTAGTCGCGCCTAGTAATACGGCTGTGGATCTGCTCAGTGAAAAGCTCACAGACGAGGGTTTGAATGTGCTGAGGGTTGGTAACCCGGTGCGTGTTTCGGAACGCCTGATGTCGCTCACACTCGATAGTAAAATCTCGCAGCACGTGCGGATGAAGGACATTAAGGCGCTCAAAAAGCAGGCAAACGAATACAAAAACCTCGCACACAAATACAAGCGCAATTTTGGAAAAGCCGAACGCGACCAGCGGAAAGCGCTTTTTGATGAAGCCCACAAGATCATGAAAGAGGTGGGGAGCGTGGAGCAATATGCGATCGAGGATATTCTGGGCAAAGCGCAGGTGATTACAGCCACATTGGTGGGCGCTAACCATTATACGGTACGCAATTTGAAATACAAAACAGTGGTGATCGATGAAGCCGGACAGGCACTGGAACCGGCCTGCTGGATCCCGATCCTGAAAGCCGAAAAAGTGGTGCTGGCAGGTGATCATTTCCAGTTGGCGCCCACCATTAAGTCAGCCGAGGCTGCTAAAAATGGATTAGCCACTACATTGCTGGAAAAATGCGTCGCGCTGCATCCGGAATCCGTAACATTACTCGAAGAGCAGTATCGGATGAATGAGGCGATTATGGGTTATTCATCTCAAATATTTTATCAAAACAAACTGAAAGCCAACGAGGCTGTCGCGCATCACCTGGTTTTTTCCTCGGATAATGCATTGGCTTTCATTGACACAGCAGGCTGCGGTTATGACGAAAAACTCGAAGGAACCAGCTCCACGAACCCGGACGAAGCCGCATTTTTATTCAAACATTTGACACAATATGTGACCGAATTGATGCAGGCCAAAAGTTTCAACGCCGGCGAGTTTCCAAGCATTGCAGTCATTTCTCCCTATAAAGAGCAAATTGGTTTATTAAAAGAGCAATTGGCTCATAATGATCTTTTACAGCCATTTATATCGAAAATTTCAGTCAACACGATCGATAGTTTTCAAGGTCAGGAGCGCGACATTGTTTACATCAGCATGACCCGCAGCAATCCTGAGGGTGCGATCGGGTTCCTTTCTGACATTCGCCGTATGAATGTGGCGATGACCCGGGCACGCAAAAAACTGGTCGTGATCGGCGACAGCGCCACTCTCTCGAATTTGCCCTTTTATTCCGACTTTATTTCTTACGCCGAAGCACTGGACGCCTACCAGAGTGCCTGGGAATTTGCGGATATGTAACTGATCGGAAAAATCTGTTGGCATTCTAATGCAACCCGTTTATATTTAAATGCATCTTGTTGACATACAACAGGCATTTTACATCCGGGCCCCGATCTTTCTATGCTCCAACGCTACTTTACTGTCGTTTTTCTTTTCTTACTAATTGCTACTCAATGCTTTTCGCAAGGCACTTCGTCGGGCGGGATCAAGGGGATTATCAAAACCAGGAAAGGCGAGCCGCTTCCTTTTGCCGCAATTGTTGTCAAAGGCACATCCATCAGCACCATTTCCAACGAAGAAGGACGTTATCAGCTGGACCTGAAACCGGGTTACTACGAGGTCATTTTTCAATATTTAGGTTTCAAAACCGGGCAAAAAGCGTTTACGGTCGAAAACAGGATGGAAACCTTTGACCTAACCATGGAAGAACAGGCGCTGAACCTGGGCGAAGTGCGTATAGGAAGCCGCGACGAAGATCCTGCGTACACCATTATGCGCCGCGCCATTGCCAAAAGCCGCTATCATTTGCTCCAAGTGGATAGTTATAAAGCCAAAGCCTATTCCAAATCATCCATAGTGATCACCGATCTTCCGTTGGAATTTTTGTATAAAAAGGAATTAAAGGAGATGGAAAAGGAAACGAATTTCAAAAAAGGCGTTCCTATCCTCAATGAAAGCGTTTCCGAGGTAACATTTAAACAGCCTAACACCTACAAACAGAAGGTTATTGCCGCCCGTAACAGTCAGGATAAAGATTTTGCAAACCCGAATGCTTATTTGCTGACAAGCTTTTACCAGCCCGAAGTTGTTAAGGCCGTTTCCCCGCTGTCGCCCCGGGCATTTGCTTATTATAAGTTTGAATATCTGGGTGCTTTTCGTGAAAATGGCATTGAAGTAAATAAAATAAAAGTAACCCCGCGCGCTTATGGCGAAGGCGTTTACAAAGGGACCATTCACATTATAGAAGATGAATGGAGTATTTACAGCCTCGATCTGACGACTGTTAATACGGGTTTTACCATTGATATCAAGCAGGTTTACAGTCCGGTGCAGGGCGTGTGGATGCCTGTTAATCAGCAGTTTCACGTGCAGGGAGGCATTTATGGGTTAAAGGGAAAAGGAGATTTCGTGATTTCTCAATCGTTCTCAGACATTAAGATCAATCCTGCATTCAGGCCGGACATTGTTGTGGTGGATGATAAAAAACAGAAGGATGAAGCGAAAAAAGTAAAGCTTACGGGCCGGGAAATCAAGTCGCAGAAATTGGAAGAGGTGGTCAGTAAGCAAAAGGAATTTTCGGCCAAAAACCTGCGCAAGCTCATGAAGGAATATGAAAAGCAGGACCTGAAAACAAAAGAGGAGAAAGGAGAGGACATAGACCTGAACTTCACCAGAAACGATACAACGGTGGTGGATTCCATGGCCAGTATGCGCAGCACGGCATTCTGGGATTCCATCCGAACGGTTCCGTTGACGACGGCGGAGGTGAAAAGTTACACGCGACTGGATAGCATTGTGGTCATGACCAAAGGCACTGAGGAGCAGAAAGACAGTTTGAAAGTTGCCAAATCCGACACTTCTAAAAACAATAAGAAAGGCGGGGGACTGGGCTTTGTAGGCGATATTTTTACGGGCCACAGTTTCCGGTTGGGCAAGAAAAGCCCGTGGCGGCTGGATTATGTGACGCCGCTGCTGGGCGCGCAGGTAAACACGGTTGAGGGATTGGTTTTGAATGGGGGCGGTTTTAAGCTGCGTTATAAAGGGGGCGATCCAAAGAAGAATCAGGAAGTAGTCCAGATTGGTTCTGATGGCGTTAAGCGCTTTTCTGTTCGGCAAGGGCAGGAATTGTCCATTAATGCGCTCACCCGTTACTCGTTTGCCCGGCAGAAATTAATGGCATTTGGCGGCATTGATTACGGCTGGAAACGCAACAAACTCAACTTATCTGGCGGCCAGACGGTTTCTCAGTTTAACGGTGAAAACCCAATGCATCCGTTGCTGAACTCTATTACCACATTGTTTTTGGAGCAGAATTTTATCAAAATCTACGAAAAGAAGTTCGTCCGGCTCGACTTTGCAACCACCCGTGAAAACGAACATTTCGAGCTGAAAGCCAACATTGAATACGCCGACCGCAGCCCGCTCCGCAATTTGTACAACACGAATCCATATCGCTGGATCGACTGGAAACGCAGGGAATTTACTTCTAATCACCCGTTTACGCTTTACCCGAGCGGAGAATCAGGGGAGACATCCACCCAGATGACCAATCACCAGGCCCTGACCATCGGAGTTACAGCAAACTACAAGCCCTGGCAGAAATACCGCACCAAAAATGGAAGGACAACCTATTACGACGATGATTCGCCGAAATTAACATTGAACTATCGCAAAGGAATTAATGACATTTTTGGCAGCGACGTGGATTTCGACCTTTTGCAGGTTGGAATCCAGCATGGATTTGACACGGGGATCCGGAGTAAGCTAAGCTATAAACTAAGTGCCGGAAAATTCCTGAACACAAATCACGTCCGCTATCCCGACTTCCAGCATTTCGCAGGAAACCGGTTTTTCTTTCAGCTCGGCGATCCCGTCGGAACATTCAGAATGCTTGATTACTATCGTTACAGCACGTCGGATCAGTTTTTCGAAGCCCATATCCTGAGCGAGCTGCGCAAATTCCTGCTCACCCAAATCACCTGGTTCCGCGTCCTCGGCATCAAGGAAAATTTCATGCTGCATTACCTGGCCACCCCAGCCTCCAACAACTACACCGAACTAGGCTACGGCCTCGACGTAGGAATCCGCTTCCCCTTCCGCATCGAAGTCGTAAGCAACTTCGAGCGCTTTAAGTATAAAACCACGGTGTTTAGGATCGGGACGACGATGAACTTTAATTTGGGGCGGAATTAGGGAAGACTTTTCAAGCATTGGGCTAAACCTGTGCTTGAAAAGTCTGTTTTAATTTACACCAGCGCTTCCCACAGTATCTCCGCGGGATGCATGGCGTGGCGGCCGGTGCCGTCGTGGATCTGGTGCCGGCAGCTGGTTCCGGGGGCGGCGATGATGACTTCTTCGGGTTGCTGGCGGACGGCTGGGAAAAGGACCAGTTCTCCGATTTGCATGGAAATGTCATAATGCTCTTTTTCGTAACCAAACGACCCGGCCATGCCGCAGCATCCCGACGGAATGAGCTGAACGTTGTAGTTTTCTGGCAGCGAAAGCATTTTTTTCGTTGGTATCATGCTCGAAATGGCCTTTTGCTGGCAATGTCCGTGCAATTTGATCAACCGCTTCTCCTTAGTGAACTGATCTTTGGAAATATGTTTTAACTCAATTTCGCGTGAAATGAACTCATCAAACTGCAATGCGTTTTGCGCCAGTTTTTTGGATTCTTCCACAAGTTCATCGCTAACCAGGTCCGGATATTCATCGCGGAAAGTCAGGATTGCCGACGGCTCAATGCCCACGAGCGGGGTGTCATACGAAATGATGTCTTTGAGCAGGTTAATGTTCTCCTCAGCGATTTTTTTCGCATCCTTTAAAAGTCCTTTCGAAAGCTGGGGACGGCCGGAAGGGGCATGTTTTGGAATAATCACTTCATAACCCAGCTTTTCAAGCGTCAGAATGGATTTTTTACCAATTTCAACATCATTATAATTGGTAAACTCATCACAGAAAAGATACACTCTCCGACCTGTAGATTTTGTTGCTTTGCGCTGGTCATACCACTTTTTCAACGTCGTGCTGTGCAGGAGCGGCATTGTTCGCTCGGGATGGAAGCCTACCATGGTGTTGGCTATCTTCCGAAGTGGTGCGTTTTTGAAAACCAGGTTATAAGCCCAGGGAACATAACTCGCAATGCCTGTCATTTTTGAAAAATTCCCGACCAGCCAGGAGCGTAGCGGAATGCCGTTTGCATCGTGATATTGCTGCAAAAATTCCATTTTCAATTTCGCAACATCCACATTGGAAGGACATTCTCCTTTGCAGCCTTTGCAAGCCAGGCAGAGGTCGTACACTTCCTTAATCTCTTTATTATCAAACCGGTTTTCTTTTGGAGAACGCGTCAGCATCTCCCTTAAAATGTTGGCCCGTGCACGGGTTGTGTCCTTTTCGTTGCGGGTAGCCATGAAACTCGGGCACATTGTCCCGCCGCTCATCTGGGTTTTGCGACAGTCGCCTGAACCGTTGCATTGCTCGGCGTGCTGCAAAATATCCTGGTCCTGAAAGCGGAAGTAAGTTTTGAATTCGGGTGTTTGCTGATCGGCTTCGTAGCGCAGGAAAGTGTCCATCGGGGCCGTATCCACGATTTTTCCCGGGTTGAAAATATTGTTAGGGTCCCACACCCTTTTAATGTCTTTGAAAAGCTGGTAATTGTGCTCACCAACCATTTTTGGGATAAATTCTCCCCTTAACCGCCCATCGCCATGCTCTCCGGAAAGCGAACCATCGTATTTTTTAACCAGGTTCGCAATCTCTTCCGCAATCATCCTGAACTGGCGGTGTCCTTCGCTGGTTTTGAGGTTAATGATAGGTCTCAGGTGGATTTCGCCTGTTCCTGCGTGCGCATAATGCACGGCCGACATGCCATGTCTTTTCAAAATTTCATTGAAATCGCGGATATAATCGGGCTGATCGTAAACATCAACAGCCGTATCCTCGATCACCGCAACCGCTTTTTCGTCACCCGGAATGTTGCCGAGCAACCCCAGACCTGCCTTTCTTAATGTCCAGATCTTTTTTGTATCGTCACCAAAGAGCAACGGAAAATGGAAACCCATGCCCGCATCCTGCAACTCTTTGATCATTTCTGTTGAAAGTGCTTCAACCTCCTCCTTCGTTTCCCGCGATAAATCCACAACCAGGATGGCCGGATATTTACCGTCAGGTTTGTTCTTCACAAAAAATGCGTTTTTCTTCTGTTCTGCGTTCGTAGCGGCACATTCAAGGACGTAGTCATCTATTAATTCAACTGCGTGCGGTTGATATTTCAGGGTTAAAATCGTTGCCCTTAATGCTTCGTCAATCGTATCGCAATGCACACAAACCAATCCCTGCGTTTTAGGCGGGAGCGGAACGAGGTTTAACTTTATTTCTGTCAGGAAGCACAATGTTCCCTCCGAGCCTGCAATCAAGCTGCACATATTAAATGGCTGTGCTGGCTCACCAAGGGCATTTTGATTAGAATATGGCTCGGTATGAAGCAACATATCCAATGCGTAACCCGTATTTCTTCTGCCTATGCTGGGCTTTGGAAAGTTTCTTCTAATCTCATCCTGGTTTACAGGTAATTGTAAAATTTCATTTGTTTTGAGATAGATTTTATCCAAAAGCGTCGCACTTCCGTTTTTCTGTTGCGCACTTGTCAGCAGATTTCTGAAATCCGCTCCTGTTATATTCTTAAATTCTGCATCGGAACCATCTGCCAGGATTGCTTTCACTTCCAATGTATGCTCTCTGGCGCTGCCGTAAACGATAGAATTGGAGCCGCATGAATTGTTTCCGACCATTCCGCCGATCATGGCGCGGTTAGCCGTGGAGGTTTCCGGCCCGAAATAAAGTCCGTAAGGTTTCAGGGCCATATTAAGCTCGTCACGCACCACACCAGGCTGCACACGGACCCATTTTTCGGCCGCGTTTATTTCCAGGATTTTTGTAAAATTCCGTGAAACGTCCACCACAATGCCGTTCCCCACAACCTGCCCTGCAAGAGACGTTCCGGCGGTTCTTGGAATCAGTGAAATGCGCTTTTCGGTGGCATACCTGATCAGAGTTTTGATATCAGCTTCTGATTTCGGGATGGCCACGGCAAGTGGCATTTCACGGTAAGCGGAAGCGTCGGTTGCGTACAGGGTGCGCATCGTATTATCGAAATGCAGTTCACCCTCTAGTTGTTTGGCAAGAAGACTTAAATCACTGTTAGTTACGGAAAGCGGCGCAGTCATGGTGTTGGATAAGCGGGAAAATCAGCCCCAAAGTTACGAACAACGATCAAGGATTTCCAGCAAAATATTTTCAGAACGCTATTCGGTCCACTGCCCAAAAAATTAAACTTTAATTAAAAAAGTCACCGAAACGGGCTGCTTTTGTACTTCTCAAATACGCCGTTTGCACTATAATTGGATAATATAACTTTTATGCTTAAAAGTTGATTTTTTTAAGCAAAATTCCCATTTGGCATATTGTATTATCCGGTCTATTTATATTATTTTGTACGACCGTAATTGAATAATTGTAACTTTTTCGCAGTTTAGTTCACAAAAAAGGGTGTTTGGAGTAGCCAGAGACCATTTCCAGGTGAAAAAGTGTGGAATGTTAAGATGGTACACAAAACGGTGATGACATTTACCAAATTAATTATCTAACCTATGATGAATTTATCCTTTCATGTGTTTCGTCGACATGATTCAAGCAATGAAAAGAATGTTGTGACGAAAGCGAGATTAGCAGGGCGCAACACAGGGCTTTTCGGCTTCCTGATGATCTTGATCGGTTTAAGCACAAATGTTTTTGCACAGGATGTGAATGTATCCGGTAAGGTTACTGACGCCAGAGCGGGTGGAGTACCAGGAGTTACAGTTACATTAAAAGGGAGTACAAAAGGAACAAATACGGATGTTGAAGGTAACTACCAGATTAGTGTTCCAGGAAATGCAACATTGACTTTCAGTGCGATTGGGTATGAGACTCAGGACATTGCAGTTGGTAATAAATCCACCGTCAACGTTACACTCACCGAAGACGTTAAGGCTTTGGAAGAAGTTGTTGTAGTTGGTTACGGAACGGTAAAGAAAAAGGATGCAACCGGTGCGGTGTCCGCTTTGGGATCGAAGGATTTCCAGAAAGGGATCGTTACTTCTCCTGAGCAATTGATGCAGGGACGCGTTGCGGGTGTGCAAATTACCCAGTCAAGCGGTGAGCCGGGCGGTGGTATTAACGTGCGTATCCGGGGAACGTCGTCTGTTTTGGGTGGTAACAACCCGTTATTCGTAATCGACGGTGTGCCTTTGAGCGGCGATAACACTTCATCAGGTGGTGATAATCAGGGTGTTGGCCGTCAGCCAGCGAAAAACCCGCTGAACTTCCTGAACCCGGACGATATCGCGAGCATGGACATTCTTAAAGATGCGTCTGCGACAGCGATTTACGGTTCACGCGGTGCAAATGGTGTTGTTTTAATCACTACAAAAAGAGGAAGAGGAAAAGGATCCCTGGATTATGGGTATTCTCTGGGTGTAAGCAACATCACAAAGAAATATGATCTTCTTAATGCAGCGGAATACAAAGCAGCAGGCGGACAGGATCAGGGATCGGATACTGACTGGCAGGACCTGCTTTTCAGAACTGCACTAACACATCAGCACAACTTGTCTTATGGTGGCGGTGACGCTTCGGGTAACTATCGTTTCTCATTGGGTTACATGAACCAGGACGGTATCGTGCAGACTTCCAATGTTAAACGTTACAGCGTTGGTTTCAGCGGACAGAAAAAATTCATCGGTGATAAATTGACAGTAGGAAGCAATCTGAACTTTGCAAACACGCAAGATACAGGTGTTCCAATTTCTGAAAACATTGGTTTTGAAGGTGATTTGATGGGTAGCATTCTGAAAGCTAACCCTACACGCCCAGCGTACAGAGGCGATACATTGAACCAGTCTACAACTACGGAGCCTAACCCGCTTGCGTTTGTTAATCTTTCAAAAGATAATAACAACACGCTTCGCGCGCTGGGTAACATCAATGCTGAACTGGAAATTTTCAGCGGTTTGAAATTCAAAACGGTTCTTGGTTTTGACAAATCAATGTCTACAAGAAAACAGGCTTATTCAAGAGATCTGGTTGTTGCAGGTATTGGTGGTACCCAAGAATCAGACAAAATTGGCCGCGTGTATATTCGCGATGTGGAAAGTAACAACCAGTTGATGGAAAACTACTTTACTTATGACAAGGAAATCGGAAACGTTACATTGAATGCGCTTCTGGGTTATTCTTATCAGAGCTTCGAAAATGGAAGCAAGAACGTGGCTGCTGCCAACTTCCGTACCAACGACCTGGATCTGATGATCAACAACCTGGGTATTGCAGGAACTGTTGGTGTTAAAGATGCAACATCGCTTTCGAGTGTTGGTTCTGTAATCCAGAATTCAAGCTATGTAAAGGATGAGCTTCAATCTTACTTCGGTCGTGTAAACCTTGGTTTCGGAAGCAAATACTTGTTTACCGGTACATTGCGTGTGGATGGTTCTTCTAAATTCGGTGGTAACAATAAATATGGTTACTTCCCGTCAGGAGCGTTCAAATGGAAATTGGTTGAAGAGGATTTCGTTCCTAAAACTGTCTTCACAGATCTTTCTCTTAGAATTGGATATGGTGTTACAGGTAACCAGGCGATCCCTCACAATGTATACGACAGACGTGACAGATACAGCGATTACGCGATCAACCAGGGTGCCGATGGCATTACAGGTGGTGGTTTGAACGCAGTAGCTTTCAACAACCCGGATCTTAAATGGGAATCAACTGCTGCATTCAACCTTGGACTTGACTTCTCGATCTTGAAAGGAAGATTGAGCGGAACACTTGATCTTTATAACAAGAGTACAAAAGACCTTCTTTTCAAAGTTGTTGCAGCTCAGCCTGCACCGAACCCATTTGTATTCCGCAATCTTGACACAGACATTCAAAACCGTGGTATTGAATTGGCTTTGACTGGTGTGATCGTGGACGGCAAGAAATTCTCCTGGGAAATGGTCGTGAACGGATCTTATAACAAAAACCTTGTTAAAAACCTGATCGGAACATATGATACAGGTGAGATCAACGGTCAGGGTCTTTCGGGTGCATTTGCACAGCGTTTGGCAGAAGGCCAGCCTTTGTTCGCTTACTTCCTTCGCGAGTTCGGCGGATTTGACGACAACGGAAACTCACTTTATCCAAATGGTGACTTCCAGCAATTCCTGGGTGGAAAAAGCCCGCTTCCAAAAGTTAACGCCGGTTTAACCAATAACTTAACTTTCGGAGCGTTTGATATGAGTCTGTTCTTCAACGGTGTTTTCGGACATTACATTTACTCAAATACTGCTAACGCATTCTTTACACAAGGTTCGTTTGCCAACGGACGTAACGTAACGAAAGATGTTATCGGAAATAAAGAAGGTGCTCTGAATGCTCCTGATGTTTCGACCCGTTTCCTTGAAAAAGGCAATTTTGTTCGTCTGCAAAACCTTTCACTAGGCTATCGTGTTCCGATGAAAGCGAACAAAGTGCTTAGCAATGCAAGACTTTTCGTGACTGGTCAGAACTTGTTGACATTCACGAAATACAGCGGACAAGATCCAGAGGTGAGCACAAACAAATCTTTAAATGACATCCCTTCATTCGGAATTGACTATACCGCTTACCCGAGAGCAAGAACGTGGACAGTTGGTGTTAATGTATCATTCTAATTCTAACTAATTATAAAATGAAAACCAGTCAGATATATAAAATAATGGTTACCGGGGTTTGCATGGCGACGCTGTCGGCTTGTACTGACCTTGTTAACGAGGAAAAGGACTCCGTGGTGAACGAAGTGGTGGAAGGTAATTTCGCACCGGTGAATGTGGTTGAAGCGCTTTCGTCTGCTTACAAAGATCTTTCTACTTACTCAGATCAGGCGGGTGTTTACGCCCTTGGCCAGCATACAACAGCAGAAATGATCCCGCCAACACGTGGTGTTGACTGGGGTGATAATGGGGTGTGGCGTACGCTTGACCAACATACCTGGGATGCTTCTCACTCCTATATTCTGAGCGCATGGAACGCATTGAACCAGAGAGCTTATAAAGCAACTGAGATCATCGCATCCAATCCAACCGCTGTTCAGAAGGCAGAGGCGCAGTTCCTGAGGGCATATAATATGCACTGGGTTATGGATTACTGGGGTTCAGTTCCGGTCAGGGAAGTTACACAAGGTGTTAATGATCTTCCAAAAGTGTTAACACGCTCGGAAGCATTTGATTACATCATTAAGGATCTGGAAGAAGCACTTCCTAACCTGCCTAAGAAAGGGCCATCTGTAAATAACGGAACCGCTTCGAAAGCGGCTGCCAACTTTCTTTTGGCTAAAATGTATCTTAACAAGGCAGTTTACAAAAGCACTACACCAGAAGGGCCCTACACATTTGATAAGGCTGATATGGACAAAGTGATTGCTTACGTAGATGCAATTACAGCGGACGGATACGCATTAGAAGCGGATTACTTCGCTGCATTCTCCGCAACTGCTAAAACCGAGCCAATTTTCAACGTTCAGGAAGGAACTGCTCAGAACCGCTGGATGATGACATTGCACTATGGCCAGAACCCATCGGGATGGAATGGTTTCGCTACACTTGCTGATTTCTATGACACTTTCGAAGCAAAAGATACGCGTATCGGAAAGCCTGCGAAAAAAGATGGAACTGAGTTTTCAGGTATCAGCTACGGTTTCCTGATCGGTCAGCAGTATGATGAAAAAGGTAAGCCGATCATTGATACACGTACGCAGAAGCCTTTGCAATTCACGAAAGACGTTCCTTTGGCTGGTGCAGCTACCGATAAAGGTATCCGCGTGATCAAATATCACCCTGCAAACTCTGGAAAATATCTTTTGATGCGTTACGCAGATGCTTACCTGATGAAAGCAGAAGCAATGTTGAGAGGTGGAAATGCAGCAGGTGCCCTTACACAGGTGAACGCACTTAGAAAAGTTCGCGGAGCAACAGCATTGGCATCGTTGACGGAGGCTAATCTTTTCGACGAAATCGGTCGCGAGTTGTACTGGGAAGGTGGTAAAAGAACTACTGAAATCCGTTTCGGTAAGTTTACAACCGGAACAGGAACGTCTGTTAAAGACGCTTATACAGTGCTTTATCCAATTCCTTCTGCTGCCTTGGTTTCCAATGCAAACCTTGAACAGAATCCAGGATATTAAGACTCAAATCATATCTTTTGACAAAAATGCTCGATCATTTCGGGCATTTTTGTTTTATTATTGGCGTACCAATTGAATCCCAGTGTAATGACCCGTTGCTTACTTCTGTTTTTAGCGCTCTTTGTTTTTAATTGTAATTCAAAAGATTCATCCGAACAGGCCGCAGACGCGCTTTTTCAGACATTGAAAGATAATGAGGCCAAAATTGTGGTCAAGATCGGAGGGAAGGAGTTTTACCCAAAAGAAAGCATTTTCTCCGGACAGGCGCTGATCTCGGATAATATGATGAACCTGACATTAACGGATCAGTTTGAGGGGAAAACGATCATTAATCTGGGAGGGGAGAAATGGTATGCGGCGCAGCCTATTAGCAAGGCAATCACAGCCAACGGCCCGGTTGAAACAAGCATTAAAATGGGTAAGATCATTAACAAAGCGCAGATGATCGGCGAGGGTTACATGATGGCTGAGGGCGAGATCACAGCTACCACATTTACAAAAGACAAAATGGTTTTTCGGATTAAAGGTAAGGTCGGAAAATATAGCGACTTCCAGCAACCCGACAAATATATTCCCGCAGAGGGCTTCATCGTTTATAAAAAGCCCGCAGTAAGTTTGGGCAACATTACTGAAAAAGAAGTTTTCAGCTCCTCGATTTCGAATTAAATGATAACAAAATACATGGGCTCCGTGCACACGGCAGCTATTTTGACCTTCCTGTTCATTATTTCTTCCTGTAAAGATTCCAGCAAGCCGGACGGCTTGTTCGAGGAAATGGATGCTTCGGCAACGGGGATTGATTTCGTCAATAAAGTTGAGGACAAAGAAGACGTTAACATTTTCAATTACCGCAACTTCTACAACGGCGGCGGCGTGGCGATCGGGGACATTAACAATGATGGCCTGCCTGATATTTACTTCACCGCCAACATGGGCGATAACAAACTTTATCTCAACAAAGGCAATTTCAAATTCGAAGACATTACAGCCAAAGCCGGCGTTGCGGAGCCTGACAAATGGAGCACGGGCGTGGTGATGGTGGACATTAATGGTGATAATTTGCTGGATATTTACGTCTGCAATGCGGGTTACCAGAAATTCGTCAACAAGCAAGGCAACTCGCTTTACATTAATAACGGCGACCAGACATTCACCGAATCGGCCGCAAAATATGGCCTGAACGAAACCGGCTACACCACACACGCCGCATTTTTTGATTATGACCTCGATGGCGACTTAGATGCCTATATTCTAAATAACAGTTTCATCCCAGTAAACACACTCAACTACGCCAACGACCGCAACATGCGTGCGAAAGACTGGCCTGTAAAGGATTTTCTCAAAGGCGGCGGCGACAAATTGCTGCGTAATGATAATGGTAAGTTTGTAGATGTGAGCAAAGAAGCCGGCATTTACGGAAGTCTGATCGGCTTCGGTTTGGGCGTTACCGTAGGTGATATGAATGGCGACCAGTATCCGGACATTTATGTTTGCAACGACTTTTACGAAAAGGATTATCTATACATTAATCAAAAGGACGGAACATTCGCCGAGGAGCTCGAAAAACGCGTGAAACACACGAGTCTGGCTTCTATGGGTGCGGATATGGGCGACATTAACAACGATGGTTATGCCGAGCTTTTCGTTACGGACATGCTTCCGCGTGACGAATATCGCTACAAAACGACCACTTCATTTGAGAACCATTATCTCTTCAATCTTAAAAAAGAAAAGGGTTTTTACAATCAATATATGCAGAACAGCCTCCAATTGAACAATCAGGATGGCACATTCAGCGAGATTTCAAATTATTCGGGTGTGGCTGCGAGCGATTGGAGCTGGGGGGCTTTGCTTTTTGACGCAGATAATGATGCCAAAACGGACATTTACGTTTGCAACGGCATTTACCATGACATTCTGGATCAGGACTTTATCGATTTTTTTGCTAACGAAGTGACGCAGAAAATGGTGATGTCGGGCGAGAAGGAGAATATGCAGAACATTATTGATAAAATGCCTTCCAATCCGGTCCCAAATAACTTTTTTCATAATGAGGGCAACTTGCAGTTCAAGGAGCGTGCAGATGAATTTGGGTTAGGCGAAAAGTCGTTTTCCAACGGCGCAGCTTACGCGGATCTGGACAACGATGGCGATCTGGATCTGGTGGTTAACAATGTGAATCAGAAGTGTTTTGTTTACAAAAACAAGTCCGAAGCGAAGGCAGAAAAGAACCATTATATCAAGCTCAAACTCGCCGGAGAAGGCAAGAACACATATGCGATTGGCTCTAAAATTGAAGTTTTTGCAGGCAGCCAGATTTTTAGCAAGCAGGTTAACCCCGCACGCGGCTTTCAATCCAGTACGGAATATCCGATAACGATTGGCTTGGGAAAAACCAGTGTGATTGATTCCATTCGCATCATCTGGCCAAATCGGAAGGTTACAATGCATTCGAAAATCAATGCGGATACAACATTGAATTTTAAGATTACCAGCACAGGAGCAGACTTCAATAATGCGGTTAAGCAGAAAACAATGATGCTGACCGAGGTCGCAGGCAACGGCTTTGATGCGCACCAGGAGGATAAATACGAAGATTTTTACCACGAGCGTAACATTCCAATGCTCCTCTCACAGGAAGGTCCAAAGGCGGCCATCGGGGATGTGAACGGCGATGGGCAGGCGGATGTGTATGTGTGTGGCGCGAAAGGGCAGGGTGGACAATTGTATCTGCAAAAAGGATCGTCATTTATAAAATCAAGCCAAAAAGTGTTCATGGATCTGGCCGGATTTGAAGATACGGCGGCCACATTCTTTGACGCGGATGGCGACGGCGACCTGGATCTGGTGGTAGGAAGCGGCGGGAATGAAACATTAGTAACCAGCCCCGATTTACCCACAAGACTTTATCTGAATGACGGAAAAGGCAATTTTGCGATCAATACGCGGGCTTTGCCGCCCAATTCTATGAACACGGCGGTCATTGCGGCACATGATTATGACAATGATGGCGACATTGATTTGTTCGTGGGAAGCCGCAGCGTGCCGCGCGAATACGGATCGAGTCCGAGGAGTTATCTTTACCAGAATGATGGAAAGGGCGTTTTTAAGGAAATTGGCAAAACGATTTTGCCAGAGCTCACCAAGCTGGGCATGGTGCGGGACGCTTCCTGGGCGGATGTGGATGGTGATAAAATCAAAGAGTTGATCATTGCAGGCGACTGGATGGCGCCCGCGATCTTTAAATATAATGGCGGCAAATTTGAAAAAATAGCGTCTGGCCTTGAAGCTTACACTGGGTTCTGGGGTTGCCTGAAAGTGGCGGATATGGACGGTGATGGCGATCAGGACATTATTTTTGGCAATATAGGCGAGAATTTTTCTTTGAAAGCTTCGGCTGACACGCCGCTGAAAATCTGGATTAATGATTTCAATAAGAACGGGACCATTGAAAAAGTAATGACCAAAACCGTCGAAGGCAAGGATATGCCGGTGCTGCTCAAACGTGAGATCACCACGCAATTTCCCTTCCTGAAAAAGGAGAGTCTTAAACATTCTGAATATGCTAATAAGTCCGTGCAGGATCTGTTTCCGAAGGATTTGTTGAAATCTGCGATCGAGAAATCAGTGAATTATCTTAAATCTGCGGTTGCTGTGAATGATGGCAAAGGCCGGTTTGCATTGCAGGAACTGCCTGCGATTGCACAAATTTCCTGTCTGAATGCCATTGAAAGCGAAGATGTGAACGGCGATGGCAAACCTGACCTGATCGTTGGCGGTAATTATACGCATTTCATTCCACAGCTCGGCGCGCTGGACGCATGCCGCGGTAATGTGCTCATTAACAAGGGAAATATGCAGTTTGATGTGCTGCTCAGCACGCAAAGCGGCTATGCCATCGACGGTGAAGTGAAACAGATCAGTCCGATCAACATTCAGGGCGCGCCTTACCTGATCAATCTGGTGAGCAATGCCAAGCCCGTCCTTTTCAAGATTAACAAGCCGCAACAGGCCAATTTGTAGTTCATGCTTTTTCAAAAAATATTTACCAAAATTCTGCTCATTGCTGTCATCCTGGCCGGTTTTTCCTGCGCCAGGGAAAAGGACATTGCCGAGTATGATTTTGACCTGCTAACCGCGGAAAAAACCGGGATCGACTTCTCCAACACGCTGAAACCGACCAAGGATTTCAACATATTTTACTACATGTATTTTTACAATGGAGGCGGGGTTGGAGCCGGGGATCTGAACAACGACGGACTGATCGACCTCTGCTTTACGGCCAACCAGGAGCCCAACCGCATTTACCTGAACAAGTCGGGCATGAAGTTCGAGGATGTGACGGAGAAGGCGAATTTCAAGGGTGATAAGGGCTGGTCTAATGGTGTCTCGATCGTGGACATTAACCAGGATGGCATGCTGGACATTTACATTAGTCAGGTTGGGGATTTTGAGTCGATGAAGGGGCATAACCTGCTTTTTGTATGCCAGGAAATCAAGGATGGCGTGCCGGTTTATGTTGAAAAATCAAAGGAATATGGGCTCGATCTGGTCGTTTTTGGAACGCAGGCGATGTTCTTTGATTATGATCTGGACGGCGATCTGGACATGTTCCAGCTCAATCACTCGGTTCACCAGAATGGCACATTTGGCCGCAGGGCGCTTTTTGAGAATGTATATCATCCGCTGGCTGGCGACAAGTTGTTCAGAAATGACAACGGAAAATATGTGGAAGTCTCCAAAACAACCGGTATTCACAGTTCTGCGCTGGGTTATGGCCTTGGACTGGGCGTTGGCGACATTAATTTTGACGGTTATCCCGACATGTACATTGGTAACGATTTTCATGAAAATGATTATTTGTATATCAATCAGAAAAATGGCGCGTTCCGGGATATGACGGATTCGTCGCTGATGCATACGAGCCAGTTTTCAATGGGCGTGGACATTGGGGATCTGAACAATGACATTTTTCCTGAAATCGTCTCGCTGGATATGCTTCCGTCCAACTATGAGATCCTCAAAAAATCGGAAGGGGAGGACATGTACAGCATTTTCAAATACAAGATCCGGCAGGGTTATAATTACCAGTTTGCACGAAATAATCTGCAATACAATAACGGAAACGGCACATTTAGCGAGATCGGCATGTATTCCGGCGTGCATTCTACGGACTGGTCCTGGGCAGCTCTTTTCTCCGATTTCAATAATGACGGCTTAAAAGACCTCTTCATTTCCAATGGTATTCCGAAGCGGATGAATGATACGGATTACATCAAATTTGTTTCGGATGACGTGGTTCAGGAGAAGATCCGGAATAAAAACTTCGACGAAAATGATCCGGGCTTAGCAGACAAACTGCCTGAAATTAAGCTGAATAACAAGTTTTTTGCCAATAAGGGCGATCTGGCGTTCACGGATATGGACGGCTTGATCCGGAATGATCAGGTTTCGTATTCCAATGGTTCGGTATATGCCGATCTGGACAATGATGGCGACCTGGACATTGCGACCAATAACATTAACGAAAAGGCATTTGTTTACGAAAATTTGAATGATAAAAAGGCTGGTAAAGGTGATTTTACAAAGCTTTATCTCAAAGGGAAACAGGGCAACCGCAATGCCATCGGCACCAAATGTCTGGTTTTTAAAAAGGACAAAGTGCTGAGTTTTGAGAAATTCCCGGTTCGGGGTTTTCAGTCGAGTATGGAAGTGCCTTTGCATCTTGGTTTGGGCAAAAAGACCGATGTGGATTCCGTGTTTGTAATCTGGCCGGATAACCGTTTTCAAGTGCTTAAATCGGCTGATTTGAAGGATTCGCTGACATTAACCTACAAAAATGACCTGCCTGTTTTCGATTATCAAACATTCAAAACCAGCAGAGAAACCAAGGATTATACATTCGAAGACATTGCAGCGCAGCTGGGTGTGGACGTGAAGCATGAGGAAAATAATTTCGTTGAGTTTGATCGTAACTCACTCATTCCCTTTGAAGTAACTGCCGACGGACCAGCTTTGGCGATTGCAGACATTAACCACGATGGCCTGGATGACATTTTCGTTGGGTCTTCCAAAAAGCATCGGAATCATCTGTTTTTGCAAACGAATGCAGGTGTTTTCAAGGAATCATTACAGCAGGCTTTGCTGAAAGACAGCACTTATGAGGAAGTCAGTGCGGAGTGGGTGGATGTGAACCGGGATGGACATGTGGACCTCGTGGTGGCGACGGGCGGGAATGAGTATGTGAACAACTCCGAATTCCAGATGCCGCGGATTTATCTGAATGATGGCAAGGGAAATCTGAGTGCTAGGGCGGATGCATTTGCCAATATTTACGTGACCGCTTCGTGCGTTGTTCCGTTTGATTTTACGGGTGATGGAGTCGTGGATCTGTTCATTGGCGGTCGTGCCGTGCCGCTCAATTATGGTGAGATTCCGAAGTCTTATCTGCTCAAAAATGATGGTTCGGGTAAATTTACGGATGTTACCAGTCAGTATGGGAAGGAACTTTCGAACATTGGCTATGTAAAAAATGCGAAACTTGCCGATCTGGACAAAGACGGGGATCAGGATCTGGTGCTTGCGTTGGAATGGAACGGGATTGTGATGATGCAGAACAACGGCAAAAGCTTTTCCAAAAAAATGCTGACGGACAAAAAAGGCTGGTGGAATTTCGTCATGCCTTATGATTTTGATGGCGACGGTGACCTGGATATCCTGGCTGGAAACCTGGGTTTGAACAGCCGGTTGAAAGCCACTGCTGCGCAGCCGGTGAAAATGTATATCAATGATTATGACGGAAATGGCCGTAAGGAACCGCTGCTCACTTATAACCTGAATGGCAAAGAAGCACTTTTTCCGACCAAGCTGGAAATGGAAAAACAAATGCCCGTGATCCGCAAAAAGTACATTTTCGCAACCGATTTTGCCAGAGCCAACATTGGCGATATTGTAGGCGAAGACAAGCTGAAAGAAGCGCAGGTTTTATCCGCAGATTATTTTGAAAATGCCGTTTTGGTCAATGATGGCAAAGGCAATTTTGAAGTAAAACCATTGGGATACAAAGCGCAATGGACGCCATTTTACGACGCGCAAATCATTGATGCCAACGGCGACAAACTGCCCGATGTGCTGATTATGGGTAATTTCTATAACTGCAACATTCAAATGGGCCGCTACGACAGCGATTTTGGCACGGTGCTCATCAACCGCGGCAACTGCAACTTCACGCCCGAATCATTGAAAGGTTTGCAGGTCAAAGGGCAGGTGAAGCATTTGAAAAACATCAAGTTGAAAAGCGGCAATGCCATCGTGGCTGCGCGGAATGACGACAAGCTCGTGGTGATCCGGCGTAAGAAATAGTCTCGCAGCATTACAAATTCGTGGTGTTCTTCAAAATGTGAAATTGTAAGCAACCGTCGCGATCGGCGTTGCGAAAATATTCAGCTTATAGCTTTTGGTAACGGCGTTTTCGGTCTTAAAAAAAACGGAATAAGCGTTTTTGCGGGCATACAGATTGTAAATTGAGAATGTCCAATGGCCTTGCCAGCGGCGGTTTTTCATCGTCGGATTGTAAATGTTCCACGCAAAGTCGAGGCGGTGATAATCGGGAATGCGCTTGTTGTTACGCTTGTCGTAGAATGGGTAAACATTGTTTTGGTAATTGATAAAGCCAATCGGCTCAGAATAAGGCCTTCCGGTGCTGTACGCGAAGGTGAATCCGAAGGAATTGTGCGTGTCAACCGTGATGTCCAGGGAAGCGTTGAATGTGTGCGGCTTATCGTAATTGGCTGGATACCAGTCGCCACGGTTTACTTGTTCGATCAATGCGGCGTCCCTGTCTACAATGTTCAGTGATCTTGCATAGGTGTAGTTAGCCCAGCCTTTGAGTTTCCCCTTCTTTTTAGAAAGCATCATTTCCAGGCCATACGACCTGTTTCTGCCCTGGATCATCTGCGTTTCGGGATATTGCTGTAACAGGAAATCCGCGCCTGGCTTGTAATCAATGATGTTTTTGGCGTTGCGGTAGTAACCTTCCAGCGTGATCTCATAAATGTCCTCATCAAACGATTGGTAGAATCCAGCCGTAAACAAATGACTGATTTGCGGCTTAATGTGCGTATCGCTCGTTTTCCAGCGGGAAGTGGGGATAGGTGTAGCCGTGTTGGAAACCACCTGAATGTATTGCCGCATCAGGTTGTAGCCGAATTTGAGCGAAATCCGGTCATTCAGCGCATAGCGCACACCCACACGCGGCTCCGGCCCCCCGTAGGATTTCGAAACTTTACCTTTGTTATAAACCGTTGAATCCAGAACCGAAAAATCATCCCTCGGCTGGCCGGGCAAATAATTTCTGACAATAGCCTTGCCCGTCGCCATAAAGAACGAATAACGCAACCCGAGCGAAACGGCCAGTTTTTTGGAGAAATTGATCTCATCATCGGCATACCAGGCCACTTCATTGGCATGCTCAGTGGGCGTTGCAATGTAGTTGACGCTCTTGCTCAGTCCCGGCTGCAAGGTGCCGGGTGCAATCACATATTGCGTGCCGATAAATCCCGTTTCAAACTTGTGGTTGGCCAATTGATAGTTAATGTTCGACTTCACCTGACGTTGCTCCACGGCCGATTCCAGCTTCACCACATTGCCCGTTTCTTTTTCCGCCGTGCCAATATCAGGCGTGTATTTGGCATAAATGGCCGTCGTTTGCAATGTAACCTCGGGACTGATCACGTGCAGCCAGCGCAGCATGCCGTTGGTCGTGATGTGCTTGTAATAAGTGTCCGTCCCGACCACATTGGGCAGGTTAGTCAGCAGGTCTGTTTTGAAATAATCATTGCTGTAATAGCCCATGAATGTGACCGTATTCTTTTGATTGATCTTCCAAAACGACTTAGCAGAAAGCTCGCCAAACTTGGCGCTGATGTTATTCAGCTGCTTATCGAGCTTGGGCAAGATAAAATCATTAAAAGCCCCACGCCCAGCTACATACACACCCAATTTCCCCTTGATAATCGGCACATCAACCATTAATCGGTTTGAAATGAGACTGATACCGCCTTCGAGTCTGATTTTTTCCAGATTAGGATTTTTGGTTGAAATATCTAGGACAGATGCCACCCGGCCGCCGAAGCGCGCAGGCACATTGCCTTTATACAAATCAAGACTATTAACTGTATTCGGCGGAATAACCGAGAAAAGCCCGAACATGTGCGTGGGATTAAAGATCGGTGTATCGTCCAGCAAAATGAGCGTTTGGTCTGTGGTGCCGCCTCTTATATTCACGCCGTTGGAGGCTTCACCGACGCTGGAAACGCCTGGTAACATTTGCAGGCTGCGCAAAATATCCAGCTCACCAAAGGCGGAAGGCAGCTTTTCGAGCGTCTTGATGTTGATCTGCAAGGCGCCGAGAATGGGCTGCCGGATGGTTTGGTCAAAACCTTTGCTTGTAATGATAACTTCTTCCAGCTGGCTCGATGTTGTGTTCATTAGCACATCAAAATGCGCTTTCTGCGTGCCGCTTTTGATAAAAACTTTGAATGCCTCAAAACCCACATGCCGGATCACGAGCACATGATCGCCATTAGGAAGGTTAATGGTAAAATTGCCTTTCGCATCCATTTCCGCCGCCGACCAGCTTTTCCTGTAATCGATCACGATGCTGGCTCCCGGCAAAGGCGCGCGCGTAGCCGAATCTCGCACCGAGCCCGTGACGGTGAGCCCCTGTGCCGAAGCGGTGATAACATTGACCAGTAAGAAAAGAAAAATGTATAATCCCTTCATTCACAATCCATTTATTGCGTCCATTTCCAGTCTTTGGGTAAAAACGGCGTGCGCGACCTGCTTTTTTTACAAATCGCCAGCGGAATGTATGGCCGCCCGGCGGAGCGCTCTTCCAGGATCGGGTCGCGGTTGTGAACGGTTTTGAAAAGCTGGTTCAGCACCGCCGCATTCTTGATATTTTTCCGCCAGAGCATTGTCCGGTATTCCGAAACGGAGGAAGCAGTAAAGAACCCGATGATCAGCTCATTTTTGTCTTTCTGATTGGTAACATTGCCTTGAATGGGCGCGGGCGGCGTGTCTGCCAGTGTTCCTGAATTATTTGCCTGATCCTGAATGAGTTTCAGGAAGCGATATGCATTAGGCGTGAGCGAATTCTGTTGCAGGCTTACCAGGCACGGATTGGATTGTAAAAGCGGGATCTGCGCCACGAGCTTGTCTTTTTGTCCCTGTCCGTTTGTATAAATGTCTGAGAAAATGGTGATGTCTTTGCTGTAAAAAATATCCCAGCAAAGGTCCTCGCAGGTGTAATCGTAAATGTCGTTGTATTTTAATGTAAGGTCATTGAAACAGTCCCCATCCACGCCGTTTTCTGCATCGAAAAGATAGTATTTTCCCTGATTGCAGGTTGTGCAGGTTTTTTGCAACTCCCAGAGCGTCCATTGCCAGCGGTAAAAATTCTTCTCGCCCGCAGGATCATCGAAATCAAGATAAATGTCGTTGCTGGGCGTGAATTCACCGTAATATTCCGAAAGTTTTGGGATTCCTTTGGGGTTAAAAACGTCATACGCGCGGTTTACGGCTGAAACCGGTGGCATGATTTCAGAGGAAGATTTATAAAATTTTCCTTTTTCTGTTATAAATTCCAGCTCATAGGCATCGCCTACTTTACCTTTAAAGTTGGCAGGCAACTGATAAATGCCCGGCTCCGTTTCAGTAAGGTTAAGCACTTGTGTCCCGTTTACGATCACCTTCGCCTTTGCTTTTTCCAGAGGCAATGTGGACAGGCCTTTGGTCCAGATCGTTTGCGTGAATTCCGAACTTTCATTGGTCGCTTCGGGATTGGTTTTGGATAAGGAAATAAACTGCGGGATATCCAAATCCGTCAGCACGCCGTCCACCACAATATATTCCTTCGCCGTCTCAAAAGTGACGCCATATGGCTCCACACAGGCCGTAATGCCCGTGATCAGAAAGGTTAGCAAAAACGAAAGCCTGTAATTCATGGCTATTGAATAACTATTTTCTTTGTAAAAAACTGTCCCTGCCCATTCCGAAGCCTCACCACATACGCACCGCCCGAAACGCGAAGGTCCAGGCTCAAATCCAGCACTTTACCCTTGCTATGCTGCCCTAATGCACTTTTATAAATTGAAACTCCGGCAACATTGTACACTTCCAGTTCATAGCTGCTGGTTTCCGGAACATTCACTTTTACCGAAACAGGGGACCGGGCCGGATTTGGAAAAACATTCAGCACAAGATCATTCGCTTTCGGCTCGGCGCCGGTAATCACGTCAAGGCCCACACGCGTGACTGCAATGTTGGCTGTTGTATTGCAATCCCAGTCAAACTGCACTTGCAGCTGCTTGCCCAGCAAGTCGTAATAAGCCGTGTTGTTCTTGAATTCGGGGCTTGTATAAACGACCGGGATCGGTTGACCATTCAGCATTACGGTGGTAGGATTGGAGGTGAGATTTTTTATTTCAAATATTAAATGTCTGTTGGCAAGGGATTTATCAAAGTTTTTTATCCGCTGAACCGTCACATTTACCAGATCATTGGAAACCTTTCCTCCAAATTCGACGAGTTCATATTTTGATTTGGTCAAAGAATTCGGGTCAATGCCGTCATCGTGGAACATGGTGAATGTAGATGTCGGAACTGAAATGTCCTGGTAAAACCGCACCGTCAGGCTGTCGGAAGTGTATTGGTCGGTGGATTTTTTGGTCGTGGAAGTGGACATTGGAATAAAGCTGCCGCCTCTTGCATAGACCGGAATGTGATCCACTGTCAGTTTTGGAAAAATATTCGTGTTGCCATTGTGCACTTCGTTATTCCAGAAATTGAACCATTTCCCAGGCGGTAAAACGATTTTTCGGGACGGCATTCCATGAAGCAGAACGGGCGCAACCAGCAGATTTTCTCCAAAGAAATATTGATCTCCCAAGTTACCAAGCGCCCTGATATTATTAAAATAGTCCATAGGCAGGGAGATTGGCCGTCCCGATGTGCTGTTTTTCCAGGCCAGTGAATAAATGTAGGGCAGAAGCTGGTAACGCACGGTTGCATATTTTTTGACCGTGCTGTAAAACGGTTCGCTGAGGTTAAACGGTTCTATATTCTGGCGCTGACCGGCCACTTTCAAAATCGGCGTGAATGTCCCAAACTGAAACCAGCGCAGATCCAGCTCTTCATCCTTTTCTGCCTTATCCGACATAGTAAAAGCCCCGCCCACATCCGAATGCATATAACCCATTCCCGACATGCCAGCCTGAACCAGGATCGGGATTTGGAGCTTCAAACCAGCCCAATAGCGACTCACATCGCCACTCCAGGGCAAAGCCCCATAGCGCTGCGAACCCGCCCAGCCAGAACGTGTCATGTGAAAAATCCGCTTTTCAGGAAAGTCTTTTGTGAAGTTATTATAAAAGGTTTTGGACCAAAAAAGAGAATACAAATTATGTATCTGAAAGGCATTGCCCAGCTCGTGCACGGCATTCATCGGGTGCGGGTCCGGCTCTGTTTTCTCGCTCCACCAGCCCGCAACGCCCTGAGCGGCCAGTTTTTTGTGTTTTTCCCAAAGCCAGGTTTGGGCAGCGGGTTTGAAAATGTCGAGTAGTCCGGTCGTTGCAGTGCCTACGTTCATTGCGTAGGTTTGGCCGCTGTTAGGAGTTTTTGTAAAAAGAGATTGCGCTTCCGCTGGTTTGTAACTAATGGACTTGGTGCTAATGTAGGGATCTGCAATTAAAATGGTTTTGACACCTTTATCCAGCAAGCTTTTCACCATTCCCACTGCATTAGGCCAGTTTTTCGTATCCCAATCCATGTTACCACGCACGTTCTGACCGCCATACCAATGTGAGTCCAACGCCAAGGCATCCACGGGAAATCCCTGATCTTGCAATTTCGTAATGGCCACCGTCGCATCACTCTCATTGGCATAACCCGATTTTGACTGAATGTAACCGAAAGCCCAGCGCGGAGGCAGCGGCTGGCGGCCCGTCAGAAGCGTATAATTAGCCAGAATCTCATCATTATCATTGCCATGGATAAGATAATAAGCCCACTTCCCCGTGCTCGCCGACTCCACGCGCAGCAATGTCGAATCCACAGCGCCCACATACATCCGCATGGAACCAGGTCTGTCGCTATCAAAGAAGAGGCCATATTTGTGGGACGAAACAATGAAAGGCACATTCAGGCTTTGTGACAAACCTGTTGACTGGTCAAAATATTCGTGTTCCCAGGAGTTATAAAAGTCGAAACCTTTCCGGTTGAGATCGGGGCCGAAAGGGCGCCCGCCCGCGCCATGAAAAACGTCTTTTGGATTAATGTTGAAAAGATAGCTGACCGAATCCTTTGCCTGCACAAAACCCCGCGTTTCCTTGATTTTAATTGCATTGCCAGACTTCAATGCAACGTTAAGCGGGAACTTGCCGATTGCCAGCGTGCACTTTTCAGTCCGGATCTCAATGTTGTCTTTGGTTTCAACGATGTTAAGCACAGCTGTTGAAGGCGGGAGAATTACGGAGTAGGAACTGTCCAGACTGGGTGCATTTTTAGCCGGAAGCACTTGCACCTTAAATATTTCCGGGGAGAAACTCTGGATAACAAGCACGCCTTTGCTGCCCTGAATGCTGATACTGCCTTTGCCCTTCTCGTAGCTTATAAAATTGCCTGCTCCCTGGCCGAAAGACAGCTTACCCGCAACTACAAAAAGCAAAACAAGGAAGTATTTGTATGTCATAGACTTAAATCCGCCGCACCCAGCGCTCTCTCCTAAAATTAAGTCAAATAAAACAAATATTCCTGGCTATTGTTTAATTATTTAATGATGGTATTAATTGCAGTTTTCGTAGTTGAATTTGGTGATATGGGTTATTTCGTTTCCTGTTTGGTATACTTTAAACGTTGATGTTTCCGGAAGGCCATTCAGATAATATTGCCACTCTGTATTTTCGATATACGGATCACGATTAGGATAGGTCAATGTTTTTTTGACAATGTTATTTTTCTCACTTGACGCAAGAAAAACGTTAACATCATCTGGAATTCCTTTGTAGCGGCGAGGAATCAGGAGTTCCGGATTTTTTTTGTTATCAAATAATCGTCTTTCTGAATAAACCAGTTTTGACTGGTAATGGCTTTCTGCAAATGTAAGATTGTCGTTAGCATCATATTCCGCAACGAACTCAGAATCGCCATACGAATCCTTGATAATCCTACCTTTTGCATCATACTTCGTGTTCTTGGTATCTGTAAAAATCTTAACGCCATTCTTAAATTGCATGGTTACTCCCGGTCCACTTTCGGTTTTTTGCTCTATTGACTGTACTAAACCTTGTGGATCATATTTATAGTTTTTGGTCAGCTCGGTTACATATGTTTTGGGCGCGTAGTTATCGCCTTGTACAAGCGTGCTTACTTTATTGTAAGATGATTGTACCAATTTGTCTGTATATATAAATGTTGTAACGTCGTTTACCTCGATACTGCCCTTTTTGTAAAAAGGGTAATCATTATAAGAAAAGACGCCTTGTTGAAGCGTTAACTTGTGCCGCTTAATTTCTGTCAGAAAACCATCAGCATCATATTTGAAGGCAAACGTTTCATCATCGCTGGACTTTCTGGGAAAGTCAGGGTTGCTGTTTTGAACATTATTTTCTACTGATATGGATATCAGTTGGCCATCAATATTATGTTTCAAATGCGATTCATACATATAAGTGGTTGTATCGCCGTAACTGTTGTGCTTAGCAGTATACGATTTTCCAATAAACCGGCAATTTGAAGATGGTTGAACCTCATGGTCTTTTGTACTGCAAGAGAAAGTCAAAGCAAGAAAGGCAAGAAAGGTAAATGTTGCTCGATAGAGGCGCATTGAGAGTTGATTGTCTGGTTTAATTGCAATTTTCGTAACGATATGTAGTCACCTGTTTTTGTATACTGCCCGGCTTATCTATGGCTGATGTTGAAGTTATTGGTAAACCATTCGAATTGTATTGCCACACTATATTTTTAGTATATCCATCCTGAGTCGGATAAGAGTAAGTGCTTTTTACCTGATTATTTTTACCTTCCGTGTACCGTAGATATGGCATATCTTCCGGGATTCCTTTAAAGCGAAACGGAATAAGTGATTCCGGATTTATCTTATCATCATAGGTTCGATTGTCCGTGACGCTAAGATTGGACTGGGCGTATGTTTGATACAATATGATATTATCATTGTTATCATATGCTATAACTACGTTGCCCGAGCTGGCTGTTCGTCCTTTTTCGTCATACTTGGCGGTTTGTGTGCCATCCTGGTTAATAGTCATCTCCCTGATGCCGTTGCGAAAAGTGGTGATGGACTTACCACCATTGCGGTTTGTTAAGATTGTTTGCTGAATGACGCCCTGCGCATTGTATTTATAAGTTTTGCCGGCTCGATATTCATAATTTTTTGGAGCGTTTTCATCGCCCTTAACCACCGTTAAAGTTTTTCTCAGATACGACTCAATAAGCTTATTTACGTAGGTAAAGGTTGTCGTTTCATCGGTCTCAATTCTTCCTTTTTTGAATTGACCATAGTCATTATATGAAATGTTGCCCGTGTGATTGATGCTTTCATGCTTTTTGATCTCGACCAAAAAACCCTCCAGGTCATACTTAAAGACATAGGTTTCTTCCTGATTTACAGTTATGGGAAATTGTTTGCCCGGGTTTACATCACTCGTTTGCAAGACAGAAAATTCGGAAAGTCGTCCTTCATCATCATACGCGATATGTGATTCGTAAGTTTCCGTTGATTCGTAACCGGAAGTAAGTTGCTCCAATCGATAGCTTTTGCCAGCAAATTGACAACGTTGTTCCGGATTGGCAGGATGGTCTTTTGAGCAAGACATAAGAAGTGTAAACAGAAAGACGAATGCTGTCCAACACGTAAAAAGGCGCATACAAGAGGGTTTACTTTGAAGCAAATGTATCAAAGTAAACGCAGATAAACTTAATTTTTTATAAAATTAATACTACATACTCTCCGTCCTGCCACCATCAACAGGCAAGTTGATTCCGCTGATGCTTGCGGCCGCCGGGGTGCAGAGGAATGCGACTGCTGCTGCCACTTCTTTGGCTTCGCTGAAACGGCGGATAGGAATGCTGGATTGCAATTCCTGGGCGACTTCGTCTTTTGATTTACCTGAATTTTTGCTACGCATGTCTAAAACCGAATCGAGGCGGGAAGTGACGGTGTAGCCGGGGAGCACATTATTGGAAGTGATGCCGAATGGGCCCAATTCCAGTGATAATGTCTTTGACCAGCTTGCTACGGCGCCGCGGATGGTGTTGGAAACGCCTAATCCCACGATCGGTTGCTTTACCGATGTGCTGATAATGTTCACGATGCGGCCGTAATGAGCTCTTTTCATGGATGGAACCACCGCTTGTGCCAAAAACTGGTTATTGATGACGTGCATCTGGAAGGTTTTAAGAAACTGATCCGGATCGGCGTCAATGATCGGGCCGCCAGACGGACCGCCGGTGTTGTTCACAAGAATGTGGACGTCGGGAACGAGGCGGAGATAATTTTCGATGGCTTCCTTTACATTTTCAGGATCGGCGAAATCTGCTACGACGTAGCGGTGCAGTTGTCCGGCGGATGTATCGAGCGTGTCAACTGCTTCCCTTAATTTTTCCTCATTACGCGCGACCAATGTTACATTAGCGCCCAATAATGCCAGTTCAAGGGCCGACGCCAGGCCGATTCCCTGCGTGCTTCCGCAAACCAATGCCGTTTTTCCAGTCAGATCAAGATTCATTGCTTTTGATTTAGGTCTCTTTAATTCGTTCGTTGTCTCTTCGATTTTAGCAGTTTCTGCTTCAAACTTCGTACTTTTTTCGGCTATCTTTGCGGTTTATTTTTCAGTCAGAGAAATCATTAGTCTAACATCCCACAATGTCGAAAAAAATCCAATCCGCTCTTATTTCTGTATACTATAAGGACGGACTTGAACCATTGGTTCGCCTGCTGCACAACGAAGGTGTAAAACTTTATTCCACCGGAGGCACGCAGACTTTCATTGAAAACCTGAACATTCCCGTTACTGCCGCGGAAGAACTTACCGGTTATCCATCTATTTTTGGAGGACGCGTAAAAACATTGCACCCGGCCATTATGGGCGGTATTTTGTATCGCCGCGATGACGCTGGCGATGTGGCACAGGCGCAGCAATACAACATTCCTGCCATTGATCTGGTGGTGGTGGATCTGTATCCTTTTGAAGAAACGGTTGCTTCGGGCGCGGGAGAAGAGGATATTATTGAAAAAATCGACATTGGAGGCATTTCGCTGATTCGCGCAACGGCCAAAAATTTTAAGGATACATTAATCGTTTCGTCACGCAGCCAATATGCGGAGGTTGTAGAGTTGCTGACTGCGAAAGCGGGCGCGACTGATCTCGAAGACCGTCGTTTCTATGCAGGCCAGGCTTTTGCGGTTTCTTCTCATTATGACGGAGCCATAAATCGCTTTTTCACAGCGGATAAAGAAAAAACAGACAAGGTGCTTTTCGACTTCACAAGCCTGTCGTCTCAAACATTGCGTTACGGCGAAAACCCGCACCAGAATGCGACTTACTACGGTGATCTGGAAGGGATTTTTGATAAATTACATGGTAAGGAGCTGTCTTATAATAACTTGGTAGATGTTGATGCTTGCGTAAGCCTGATTGATGAATTTGCAGAATCAGGACCGACATTTGCCATCATTAAGCACACCAATGCTTGCGGAATTGCCACTGCATCAACAGCAAAAGAAGCTTATGACAATGCACTGGCCTGCGATCCGGTTTCGGCGTTTGGTGGTGTGGTAATTACCAATACAAAGGTGGATCTGGCTACTGCTGAGGAGCTTAACAAGCTGTTCATGGAGATTCTGATCGCTCCGGAATATGACGAAGATGCATTGCAGTTGTTAAAATCTAAAAAGAACAGGATTCTGCTGAAACGCAATGCCGTGGTTTTGCCGCAAATCATGTTCAAGACCATTCTGAATGGCGTTTTGGTGCAGGATAAAGATCTGTTAACCGAAGTTCAGTCTCAATTCACAACGGTTACCGAAAAGGCTCCAACAGCAAGCGAGCTTACTGCGCTGGAATTTGCATTGAAAGTTTGCAAGCATACAAAATCAAACACGATCGTTCTGGCCAAAGAAAACCAGTTACTAGCGAGCGGAACGGGTCAAACCTCCCGCGTAGACGCATTACGCCAGGCAATTGATAAAGCAAATGCATTCGGCTTCGACCTGAACGGCGCGGTAATGGCCTCGGATGCATTCTTCCCATTCGCAGACTGCGTTGAAATCGCACATTTGGCAGGAATTACTGCCGTTGTGCAGCCTGGCGGTTCTATTCGGGATAAGGAGTCCACGGATTACTGCAATGCCAATGGCGTAGCGATGGTTACCACCGGCGTGAGGCACTTTAAGCATTAAGTCAGTATAAGAAGCTACTTGCCCTGTCACGCTGACCTCCCCTGTCACGCTGAGCGGACCGGGCCGCCGGGCGATCGAAGCGGCGCTACTCCTTGGTAACGCGCCTTCGGCTCCGCTCAGGCTGACAGGGGGAGTATCTTCTTCGCTTCATCAACCCACAATCCAACCAACTCTTTGAACCCAAACAACACTTCCCAGCACCCCTTTTTCAAGCTGGGAAAGCTGTTTGTTATTGGATTCATTGTTGTTACTGCCAGTCTTTTCTTCCTATATCCACAAATTTTTTATTGTGAATTAATCCGTTTCTCCGGTTTCCGATCTGAGACAGGAACAATTTATTTTAGTCCGGAGATTAAGCCTATTCATTATAAAAAGCTGAAATCGATCATCATCAGCTCCGAAGTCAGGGTCGACTCTTTCTTTCAGGGCAAAAAGTCCAGTCCTACCATTATTGTTTGTCGCGATCCGCAGGAATATCAGAAATATTGCAGCAGCACAGAAGGGGCGGGGTGCAGTTTGGGGACGCCTTGGGGCAATTCGTTTGTGATCCTTAATGCGCAGGGTATGAATGTGGATGTGATCAGCCACGAAATGAGCCATACGGAATTGCTTGAAAGACTGGGTTGGTGGACTATTGCTACGGAAATTCCGCAATGGTTTAACGAAGGCATTGCGCTCATGCTCGACAGGCGGTTTGTGAACAACCCCGATAAAATTGGCCGCTATTTCGATTACATGGACGAATGGCTCTATTACACAGGCGGTGGTCAGCAGATTTTGGAGCTCAGGGATATGGCATCTATCAAAGGTTTTTTTAATGCAAATCAAAAGCAGGTGATGCTTGCTTATATGTCGGCGGGCCTCGAAGTTTCCTATTGGCTTATCCTTTCTGAGGAGGACGGTTTGCATCGGCTGATAGGAGAAATGAAGGCCGGGAAATCATTTGAAGAGGCCTATCAGCGTGCGGAAGCCAAAAAACGTGCTTACTGGTTTAAGAAACTGCCAACGAACCCGCTCCGTTTTCAGGATTCAAAGAAAATATCGGAATAAATACATGTCGATTTAACACTTGTAACTATATTTATGAACGCATTTGAAAACAGGACTATTATTCCCATGTCTATTTTCATTTTGCACTATTTTCTGAAAATAATGTACCTTTCGATTTAAACCAATCAACCTCATACATTCATCTATTTTATTATTTGAAATGCAACAATTACAGAGCCTGGATTATATTGTTTTCTTCTTTTATTTCATCGTCGTCTCCGGTTACGGTTATTGGATTTATCAACGGAAAAGATCAACAGTCGAGTCAACCAAGGATTTCTTTTTGGCGGAAGGCTCGCTGACCTGGTGGGCGATCGGAGCATCATTAATTGCTTCCAATATTTCAGCAGAGCAATTCATCGGAATGTCCGGAAACGGCTTCTCCATGGGTTTGGGTATTTCAACATATGAATGGATGGCAGCGGCGACACTTGTGATTGTAGCCGTTTTTTTTATGCCCATTTATCTCAAAAACAAGATTTATACAATGCCCCAATTCCTAAGCCAGCGTTATAATCCGACGGTGAGCTTAATTATGGCCGTTTTCTGGCTGGCGTTGTACATTCTGGTTAACCTTACTTCTATCCTTTATCTGGGCGCACTTGCGGTCTCGGGTATTTCCGGATTGGATTTCCAGTTTTGTATGATCGCACTCGCCGTTTTTGCGATCATTATCACCATTGGCGGAATGAAAGTGATTGGTTTTACGGACGTTATCCAGGTTTTCTTCCTGGTAATCGGTGGTTTGGCAACGACTTATCTGGCTATTAACCTTGTTTCGGGAGAGGCGGGTATTGATGGTGTAATGACCGGGATCAAAATGATGCGTGAAAATCACGACGACCATTTCCACATGATTTTCCCTAAAACAAGTCCATTTTATATGCAATTGCCTGGTTTGACGGTTCTCCTTGGCGGGATGTGGATTGTAAACCTGAACTACTGGGGTTGTAACCAATACATTACGCAACGCGCATTGGGAGCGGATTTGAAAACTGCCCGTAACGGGATTTTGTTCGCGGCGTTTCTGAAACTTTTAATGCCGGTGATCGTGGTTTTGCCAGGTATAGCAGCCTACGCGCTTTACAGTAAAGGAATGTTCCAGGCAGAAATGCTGGATGCAGATGGGCAGATCAATGCAGATAAAGCCTATCCGGTATTGCTTAACCTGCTTCCAGCAGGCTTGAAAGGACTTTCGTTTGCCGCATTAACTGCCGCTGTGGTGGCTTCGCTGGCTGGTAAGGCAAATAGTATTTCAACGATTTTTACACTCGATATTTTCAAAAATTATATTGGAAAGAATTCGGACGAGAAAACACTCGTACGCATTGGACGTATCGTAGTTGTAGTTTCTATGATCCTTGCAATCGTGGTTTCTCCTTATATGGGAATTGACAAAAAAGGTGGTTTCCAATTTATTCAGGAAATGACGGGCTTATTATCGCCGGGTATTTTTGCATCGTTTATCATGGGCTTCTTCTGGAAGCGTACCAACTCCGCAGGTGCATTATTCGCCATTGTAGGCGGTTTCCTAATTGCGTTGGCCATGCACAACAATTACTTCCCGTTTGCCGACTGGACGCAAGTTCCGTTCCTGGACCGTATGGGCTTGGTATTCCTGATATGCGTGGTGGTAATGGTGATTCTAGGCTTGGTAATGCCTGATGAGAAGAAAGGATTGGCGATCGATACGGCCATGTTCATCCCGCACCGCAGCTTTATCGTCGGTGCAGCAGTTGTTATCGGCATCATTGTATTCTTATACGCCTACTTCTGGTAATAGAAGAGGAAGGGCAAAAAAGAAAGGCTTGGAGCGATCCAAGCCTTTCTTTTTTTGAGACGATCAGGAGATTAAGCCTGCTCTTCGATAATGGTAATTTTCTGGATTTTATCACCCTGACGAAGCAAGTCCACAGTATCAACGCCTTCCACCACTTTGCCGAAACAAGTATGGTTTCCGTCCAGATGCGCTGTGTTTTTGCGGCTATGGCAGATAAAGAACTGCGATCCGCCGGTGTTACGTCCTGCATGTGCCATGGAAAGAACGCCACGGTCATGATATTGGTTACCGCCATTCAGCTCGCAATCAATTTTATAGCCAGGGCCTCCACGACCGGTTCCGGTTGGATCGCCGCCTTGCACCATAAAATCAGGTATAACCCTGTGGAAGATCAGTCCGTCGTAAAATCCTTTTTTTGAAAGATCAACAAAGTTTTTCACCGTTCCGGGTGCGTCCGCATCGTAAAACTCGATCAGCATCGTGCCTTTATCGGTGATCATTTCTGCTTTTGTCATATTGATTTTAAGAGAATTTGAATAAAAATTGAAGTTGTTTCCGGTCAGTCGAACTGACGTTTCATAACAACACAAAGAAAAGGATAATGTATCCTTTTCTTCAACTATATGCCAAAATAAATGATTGATCAGGAGTCAGTGAGTGGCTTCTCAGTTTGTTTTGCCAACTGAACATCTGCTTTTTTCTGCTCCACCTTGAATTCAGCCAAACGGTCTACCACGTCTCCGCTTACCCATTCTTTGCTTCTTTCGGGGTTGTTAAACCATTCTTTGACAGCCAGTAACTTATAGATGTAACGGGTTGTTTCTGAGTTTAAACGCAATTTGAAATAATCGTCCTTGTTCTGAGCATCCAGTTTATTCTGAATGTGCGTAGGTCCTGCATTATAAGCAGCAGCAACAAGGGTCCATGAACCAAGCTGACGATAAAGGTTGCGCAGATATTTTCCTGCGGCATGCGTTGATTTGACGAGGTGTTTGCGATCGTCCCTGGTTTCATTAACGACCAGTCCAAGAGATTTAGCTGTTGCCGGCATCAGCTGCCAGTAGCCTCCCGCGCCACGGTGCGATTTTGCGTCGTCACTCATTGCGCTCTCTATCAGGGGAAGATATTTGAAATCGGCTGGTACTCCATACTTTTTAAGAATCGGTTCTATAATCTTGATTCTTTTTTGGGTCTTAGTCATCAGCTTACGAAAGGTGGGGTTGTCGTAATTTCTGATCATTTTTTGATATCGCTCAGCGATTCGAAGCTCTGATAATGGAATGGCCTCGCCACAGAAGTCAATAGCAAGAAGATCTGAATCTATAATTGTTGTCTCTTTCAGTTCCTTCTTTTCCACCCCCACCTCGCTCACTGGTTCATTACCCATTATTGCGATTGAGAGGGCCATAAAGATAAGTTTAATCATTCATTTTTCATTTCGTGGAACATAGTATTAAGGCTTAAAGCCGGAGCAAAGATAACGCGGTTTGAATTAAAAATATTTCATTTTTCTGTAAAACTTTGATTTATAGACAATTATGTAACCGCTTTGTAGTATTAATTCAAGACATTCGCATTTGGTGTTTCACGCTCATTTCCTGGGTTTCCTTTGTAAAAAAGCACAAAACCAAAATTTAACCTGCGCTCAACGCCGAATTACCAAACGCAAAAATTTATAATTCATATCACTTAATATAGAAATAATTGTAAAAACGTGACATCAATTACTGATAATCAAAGTTTTAGCATCACTGGTAAAACCGTTATTCAGACTAATCACGTTGTGCCGGACTAAAATTCACAAATTCCTTGCCAATGGTACATTGTTTTAAACTTTCAGAATTGCAGAAATAGTAACTTGCGTTTTTGCACTATTTTGCGAGATTATGGTCACAGTTAAAGAGGCGAAACAAAAGATTCTGGAAAATGTGAAGGCGCTGCCCGCTCATATTGTGGAGATCGGAAACGCTTTGGGGCATGTTTTGGCGGCTGATATATTGGCACCGCTGGCACTACCTTCATTCCGCCAGTCGTCCATGGATGGCTATGCGGTCATACACAGCGATATAACTGAAACAGCAACTGTTCTAAAATTAGAGGGGGAATCAAAAGCGGGGCAAACTTCCACACCGGCACTAAGATCGGGATCTGCGATGCGCATTTTTACGGGAGCGCCTGTGCCTGACGGCGCAACTGCCGTAATCATGCAGGAAAATACTTCGGCGGAAAACGGAGGTGTAACGATCCGGGAATTTCCGGTTCCGGAAGGTAAGAATGTGAGAAATATTGGTCAGCAAATTCAGCAAGGCGCTGTTGCACTGGAAAAAGGCACTTTCCTGTCACCCGGAAGCATTGGATTTTTGCAGGGAATGAATGTTCGCGAAGCCAATGTTTATAAAAAGCCAAAAATCGGATTGCTGATTACGGGCGACGAACTGCTGCATAAGGGCGATTCGCTGGTCCATGGTAAAATTTTTGAATCCAATTCAGCCATGCTTGCCGCAGCATTGCAGCAGGAAGAAATAACAGATTTTGAAATAAAATATGCGGCAGATGATCTGGAATCAACAATCAACGGACTTAACGAGCTGGCAGAATCCAATGATGTTGTACTTGCTTCCGGCGGAATTTCGGTGGGTGATTACGATTTTGTGGGAAAAGCTGTGGCTGCATTGGGCGCCGAAACGGTGTTTTATAAGGTGCGTCAGAAGCCCGGAAAGCCCTTACTATTTGCAAAAAAGGATGATAAGCTGTTTTTTGCATTGCCAGGAAATCCGGCCTCTTCGCTGGTTTGTTATTACGAGTACGTGTTACCAGCTTTGAGAATAATGTCGGGCCGGAAAGAGCCGTATTTAACAGCATTAAAAATGCCTGCGAAATACGCTTATTCGTTCAATGGCGAGCGGGATGAATTCCTGAAAGGCTTAATTGTAAACGGAGAAGTGATACCGCTGGACGGCCAGGAATCGTTTGCATTGCGCTCCTTTGCCATCGCTAATGCCATTATTTATCTGCCCTTAACACAAAATGTGGTGAATGCAGGCGATTTGGTTGAGGTTCATTTGCTTCCCGGCTGAATCGGTTTTTGAAAAAATGTGTTAGGCTTTAAAATAGAAAATATAAGCAATGAGCATTCAGGTATCCTATTATGGAATGTTAGCAGAGATTACCGGCCAGGCGAACGAGGTTTGGGTTGCTGATCAAAATCTGACTGTGGGTGATTTTCGTAACCAGATTATCGAGCGATATCCTGCTATGCGGGAGAAAAAATTTAAAATTGCAGTGGATCAAAAGATTGCGCAAGATTACGTTTCTATTGATAATGCATCCGAAATCGCACTGCTTCCGCCATTTGCGGGAGGCTGAAACATTATACGGGCCTAAACCCTAACCATTTCATGGAAAAAGCGCATAAGCATAAAAAAGTTTTCGTTCAGGGACCGATCAGTCCTGATTTTGTTTCCAAATCGATTGCAAGCCACCAATCGAAAACAACTATTGGCGCGCATGCCATATTTTTAGGGCAGATCCGGGCAGACCAGAAAGCAGAAGGAACAGTAACCGGCATCGAATATTCAGCTCACGAAGAAATGGCCGAAAATGCATTCCACGAGATCAGGGAAGCTGCTTTTGAGCAGTTCGAGCTTACATGCATGCATATTTACCATAGCCTGGGCATTGTGCCGACGGGCGAAATCAGCCTCTTCGTTTTCGTTTCTTCGCCCCACCGTCGTGCCGCTTTTGAAGCTTCCGAATATATTGTAGAGGAAATCAAAGCCAATGTTCCGATCTTCGGAAAAGAGCTGGTAGGCGAAGGAGGGACATACGTTTGGAAGGAAAACAATTGAGAAGCATCACCGCTCAACATTTGCTAGAAATCATTCACTCATTGGCTCACTCACTCATTTAATTATCCATCGCACCGGCGACCCGGTCATTCAAAATATCAATTGGTAGACATTACGCATAAAAGCAACACATTACGCATTGCAACCGCCCAGGCCATTGTGCAGGTTAGCAAAGCGGAAACCATAGCGGCCATCCAGGAGCGGAATGTTCCAAAAGGCGATGTTTTCGAAATGGCGAAAGCAGCCGGATTTTTGGCTGTGAAAAAAACGCCGGACCTGCTGCCCGATTGTCATCCGATCCCGGTGGAATATACAGGTGTGAATTACCGCATTGAAGATCTGACTATTATCATTGAGCTGACTGTCAAGACAATATATAAAACAGGCGTCGAAGTGGAGGCTATGCACGGCGCTTCGGTGGTTGCGCTCACCATGTATGATATGTTGAAACCGATCGACAAAGGCGTTGAGATCAGGAATATCAGGTTATTGGAGAAAAAAGGTGGAAAGAGCGATCGGAAAGCTATACCGGAAAACCTGAAAACCGCAGTAATTGTTTGTTCCGACAGCATTTCAAATGGAATTGGTGAAGATAAATCGGGCAAAAAAATCATTGAAAAACTGGAAACGCTCAAAATTGCGGCCAGCGATTACAGCATAGTTGCCGATGATAAGGCCAGCATTCAGGAGAAAATCAAAAGCCTTTGCCTGGCAGATTATCAGCTTATTTTGATCACAGGCGGAACCGGGTTGTCTCACCGGGATGTTACACCGGAAGCAGTATCAGAATTAATTGAAAAAGAGATTCCGGGAATTGCGGAAACAGCCAGGAATTACGGTCAGGACCGTATGCCCACAGCCATGTTATCACGATCTGTTGGCGGCTTAATTGGTGAAACACTGGTTATTACAATGCCGGGAAGCACAGGCGGCGTTGCAGAATATATGGATGCATTGTTCCCGCAAGTCCTGCATGTTTTTAGTGTCATTGAAGGAAAAAAGCACGATTAAAATAAAATAATGTCCTTACCCATTGTAGATACATTCGGTCGCAAGCACACTTATCTGCGAATTTCGCTGACTGATAAGTGCAATCTGCGCTGCACCTATTGTATGCCGCAGGAGGACATGCAGTTTATGCCTTCCAAATGGCTAATGCAAGCCGATGAAATCAAAGCGCTCGCCGAGATATTCGTTGAGATGGGTGTTGATAAAATACGTTTAACGGGTGGAGAACCATTAATCCGCAAAGACGTAGGTCAGATTGTCTCCGACCTCGGCAAGCTGCCCACTTCGCTGACGCTGACCACCAATGCTGTTTTCATTGATCAGTTTATTGATAATCTGAAAGAAGCAGGTGTCAATTCGCTGAATGTCAGCCTGGATACATTGCGGGAAGACAGGTTCAGAGCGGTCACGAAGCGGGACCATTTTACCAAAACCCTGGGAAATATCAGGTTGCTTTTGGCAGAAGGATTCGTGGTTAAGATCAATATGGTGGTGATGAAGGGCATTAATGAAGACGAAGTCAATGATTTCGTCAGGATGACCCTCGAACAACCCAATCTGCACGTCCGGTTTATTGAATTTATGCCATTTAAGGGCAATCAGTGGGATATGTCAAAGATCGTTTCCTACAACGAGCTCCTTTCCGATATCAATAATGAATTTGATTTTCAACAATTAACTGGTGAATTGCAGGATACAGCACATCGTTTCCAGGTAACCGGCGGCGCGGGTACTTTTGGGATTATCGGGACGGTGACACATCCATTCTGCTCCGGCTGCAACCGCATCAGGCTCACTGCCGACGGAAAGCTTAAAAACTGCCTCTTCGACACTTCCGAAGCAGATCTGCTGACTCCTCTCCGCGCCGGCCAGGACGTCCGCGCCCTCATCCACGCCCATTTCCACAAAAAACACTTCGCCCACGGCGGCCACGTAAACTTCACCGAAAAACAAGCTAAATCAGATTACGAACAAAACCGGAATATGATTGCTATCGGGGGGTAGTTACTGAAAATTTTTCCAGGCTGTATAAGGGTTCTCGAATTGGCAGAGAATGGCATGTATCTGCACAATTTGTGTTTGCTCATTGATTGAGAAATGAATGGCATAAGGAAAGACATCCAGCAGCGCAAACCTTACTTCACCATATCTAAGCGTGTATATTCGTGGGATTTCTTTGATCAATTTCAGTTTTCGCTTAACTTCAGATCGAAACCTTTTGCCAAGGCCTTGCTGGCACTCATCATAATATTCAGCAGCACCAGCAATATCTTCAATTGCCTCAGGTGTAAATTTTAGCTTGTACAATGCCATAGATCAGGCATCCAGCATTTTGAAGACCTCCTCTTCGTCTATAAGCAGCTCAGGATGATGTTGATACTTATTTACCCGTGCATTCACTTCGTCCATCTGCGCTCTCGTAACGACGAAATTTTCATCGTTTTCTTTAATCAAATCAATTGCATCAACTTTTTGCAAATCTTCAATAAGAGATGCTGCATAATCTTTTTTGATAGTGATGTGATAAGTAACTGCCATATGTATGGGATCTAAGTTGTTGCTTACCAAAGATAACGAGGATTAGGTAACTTTTTATCTTCGTTTCACAAATCCTCCCCTTCAAAACGTCACCAATCCATCTGATTAATATACTTAAAACCATTCAACACTAATTTCTGCCGTTTAAATAATGCGTGCAACATTGGCGGTTGCGGGGATATCATTGGTAAAAATCTTCAAAAAGTATTTACTCAAAGTAACCTTCAAAAGCCATGAGAAACGTGATGAAAATGATTGCCGCCGCAGCGTTTACCCTTCTGCTAGTAACCAATGTATCCGCAACACCGCGCGTTGAACCAAAAGCGGAATGCAAAAATAACTCCTGCGAAAAGTTTAAAATCGGCATGTACAGGGTCAAAAACACAACTTCTATGAATCTGCTGATGGAAAAAGAAAAAGGCGAACGCGTGGTAATCCGCCTGATGAACGCCAAAGGCAAAGTCCTCCATGAAGAATATGTTCCCAGGCATCTCAGCAAATATGGACGCAAGCTGAATTTCGAAGAGATCAACGACGGAGTTTACACCCTGGAAGTTTCCAATGATTATGAAAAGATTGTGAAAAGTATTTACCTGGCTACGAACGAAATAAGAGAAGTCGAGCGGACATTAGTCGGCATAAATTAAGGTTCAACAATGTGGCGTTACGGGCATGCAGCCGCAGCATTCCTGTAACGCTTTTTATTTTTCTGCCGGTTGTTCCTCTGTCCTGGGTAAAAGCTTCACGAATAACAGGTCGTAGGTTATTTTAGCCCAAATTAAAATACACGGAACGGCCTTTACAACATAAGGTTTCATCCATTCATTTCTGATAAATCTTGGAAAAAGGTCGGTAGGAGATAAGGCTGTGAAAACGAAGGCCAGCACAAGCAGCACATAATTTTCCGGCTTTTGCTGCTGCGCATAATACCAAAGCGCAACGCCTGTAATGGCAATAATGAATGTGGGCGACTCAGCCCGGTGATTGAAAATAACCACCCATATCATTATCGAGGCCAGTAATAACATTCTGAATGTGAAATTGCTATACTGTTTGATCCGTAAAAGCGGAATGCAGAACAGGATTGCGCCTGCAACGCTGACGTAAGTTTTGTTCACTTGAAGTCCGAACCAGGTTTTCAACCAGCCGATTACAGACAAGCCGTCAGAAATGGAATGGTCATTGGAAAGCAAATTCGCCCAGCTTTTATAGAGGAAAATAAATTGATCCACATTCACAACCAATAGCGGAAGCGCTGTAAAAAGGATCACCCAAACAGCGGTTGTATAGGTAAGTTTTAATTTATTCGGATATAAAAGAAACAAAGCTAGCCCCACAATGCCGAACAGCTTTATGAAAATAGTGGAAACGAGGCAAAACGATGCCATCCAATATTTTCCCCGCTCCAAAAAGCCAAAAGTAAACAGGAACAGCCCGGCAATTAAAGCATTACTCTGCTCATTCTGAGTGGCGGTAAGCATTTCCACGATCACAAAAACCAGGATCAAACCTTTGGTCCTAAGATCAATGCGCGGGAGATAATAGACGGAGTAGAACAGCACCGTCACATTCAGAATGTTCCATAAAGACAGTCCCAGCACATCAGGAAGGATGGCCAGGATGCCAAAAATCAATGCAAATGCGGGACTATATTTAAACAAATCACCCTGTTCCTCCACAAACGAATCATACAGATCCTTCGATTCGATCAGGTGGAAAAAGGACTGTTTGAATATAATGTAGTTGTTGTAAGTCGTATAAAGCCTGCCGCCTTCCACAAAGCTTTTCATTCCGCCAAAGTAGGACTGCAAGCTGGCGAAGATCGCCACGCCCAGAAACAGGATCAGCAGGTATTTTTGATTTACTAAAAAACGATTTACAGCACGCATTGGAGGTCAGAATTATCCATTATCTTGATTGAAAACCAAAACTAGGGATAAATCAGCGTTTTTATGATTCAATTCTTTGCATAACCCATCGATTTCAACCATCCGTCCATAGCAGCCGGCCAGCCTGCCAGAGAGCCTTTTCCTTCTGTGCGCATGCCGTAGCCATGCCCGCCTTTGGGATACAAATGCATTTCAGCAGGGATTTTTTTTGCTTTGAGTGCCAGGTAATAGGCAATGCTGTTTTCGGGGGGGACGCCGGTGTCGTCCATCGCATGTACAAGAAATGCGGGAGGCGTTTCGGGGCTTACTTGGAGTTCGTTGGAGTAATATTTAATCAGTTCGTCGGATTTTGCAGCACCTAGTAAGTTGTCGCGCGAACCGCCGTGGGCAAGTTCGGGCGTCAGGGAAATTACAGGGTAAATCAGGATCGAGAAATTGGGCTTTCCGTCCGGAGAAGCTGCTTTACCCATATTGAAATGCGTGGACAATGTGGCTGCCAGGTGACCGCCCGCCGAGAAACCCATCACACCGATTTTGTTCACATCAATATTCCATTTGCCAGCGCTCTGGCGGACCAGCTTCATGGCCTGCATGGCGTCCATCAACGGCACTTCATGCTGCGTAGTCATCGTTTTTTCGCTTGGTAATCTGTATTTCAACACAAAAGCCGAAATTCCGCGATCATTAAACCATTTTGCAAAATCACTTCCCTCGTGCGACGCCGCCAGAATCCCATAACCTCCGCCAGGGCAAATCACCACCCCTGCGCCGGTCGCTTTGTCTTTGGGAACAATGTAAGCCGTCATCGTCGGAACGGAAACACCGCTGATCCTGAGAATGTTGTCATCGCCGGTTACAGACTTTTCCTCAACGGTATTCGCTTTAAAATTGGGAACCTTGCCTTCCGGCCACAGATTAATTACTTCGTTTTGAGCCATGGATTTATCAGGTGCAGCGTATAATGCCAATGCAAGCAGGAGACCGGTTATTTTCTTCATCACATTATTTTTTAATCCAATAAGTCGGTCTCCAAGCTAATATACCATGCGTTTATGCCGGAAAATGTTACTAAGGCTTTGCAGGATTGATCATAATGTGCGCTCTGTGGGTTCCCGGGTCCATGATCCACGGCATGCCGGCAACATCTGGTTTAAGCGGTAGCCCGGTGCTTTCTGCCGTCGCAAAGGGAATGTAAACGACATAGCGGAGATAACCGTTTTTCAGCTCGCCGCTGGCCATATCATAATTATCCTTCGTTCCCGACAATGCGAAAAGCGTAGAGGATTGCTTCGGCATCATCAATTTGCCATCCTTCACTTCCTTCTCCCGAATGTCAAAAATCTCCTTCGGGTTCTTTCCTTCCTTAGCCAGCACGCGGCCTCTTTCCATAAATGCATCCAGTCCGGCAAAATAGCAGGAAACGCTTACATCTTCCTTTTTTGGATCGTTAGCAATGCAAACCATATCATTGTTCCCGGCGCGAAGGACTTTAAAAGAACCGTCGGGCGCGTAACCGTAAACCTTGGCGCCTTCACGCTTGTCTGCCGGCGCGGCCAAAACAGCTGTTTTGATTTGAATTTCAGGGGATAAAACGGCAGTTTGGCCCATTGCCTCAGCAGCCAGACAAAGTGCGATTGCGGAAAAAAAAGTCTTGTTCATGGTAGTAAATGACAGGTGGTTTGTCTCTTATATGCTTAAAATTAGTAATCTTTATTAAAGATTTGTACAAATCTTTTCCGCATTACCGACTGTAATTAACAATCCCCATGAACTTAAAAAAAACGCTGGCACTGTTTCCCGCAGGATGTTTGTTGGCAACCCTGATGGTCGCTTCTTACCAGCACGTTAACCCAAGCACTTTCCAAAGTTCGAAACTCGACAGCCTTTATAAAGACCTCACCGACGCCCAGAAGCGCTCGCCTAAATATGCGGTTGCAGGATTATCCGTAACCAACGGACTGGAAGCAACATTGTTCGCCTCGGAACCCACCATTACCAACCCCACCAACATTGATGTAGACCATTTGGGCCGGGTTTGGGTTTGCGAAGCATATAATTACCGCCCTGCGATCAATGGTAACCCTACCAAAGACGAAGGCGACCGCATCCTGATCATGGAGGATACGAATGGCGATGGAAAGTCAGACAAAACCACTGTTTTTTATCAGGGGAAAGAGATTAATTCTCCGCTTGGGATTTGGGTGATGGGCAATCGTGTGGTGGTTTCTCAAAGTCCTTATGTCTGGCTTTTTACGGATGAAAACAATGATGGAAAAGCAGATAAAAAGGAAGTTATTTTCGAGGGCGTAGGCGGTGAGCAGCACGACCACGGCATGCACGCATTCATTTTCGGACCGGATGGAAAGTTGTATTTCAATTTTGGTAACGAGGGAGGACATTTACTGGACGGCAAAGGAAATCCGGTGACTGGAAAAGATGGTCAGCCTATTGATTTCAAAAAGTTAAAACAGGGAATGGTGTTCCGCTGCGATCCTGATTTTAAGAACATTGAGGTTTTGGGAAATAATTTCAGGAACAACTATGAAGTCGCGGTGGATAGTTACGGAACAATGTGGCAGTCCGACAATGATGACGACGGAAACAAAGGCGTGCGGATCAATTACGTGATGCAATATGGCAACTACGGCTATACCGATGAGGTTACCGGTGCAGGCTGGCGTGCAAACCGCACGAATATGGAAGATTCCATTCCATTCCGTCACTGGCATTTGAATGACCCGGGCGTGGTTCCGAATTTGTTGCAGACAGGCTCGGGATCGCCCACGGGAATGGTCTTGTATGAAGGCTCAATGTTGCCGAAAGAATTTCAAAATCAAATGATCCATTGCGAGCCGGGGCATAATGTGGTGCGTTCGTATCCGGTTCAGAAATCCGGCGCAGGTTATACAGCCAAGATTGTGAACTTGGTCGATGGTAAACGGGATCAATGGTTCCGCCCGTCAGATGTCTGCGTTGCACCCGATGGTTCACTCATCGTTTCCGACTGGTATGATCCGGGCGTCGGCGGCCACCAGGCCGGTGATCAGAACCGGGGCCGCTTATACCGAATAGCACCTGCAAACACGCCTTATCGCATTCCAAAAACAGACCTGACAACGGCAACCGGCGCAGTGGAGGCATTGCAAAGCCCAAATCTTTCAGTTCGTTACCAGGCTTGGATGGCTTTGACAGCAATGGGTGAAAAAGCGATTCCATCATTGGAAAAGCTATTTAAGGATAAGAAGGCAAACGACCGCATGCGTGCAAGGGCATTGTGGGTTTTGAGCAAATGGCCGACTTCTGGCAAGAAAAACATTGATATCGCCATCAAGGACGCAAATCCTGACATGCGGATAGCAGCATTACGCGCGGCCAGTGAGCTGAAAGATGTAGACATTACCAGTTATATTAGTCTATTGGTAAAAGATGCTGAGCCTCAGGTGAGAAGAGAATGCGCATTGATCCTGCACCATAACAAATCGCCGAAGGCTCCTGCACTATGGGCGGAACTGGCAATGCAATACGATGGCAAAGATCGCTGGTATCTGGAAGCATTGGGCATTGGCGCAGACGAGCAGTGGGATTCGTTTTTCAAAGCATGGCAAGCCAAAGTTGGTTCCAATGCCATTGCAACGCAGGCTGGCAAAGACATTGTCTGGCGTTCACGCGGTAAGGAATCGGTTCCGTTGCTGGCTTCACTCGCTGGTGATTCCAAAACCGATTTGAAAAGCAGGTTGCGTTACTTCCGCGCTTTTGATTTTAATACTGCTGCCAATGAAAAATCAATGGCGCTCTTGCAGATCATGAAAGGGAATTCTCCCGAGCAGACAAAAGTAAATGAGCTGGCATTAAGACATTTGGATCCCGCATTTGTCAAACAAAATGCAGAAGCAATGGCAGCGCTCAAAAAGTTGCTCGATTCCTCATTCGGAACCCCTGCCTATCTTGAATTGGTAAGTAAATACGAATTGGAGTCAGAAAATCCAAGGTTACTGGATATGGCCATCAGCCAGGCGTCAACCCGGACAGGGCCGGCGGCTGCGATGCAGTTGATGAAACAGGGTGGTGGAAAAATGGTCTGGGATGTTATCAAAGGATCCGATGCCTCTAAAAGTGAAGGGATTGTTTCAGCATTGAGAGGCGTAGGAAGCAAAGAATCATTGGAAATCCTGCAAACCGTTGCATTAGACGATAAATATCCTGCTAGCCTGCGCACGATTGCCGCCAGGTCATTGGGCGGGACGATGAACGGTGAAGATCAGGTTATAGCATTATTAAAAGACGGAAAACTAAGCGGTGAACAGAAAGCCGCAGCTGTGAAAGGATTAAGCGGCGCTTGGAGGAAATCAGTCAAGATGGAAGCGGCGAAATACACAGTTGGCGGAACCGTAGCAGTTTCAAAGCATCCGCAAGTGAAAGATCTGATCGGTATGAAAGGCGATTTGTCGAAGGGAAAACAGGTTTTTACGTCCTATTGCTCGGTTTGCCATCAGGTGAATGGGGAGGGAATGGATTTTGGTCCAAAACTTTCTGAAATCGGAAGCAAACTGCCAAAGGAGGCACAGTATACAGCCATTTTCGAGCCCAGCGCGGGCATTGGCTTTGGTTATGAGGGTTTTGAGGTAACATTAAAAGACGGATCAACCGTCTCAGGCATCGTCGCCAGCAAAACCGAAACCGACCTGATCCTGAAATTCCCTGGCGGCTCGACCCAGGAATACAAAATGTCACAAGTAAAGTCCATCAAACAACTCAACGATTCCATGATGCCCGCTGGCTTGCAGGATGCCATGAGCACCGAGGAGCTGGTTAGTCTGGTTGATTATTTGAGCGGGTTGAAGAAGAAATAGATCAGCTTAAAGGATTGTAAGGAGCATATGCAAGCGCATATGCTCCTTTTTTTATCATTTGTAGGGAACAGCCTTAATAAGCCGAAGATTGTTCAACTGGCTGATATTGAGAATATTTTCTTCCGGGATAATGTTTCTGCTAATCCAGTTATTAATGATCATGGTATTCTTCAATCCAAACCGTCTGCAATATTCCTTCATCGTAACCCACTCACTAAGCGGATATTTCTGACCGTTTATTTCAATGTTGACGTCTTTGGATTTATGGTATTCTGCGATTATAGCATCTGCTTTTTTGCGGGTCTCTCTAGATTGTGCAAGCAATTCTTCTGCCTCTTGAACCATGAACTTTCCAATCACCTCCCGTTCGGCCTCTGTTGCGGTTTGAAAATAGTCCAGGCACTCATTACTTGCTGCTTCATATTCAGCTAGACTGCCCGCTTCTCTCATTCGTTTAAATATATGTTCCATATCGAGTATTCGTTGATTTTAAAGTGACTTGTAGATGTCCTCCAGTTGTTGGATCTTCTGATTAACGTCCAATAGTTCATCTAGAACAATATTTTGTAACTCATCTGAAGGACTTGTCATAGTGCTCAAGTTTTTGAGTCTGATTTTTAATTCGCCTCTACGGATTAAATGCTCAGCTATAAGCTGTTTAAGTATATGCTTCACTATTTATGAGTGTATAGTATGTGAAAAAAGCAATCTTGTGTGTTTTGTAATATCACAAAACAAAGTTAGTAATATCTTTTATTCTTTCAAACTTCATTTCCTAATCCCGGAAACATCAGGTATTTTTATACGTTATTAGGATATCTGCATCATCAAATTTTTGTTTTGAAACAATTTAATTCTACTAAATCTGCATTATTAATTGCAGGTTTTACAACTCTTCTCAACTTCTTCGGTTTTTGTCAACTTTCTGATTCACTAGTCGTTACTGATCCTGATAGCTTGTATGCTACGTTTTCGGAGCCTGAAAAGCGATTTTCCCGGAATGCGGTGCTTGGGCTGAAAGTGGCCGATGGCCTGCAAGCAACGCTTTTTGCTTCGGAACCGGACGTGATCAACCCTATAAACATTGATGTGGACCATCGGGGAAGGGTTTGGGCTTGCGAAGCCTATAATTATCGTCCCGCTGTGAATGGTAAGTCGGAGCTGGGGCAGGGGGATCGCATTGTGATCATGGAGGACAAGAATGGCGATGGAAAGTCGGATGTAACCAAGGTCTTTTACCAGGGGCCGGAGCTGAATTCGCCTTTGGGAATTTGGGTGATGGGTAACAAGGCTGTTGTTTCGCAGAGTCCGTATGTATGGCTTTTTACCGATACAAATGGTGATGATAAGGCCGATAAAAAAGAAATTTTATTCAAGGGAATCGGCGGCTCGCAGAATGACGCCGGTATTCATGCATTCGTTTTTGGGCCGGACGGGAAATTTTATTTCAATTTCGGCAATGCAGGAAGGCAGCTTGTTGATGGTCAGGACAGGCCATTGCTTGATAAATATGAAAGGCCGATCGATTTCAGGCAGTTCAAGCAAGGCGTCGTTTTCAGATGTGATCAGGATTTTACCAAAGTTGAAATATTAGCACAAAATTTCCGGATCGGCTTTGAAGTTGCCGTCGATAGCTTCGGGACTATGTGGCAATCGGATCAGGAAGAGCCTGGCAATGGCGGCGACCGGGTTTCGTATGTGATGGAAAACGGGAATTTTGGATACATTGACGAAATGACGGGTGCAAGCTGGCGTCTGAACCGCACCAATCTGGAAGACGAAATCCCGCGCAGGCACTGGCATCAGAATGATCCGGGCGTTGTTCCCAACCTCATTGAAACGGGCTCAGGTTTTCCGATGGGTATGACCATCTATGAAGGTGATTTACTGCCCCGGCGTTATCAGAATCAAATTCTACTCGCCGATGCAGGCCAGCAAAGCGTGAGCGGATTCCCGGTTGTGAATGATGGTGCAGGATACAAATCCACCGGCATTCTTCCTATCGTCGAAGGAACACGCGATAAATGGTTCAGACCAACGGATGTATGCGTAGCGCCTGACGGTTCGCTGATCATTTCCGACTGGTATGATCCCGTAATTGGTTCGCATAAAATGAAGGACAGGAGCCGTGGCCGGATTTTCCGCGTTGCGCCCAAGGACTCACTGTATAAAATCCCTGTTTTTGACCTCTCCATTCCCGAGCAGGCAGTAAAAGCGCTGCAAAGTCCCAACTTATCCATGCGTTATATGGCCTGGAATGCTTGTGTAAAGCATGGCTGGCAGGCTGAACCTTATCTCGAAGAGCTCTTTCGGTCAATAGTTGTCAATCCGCGGATCAGAGCGCGGGCATTGTGGGTTTTGAACCGGATCGAAGGTTTCAATTACAGAAGCCTCGATATTGCATTCAGGGAAATGAACCCGAATTTGCGGATTACCGCATTGCGCGCCGTGCGGCAGCGCAACAGCGATCCTACGGAATATATCAAGCGCCTTACCGCTGATCCCGACCCGCAGGTGAGAAGAGAATGCGCTTTGGCGATCAATCATAACCATACTTACGAAGCATTGGACGTTTGGTTGCAGTTGGCAAGACAATACAAAGGAAACGATCGCTGGTCGGTGGAAGCATTGAGCATAGGTGCCTTTGACCAATGGGAACGGATTTTCCCGGCGTGGCTGGCGCAGGCAGGCGCTAATCCTGTGGCCACGAGTGCAGGAAAAGACATTGTATGGCTGGCAAGAACACGGCAGGCGATTCCGTATCTGACCACGGCTGCTTCGGATACCAGTGTGAATTTCAAAAGCAGGCTTCGCTACTTCCGCGCATTCGACTTCTTCCATGCAGGTTATGAAAAATCGCAGGCGCTGCTGAATGTAATGAATGTCAATTCTTCGGACCGAATTGAAGTAAGCAAGCTTGCATTGCTGCATTTGGATAAATCATTTGTTACGAACTCCCAGCAAGGGCTCACCGCATTGAACAAGCTTCTCGACGAAACTTATGGAACGGAACATTACATTGATTTAATGACCCGCTATGAGCTGGATTCCGAGATGGACCGGTTGTTTAAAATGGCTTTGGATAAATCGGATGAAGTTGTGGGACGGGATGCCGGGGCATTATTGCTGGAACAGGCTGGCATTTCTTACGTGACGCAAAAACTCGCGGGTTTAAATGAAGAGAAAAAGTCTTCGCTTCTGGCTTCGATACAAACAGTAGGAAGTCCCGAGTCGGTTTATTTATTAAGGAACACAGCTTTGAATTCCAATGAGCCTATGTCTGTGCGTAAAAACGCGGCCAAATATCTGGGGGCGAGCTGGCCGGGAGAAGAAGCAGTGGTGAAAATGCTTCGGGATGATCAAATGGCTGGCGATGTGAAAGAGGCCGCATTGGAAGGTGTGAGAAATGCGTTCAGAGAAGAAATCAAGGTGCAGCTGGCTCCCTATTTCCCTCAGCTGACCGATGATAAACTGGCCGAGCCCTCGAAGTCAGACAGCAAGAAAGAAAGGAAGAGAAAACGCAGGAGAGGCTAGGAACGCAAGTTTCCAAGGCCGTTTGCGGTATATTTGACAACGCTACAACTTTACATTCCTAAACAAAACATTAAAAAAATATGCTCCGCAGAAATTTTGTAAAATCTTCCCTTGGTCTGGCTGGTGCAGCAATTGCAGCAGGAGATGCTTTCGCAACGGCGCCAATGGCTAAAAATAAATTCAAGCTTAAATACGCTTCCCACTTTGGCATGTTTCAGAACAGCGCCGGAAAAGATGTGATTGATCAGCTGAAATTTATGGCTGACCAGGGTTTCATGGCAATTGAAGATAATGGCATGATGGGCAGGCCGGTGGAGCAGCAGGAAGCTATTGCCAAAGAAATGACGCGCCTGGGCATGCAAATGGGCGTTTTTGTGGTGGATAAGGGAGGAAACGGTGCCAATACATTAGCAGCAGGTAAGCAGGAATACATTGATATTTTTTTGAATGGCTGCAAAAAAGCGGTAGAAGTTGCCAAGCGTGTAAATGCGAAATGGATGACGGTTGTGCCGGGTGATTTTGAGAGAAATTTACCAATAGGCGTGCAAACAGGCCATGTGATTGATGCATTGCGCCGAGGTGCTGAAATCCTGGAACCGCACGGATTGGTGATGGTTTTAGAGCCGCTAAGCGATTCGCCAAATCTTTTTCTGAGAACTTCCGATCAGACTTACGAAATCTGCCGGGGCGTTAACAGCAAGTCCTGCAAGATCCTGTACGACATTTACCACATGCAAAAAAACGAAGGACGCCTGCTTTACAACATTGACCGGACTTGGAGCGAAATCGATTATTTTCAGATAGGGGACGAGCCTGGCCGCAAGGAGCCGACAACGGGCGAAATTAACTACAAAAACATTTTCAAATACATTTACGACCGCAGCAAAAAGGAAAATAAATCCTTCATCATGGGCATGGAACACGGCAATTTCTCACCGGGTAAGGAGGGAGAGGAAGCGTTGATAAGGGCTTATGTGGAAAGCGACAGCTTTACGATCTAATGTTCTTCGCAAGCCGTTTTTGATATAATATAAAAAGAAAAACACCGTAGAGTAGCGATTACTTTACGGTGTTTTTTGTGCCCTGGAGCAAATAGTAAATTACAATACAACAACTGAATTTTCAGCAGTTGCGTCAACGCCGGCAGCTACGTATTTGTCTGCTTCCCAGTCATTTTCCCACTTTTCGTCGTCAAGGATATAACGGAACTGATACTCACCTGATGCAAGTTCAAGACTTGTTTTGAATGAGCCGTCTTTTTGCTTTTTCAATGCGATTGCTTCCTCAGGATTCCATCCGTTAAACTCGCCAACCAACGCAACTTTTTTTACTTCAACTGCTGCTTCTGCGGGAACTGTAAATGTTACTTTATAAAGTGATTTACTCTTTACAAATTGCTTTGTTAATGCCATGATTATGTAGTGTTAAATAGTTGATGGAACAAATATACAATCAAAAATTATTCAAATCAATGAATATCAATATTATAAAGGAATTTCATCTTTGAATAATCATAATTAAACGTAGTAATACGTGTGTTTATTTTCCATTTCAACCATATTTACCGCAACGTATAGCGCATGCCGAGAAAGCCTCTGATGCCCTGATTAGGCGCAAAAACATAAGATGGATCGAATGTCAGCCGGTAAGGATTGTCAGGCGTTGCGATCACCTGGCCGCTGTCATCAAACTTTACATTTTTGTCAAAAGGATCATTCGATCTTGCAATGGAATTGGCGGGAGGAGTAAAATTGAGCAGGTTTTTTACTCCGCCGTAGATTTCCAGGCCATTGTCAAACTTCTTGGTGACCTGTATATTTTGTAATGACCAAACCGGTGAAATCTTTGCGCGCGGATCTTCTTCACTCAGCACCGGCAGCCGCATAGGACCGTAAATATTGCCCGTATAATCAAACGATATGCCCGACTTTTGAAACTCATAAGAAACAGACCAGACACCTGTATATTTTTCTGTCAGCACAGGCCTGAACCGGACTCCGTTTTCCTTCTGAAAATTTTCCATGTAAGTCGCCCCAGCAATGATCTTCAAAGGAAAAGGAAAGTTGAAATCCAGATTCAGGTTAACGCCTTTTGAAACAGCATAACCATCCAGATTATCATAAATAATCTCATTTGGATTCGTGTCGTAGTCAGGCAGGATGCGGTTTGTAAAATGAGTGTAGAAAACGGAGGCGTCCAGGCCAATGAAAGAACTTCCCGTCACAATCTTTTTCACATAATTCACATTCACATTCCAGCTTTGCTCAGGATTAAGCGCTTCTTTCACAATCACTTGCCGCGAACCCGTAAGCGCAGCGTGGTCCTCCGTGAAGAGGTTTACAATGCGGAAGCCGCGACCAATGTTCAGTCGGGCCACATCCGTTTGGTTGAACTTGTATTTATAGGCAAGCCTGGGCGTGAAAATGCTTCCATGACGGCTGTTATAGTCATACCGGGCTCCCAGCAGCAGGGAATGCGGCCCGGCTTTGATCTCATCCTGGACAAAAATACCAGGTAGCAAAATTTTGTCGGGATGGTCTTTGCCGTCGAGGAAGCGGGTTGCGGTGGTGTTGTCATTGTAAAAAGTATAGCGGAATGGGGTTCCGAAAAGCAGGTTATGCCTGCCGACTTCTTTATCCCATAACAGCTGCGCAAACGCTATTTTCTGATCTGCATTGAACATTACATGGCCATAGGTCGAGTTCTGGTTGTGTGAGCTGAAAGAATATTGCAATGTCACTTTTTCGGCCATAGGAAGCTGATAGTTGCCTAAAACTTCGAAGCGTTTGGTATAAATGCTTTCCCCGTAAACCTCCGTTCCGCCGCGATATGTTTTGTTCCAGTTCATTTGCCCGCCCCAGCGGTCCTCATAATAGTAACGCGCCGCAATGTTCGCCTGGCGATTATTTTTCCGGTTAAACGACCATTTATTAAAAACAGAAATGCGGTTCTGCAATGTCAGGTCTGTGAAACCATCCTTATTGTTGTCAATCGGGTTTTGGTAATTAAAATAACTCACACCCAGGAGCGAGCTTGCTTTGGAACCTGCGGTAAATTTCACGCCCAGGTCGATATTATAATCCAGCCACGATGTGCTGAATGCATCCGCGGAGAATATGGGTGCTTTTGAAGGGTTTTTTGTGATAATGTTGATCAATCCACCCACGGCTTCCGATCCGTAAAGGGTTGAAGCAGGGCCTTTTACAATTTCGACCCGATCAATCAGGCTGTTTGGGATTCCGGACAGGCCGTAAACAGTGGAAAGTCCGCTTACCATGGGCATGCCGTCGATAAGCACCATGGTGTACGGTCCTTCGAGGCCGTTGATATGGATGTCGCCGGTGCTGCATACATTGCAATTGAGCTGCGGGCGCACGCCATTAACGTAGCTAAGACCTTCAAAAATGCTTGGAACAGGGTTTTTGTAAATGAATTTAGCCGTGATAATGTCTACGGGAACGGGGCTGTCCAGCTTTGAAACCTCTTTCATTGTGCCTGTAACCACCACTTCATCCAAAGCATTAGCACCGGATTTTAGCACGAAATCACGCACGACGTCCTTTTCAATCCGCACGTTTTTTTCGGTAATGTTCGGCATAGAGATGAAGCTGACCCGTAGAGAATAACTTCCATTTGGAATTCCCGAGATCTTATAATGTCCGATCGAATCAGCAGTCGCTCCGATCTTTAATTCGTTAATATAGATCGATGCGCCAAACGCCGGGCCATTTCCTTCTTCCAGGATTATTTTCCCGGAAAGCGAATGTTGCGCCAGTGCTGGCAGGCTGAGTGTATATAACAGCATTAGTATGAGTAACTTCATATATACTTAATCTTATATTTAACTAATCCTTAATATTAATTTAGACAAATCTAAAAATTAAACTTGATAAACAATAACTATTAATTTGATCGCCTGAAAAAATTATTGAAACTAACTATACGTTTTTTAGGGTTAGGGAGATTACACCGGATGAAGTGATTTTCACCGGCTATGGATAACCTATAAAAATGATTATGCTGAAAAAATTTTTGAAACCAATCAAGCTTCCGGCGTCCGCCGACTGGGGCGTGCTGATTTTACGGGTCGGAATTTCGTTGCTCATGCTCACGCATGGCTATGCAAAGCTGCAAAACCTGTTAAAAGGTGACCATTCATTTGCTGATCCGATCGGGATTGGAGAGGAGGTATCGCTTTATCTTACGATTGGCGCTGAGTTTGTTTGCTCCATTTTGGTAATTCTTGGTTTGTTCACCAGGGCGGCACTCATTCCGCTGATCATCACCATGACCGTGGTTTTCTTTATTGTACACGGCCCTGATCCGCTGGCCGACAAGGAACACGCTTTGACGTTCCTGATTGTATATGTCACATTGTTTCTGACCGGCCCGGGCAAAATGTCCGTGGATAACGGTCTTTATAAATAATAAAAAAAGCGTTTCCAATCTGGAAACGCCTTTTTAATGCTATTGCGACCATTGGGTTGGAGAGCGGTCCCAGCGGTGTACTTTCAATTTATCTGCGAGCTTCGGATCCAGCAGCTCACCATCACTGGCTGAAACATTGGACCTTACGTGCGGCAGTTTGCGCATGCCCGGAATGGTGGTATGCACATCCGGATTGTTCAATATGAACCGTAATGCAAGCTCCGGCATTGTCATTCCTTCCGGAATGTCGGCTTTCAGCGCCTCAGCGTGGTCTACACTGGAATTCAGGTTTTCCGGCACAAAGTAAGTAGACCGCCAGTCGTCGGCCGGGAAAGTTGTTTCTTTAGTAAATGTGCCTGTTAATGTTCCTTCGTCAAACGGAACACGTGCAATGACGCCGATATCGAGCTTTTTGCAAAGCGGAAAGAGGTTGTCCTCCGGCGCCTGGTCAAAAACATTGTATATCACCTGAACAGCGTCTATTAATCCCGTTTCAAGGGTTTTTAAGACATTATCCGGCTCCCAGCGGTTAACGCTGATGCCCCAACGTTCCACTTTTCCTTCCTGCGTCAATTTTTGAATTGCTTCTTTCCACTCATCTTCCTGCGCCCAGCTGTCTTCCCAAACATGGAATTGAAGCAGGTCAATGTGTTCCGTGCCCAGGTTTTTAAGGCTTTTCTCTGTGTATTCGATAATGTAATCGGCAGGGAAAACTTCCTGTAACGAAGAGTCCGCTTTGGATGGCCACTGGCGGTTTTTAGGTGGGATTTTGGTGGCCGCATATAATTTGCGGTCCGGGTAACGGCGGATCAGGTCGCCGAGAATGCGCTCGCTGAGGCCTTCACCATAGCCCCAGGCCGTGTCAAAGAAGTTAACGCCTGATTCAACTGCCAGATTAAGAGAGTCATCTGTTTCCTTACGGTCGGAGCCCGTCCAGCCTGCAAGTCCCCACATTCCGTAACCTATTTCGCTGATCTGCCAGCCACTACGCCCAAAACGACGGTTTTGCATTGTTAAGTAAATTTAGTGTTCGTGGATTAAAGCCTGGGATTGTGTCTTTTTAATGTATTAGAAATACATTTGTAGGATATTAAGTTCAGAAAAACTCGTAGAACGTTCTTCAATTAAACGGATAGGTGAGAGATAAAGGGTTGATGGTAAATGCATTGTTGATGACGATAAAAAGAATCGCCGGAATTGTCCTGATCCTCAGCATTTGCGGCTGGGTCAATGAGGATAAACCTTCGGAAAAATTAAATGAATATTGCGCCACATTCAACCAGCTCCAGCTGGATATCCGTGACAATGTAATCTCCCCCGACTCCGGGCGGCTTGCTTTCCGCACGATCATGCAGCAGATCAGAAGTGAGTTTAAAAGGGATACCTGCCGCGTCATTGATTCGTCTTATTTTGCTTATCCGATTAAAGGCTATACGCCCCGCGAATCCATAGGAGGCCGCGGAAGAGGTTACCGCGGTGAAGGTTTCGACCTTTTCGATAACAATGTGCGCGGAAGCCATCCTGCACACGACCTTTTTGTAAAGGATAAGGATCAGGACAATCTGGACGACAGGACCTGGCAGCCCGTTGACGTGATGGCATTTACTTCGGGAATCGTTCTGGCAACGGAAACAGGCTGGAAATACAACAGTGAATTCCGGGGCGGGAACTGGATCTGGATTTACGATCCATGCCTGGACGGCCTTTTCTACTACGCGCACAACAATATGATCGAAGTCCAGCCCGGACAATGGGTGAATGCCGGTGATAAAATTGCCGAAATGGGCCGCTCCGGCTATAATGCTTATCAAAAACGTTCGCCAACGCACCTGCACCTGATGTATCTGCAACTGGACGAATACGCCATGCCGCTTCCTGTGAACACTTATGAATGGTTGCTGATGTCAACCGTAAAGGATGGTTACGTTACGGAATGATTGGGATTGATGCTATTAATTAATAAATTGTAGCTCACTCGATTACTATTCCTATAAACCATTTTTTATGAACAATCGCCGGTCCTTTTTCCGAAAGAGCGCGGCCATCGGCTTTGGTGCCTTCGGCCTGAACAGTCTTTATAACGAACTGCACGCAGAAAGTTTTAGTGAAGCCGAGAAGCTTTGGAACGACAACAGTGCAGATAATGAAGATTATTGGTCGGTAATCCAGGATGCTTACACGGCGAGTAAAAGCGACATTATCATCCTCAACAACGGCGGCGTCTCGCCTTCGCCCATTGCCGTGCAGGAAGCTTTGGAAAAATACAACAAAGCGGCAGCGCAGGGACCTTCTTACTACATGTGGCGGATTATGGATAAAGGCCGCGAGCCGCTTCGGCAGCGTCTGGCCAAACTGGCCGGTTGCGACGCAGAGGAAATTGCCATTAACCGGAATGCTACGGAAGCACTTAACACCATTATTTTTGGCTTACCGCTCGAAAAAGGCGACGAGATCATTGGCACCATTCAGGATTATCCCAATATGATCCAGGCCTGGAAACAAAGGGAAATGCGCGATGGACTGGTTTATAAACAGCTGTCATTTGATTTCCCTATTGAAAATGACGAGCAGATTGTGAAAGCTTTTGCCGACGCTGTTACACCCAGGACCAGGATAATTCACGTAACCCACATTATCAACTGGGTAGGGCAGATTATGCCGGTGAAAAAGATTTGTGATATGGCGCATAGCAAAGGCATCGAGGTGGTTGTGGACGGCGCGCATACATTTGGTTTGCTGGATTATAAAATCCCTGATCTGGATTGCGATTATTTCGGAACGAGCTTGCACAAGTTTTTGAGCGCGCCGGTTGGAAGCGGTATGATGTGGGTAAAGAAGGATAAAATAGAAAAAATATGGCCATTGTTATGCAACAGCCAGCCTAAGAGCAAAGACATCCGCAAATTTGAAACATTGGGGACACGCAGTTTTTGCATAGAGCAAGCCATTGGTGAAGCCATCAATTTCCAGGAAGGCATCGGTTCCAAAAGGAAACAGGAGCGGGTGCATTATTTGAAAAAATACTGGGCTGAAAAAGCACTGCAGATCCCTGGCGTGAAAATCCATACATCACTAAAACCTGAATATTCCTGCGCCATAGCAGGTGTGAGCATTGATGGAATGAAACCAGAAGAGCTGGACAGCAAGCTCATGAAAGATTACCAGATCCACACTGTCGGAATAAACTGGGAAAACATTCATTGTGTGCGGGTTACGCCTCATGTTTATACCAAAATCAGTGACCTGGACAAGCTTGTGGGAGCTTTGGAAAAGATCGCTAAAAAAGCCTGATGAAAGGATTTTTGCGTTATCTTTAAGATCATCAGCTTAAAAACCCAATCACATGACCCAATTACGAAAGGGCTCTTTCCTCAAAAGGGCCAAAGATATAAGCATTAGCAGCGCCTTGGCAATCACCATTTTATCATCCGGAATCGGGATGACGGGATGCGGTTCCAGCGAAGATGAAGAAGCTTATAGTTACGAGGAAACCACCTATTCCAAAGGCATCCGCTCACACATTAAGGAGGTTAAACCCGGAGAATTTAAGATTACCGACGAAGAAAGCGTAGATGCGGACAAGTCCGTTGCCATTGTCACTTACCTCGACGGCCACACCGACTCGCTCAGCACAACTGCCGCCAAGGCATTGATCGATGACGAGATCCGCAATAACCAATCATCTGTGGGGCACCATAGTGGCTTGTCTACCATGCTGTTATACGGAGGAATGGGTTATATGCTCGGCAGAAGCTCCAACAATGCATACATGAACAATTACCGTGGGAATGGCAGTGCGGCCAGAGGCTTTTACAGCGATCCGAATGTTTATAACAAATCGCAAAGCGCTGTTCAGCAAGCAAATGCTTCCCGCAGCACGCGCATGGTAACGTCCCGTCCTAAGGGCGGCAGAAATGGTTTCTTCGGACGTTCCGCAGGCAGAAGCGGAGGTTAAATTTATAAAACATGATTCAATTAAAATCGCTAGCCAATCATCCGGAAAAAGCGCTGCAAAACGTAGGCTGGGACTGGATGCTTGGTGCCGACACGGCTCCTTATGTGGTCAGTGACGTTGTGGTTGTCAGCGAAGAGCAGGCAATCCAATATTACGAAGCGGCGGGGACGTTATATGAAATGCTCATCGAGGCTGGGCAGTATACTATTGATAACCAGCTTTTTAAGGAAATGGGCATTCCTGAAAACCTGGTAGAGCTTATTCAGCTTTCGTGGCAGGACGACCGCCACATCCATCTTTACGGCCGCTTTGACCTTGCTGGGGGAATCGATGGTGAGCCAGCCAAGCTGATCGAGTTTAATGCGGACACCGCAACCTGCATTCCCGAGACCGCTGTTGTGCAATGGGCGCATCTGCGGATGAACGGGCTAGATGAATCGCAGCAGTTTAACACCCTTTACGAAACGCTTGTTAATCAGTTCCGCTATCTCAAAGAGGCTAACAATGACCTGGACGCTTCTATTTTGTTTTCCACAATGCGCGGTTATCCCGAAGATGACACCAATGTTGCCTTACTGACCGAGGCTGCGCGGGAAGCAGGATTTGACACGGATTTCGCTTATGTCGAGGAAGTTGAGTTTTCAAATGGAGAAGGCATTTTTAAAATGGTGCCTGATTCCAACGATTTTCTGCGGTTCGATTTCTGGTTCAAGCTTGTCCCTTGGGAATATATCGGAAATGATGAGCCGGAACTCGCCGGAATGCTGACAGAAATTGTCAAAAACCGGAAAGCAGTTATTCTCAATCCTGCTTATACGTTGCTATTTCAGTCAAAATATATACTGAAAGTCTTGTGGGATCTTTATCCCTATCATCCGCTGTTGCTCCAAACCGAGCGCTATGCATTGCCTCATAAAAAGTCGGTGCGTAAAGTGCTCTTCGGCCGCGAAGGGGCTAATGTTTCTATTTTGGAAAAAGGCGGAGAAGTGCTGGAAACGGTTGAGGGTGAATATGATGACCAGCCAAAGATCTATCAGGAATATCTTGATTTTCCCACCGATGGCGCTGGAAATTCTTATCAGGCCGGCGTCTTTTATGCAGGTGAAGCTTGTGCGCTGGGCTTTCGACGGGGTGGCCGCATCCTGGATAACAAGGCACAATTTGTGGGCCATTTGGTAAGCTAAACGATTGAATATGACCGCAGACTAAACGGATCGACCGTTTGATAATCATTGTGTGTAAATATCGTTTTGTCTGACAAAGTTTGTGAGATCGTTAGGGCAGCATCAGCGCATTCCGACAATTCTTAAACAAAACCAGTCATGATACACGAGAAAATTTTTAAACTTAAAAGTGGACGGGAAGTCAAGGTCATAGTAAAAGGTTACTTCCTGCACGACAATCCGCAACGCAGCACAGAATATGAGATATTGATCAGGGAGCCGAAAGAAAAATACTTCCGTGCACCGATCGGGATTAATCATCCGCAGTTTTGGAAACTCAAAAGATTGTCGTCGCAACAAGCGAAATTACTTGTCTTAGAATATAGCGGGATCTCCCAGCGGCAAGTCAATCAGGCAGTTGCAGAATTTAATACCGTATTAAGTTTCCCTGCGGCGCAGATAGGCTTACAGTTTGAAAGGGAATTAGTTTAAAACTCAATTGCATTGCCGGATTTGTAAAAACATCACAGTTTAAGCAAATCAATTTCACATCGGATTTTCACTTACAAAGCGGGCAGATAACTTTCATTTAAATGAAGTTATTTTGTCCGCTTTTATATTGTTAAGGCGTTCCGGTTTAAGATAATCGCCACATTTCCTGCTTTTAAAACCTTTCTCTCTAATTGTGCTGTAACGTTGATATTTTAGGTTAAAAAGCATATAAGAATTGCTTTTAAGATAAGCTCAACGACATTACTTAACGTTATTAAAAATCATGCAAACCGGTTTTAATGCACAAGTCGCAATTATTACAGGCGCCGCCTCGGGCCTTGGACTTGTAATCGCTCACAAATTATTGAATGAAGGCGCCTATGTTGGTCTTTTTGATGTGAATATAGAAGCCCTCCGGGAGGAATTTATTGGCAATCCGGACAAGGAAGAATTTGTGAGCGTGGATGTGACCGATCCGGCAATGGTTGAAAAAGGTGTGGAGCAGGTTGTTGCCCGCTTTGGCAAGATTGATATACTGATCAACTGCGCGGGCATTACAGGTGCCACAAATATAAAAAGCCATGAGGTGGATCCGGAGAACATGAGAAAGGTTTTTGAAATCAATTTCATGGGCAGTTTTAATACTTCAAAAGCCGTTTTGCCCCATATGCTCGCCAACGGTTATGGCCGCATTTTACACATTGCATCCATTGCGGGAAAGGAAGGAAATGCAGGGATGCTCGCTTACTCGGCCTCCAAAGCAGCCGTCATAGGCATGGCCAAAGTGCAGGGGAAAGAATATGCGGAAACCGGAGTCAGCATCAATGCATTAGCCCCGGCAGTGATCAGAACGCCGCTCGTGGAGGCTATGCCCGACACGCAAGTGCAGTACATGACCGACAAAATTCCCATGCGCCGCTGCGGAACGCTCGAAGAAGCCGCTAATATGGCTGCATTCATTGTTTCAGCAGAAAACAGTTTCACCACCGGCTTCACATTCGATCTCTCGGGAGGAAGGGCCACTTACTGATTTTCAGTATTTTTTGCTATTCGTATTGCTTTTTATACATTTGCATATTCCCACTGAATTTTAATATTACAACATTGCGCAGGATTTTATCCATACTGCTTCTTGGGTTGCTGCTTTACAACATGGTAGGCTATTCGATAGTTTACCTGTCGGAAGAAACGCATACCATTAGCGAGCGCGGAAAAGACCTGATTCAGCAGTCGGATCATTCACAGGACATTGTTATTAAAGTGCCTGTTGCGGTTCCATACCAGACCAACTGGGATGCACCGGAACAAGTGGAAGGCCAGATTTTGCATGAAGGGCAATATTATCAGATGAAAAGCCGCCAGCTGATCAATGATACCATGTATGTGCATTGCGAGTACGACCAGGGAGCGCGTGAGCGTTTCAGTGACCTGGCTACGAAAATCAATGATCAGGTAACAGGCAATGCATCTAATCCACAGAAGGGTTCACATTCGACCATCCTCAAAAATTTTGTAAAAGAATACATGTCCCAAGACAGGAAACATGTGTTTTATTTGCTTGAATGGGCACCCGCCCGCGAAGTTGCCGTTTCTTCGGTGCAACTTCATTTTTCAGAAAGACATTTTACAATTCCCTCGCCGCCACCCGATCTGGCTTAGTAATATCATTTCATTATCTCCTTTTTGACCTCATTTCATCAGAAATGCAAATGTCGGCTTTGAACCGAAATCAGCGCCTGTATGCTGTTTTGGGTCCATTGAACCAGGAGAAGAAATCTTTTACTAACGACAGATTTTCTTAAAAATGGCGCATATCACATTGCCCGATGAATCGCTTCCGGGGATCGTTGGCCTGTTCAATTTCCGTCCCGAAACGGCTTCTTCCCTTCGCTGGCTGGCAGACACCTTGTTACGGGGCGAATCCCCACTTACCAGCGGCGAACGCGAACTTATTGCCGCTTACGTTTCCCATCTGAACAACTGCCGGTTCTGCCACATGTCGCACGCCTCGGCTGCGATGGCGCATTTGTCGTGTGATCTCGACCAGATCGCAGATATCCGCAATGGTTTTCAGGAAATTCCGGTCACGCCTAAACTGCGAGCGCTACTCCAAATCGCTGCCAAAGTGCAGCAAAGCGGTAAGGAAGTTTCCGAAGAAGACGTTGCTGCGGCAAGAGCCGAAGGGGCCATTGACCGCGAGATTCATGACACGGTTTTGATCGCAGCGTCATTCTGCATGTTCAACCGCTACGTAGATGGACTAGGCACATGGGCGCCTCAGGAAAACGAAGATTACCGCGCAATGGGACAACGTATGGCCTTCAAGGGTTATATTCCTTCGGTTGAGCAAACAGCTGAATAATTTATCCAAAACCATTTTCACTCAATAGCAATGCCACATATACCATTGCCGGAACATTTGCCGGGAATAACAGGTCTGCTCGAATACAATAAGGAAACCGCCGCGCCGATCCGTGCGCTAACGCAATTCCTTTTGCGTGGTGAATCCACATTAACACCCGGAGAAAGGGAGCTGATTGCGACCATCGTCTCGCATAACAATGCATGCAAGTTTTGCACTGCTGCACACACTGCCGCCGCTGATCTGCTGATCGGCAACACCGAAACCTGCGAAATCATGAAGCAGGACATTGACGCTGCGCCGGTAAGCGACAAAATGAAAGCACTATTAAAAATCGCCAGACAAGTGCAGATAAGCGGGAAGGCCGTAACGCCCGAAGCCATTGCAGCTGCGAAAGACAACGGTGCTACGGATCTCGAAATCCACGACACCGTGCTCATTGCCGCCTTGTTTTGCCTGTACAACCGCTATGTAGACGGAATGGCCACGATTGCGCCATCCAATCCTGATTTTTACCAAGGCCTCGGCCAGCGGCTGGTCGACCATGGCTATAACCGGCTGGCCAATGGTTACGATCATTTGAAACAACAACAACCCTCTTAAATCTGACTCCTCTATGAAAAGAACTTTACTTTTGATGTTTTCAATCCTCTGCGTTTTGTTCATGCAAAATGCAAAGGCACAATCCACGCAGCTTTCGGGGCACATTACGGATAACGACACCCAAAAGCCGCTTTCAGGCGTTTCTGTGTCGGTTAAGGGAAAAAATACAGGTGCTATCACGAACGGTGACGGCCTGTTTGAATTAAAAACCAGTGTGCCTGCCACGCTGGTGATTTCGCTGATCGGTTATGCGCGTCAAGAAGTGGAAGTTGCTTCTGCGCAGGCTATTAATGTGAATCTTGTTCCGGCTGCGGAAGAGCTTAACCAGGTTGTGGTTTCGGCCTCACGGGTGGAAGAGAGCATTTTACGTTCGCCGGTGAGCATTGAAAAAATGGACTCCCGGGCGGTGCAGCAAACACCTTCCGCCAATTATTTTGACGGGCTGGTCAATATGAAATCGCTGGATATGGTTACCAGCAGCCTTACTTACAAGCAGATTAATACACGTGGATTCAACTCAACGGGTAACAGCCGTTTCCTGCAACTGGTGGATGGCGTTGATAACCAGCCTTCCGGACTTGGTTTTGCGATGGGAAATCTTTTTGGCCCGCATGACATCGATGTGGAAAGCGCAGAGCTGATTCCAGGCGCGGCATCCGCGTTGTATGGCCCGATTGCTTTTAACGGCATGCTCAATACACGCACCAAAAATCCATATGAATATCAGGGACTGAGCGCACAGACAAAATTCGGCGTCAACCACATTGGCGACGGAACGGGCATGGGAGCGAAACCCATGTATGACCTGGCCGTTCGTTATGCCAAAGCATTTAACAACAAGTTTGCCTTCAAAGCTGCTGCTTCCTACCTGAAAGGAACCGACTGGTATGCAAATGATTACACCGACATTGACCCCAACACACCCACAGAAAACCGAGGCCCGAATAATCCTGGCAGAAACGCACTGAACATTTACGGCGACGAAGTCGCACAAACCATTCCGAGCATCGGCCGCGTTTCGCGAACAGGTTATGAAGAAAAAGATCTTGCGACTTACGGCGTTTATAGCCTGAAACTGCTCGGCGCATTGCATTACCGCATTACTGACAAGCTGGAAGCCATTTATCAGGGAAACTTCAATCAGGGAACGGCTCAATATACGGGTAGTAACCGCTTCGTGATCAACGATTTCAAATTCATTCAACATCGGTTAGAGTTGAGAGGCAGCAACTTTTACGTGCGCGCTTACTCCAATCAGGAACGCTCGACAAACTCTTACAACACCCGCGCGCTGGGTCAGCACATCAACAGGACCTGGGTGAAGGATCTGGCTGGAAATACAGTTTCGCCCGACAAAGCGGATGCAACCTGGTTTGAAAGATATACAGCTGCTTACAATGGCGCCATTGCCTCAGTAGGAAGCAAAGATCATTCACTTGCCCGCGCTTTTGCGGATCAGGGCCGCATTCTGCCGGGATCCAGTGAATATGAATCGGCCAAAGACCGTCTGATCCAGACACGCGGACTGGCAGGAGCCGGAATTCTCAGCGAATGCAGCCTGCGTCATGTGGAAGGCATGTATGATTTTAGTTCAGCATTGAAATTTATCAACTTCCAGGTAGGCGGCAATTACCGTAAATATTACCTGAATACAGGCGGGACGCTGTTTGATGATAAAGACAAAAACCTCACCAATGAGGAATACGGCGTTTTTGCTCAAGCATCCAAGTCGTTCTGGAAAGATGTTTTAAAGCTGACCGTTTCTGGCCGTTACGACAAGAATGAAAACTTTGACGGTCGTTTTACACCGCGCGCTTCGGCGGTGATTTCTCCAAATGAAAACCACCATTTCCGGGTTTCTTACCAAACCGGCTTCCGCAATCCTACCATTGGCGATCAATACATTAAGCTCAATGTAGGCCCGATCATCATTCTGGGTGGTGCGCCGGTGAACTCTGCCGGGCTCAATGCTTATGAAAACTCGGTGACCATCGCTTCTTTTGGTGCATTTGCAAGTGCATTCGGAGCGGATATGGCGAAAGGAACACCGTTTCCACAGGCGGTTGCCAACAACAAAGACAAACTGGTGAAATCCAATGTTCCTTACATTAAGTCCGAAAAAGTGAAAAGCTATGAGATTGGTTATAAGGGGATTATTGCCAAAAAGCTTTTGTTTGACGTCAATTACTATCACAGTCAGTACACTGATTTTATGATCAATACGGTGGTGGCGAGAGCGAAATCGGATATCCTTTTGCCGGATGGGAAGGTGAACCCTGCGGCTGCTGCCGAATTGCTCGGAGCGGACAGACAACTTTTCCAACTTTACACCAATGCGGCTGACAAAGTTTCCATCCAGGGCGTAAGTGCCGGACTGACTTATTCACTGCCCAAGAACTACAAGATCAGTGCAAACACAACCTGGATCGATTTCAACATTGGCGATGCGGACCAAAACAACATTCCGGCTTTCAACACGCCTGAATGGAAAACCAACCTCATTTTCGGCAATTCAAAACTGACCGAGAAAATCGGCTTCAATGTGGCGTGGCACTGGCAGAGCAGCTTCGACTGGTATGGCACATTCACAGAAAACGCGCCTGGAAAAGTGAAAAGCTACAACCTCCTGGACGCGCAGATAAGCTATCGCATTCCGAGCCTGAAAACGATCGTGAAGCTGGGCGCGGCGAATCTGACAAACCAATACATTGTGCAAGCATACGGCTCTCCTGCGGTAGGCGGACTGTATTATGTAAGTCTCAATTTTGATCAGCTTTTCAGATAATAACGGCTGCTACGAACATGGAAACATTGGAATTGACCAATCTGGAAAAAAAGAAAACAGGCTCAAAATGGCTTGCATTTGGCTTGTGCGGAGTGAGTTACATGCTGAGCGGGACAGTTTCCACATTAATGTCGGTTTACCTGCCCGTGGCGATTCCCGAGCTGAAAGGGCAGGCCGTTTTGCAAGCCGAGCTGGGTGAGATCGGTGCTTATGTGAATGCCATATTCCTTTATGGCTGGATGGTCGGCGGTCTGTTGTTTGGTTTCGTGAGCGACCGCATCGGTCGTGTCAGATCATTGACATTGGTCATCGGCCTTTACGGAATTTCCACTTGCCTCGTTACCATTGTTCCGGACTGGTATAGTTTGCTGGCCCTGCGGTTCTTTGCGGGCATGGGCATAGGCGGGGTTTTGCTGCTCACAACGGTTTATATCTCGGAGATCTGGCAGGATAAAAACAGAGCAGTCATGCTCGGGATCCTGGCCGTTTTCTTCCCGGTTGGCATTGTGACAACGGGCAGTCTCAATCTCATTTTTTCCGATTGGAGGAGCGCTTTTGGCGTAGGTTTTATCCCTGTTATCGTATCCGTGCTCGTTCTTTTTTTACTCCCCGAATCAGATAAATGGCGCTCAACCCGGACGCATGTCGATCAACCGGAAGGGCTTTTCAACAAAAACAACCGGGCTAATCTGCTTTCGGGCTCGCTGATTTTCGGTTCCGTGCTCATCGGGCTTTGGGGGATCTTTTCCTGGCTGCCTACCTGGGTTCAGACATTGCTCACGGCTGGTCAGGATGGCCAGAAGGAGCGGGGGCTGGTGATGATTTTACTGGGTGCGGGCGGCATCACAGGCGGTGTTTTTTCCGGAATGCTGATCAATAAATTTGGTAAAAAGGCCACATTAATGTTCACTTTCGGCACCTGCCTGCTCATGTGCAGTATTTTGTTCCTTACCAACAGCACATTTTCAAACAAAATATATGTAGAAACGGCCGTGCTGGCTTTCTGTTTCGGGATCAGCCAGGGCGCGTTGTCAAGTTATATTCCTGAGCTGTTCCCGGTTTCGATCCGGGGAACGGCAACGGGCTTTTGCTTTAATGTAGGGCGGTTTTTTACGGCCACGGCGGTGTTTTTTATCGGCTCGCTGGTGGCGGTCCTGGGTGGTTTCGGGAATGCATTGCTTGTGTTCACGGTCCCTTTCCTGGTTGCGTTCCTTGTTACTGCCAGAAGCAAGTAATAAAAATATTATCATAGGTTAATAATTAGGCAAACGGATTTGCCATATGGCGAATCCGTTTCTTTTTTTTTCTTTTTATTTGTTTCAATCTTTTGATAAACAGCATTTTATATCAATGAAAAAATTACTCTACCTGGGCATTATCGGCATTATCTTCTATGAGATCGCAAAGGTGTACTTCATCATGCCCATGCCCGGAAGCCAGCAGATGAACAGCATCGACATCGCCTATTTTCTTCACACCTGGCGCTGGGCGTTCCGGATCGTGTTCTGGCTGATGATCATTGCTGGCTGCACCACGGCATTAATGGAAAAAAGGAAATGGATCACCGTTATCCTGCTCATGGCGGCGGGCGCGGTGACTTATGGCACCAACTACGAAATGGCCGCCGACACCATGTTCTACCAGCCTTCGCAGGTGATTTTACACAATGCTTCCCAGAACAAGGTGCAGGACGACCGCCTGGTTATCGGCGTGGAAATTAATGGCGAGGCCAAGGCATATCCGATTCAGTTCATCGGTTACCATCATCAGGTGCGGGACGTGCTGGGCGGAAAACCTGTGATTGTCACCTATTGCACGGTTTGCCGCACAGGAAGGGTTTTTGAGCCCATTGTAGAAGGCAAGCCGGATGCGTTCAGGCTGGTAGGAATGGATCATTTCAATGCTATGTTTGAGGACGAGCGCACGGGGAGCTGGTGGCGGCAGGCAAACGGTGAAGCCATTGCCGGACCGCTGAAAGGCCAGATGCTGCCCGAACTTCCTACGACCCAAACAACCGTTTCACAATGGCTCAAACTGCATCCCAACAGCCAGATCATGCAGCCCGACCCAGCTTACCAGGCCAAATACGATTCCATGAGCCGTTACGAATCCGGAAAGGGAAGATCGGCGCTGACCAAAACAGATACAACGGCCTGGAAGGATAAGTCGTGGGTGGTAGGCGTGCAGGCGGGCAAGAACAGCAAAGCTTACGACTGGCATAAATTGTTAAAACACCGGGTGATCAATGACCGTGTGGGAGTTACGCCGGTGGCGGTTGTGATCGCGGAGGATAACAAAAGCTTTTTCGCTTTTGAAAAGGAATTGGGACAGGAATTCGAGATTAGAAATGACACTTTGTACGCTCAGAATAATGCTTACAACCTGTTGGGAAAACGCGTTTCGGGAGAAGGTGAGGACTTGAAACGGATCAATGCTTACCAGGAATTCTGGCATAGCTGGCGCACCTTTCACCCTGATACACAGCAATATTGAAGTTTGAATTAATATTTTAAATAATGAACATTAAATCTACGCTGATTACGCTGGTTGTGCTGTCGGGAATTTTTAAAGGAGCCGCATTTGCGCAGGAAAAGCAAAACGAAAAACAGGATGCCGACAAAGTCCTGGACCTGAAAGAGGTTACCATTGAAGAACGAAAAAATATCATCCATACCGAGCGCCTGCCTGATGTGCAGAACACTTACATCCATGCGGGGAAAAAGAGTGAAGTGATCCAGTTGGGTGGAGTGAATGGCAATATTACTGAGAAAACGGGCAGGCAGATTTTCGCCAGAATCCCCGGTGTGTTTGTCTATGACATGGACGGCAGCGGCAACCAGATCAATATATCCACACGCGGCCTCGATCCGCACCGTTCCTGGGAATACAACATTCGCCAAAACGGCGTCATTACCAACTCTGATATGTACGGTTATCCTGCCAGCCATTACAGCCCGGCTATGGAATCCATTGAGCGCATTGAGCTGGTAAGGGGCACCGGGTCGCTACAATACGGTGCGCAGTTCGGTGGGATGATCAATTATGTGACCAAAGGACCGGATACGACCCGAGCATTTTCTTTCGAAAGCATTAATTCGGTAGGTTCGTTCGGGCTTTTCAGCTCCTATAATGCCATTGGCGGTAAGGTCGGTAAGTTGGTTTACTCGGCTTATTACCAGAAACGACATTCCAATGGATATAGAAAAAATGCCAAATCAGATGCGGGATCGCAGTTTATAAGTCTTGCTTATGAATTTAATCAATCTTTGCGCATCAAGGCAGAACTTGGACGCTCTTCTTATGTTTACCAAATCCCCGGCCCGCTCACCGACGCCATGTTCGCTGCCGATCCGCGGCAATCGACGCGTTCGAGAAATTATTTTAACCCCGACATTTACATTCCCTCCATTGTCCTTGACTGGCAGATCAGCCCGGCGACGCAGATGAAATTGACCAATTCCGGTGTTTATGGAGCGCGTAATAGTGTGATGTTTGATGCATTTGCCAATGTTCCCGACACGATCAATGCGGCTACGAAATCTTACAAAGCGAGGCAGGTGGACATTGATAATTTCAAAAGCTTCACTTCCGAGCTGCGGATGCTGCATCATTACAATGTGGCCGGTTTCAAAAATGTGCTTTCGGGCGGTGTGCAGCTCATGCACAACAACCTGCGCAGAAGGCAACTTGGCAAAGGCACAACGGGCAGTGATTTTGACTTGACATTAACCGACCCGGTTTTTGGCAGGGACCTTTATATGAAGACCAATAATGTGGCTGTCTTTTTGGAAAACATGATTTACCTGACGCAGCAATGGACCGTTTCGCCGGGCTTCCGCTACGAAAACGGCGCGACGGATATGATCGGAAATATCAGTTATTACGATCCGGGAGACCTTCCTAACAAAATTAAACATCGTTTTCCACTGTTTGGGATCAGTTCGCAATACAGGCTCGATGCGCAGAACCGCATTTATGCAGGCATTTCGCAGGCTTACCGGCCGGTGGTTTTCAAGGACATTATCCCTGGATCTATTTTGGAAAAAGTGGATAAAAATCTAAAAGACGCCTATGGTCATAATGTTGAAGCGGGCATTAACGGAAGCACCAAAAACCTGCGCTATGACATTGGTGTGTTCCAGGTTTTGATCAACAACAGGATGGGAACCGTTTCCATGCGCGAGGGTGCTAACGCATACATTCTGCGCACCGTCACAGGCGATACGCGCACAAGGGGCGTGGAAGCATATATCGAATATGTGCCGCTTCGCATCAATACATCATCTACACCCACGGAGCTTTCTATTTTCACTTCAACCTCTTATTTTGATGCAAAGTATATCAAAGGCAATGCAGTTGTAAATAACGAGAACACCAGTGTCGCCGGAAATAAAGTAGAAGGCGTGCCCACCTGGATTTCCCGGAACGGTATGCAGCTTTTGTATAAAAAACTATCGGTAACCTGCCAGTATAGCTACGTAAGCGCCAATTTTGCAAATCAGCTGAACACGATCGAGCCCTCTGCGAACGGCACAGTTGGAAAAGTCCCTGGCTACGGGCTCCTCGACCTCAATGCCACATGGCATTTGGGCGGCAATTACACATTGCGGGCTGGCGTAAACAATGTTACCAACAAGCAATATTTCACCAAAAGGCCCACCATGTATCCCGGCGCAGGGATATGGAGTTCCGATGGCCGCAGCTTTGGACTTTCGTTTGGGGTGAAGATTTAGGTTCTTTTGCAAAATTTTGCCTGGCATTATTTTAATATCTGCTATTACAAAAACGACAAACTATCATGGCAGATAAAACGCTGAAAGACGTAAGTGAAGTAATGAAAGATATTGATCTTTGTATGCTTACCACCACCACAACCGATGGTATGCTGGCTTCGAGGCCGATGAGCAACAACGGGGAAGTGGAATACGACGGTAATTCCTATTTTTTTACATGGGAAGGCTCGCGGATGGTCAGTGACATTGAGCTGGACAGCAAAGTGAACCTAACGTTCCAGGGGCAAAAAGACATTTGGATCTCGGTTGCAGGAAAAGCGGAGGTGAGCCGCGAGCGTGAGGATATGGAAGAACATTGGGTAGAGGAGTTGAACCAGTGGTTTGAAGAGGGGCTGGATACACCCGGCATTGCAATGATTACCGTGAAAGCCAAAAGAATAAAATACTGGCAGGGTGAGGAAGAGGGAGAAGTAAAGTTATAATTTTTATATAAATGCTTTAATTTGTGGATCACGCTGATAACCGGCGTGATCCTCTTTTTTGATATGATATGAAAAAACTTTTGACTGCATTGCTCTTGCTTACATGCCTCACGAATTCCGTGGCGCAGAATTACGACGAGGCCAAAGTCCCGGCTTACACGCTTCCCGAAGTGTTGAAAACGGCGGCTGGGAAAGAAGTAACAAGCAAGAAAATGTGGGAAGAAGTGCGGCGGCCTGAGATCCTCAGGCTTTTTGAAAACAACATTTACGGGAAGATGCCGAAAGACTATGACAGCATTCGTTACACATTGAAAAATGAGGATAAGGCTGCTATGAACGGTAAAGCCCGGTTGAAAGAAGTGATTGTACAGGTTTTCAGGAACAAGAAATCGGTTCAGATCCATTTGGTCATGTTTATCCCGGGTAATGCTGCAAAGCCGTCGCCGGTTTTTGTTTTGATCAACAACCGCGGAAAAGACAACACGGATCCGACCAGGAAGGTGAAAAGCGGGTTCTGGCCCGCTGAAATGGTGATTGACAGCGGTTATGCGATCGCCGCTTTCCATGTGAGCGACCTTGCACCGGACAATAAGGATACATTTATGAACGGCGTGTTGCAGCTATATCCGGAACAACTGGAAGCGGATAATGGCATGCGGGCCATTGGCGCATGGGCCTGGGGCGCTTCGCGGGTGATGGATTATTTTGAAAATGACAAAGATATTGATGCAAAAAATGTAGCCGTTGTCGGGCATTCGCGGGGTGGAAAAGCCTCCTTATGGGCAGCGGCGCAGGACCGGCGGTTTGCAGTTTGTGTCACAAATTGTTCGGGAAACACGGGCGCGGCATTGGCCCGGCGGCAGTTTGGTGAGAGAATTGCCCGCATTAATACCACTTTTCCGCATTGGTTTAATAATAATTATAAAAAGTTTAACGACAACGAAAACGAGCTGCCCGTAGACCAGCATATGCTCATTGCACTGATTGCTCCAAGGCCTTTATATGCCACAAACGCCTTCAAGGACCTTTGGGCCGATCCGACGGGCACATTCCTCGCGCTGAAAAATGCGGAAAAAACATATGCGCTTTATGGCCGCAGGTCTAAGTTGCCGGTAAACCCTCCCGCTATTAATGTGCCTCTTTCACAGCCACCGCTGGCTTATCACAACCGCGAAGGCGAGCACGATATGACCGCTTACGACTGGGGTAATTTCATCCGGCTTATGAAATCCCGCCCTTAAAGGCATAAGATTTTTAGCCTTTCCTAATCACATTAGAACCTACTGATTATGGAAAATAACAGCAATCAAGGACTCTTTTCAGGGAAAACGGCCTTGTGGGCAGCCGCAGGACTGGGCTTATATGCCGCGGCCAGACATTTCTATAAAGAGATGATCAAGTTTGATTTTCAGGATAAAGTGGTGGTAATCACAGGTGGAGCGCGTGGGCTGGGCCTGTTGCTGGCGAGAGAGCTGGCTGCAAAAGGGGCGAACCTGGTGATATGTTCAAGAAATGGAGAGCAGATTGAAGTGGCTGAGCAGGAACTCCGGCAAATGGGCTCCATTGTGCTTGGTTTGAAAGCGGATGTCAGTGACCAGCGTGACGCTTCCCGCGTCATCGAAGCCACTATTTCTCAGTTCGGTCGGATTGATTTGTTGATCAATAATGCGGGCGTAATGTTGGTGGGTCCGGAAAATGTGATGGATGTGGAAGATTATAAAACGGCTATGGACACTAATTTCTGGGCTGCCTTGTACATGATCAAAGCCGCATTGCCTCATTTTCACGAGCAGAAAGAAGGCCGGATTGCCAATATCTGCTCGATAGGGGGAAAGGTTGCGGTTCCGCATTTGCTGCCTTACAGCGTTAGTAAATTCGCAATGGTTGCTTTATCGGAAGGGCTTCATGCAGAGCTGAAAAAAGACAACATTCACGTCACAACCGTGATCCCAAACCTGATGCGGACCGGAAGTCCAAGAAATGTTTCCCTAAAAGGCGACCACGAGGCAGAATATGCGTGGTTCAAGATTGCGGGCTCTTCACCGCTGCTTTCCCAGGATGCAGCCCAGGCGGCGGCAGACATTGTCAATGCTATCGCTTACCAGGAAACGGAAATCGTCCTGACGAATACGGCAAAAATGGCCGTTGCATTGCAGGGTGCAAGCCCTAGCCTCGTATCGCTGGCTGCTTCCATCGCAAACAGATTTTTGCCCAAGTCCGGCCCGGAAGGCGCTGTGATCCGTAAAGGTTATGAGAGTGAATCAGATAAATCAAAAGGAAAAGTAGCGTCAATCAGCGACCGGGCCGCACTGCAAAATAATGAAACGTAATTAATGTTCGGGTAAGGGACTGTGCGGACGCAACGAATCCAGAAAAGCGCTGAATTGTGCTAAAAAGCCGGTATAGCAGTCCTTTCCCATTATTTTCCCCATATTTCTTATTCCGGCGTAACCTGCGGTGATAAAAATCGCAATGTGCACAGGATCAGCGCTTTCCTTAATTTCTCCTGATTTTTTCCCTTGTTCAATCACATGCTGAATGGCGCTTTGCCAGGTTACCAGCAGCTGCCTCAATGCATTTCCAAACTGCTCATTAAGCGGCCCCATTTCCTCGATCAGATTCACCGCCGGGCAACCATATTCAATGCGGAAGAATGCGTTTTCCATCAGCAACCCTTGCATCATTTTATAAAGTGATTCAAGCGGATCATTGGCATGATGTAACGGCTCGATCATAGCCTCGTGCATGCCAGGCGATAAAACTTCTGCGATCAATGCCAGACCCATTTCTTCTTTGTTTTTGAAATGATAAAAGAATGCACCTTTCGTCACATTCGTGGAGGCAATGATCGTATCAATGCTCGTTGGCTGAAAACCATTCTTATAGATCAGTTCAAAAGCCTTTTGCAAAATGTCCAGACGTGTTCCGGCAGATTTATTCATGTCTTAAAACCGGATGTACGGCCGCTGGGAAAGTGGTGAGAACGGCCAAGGAATAGCCAGGAAAATGATCAGCAAAGCAATGCTGTAATAAATGAGGATCGTTTTGAATTTATCGCGGTCATTCACTTTTCGCTTTGCTAACGCCGATCCGATTGTAATAATAATGATGGCAATGAGCATGGCCGTTCCATGAATGATGCTGAAAAACGTGATCTCAGAAAGATCGAATGTCTTGGGATTAGTGAAAAAGTATTTTACCAAAGGGCTTTGCGTGTAAAGCGTAAAACCGATCGTGAGTTGCAAATGCGCTATCGTGGCAGTTGAATGCCTTATCAGGTCAGTTTTTTTAGTGAATGGTGTGTTTTCGAAATAGCCTTTAACGGCCATAACAATCGTGTAAACAAGACTCGTGACTACAAGCCACCGGAAAATTCCGTGCAGGAAAAGAAGGATAGCATACATGACCGCAAAGCAATTTTGCAAAACATACTAACCAGTATGTTTTGCAAATGTAGCGGTTATTTTTCACTGACAAAATATATCAATCATACTTCATCTGTATGGCCCTGATCTCACTTTTGCCGGAGCCGCTGCCTGCAACATTTACGCCCACCCTTGGCGCCCGGTCCCAGCGTGGCAGCCAGGGTGTTTCGATCTCCGTCGCACTCGTCAGCGAGTCGATCTTTTGTCCTTTTACATCCCAGCGAAATTCATAGAAACGGCCATAACGACTCTGCAAGCTGAGTTTAATGTCTTTGTATTTATCAGGAATCTCCTGCGTTTTGATCACTTCCTGCACGCCATCCTTCACCTGCCACAATGTAATGTGGTTATCCCGCACGCCATACCCGATCGCATTTTTGGCATCACCGTATACCATAATGTTCTGCGTCAGGTCTTTCTTGGCTGTTACCTCAGCTGTGAATGTATAGCTGCCATTTTTGATCGTTAATCCCAGAAAATTCCCCGTATTGGTCCGGTTCTCATTTTCGATTTGCAATGCACCGTTTTGGACTGCGTAATTCGGTTTTGAAAAGCTTACATCATAAACCCAGGGTGCTTTGAGGGTATCCTTATTGTAATTGATAGAAAAGTTGTGGTTGATCAGCGCACCTATTGCGATGGGCGCTTCTGCCTGCGCGGGAGTAGTTTTTCCATATCGGAAAGCCGGCCATTTGGTGGTTTCGTCCCACACCAGCTCGCTCAAAACGCCTTGTCTGCCTGCAAATGTAAAGTCAACGCCGTTGTAGGCGTGATGTAAATAAAAATAGCGGTTGTCGGGCGTCACCACAACGGTTCCATGGCCCGGGCATTTCCAGGTTTCATCGCCAAAAAGAGCAGGATTACCGGCATATTTTGTCCAGGGTCCTTGCAAATTTTCCGCCCTTGCAAAGCCCACCTGATAATCGCAATTGGCTCCGCAACAAGCATTGCCTGAATAAAGCATATACCAGTATTTACCCCGTTTGAAAATCGATTGCCCTTCCGCGCCGCCGGCTTCCCAGCCAGTTTGGTCAGCTTTGATAAGGGTAAATTCTTTGCCCGCCACTTTTAATCCGTCGGGAGCCAGTTCCGCACCCAGGATTTCGATCCCGCGGTCCTTATCCAGTCCATATGCCTTCCATGTGATGAAAAGCTTGCCATTATCTTCCACTATAAAAGCGTCAATCGCCTCTTTTGTCCATTCAATGATAACGCCATGGTCCTTGAAGCCTTGTTTCAGATCCTTCGTGCTTGCTACGCCGATGAAAGATTGCTTATCGGATTTTCGTCGGGCAGTGTAATAGCAATAAAAAGTCCCATCCCGAAAAAACAATTCCGGTGCCCAGTAACTGCCCATCGTCCATTCCGGCAAGTCGTTAAATACCGGCCCGACATATTCCCAGTCGACCAGATTTTTTGAGCTGTATATAGGATAAGCCGGTCCCCATTCCGAAGAAGTCCCTACAGCATAATACATGTCGCCCACCCGGATCACCGAAGGATCCGCAAAGTCGCCCGCAATGACCGGGTTTCTATAAGTGACAACCAGGCCAGGGGCTGGTTTAGGCTTGGGTTTTTGTGCGAATGCATGTGGTATTGAAATCAGGATCAGAAAGAAAAGAAAGGATATAGGCTTCATTTTGCAGTTATCGGTTGTTCCGGCTAAGGAAATGATTTTATTTCAACTTAGGAAACCAAATCGATATTCTGTCTGCGTGAAATCTATGTGCCTTGGGCTTAAATGAGGTTTAATGTTTCTTCTTTTCAATCATTTCGTGAGTTGTAACAACTTTTTGATTGTAGAATGCTCATTGATTTTTAGTCTGCAAAACAAAATTTCAGTCGATTGGTCAGGCAAATTTTGCACTTCATACTGCCATTTTCCTTTTGCGTGGGGATTGTCTACGACTGTTTTTACTATTTCGCCTTGCATGTTTACAATCTCTAACCTGACCTGGCTATTGTTCTCAGGAACTTCAAATGCAATCGTAAAATGTGCAGTAAATGGATTTGGGTATGTATTCAGATCGAATCCGGGTTCTTCACTTTCTGGTGTCTCCTCTTCAACGTAAGCCGCTACGCGCTGATTATCATACTTTCCCACATTGATCGCAGACGATGCATGCCAGTTGCCGTTCGCATCCTTCATGTAACAGCGGATCCCCAAATATTTCTCATCCGTCGTATACACACTCGCATTGCCACCGGGCGCGGCCGGGCCATTGATACCCACCTTACTCCACATATACTGAACCGCCCCTCCTTGTGCAGTAAGTGTCCGCCAGTCAGCATTTTTTGAGTAGGTCAGTTGCGGCACCCAGCCCGGCGCAACCGGATTAACTAACGCGCCAATGGTCGAAAACCATTTATTAGCAAGCCAGGTAAGGCCTTTGATTGATCCAGCGCCTTCGTAAAAGTGGGTGCTGTCGCTTCGGTATTCATCACCGCCATCACTTGCGGTAGTAGTGCCGGAACTTCCGCTTACATAATCTGTTTCGGAGCCGTTTAGATTGGGTAATCCTGTTGCGACGTTGCCCTGCCCGGTTCTAATCATAGAATTGAGAGGTCCAAATTTGCTGATGGATGCTTTCGATACATACCACGTAAGATTTGGTGCTCCGAAATCAGCGCGGGATTTGGCAATAACGGCTTGCAGTTTGGTTTGATAATCTGCGGAACTGGTTGCTTTGTAACTGGCATTGATCGACAAATCCGCGTCAGCTTCTCCCTGGTGCCAGAGCACTGCCCGTACGCCAAACAAAGACCCATAATAATTCAGGGCATTTTTTAACGTTGTGTAAGGCTGGCCGTAATAATCGGAAGGAATCATTGAACCTTGCTTATGTCCCACACATATCTGTACTCCCGTGTAGGGGTGCTTGGCTTCAACACCCGCACTGCCCTGTTTCCACTGTGTGATGGTAGTTCCTCCCGAGGCCGCATTGAAGAATGCAACGGGCATTCCGCCATTTACATCAGAGATAAGCTTGCCTAGCGTAGCATAAGCCCAAACGCTATTTCCCGATGGACCTAATCGTCCATATTGTTTGGCTTGATCGCTGGTATTCAATGAAAACATGCTTGTAAAAGATGCAGGAAAGTTTTTTGTGCAAGTTTTATCCTCGAAGGTGCCAACCACCCACTCCGGAATATTTGTATTTGATGGAAGTGCATCTTTGTCGTTTCCTGTTCCTTGCGCATTGGACTGGCCAGCAATGATAAATACATCGCCAATCCCAAATTTGGCCGAAGCATACACGACACCATTCAAAAGAATTTCAGTTAAATACCAACCCTTATCGACGACGAGTGTAGTGTAAAACATGCCGTTTGTTGCCAAACTTAGGTTGGTAGAGGGCCCGGCCGCCCCAAGAATTCCTGTTGCACTTACCGTTCGAATCCTATAACTCAGCGAAACTGCAAGGTTATTGGAAATAAGTTGACCTGAAACTGTTGCCGTTGCCTTGTTTTGTATGTTGCGCTGAAGCACAGAATTGTTGATCGGATATGACAGCGATACGGTTTGCGCGCAGCAAATTTGGGATATTAAGTAAGTGCATAGAAATATGCATTTCGAAAAAATGTTCATGGTCAGGAATTATGATAGATGATACCAATAAATTTTATCTTTTAACGTCGACCGACATTGCAAAATTCGACATGTTGATAAGTGGAATTTTAGCACCGTAATGTTGATTAACAGCTTTGATGACCTCATTTGCAATGATCGCTTGCCCAAGTGGGCTCGGGTAAATTCCGTCAGAGGAGAAAAAATTTCCGGAAGGTGAACCGTCGACTAATACACCGTCTTCAGTCTTATAGCCGCCCTGATGAATTCGTTGATAAAGGTCAAAAAGATCGACAACAGCCAAGTCTTTTTTTGCTGCATACTCTCTGATTTTTTGATTGTAGTACAGTTCTGGGTCAGCCATATATAACTCATCGAAATCGAGAACTTCTTTGTCTTCAAGATTCACCCTAAAAGTCTCATCATCTTTAAAATTTTCAAAAAGAGTATGAAGTTTTGCTGTTGGAATTAGGGAAAACGGCTTTGCGCTATCTACCAACCCGTCACCCACATTATTTTTATTAAAGGTGATATAAATGTTTGATGTTCTCTTTTTCAGGTCCTCGGTCGAATACCATTTCATATAAGCGAGATCCTGAAAACGAGGAATAGTGAAAATAACACCTTTCTGACCCTTGTTTAATACGTTGTTAATTGCTGAGTCAGTAATCCTTCCAGTATTCATAATCGATCCATTGAAGCAGTATTCCCATAGGCCGACCCGGCTTACAGTTTGTATTCCGTACATCCATCGATCAAAAAATTCCTCAATGATCACGAAATTATAGGGTATTTCAGATTTGATTTCGTCAAATGCTTCTGACAGATATGGGCGCCTATAATGATTGAATCGCGAAAGAAAAAGTTTATTTAAGTCACAGTTTACGCAATCATTGCCCATCATAAACCTTTCTGCGCTACCGTCTGGCAATGCAAAGTTGGAAATCTTCCCCTTATATTCCGGCATTGTCGGTAGGCCGCCAGCTGAGACAGGAATAGTATTATTCACAACCCGGTCCCATTGCGGATATTCGCTTTCCGTATTACGGTATACGTAATAGCCCGTTCCATTATAATGCTCTTTTTCAAACAGGGGCATAGCAAAATTTTTGATACCCATTTGATGAGCGAGCAAATTTGTGTAATTGGTTTGCTGGCTCTCGCGCGTAATGCCGCCATTCATGACTCCGGCAGTTAACCCACCGCCAAATGCGACCATTTCCATTTCTTGTCCCGGTTTTAGGATCCGGCCGAAATCAGCTAGCGACACGGTTGCAGAGAGCCATTCTTCGATTTTAAGCGTTGGTTGTCGTTCGAGGTTATCGTGAATCATTTCGGGATACTGTCCCATGGGGTGAATGCGCATGAATGGCCCGCGCGTTCTGGCGGAATCTTCTGCCGTGGGAATGTAAACTGGTACTTTTGGCTTCGGATCAGGCCAGCGAGGTGAGTGCTGACTACATGCAACAAGGGCAACGAGAAATAGCAACTTCTTCATGGATTTTTGTTTAGATGAAATATGAGAACATGAAAATTTTAGTCAGGTATCGTTGGTAAGTGAACTAATGCATACGAGGATACACTTTGTGAGAATTCGTGGTCAGAAGACATAAGTCTGCTTGTGTATCATTGAAAATTCTTGTCTGGCCCCACGGACTTAGCAAACCCTTTAAGGTCTATCAAAGGGATTTTTGCCCCGTAATAATTATTGATCGCCTTGATTACCTCATTTGCAATGATGGCCTGTCCAAGTGCTGAAGGATAGATTCCGTCCGAAGAAAAGAAATTGCCATGAGCAGTGCCATCTATTGCGATTCCGTCATCCGTTTTATAGCCGCCTTGATAAATGCGTTGGTAGAGATCAAAAAGATCGACCACCGCTAGATCTTTTTCTGCTGCATAGTCTCTGATCTTTTGATTATAGTATAGTCGTGGATCGGATTGGTAGGTTTCTCCTGCATCAATTACCTCGACATCAGGAAAATTAGCGACTAAAAAGCCATTTTGAGATCTTTTACAAATGCCATCCAGCTTGGCAGTCGGAATCAGCGAAAATGGTTTCAAAGGATTTATCGCACCATCTCCAACATGGTTTTTATCGAAACTGATAGACACATTTTTAAATTTGTCCATCGGATACCAATTCATGTACGGTAGGTGCTGGTATCGCGGGATGGTAAAAATCACACCCTTTTTACCATGCAGATTATAATTGATGGCATAATCCACAATCCTGCCTGTATTCATAATGGAGCCATTGAATGAATAACTGAAAAGATTGATCCGGGGTGTATTTTGGATTCCATACATCCAACTGTCAAAGAACTCATCAACGATTACGAAATTATAAGGTATTTCGCCCGGGATGTGCCCATCAAATCTGGTTACCAGAAATTTAGTAAAGTCGCAGTTCTCACAGCCCCAGCCTGGAACAAACCACTCCGTGCCGCCTTCAAATAATCCGTAATTCGAAATCTTACCCGGATAACGGGGCATAGTGGGCGGGCTGCCCGGAACAACCGAAATGGTATTATTCACAACCCGGTCCCATTGCGGATATTCGCTTTCCGTATTACGGTATACGTAATAACCTGTTCCATTATAATTTTCTTTTTCAAACAGTGGCATCGCAAAATTTTTGATTCCCATTTGGTGCGCCAGCAGGTTCGTGTAATTGGTTTGCTGGCTTTCCCTGGTAATACCGCCATTCATGACTCCCGCAGTCAGACCGCCTCCGAACGCAATCATCTCCATCTCCTGTCCTGGTTTGAGGGCGCGCCCGAAATCAGCAATCGGAAGTTCCGATGATAGCCATTCTTCAATTTTGAGTGTTGATGCGCGTTCGATATTGTCATAAATCATCTCGGGGAACCGGCCCATAGGGTGAATGCGCATAAACGGCCCTCGAGTTTTGGCGGAATCTTCTGCCGTGGGAATGTAAACTGGTACTTTTGGCTTCGGATCAGGCCAGCGGGGTGAGTGCTGATTACATGCGGCGAGGGCGATTAATAAGAACAACTTCTTCATTCTTAATTTGTTTTTAAATGGGACATGTAACAGAAACTGATCACTGAAAAACCTCAGATTAGACAATTGGGGTTATAACAAGTGATTATGCCTGCTGCTTTGAATGGCAGATTCCAGAAAATGAAGTTGAGTCGGATGCTTGTAGTATTATCTAACGATTGTAGTACTATCTGTTAATTGTGCTCAATGATAGTGCATATCATTATAACGAAGCGACGAAAATATAGGATAATGTTCCTGCGGTCCGTGCTGGTTATTTAACGGAAAATTAATTGCATATATAGAGGAAAATTGAGTAAGTGTCGAATGCCGGAAGTCGGCTAAGAAGGAGATTAAGCAAGCCCTGCCGGCTTCCCTGTATTTAAAGATAATGTAAGACTAAACTCAAAAAGAGCTTATTTTGAGATGATTTTACCGTTGATTTAGTCTGATCGATAATTAATCCCGTATCCAATGCCGACAATACATGCGGACAGACCAACAAGTATTCCAGAAAATGATCTTTCCTGCCAGTTATTCGACACTATGTCCGTCTGCATTAGCGGAATTTGTGGCAGAGTCTTATAGATTAGAAAATGTTGATTGCTCGCTTTTAGTCCGGGGTGTAGGCGATACGTATCTGATCAATTCACACCAAGGTCGCTTCATCCTTCGTCTTTATCGTTCGTCTCATCGGAGTTTCTCGAATGTTCAAGCGGAAGTAGGGCTGCTATTTACTCTAAAGCAGGCAGCTGTGCCCGTTTCGTATCCTATCATTGACCGTCATGGCGAAGCTATTCAGACCATTAACGCCATTGAAGGGCAAAGATGCGCAGTACTTTTCAGTTATGCGCCTGGTCAGGCAGAAAGAACATTAAATGAACGGCAGCTGTACATTTTTGGTCAGCAAATGGCGCGTTTTCATAAGGTTTCGGCGGCGTTGACATTAACAGGAGACAGATGGACTTTTGATAACAATACGACGCTTTTTGATCCGTTGGCCAAGCTAAAAGCAGCATTTGAGAATGACCAGGAAAGTTACACCTGGCTACAAAATGCAGCGCGTCGCATTGCCAGCCATTTAGCTTCCATTGACACCTCAAAATTTACAACCGGATATTGTCATTTCGACTTCCTTCCCAAAAACATGCACTTTGTAGGAGATTCAATAACATTTTTTGATTTTGACTTTATGGGGCGCGGCTGGTTGATGTATGACATCGCATCATTCTGGCAACACATGGCTATCGAAGTTTATGCAGGCCGTATGACGCAGCAGGCTTTTGATAACAACTATACTATTTTCCTTTCCGGATACCAATCACATCGGGCAATTAATGAGCAAGAGCTGGCGGCAGTCCCATATCTCTCGCTTGGATTTTGGTTGTTTTATATGGGCTTTCATACAACCCACGATCAATTTTACAGCTTTATACAGCCTGCGCAATTGAAAGTTTATGTCGCATTTTTGAAACACCTAGAGACGAAATTTTGGTTTTAAAAACAACATTGTCTATTCAGCGCAACCAAAAGAAAAAGGACTTGGCTTTTTAGCTAAGTCCTTGATTTTCAAAGTGGGCCCACCTGGAATCGAACCGCCCGGCGGCCCGGCAGGCACCTACTGATTATGAGCCATAAAAAAAGCACCTAACGAATGCTAAGTCCTTGATTTTCAAAGCGGGCCACCTGGAATCGAACTGCCCGGCGGCCCGGCAGGCACCTACTGACTATGAGTCATAAAAAAAGCACCCAACGAATGCTAAGTGCTTGATTATAAATGTGGGCCCACCTGGAATCGAACCAGGCACCTACTGATTATGAGTCAGTTGCTCTAACCGAATGAGCTATAGGCCCGTTACTTTTTCCTGGATAGGCCAGGCACCTACTGATTATGAGCGGACGCCGCGCGGTCAGTTGCTCTAACCGAATGAGCTATAGGCCCGTTAATGGACTGCAAAATTACTTAATAGCGGCAATTCTCCAAATCATATTGATAAGAATAACTTCTTTTGTCCGTTGCTTGTTTATTACTTTTGCCAAAAAATCGAGCTTTGAATAAAAGGAAAATCATTAACGATCCCGTTTACGGGTTTATATCTATCTCTTCTGATCTGCTTTACGACCTGGTTGATCATCCCTATTTTCAGCGTTTGAGGCGGATTAAGCAACTGGGATTGGCAGATGTCGTTTATCCTGGCGCACTGCATACCCGCTTCCATCACGCACTGGGCGCCATGCACCTCATGGGACAAGCCCTCAAAGTATTGCAACAAAAAGGCCACGCCATTTCGGAACCAGAATTTGAGGCCGCGCAAGCTGCGATTTTACTCCACGACCTGGGTCATGGACCGTTTTCCCACGTTTTGGAAAGTGTTTTATTACAGCATGTTGCCCATGAATCTATTACGCTGGTGATGATGAAAGCTTTGAACCGGCAAATGGAGGGAAGGCTGGATCTGGCTATTCAGATGTTTGAGGGGACTTATCCCAGAAAGTTTTTCCATCAAATGGTTTCCAGCCAGCTGGATATGGACCGGATGGATTATCTCAACCGCGATAGTTTTTATACGGGTGTGATTGAGGGTTCTATCGGTGCCGACAGACTCATTAAAATGCTTGATGTGAGCGAAGACCAGCTGGTAGTAGAGGAAAAAGGCTTGCTTAGCATTGAAAATTTCCTGCATGCGCGGAGGCTCATGTACTGGCAGGTTTATCTGCATAAAACATTGCTAAGCGCGCAGGCCATGCTCACCCAGCTGCTGCAAAGGGCCCGTGAATTGTCGGAAAGCGGTGCAACATTATTTGCCACACCGGATTTTGCGAGGTTTCTGCACAATAATTACAGCCTTGAGGACTTTGATATACACCAGGATCTGCTCGATTCGTTCAACGGTTTGGATGATAACGACGTATGGGCTTCTGTAAAGGGCTGGCGAACACATAGTGATCCCGTTCTCTCGACGCTCTGTACCATGCTCCTGAACCGGCAGTTGTTTAAAATTACTTTCTATGATGCTCCCCCAAGCGAGGCATTGCTTGCTGACTTACGGGGACAGCTTCTGGAAGCAGGCGTTGCTGAGGAGCAGATGGATTATTTTCTGGTAAGCGGCGAAACAACCAACTGGGCTTATGCAAAAGAACTCGACCCGATCCGGGTGAAAATGAAGGGCGGCGCGCTGCTGGACATTGCCGATGCATCCGATATACCAACCATTAAGGCGCTCACTAAGATTGTACGCAAGTACTATGTATGTTGGGCTAAAAATGTATCTTTGCGTGGTTAGTCAGGATCGTTAAAAGAAAAAGCCCTTTTCAAAATCCACTATAAGTACTCGATATTCGTTACCCGAAATTAGCCGAAAATATATGAAATTTACTGTCAGCGAGATTGCTCAAATGCTTGATGGAACCATTGTTGGAAATGAAAAAATTACAATTGATTCGGCTGCTAAAATTGAAGAAGGGCGTCCGGGCTGTATTTCCTTTTTAGCCAATAGTAAATACGAACCTTACATATATACAACACAATCCTCTGCCGTTATTGTCAACAAGGATTTTGTTCCTAAAAAAGAGATTTCGACAACCCTGATCTATGTCGAAAACGCTTACACCGCATTCACAATCCTGCTAGAAGAATATCAAAAACGCATCGCCGGTGGCAAAACAGGGGTTGAACAGCCTAGTTTTATCGGAGAGAACAGTCAGACCGGCGAGAATTGCTACCGGGGCGCATTTTCCTACATTGGTAAAAACTGCGTGATCGGGAATAGCGTAAAGATTTATCCAAACACATATCTCGGAGATAACATTGAAATTGGCGACAATTCGGTTATCCATCCCGGTGTCCGTATTTATGACAACACGATCATTGGTAAAAACTGCGTGATCTTCGCTAATACAGTCATTGGAAGCGATGGGTTCGGTTTTGCACCGCAAACTGACGGGACTTATAAAACAATTCCGCAGCTTGGCAATGTGATTCTCGAAGATGATGTAAGTGTTGGGTCCAATTCCACAATCGATTGTGCGACAATGGGTTCTACAATTATTCGCAAAGGGGTTAAAATAGATAATCTCGTGCAAATCGCACATAATGTAGAGATTGGAAAAAATACCGTAATTGCAGCACAGTCCGGAATCTCAGGATCGACGACGGTAGGCGAACAGTGTGTTGTTGCCGGACAAGTTGGGATTGTGGGACACATTACGATTGCTAATAAAACCAAAATCGGCGCCCAGAGCGGATTAGGGAAATCCATCAAAAAGGAAGGACTTTCGCTATCAGGCTCGCCAGCAAGGGATTTGAACGAACATTTAAGATCCATGGCCCTCGTAAGAAGGCTCCCCGAAATAGAAGAAAGGCTGAAAGATCTGGAAAATAAACACGAAACATCCGATTTTCAGGGTCAATAATACAACGCGCCTTTAAGAAGAAAAGGAAATTTATAATGAACGAAAAACAACAAACCATTTCCAAGTCTGTATCCGTAACAGGAGTAGGTTTACATACAGGTGTGGTGGCTACAATGACATTTGTACCAGCCCCTGCCAACCACGGATACAAGTTTCAACGCATTGATTTACCCGACCAGCCAATCGTAGATGCCGACGTCGACAATGTTGTCGACCTGTCGCGCGGAACCACCATTGAACAAAACGGAGCACGGATCCATACGGTTGAGCATACATTAGCAGCATTGGTTGGTTTGCAAATTGACAATGTGCTCATCCAGCTCGACGGCCCCGAGCCGCCGATCATGGACGGAAGTTCCATCAAGTTTGTAGATGCTTTGCTCGATGCAGGCATTGAAGAACAAAATGCATACAGGAATTACTTCGAAGTTCCTGAATATGTGCATTATATGAATAAAGAAACTGACACGGAACTTGTGGCGCTGCCGCTGTCCGATTATCGTCTGACCGTCATGGTTGACTATAATTCCACGGTCATCAGCAGTCAGCACGCATCCCTGAACGATATTACATTATTTAAAGACGATATCGCAGAATGCCGCACATTTGTATTCTTACACGAACTTGAAGCGTTATACGGTCAAAACCTGATCAAAGGCGGCGACCTGACGAATGCGATTGTTATTGTGGATCGTGAAGTGCAGGATGGCGAGTTGGACCATCTTTCGCAGCTTTTGAGCAAGCCTAAGGTGAGTGTTAATAAGTCAAAAGGCATTCTCAACAACGTTGACCTGCATTATCCGAACGAAATGGCGCGGCACAAGCTGCTGGACCTGATCGGGGACCTTGCACTGGTAGGCCGTCCGATCAAGGCGCAGATTTTGGCTGCCCGTCCGGGACATGCGGCCAATGTGGCTTTGGCCAAAAAAATTAAGAAACTAATAAAATCCGGCAAAGGGGATATTCCTCAATACGACCCGAATAAAGCGCCGGTCTTTGATATTAACCAGATCGGTCAGCTGCTTGCGCACCGTTATCCGTTCCAGATGATCGATAAGATCATCGCGCTGGACGAAAACAGCGTGGTAGGCGTGAAAAATGTGACGATCAATGAGCAGTTTTTCTTAGGGCATTTCCCTGGAAACCCTGTTATGCCGGGCGTTTTACAATTGGAAGCGATGGCGCAGACGGGCGGTATCCTTGTTTTAACGAGCGTGCCGGATCCTGATAATTACTGGCCTTATCTGATCGGAATTGATGCTTGCCGCTTCCGCCGCAATGTGTTCCCCGGGGATACGGTGATATTTAAATGTGAATTCACTTCTCCGATGAAAAGAGGGATCGTGAAAATGAGTGGCCGGGGATACGTAGCCGGACAGTTGGTGTGTGAAGCGGATATGATAGCAAGCCTGGTAAAGAAAAAATGACTCAATCATTAGCATATATTCATCCTGACGCTAAGATCGCTCAGAATGTAGAAATTGAACCATTCGCAATGATACATTCCGATGTTGAAATTGGTGAGGGCTCATGGATAGGATCACACGCTGTTATTAATTCAGGCGCGAGAATAGGAAAAAACTGCCGGATCTTTCCGGGAGCTGTCATTGCATCGACGCCCCAGGATCTTAAATATAACAACGAATACACATTCACTATCATCGGAGATAACACCACCATCCGCGAGTATGCGACGATCAGCCGCGGAACCGAGGAACATTGGAAAACGGTGGTCGGCTCCGACTGCCTGATCATGGCTTACGCCCACGTGGCGCACGATTGCCGGGTTGGAAACAGCTGCATTATCGGCAACAATGTGCAAATGGCAGGTCACGTACATGTAGGCGACTGGGCGATTGTGAGTGCGTTAAGCGCTGTTCATCAGTTTGTTAAAATCGGTTCGCATGCTTTCGTTTCTGGGGCAACATTGGTCCGGAAGGATGTGCCGCCCTTTACAAAAGCGGCGCGTGAACCCATTTCCTATGCCGGGATCAATTCGGTAGGGCTGCGCAGACGTGGTTACAGCAACGAAAAGATTAACGAGATCCAGAACATTTACCGCTACATATACATGCGCGGCCTGAACAATGCGGAAGCTCTGCAAAAAATAGAACTGGAATTGCCGCCATCCAACGAGCGGGATGTGGTCATTAATTTCATCCGTAATTCGGAAAGAGGGATTATGAAAAGCCCTTTCCAGACAAACGGAACCACCGAAGCAGAAGCGCAGCCTTAGGGATTTTCCAATTGGATTTTGTTAAAATATATGAAGCCCGGGATTGTTTTCCCGGGCTTTTTTTACGCATGAAATCTAAAAGAATCTTGAAGCAAATTTCCGGCTTTCGCTGTTATTCAACCACTTCTAATGCATCCCCTTCCTTAACAAGCCCAAAATTACTTGCTACCATATTCTGTCCGAAAAGCACCTTGTTGTTGACCCTTCGGTAAGATGCCAGTGTTTTCAGGGGCTCTGCGCCTTTTTCGCCTGTTGCCGGGTCGACGGTTATCAGCACGCACCGGCCGCAAGGTTTTACAATTTCAAAATCCAGTTCTCCCACCCGGATACGCTTCCATTGATCTTCTTCGAAAGGCATTGTTTCAGCAATCACGAAATTTGGGCGAAAACGGACCATGGAAATCGGTTCTTCCAACCGGGAATTTAACTCGTCCAGTGAGGCCTGAGATATGACAAGGAATGGAAATCCATCCGCAAAGCTCACATTCTCTCCATTGCTGGCATATTTCGGATCCGCCTTTCGCTCTGTTGATTCCGGCATCATTACAAGCCTGACGCGCTTATCCAGTTGCGCCGAGAGCCAGGCATCCGCTTCATCAGAAACTGTTACCGCATTCACAATGTCGTCCCAGATCGTTACAGAGACCTTTTTCCCAGAACCAGGTTCGTAAGGAAGGATCACATTGTTTTTGGGATTGTTTCTCAAAAATATTTTAAGTCCACTTGATTCCAGCGCGACATCGATCAGGGCCATTTGACCAAAAACCCTTTGCGTGATAAACACATTGTTTTCGTCAATGATGAGCCAGCGACGATCGTACTGCAGGCCTCTTTCTTCGACATTAGCCTCGGTAAGGCGAATTCCACCCAACGACTTGACCGGATAGATCCAAATTTCTGATAAACGCATTGTTCAAAGGTGTTTTATTCATGACTTTTAAAATTCCATCCGGGCGAGCGGACTTACAGTTTGATCCGTAAAATCCCTGGCTTCAAACTTATAATGCGCTGCCATCGCAATCATGGCTGCATTATCTGTGCAGTATTCGAATGCCGGAATGTACACTTTCCATCCCAGTTTTTCCCCCAATTCAAGCAGTGATTTCCGTAATCCCGAGTTCGCAGAGACACCGCCGGCGATTGCAATTTCCTTAATGCCCGTTTCCCGCGACGCTTTTTTTAGTTTTTTCAACAAGATGTCCACCAATGTAAACTGAATGCTCGCACAGATATCATTGATATTTTCACCGATGAAACCAGGATTCTCACGCACCCGTTTTTGCAAAAAATACATAAATGAAGTCTTGATCCCACTGAAAGAAAAGTCCAGCCCGGGCATTTCAGGAAGCGGGAAAGGGTAAGCATTCGGGTTACCCAATGCGGCATATTTATCGATCAACGGTCCGCCAGGATAGGGCAGATCGAGCAATTTGGCTGTTTTATCAAATGCTTCGCCCACAGCATCGTCTTTTGTCTCACCAATAATTTCCATTTCCAGTGGCCCGGTAACCTTCACAATCTGCGTATGCCCGCCGCTGACGGTGAGGCAGAGAAAAGGAAATGCAGGTTTGGGATCATCGATGAAATGCGCGAGCACGTGCGCTTGCATGTGATTGATCTCGATAAGCGGAATATTGAGCCCCAATGCCATGGATTTGGCAAATGAAGTCCCTACCAGCAAAGCACCTAATAACCCCGGTCCTTTGGTAAAAGCAATGGCATCCAGGTCTTTTTTTGCTACTTTTGCATCGTTCAGCGCGTTATCTACCACAGGCAGAATGTGTTGCTGGTGTGCCCGCGAAGCAAGTTCGGGAACCACGCCGCCATATTGTGTGTGAATCAGTTGCGTAGCAACAACATTGGAGCAGATTTTCCCGTTAGTGATTACGGCTGCGGAGGTTTCGTCACAAGACGATTCAATGGCGAGGATATTCATATTTGTTGAACTATAGTCGCAAAATTAAGCATTAACAATAAGATAAGCGGTATCCCGCCGCGAAGCTATATATGTTAAAATTCCTGAAGGCGTTTGGTAATGGTCTGATCGTAGTGATCATCTTCGCGCTGCTGGCGCTGGGAATTGTGACCATTGCACTTCAACTTCCTTCCGTCCAAACCTGGGCAGTTCAGCGTGTTACCAGTAATATTTCTGAGAAGCTGGGTTATCCCATTACCATTGAGAAAGTCAATATCAAGTGGTTCGACGTGGTTTCCCTCGAAGGTATTTCGGTGAAAGACACGAGCCAGAAGGATATGATCGACGTCGGCAGGATTGACGTTAATCTGGACCTTAATAACATTATTGAAAACGCTTCAAAAGAAATTTATCTCGATGAAGTGAATGTATATCAGCCCAATGTGCACCTGGCCATTATACCTTCCTCAGGCTCATTGAACATTGATGGCTTCATCGAACGGATCAACGAGCTCACCACCCCGGCTGTTCCGCGTCCCAAAAACGCACCTGAAAACAACACGCCTTTTATTATTGGTAAATCAAAAGTCATCGACGGCACATTCCGCTATGACGATCCGCGTCAGCCCCGCGATAAAGGTGCCAGGACTTTTGACTATTCTCATTTCGAGTTGAATAAATTAAACGGGGACCTGAGAAATTTCCTGGTTCAGGGCGACACCATTTCTTTTCTGGCGCGAAATCTGGAAACGGTCGATAAGCAGACCGGCCTTAGGATGCATGATCTGGAAACGCGCTTTTTGTTTTGCCAAAAAAAGATGGAGCTCAAAGAGCTGGACGCCCATATCGGCAATTCACATTTGAAAGACGAAGTCATATTTTACTATAACAGATCCGGCGAGCTGGGCGATTTCAATCATAAAGTCCGCATGAAAGGGCATTTGGTAGGAAGTCGTGTTGATTCCAAAGACCTGGGACTTTTTTCAAGTTATGTTGATAACCTAAGTGAAACCTGGCGCATATCGGGCGATTTTAATGGCAAAGTCGATGATTTCATGGTTTCGGATATGGACCTGCATTTCGGAAGAGGGAGCCGTTTGGTTGGTAATGTGGGTTTTCAGGGATTGCCGAAGATTGAAGGTGTAAAAATGGACATTCAACTGTCGCTTTCGAAGGTGGAACCGATGGACATTATCCAGTATTATCCTGAATGGGATATGCATTCCACGCTTTCGAAATTTGGCCTCACATTACTGGATGGCACATTTAAAGGCACATTGGAAGATTTTGCTTTGAATGCCACGGCTTCTTCGGACATGGGCGAAGTGGCGGGCGATCTCGTTTTCCACATTGCCGACGCACAGTCAACCACCTATTCCGGAACAATCAAAACGGCCGCTTTCAAGCTGGGTAAGTTATTGGATGACGAAGAAACCTGGCAGGAGCTGGATTTTGATGGTAAGGTTTTCGGCAAAGGGACAGAGTTGAAATTCGCATCGACGGATATGAATGCAACCGTCGGACGGGTTGGGTTCCAGCATTACAATTATAAGAACATTCAGCTCAAAGGAAATATACAAAATCAGTATTTCAACGGCCTGGTAGTTGCGCGAGATAGCAATCTGATCGCCAACATTGAAGGAGAATTTGACCTCTCAAAGGCGCAGAATGCATTTGATGTGCAAGGAACCATTGAACGTGCGAACCTCAAAGACCTTGGTTTTACAAAGGAGGCCATCACATTACGCACGCAACTGAACGTTAATCTGTCCGGCAATACATTTGACGCGCTGACAGGCGATGCCAAGCTGCTTGACACCTATTTGCTGATGTCTGAAAAGGAACGAAATCTGGTGATGGACACGCTGGTTTTCTCATCGCGCCAGATCGCCGACAGAAGGATCCTGAAACTGGAAAGTGAATTCCTGACCGCCAAAATGGATGGGAATTTTCTTCCAACCGCTGCATACAAGGACATTAGCCGCATTTTAGCCGAATACAGACTTTACTTCTTCGAAAACGAAGCAAACCGGACCGAATATTATGCCAAAAAGCCGGTTTCCACCTCATTAAGCCGTTACCAGATCGACTATGCGGTGGAAACCAGGAATTTGTCGCGGTTCCTCGCATTCCTGAGCCCCGACGTGCATATTTCAAGGGGAGCAAGGGCTGAGGGTGTCTTTAAAATGGATAACACGGCTTTTTTAACATTAAATGCACTTTCGGACACGGTTCGTTATGGAACCAATGAATTTGTGAAAGCGGAAGTCGATGTGACAACTTCAAAGTTTGTGAACTCAGCGGAAGTTTTGGCTTCCATGCTGGTAACATCCGAAAATCAGAAAATAAGCGCGCTGGTCCCCACCGAAAAACTGGAAATTGAAGGAACCTGGGATGTTGATCATATCGATTTTAATGGTGCCCTGAGTCAGGTAGCCAGCACGAATAATGCTAATCTGGCCGGTGAAATCCGTTTCCTGCCCGCTGGTTTGGACATTAATTTTAAAAATTCAAAGCTTAATCTTTTAGAGGAAACCTGGAATGTGCCTTCTGAAAGCTTCATTTCTATTGTAGGGCGTGATGTGACGATGTCCAATTTAGGCCTTGTGAGTGGCAAGCAGCGGATTTTTGTGAACGGCACGGCTTCGGAAGACCCGGAAAAAAGCATGGTGCTGGACATCAAAAATTTCAGGTTGTCCAGTTTAAATGCATTGTTGACCACGCAGTTGGCAGGAATTATGGACGGCTCTGCGAAAGTAAAGGACGTTTATAATGATGTTGTACTGGATGCCAATTTTAGCATTGAAAGCCTTGGTTATGGTCAGTATGAATTTGGAAATTTATCCGGGACAGGCGATTGGGACCAGAGCAGGAGCGAGCTGGAAATTGATGCGCAGCTGAACAAAGATGCACGGCGCGTGTTCAATCTCACCGGCGCCTATCGTCCCAAATTAAGCGCAAATACGCTGGATTTGAAGGCTATTTTCAACAATTTCGATTTCAAAGGTCTCGAACCGTTTGCTACGGGCCTGGTTTCGGACATTAGCGGGACGGCCAAAGGGGTGGTAACGATCAAAGGCGTGGTGAATGCACCGATCCTTTCCGGTTCTTTAATGGTGGATAAAGGCCGGATGAAATTCGATTATCTGCAATCGATCTTTACTTTCAGCGATAAGATCAACTTTACCGAGAGTGAGATTACATCCGATAACATGCTCATTACAGATACGGACGGAAACACGGCCAACCTGCGCGGCGGAGTTTTTCATGATGGTTTCAAGTACTTTTCTCTGGGTTTTAATGCGGATTTGCACAATTTCAAAATCCTGAACACAACGGCGAAGGATAACAGCATTTTTTACGGAACAGCTTATGTTACAGGACCGGTCGCCGTTTTTGGCCCTATTGACAACCTTAATATAGAAGCCAATGTTACCAGCAACAAGGGCACCAAAATTCACATTCCGCTGGACGGCGCTACGGAGGTGGCCACGCAGGATTACATTCAGTTTGTAAGCAAAATGCCACCGGCAGACAGCACTGCAAAATCAGGCGATTCCACGGCAAGAAGCCAGGTCGCAGGCGGCATTAAGATGGATTTTAATTTCAACCTGACGCCTGATGCAACTTGCGAGATCATTTTTGACAGGCAAACCGGCGACATTATCCGAGGGAACGGCAGCGGCAGGCTGAACCTTAATATTGATACAAAAGGCGATTTCACGATGGCCGGAACGTACGAAATTGAAAGGGGAGAGTACAATTTCACATTGCAGAATGTCATTAACAAGAAATTCAGCATCAAACCCGGAAGCCGCATTGTATGGTCCGGGGACCCTTATGGTGCGCAATTGGATGTAAAGGCGGGTTATACACAAATGGTTTCCCTGGCCGGCGTTTTGCCGAATACCAGCACCACCGAAACAGGAAACGATGCATTATCGCGCCGCTATCCGGTGGAGGTGACTATTGCGCTTTCGGAGCAACTGATGTCGCCACAGATCCGCTACGACCTGAAAGTGCTCGATAACCCATCGTTAAGCACATATCGCGGGCAACTGGAAGCATTTCAGAATAAGTTAAAGTCTGACGAACAGGAACTGAGCAGGCAGGTGAGCAGTTTATTGCTTGTAAATCAGTTGCTTCCCGAGGCAAGTCTGGCTGCGGTGGGGAGTCAGAATTTCCTGGGCAGCAGCATTAGTGAGCTGGTTTCCAATCAGATCAGCCGCTGGGCTTCGGGTATTAATGAGAATCTGGAAGTGGGGGTTTCAGGACTTTCTCTGGATCAAAATGCGCTTAATAACCTGCAATTGAGGTTTTCTTACCGTTTTCTGAACGATCGCTTCCGCGTTACGCGTGACGGACGTTTTACTTCCGGAACCCAAAGTGCGAACGGTGCGTCACAATATGACGCGGCCAGCTTGCTGGGTGAATGGACTTTGGAATACTGGCTCAATCCCAGTGGTTCGGTGCGGGTGAAAGCTTATAACCGCAATGTATTAAACTCGCTTGTCTTGAACTCGGTGACAACCGGTGGTGTGAGTATGCAGTTTACGCACAGTTTCAACCGCATTTCTTTAATGCCAAAACCTTCTGTAAAAATTCCCTATGTGCCTGCCGATACAACCAGGCAGGACACGACGGTCAATAAAATGATCTCTAAAAAGGATCCGACGCGCTGAAATTATTCCCCGCGGTATCTCACGGCCAGCCCGCTGAGCATATAGCCCTCACTTTTTACGCTGGTGTAATACTTGTATTTGACATTGATAATCGCATCAGCACCGATTTTTTGAGCCTTGATGACCAAACGTGCAGTAAGCAACTCCTTGGTTTTGGCATCATTACCACGATACATCATGCGCTTATCCTGCGTTTGACGCGCGGTAAGCGAGTCTTCACTGGTAATTTCCACAACCCCGATCTCCGAATAGGGCCGGTCCAAGGGCTGGTTATCATAAAGCACTTCAATAGGATATTTTGTATTGGTTGAAATGGGGATGCCCGAGGCGCAGCCCGCCAGGATAATGATGGCAGATAGGAATAGCAGGCGGGTTATACTTTTGATCGGCGTCATTTATCTTAATTAAATCATATAAGTTAAAACTGCTATTCTTCTCCCAGAATTCCTACTGACACCGGAAAATATGTATGGCGGTTGAAGCCTATACACCAAAACGTTGCCATTCTGTTGCACCGGATTTTATTTCGCCATTTATCCCTAAGTCATTGCTAAATGCCGGAATCTGAGTTATTTTCATGCAATCTAAATCTTACATAATCTTCTGGATATGGTCATGAATTTTAAAAGAAGAAATGCATTCCGTGGCAAAGCTGTTATCGGTCTGCTGCTAACCTCCCTGATCGCCGCTCCTTCCTTTTCGCAGGATCTGCCGAAAGGGGTGAAAAAGGTCACGTCTGTGGAAGGGATCACTGAGTACAATCTGGAAAATGGGCTGAAAGTGCTCATGTTTCCCGACCCGTCCAAGCCGACTATTACGGTGAATGTCACTTACCTGGTGGGTTCCCGCCATGAAGGTTACGGCGAAACAGGCATGGCGCATTTGCTGGAACACATGGTGTTCAAAGGCACGCCCAAGCATCCGAACATTCCACAGGAGCTCACAGAGCATGGAACCAGACCGAACGGAACGACCTGGTATGACCGCACCAATTATTACGAAACATTCTCGGCAACCGAAGAAAACCTGAAATGGGCGCTCGACCTGGAATCCGACAGGATGGTGAATTCTTTCATTGCCAAGAAAGACCTGGACAGCGAATTCAGCGTGGTGCGCAATGAGTTTGAATCGGGAGAAAACAGCCCGTTCCGTGTTTTGATGGAGCGTGTGATTTCGGGTGCATTTCTTTGGCATAACTATGGAAAATCAACCATCGGAAACCGCTCCGACATTGAAAGGGTGCCGATTGAAAATTTACAGGCTTTTTATAAAAAATATTACCAGCCGGACAATGCAGTCCTGACGGTTGCGGGAAAAATTGACGAAGCCAAAACATTGGCAATGATCAATGATTATTTTGGTAAAATCGCAAAACCGGAACGTGTATTACCCAAATCCTACACCTCTGAACCGACGCAGGACGGAGAGCGTTTTGTGGAGCTGAAAAGGACAGGCGATGTGCAAATGCTCATGGCAGCTTACCACATTATGCCCGGCTCGCATGCCGACTATCCTGCCATGGAAGTGCTTACCGAGCTATTAACTGCTGAACCCAACGGCCGGCTTTACAAAAATCTCGTGAATACAAAGAAGGCTTCATCTGAATTCGGATTCAGCTTTCAGTTGTTTGATCCGGGATTTGTGCTTTTTGGAGCCGAGGTTTTAAAGGAAAAATCGCTGGATGAAGCTAAAAAAGCATTTACAGCCACATTGGATTCGGCAGCAGTTCTGAAACCCTCCAAAGAAGACATTGAACGTGCGAAAACGACCATTCTTAAAAACTGGGACCTGGAATTCCGTAATTCCGAAAGGGTAGGACTGAGCATCAGCGAGGCCATTGCAACTGGCGACTGGCGGCTTGCTTTCCTTTTCCGGGATAACATTCGGAAAGTTTCGCCGGAGGACGTCTTCCGCGTTGCACAATATTATTTCCGTCCGTCCAACCGCACATTGGGAACATTCGTGCCGGAATCCAACCCGGTAAGGGCTGAAATCCCGGAAGCGCCGAATGTAGCGGAATTGGTGAAAGGCTATAAAGGTGAAGCCGTTGTAGCAGAAGGAGAGGCATTTGATCCGTCGCCAATGAATGTAGAATCCCGCACGACGCGCGTTGAAAAGCCTAATGCCATTGAAATAGCCCTGCTTCCCAAAACGACCAGAGGCAACGTTGTCGCAGCTAAAATCATATTGCGCTACGGGGATGAAAAGAGCCTGATGAACAAAGCGACCATTTCCGACCTTACGGGGTCCATGCTCGATAAGGGCACAAAAACCAAGACGAGACAGCAGCTGAAAGACGAATTCGACCGGCTGAAAGCGCGAGTTAGCTTCTTCGGGATCAATAACCAGGCTGGGGCGAACATTGAAACGACAAAAGAAAACCTGCCTGCTGTAATGAAGCTGGTGGCGGAAGTTTTGAAAAACCCTGCTTTTGATGAAACAGAATTTGAAAAACTAAAACAGGAGGAACTGGCCGGAATCGAATCGCAGCGGAGTGAGCCGCAGGCGATTGCATTCAACCAGTATCGCCGCATTGTAACGCCCTATCCAAAAGGGGACATTCGTTACGTGGGAACATTTGATGAAGATGTGGAGAGCATTAAAGCCACGACCATTGACCAGATCAAGCAGTTCCACAAAGATTTTTATGGTGCCAACAATGCTTCGGCAACGGTTGTAGGGGATTTTGACAAGGCGGCACTTCAGAAGATCATTAACGATGAATTCGGAACCTGGAAAAGTGCGAAACCATTTACCCGCGTTGCTTCCCCTTATGTAGCTGTGAAAGCAGAAAATAAAATGGTGGAAACGCCGGACAAAGCCAACGCCATGTTTATAGCGGGCCTTAATATGCCTCTGCAAGACACAGACCCCGATTATCCGGCATTGGTGATCGGTAATTATCTGTTGGGCGGAGGCTTTTTGAACTCCCGGCTTGCCACACGCATTCGCCAGAAAGATGGGTTAAGCTATGGTGTAGGATCACAATTCTCTGCAAGTTCTTTGGATAAAAGCGGCACATTTATGTCCTATGCGATTTACGCACCTCAAAATGCAGAGAAACTGGAAGCTGCATTCAAAGAAGAGATCGAGAAAGCAATGAAGGAAGGTTTTACGGCTGAAGAATTGAAGGCGGCGAAATCGGGTTACCTGCAATCCCGGCAGGTAGGACGCTCGCAGGATGCTTCACTGACCAACACATTGGCAAACAACCTTTACCTTAACCGGACTATGCAGTGGGATGCAGATTTTGAGAAGAAGATCGAAGCATTGACCCCGGAGCAAATCAAATCTGCATTTAATAAACACATTGATTACAACAAGCTGGTAATCATTAAGGCGGGCGATTTTGCAAAGGCCAAAAAAGGAGCGCCTGCTGCCGCTGCGCCTGCACCGCTGGGTGGAAGCGAGAAAAAATAAAGGCATTTAATATTAAGGAAGAATTAAACCGGCGGCAAATTGCTGCCGGTTTCTGCTTTTAAAGCAGTACATCTTTATCTTTGCCCAGTATACAAGGAAACCTTTATCGCTACAATGCCTCTCCAATGAAATTGATAAAAAACCTGACATTAAGATTACTGATTGCAGGACTCATCATCAGCCCCTCCGTTTTTAGTCAATCCAAAACAAAACCTGCCACGGCTAACCCTGGCAAACTTGCCCGGCCGAAGCTGGTGGTGGGCATCGTGGTGGATCAGATGCGCTATGATTATCTGTATCGCTATTACGACAAATACAAAGAAGGCGGTTTGAAGAGATTGATGAATGAGGGTTTCAATTGCCGGAACAACCATTATCATTATGCATTAACCGTCACTGCCGCAGGACATTCGGCTGTTTACACAGGTTCGCTGCCAGCCATTAACGGCATTGTCGGGAATGACTGGTACGATGCGCAAGCCGCCAAAACCGTCTACTGCACAGATGACAGCACGGTAGCAACCGTAGGAAGCAACAATGGGGCAGTGGGCAAAATGTCGCCGCGCAACCTGCTCACCAGCACCGTAACGGACCAGTTGCGGATTGCAACCAATTTTCGTTCAAAAACGATTGGTGTAGCCATTAAGGACCGCGCTTCCATTTTGCCAGCCGGACATGCCGCATCAGGGGCTTACTGGTTTGATTCAAAAACAGGAAATTTCGTAACAAGCACGTATTACCGCGACGATCTGCCGGACTGGGTGACTGCTTACAATAATCGAAAAATGCCTTCGGAATATTCCAAAGCGGGCTGGAAATTGTTGTTGCCCGTTGAGGAATACACGCAGAGCACAGCGGATGATGTGGTTTGGGAAGGTAAAATTTCCGGCGAGCCAAAATCCATTTTCCCGCATGAGCTTATCGGAACTGCCGGTGATGCTTACACAGTGATCACCACTTCTCCGTGGGGCAACACCATGACCAAGGATATGGCGATTGCGGCTATTAAGGGTGAAAATCTGGGTAAGGGAGCGGATACCGACTTTCTGGCTGTAAGCTTTTCAACGCCTGACCGGATCGGCCATGCATTCGGACCTAATTCTGTTGAACAGGAAGATAATTATCTGAAACTGGATATGGAATTCGCCGATCTGTTCAATTTCCTGGATACATGGACGGGAAAGGGCAATTACACAGTTTTCCTGACAGCGGATCACGGGGCTATGGATGTGCCTGCATTCTGGAAAGAAAACAAGCTGCCCGCTGGCTTAATGAGTGCGACCGCATTAACGCGTGCGGTTGTGAAATCATTGAATGATGCCTATGGAGAAGGCGATTACATTTCGGCTTTTGAAAATTATCAGCTTTACCTTAACAAGGCGCTTTTGAAGGAAAAGAAGGTAAGCGTTGCTGATGCTTACCAGATTGTGCGCACCGCATTGCTGCCTATGGAAGGCGTTGCCGATGTCTTGAACCTGACCGACATTAACCGTGCTCCCTTGAATACATATCAACTGGAAATGTATAAGAACAATATTCACGCGAAGCGGACCGGAGATATTCAGGTGATTGTGCAGCCGGGCTGGTTCGCATCTTCGTATGCAACGGGAACGGATCATGGAACGCCCTATAATTATGATACGCACGTGCCGTTCCTGCTTTACGGTTGGGGTGTGAATAAAGGCGAAACATTGCGCCGGACGACCATTGCGGACATTGCACCGACGATTTCTGCACTACTGCACATCCTGCCGCCGAGCGGCAATGTGGGCAACCCGGTTGAAGAAGCATTGAAAAAGTAGTTTTATGCCTTGCAGTCTTTATTGGTTGCAAGGTTTTTTGTTTAATAAATATTCCTAAACTGTGAGAAAAATTTGCTTCAAAGCAATGCTGGTGCTGCTTTCTGTATCTGCATTTGCCCCAACCCCTAAAAAAACAACGCCTAAATCATCGCCACTCGCGCGGCCTAAACTCGTGGTTGGTATTGTTGTGGATCAGATGCGCTACGATTATTTGTATCGCTATTACGATCAATATCAGGAGGGTGGTTTTAAAAGAATGATGAATGAGGGTTTCAACTGCCGGAACAATCATTACAGTTATGCACTAACCGTGACTGCTGCCGGTCACGCATCGGCCTATACGGGCTCGGTGCCTGCGATCAACGGCATCGTGGGCAATGAATGGTTTGACCCCATTACCAGGCAAAGCATTTATTGTGTGGAAGACAGCACGGTGAAAACGGTAGGAAGCAATAATACATCGGTGGGCAAAATGTCGCCGAGGAATTTGCTGACGAGCACGGTGTCTGACCAGCTTAGGATTGCTACCAACTTCCGTAACAAAACGATTGCGGTAGCGATCAAGGATAGAGGCTCTATTCTGCCTGGCGGGCATACCGCCAACGGTTCATATTGGTTTGATTCCAAAACCGGGAACTGGGTGACGAGCACCTATTATATGGACGACCTGCCGCAGTGGGTGAAGGATTATAATGCCAAAAAAATGCCTTCGGCCTATCTGCAAAAAGGCTGGCAATTGCTGCTTTCTGCGGATAGTTACGGACAAAGCTCACCGGACGATGTAGATTGGGAAGGCAAATTGCCTGGTGCCAAAAGGCCTGTTTTTCCCTATGACCTGGCTGGTTTGGCTGGCGATGCATTTGGTGTGGTAACGGATACGCCGTGGGGCAACACGATTACGAAAGAAATGGCCATTGAGGCGATTAAGGGAGAAAATCTGGGGAAAGGAAAGGATACGGATTTCCTGGCGATCAGCTTTTCGTCGACAGACAAGATCGGGCATAGGGTAGGGCCTAACTCCGTAGAACAGCAAGACGACTTCCTGCGCCTGGACCGCGAATTCGCGGAGCTTTTCGGCTTCCTGGACAGCTGGGTGGGCAAGGGCGAATACACCGTGTTCCTGACAGCCGATCACGGCGTTGTGGACGTTCCGGGGTTTGCAGCGGCGCATAAGCTTCCTGCCGGGCTGGTTGAGCGCAGGGTTGTAAATGCGACCGTGGATAAAGCATTGGATGACGCATTTGGTAAAGAAAAATACGTTCTGAGCAGAGAAAATAACCAGTTGTATTTCGATCACGCCCTTTTGCAAAAAAATAAAATAACCGTTGCTATGGCGACAGAAGTGATCCGGGAAGCATTGCTTAAAGTCCCTGGCGTAGCAGACGTTTTGAACCTGACGGATATGGGAAAGGCGCCTTTGAACACCTATCAGCTCGAACTTTACAAAAATAATGTGAATGCAAAGCGCAGCGGCGATATTCAGATCCTTGCCGAGCCGGGATGGTTTTACGGAACGCCAACAGGAACTTCCCATGGAACACCCTACAATTACGACACGCAGGTGCCTTTCGTTATGTTTGGTTGGGGGATAAATAAAGGGGAAACGTTGCGCCGGACTTCGGTTTCGGACATTGCGCCTACTATTTCTGCATTGTTGCACATTTTGCCAGCCAGCGGAAACATTGGAAATCCGGTGGAAGAGGCGATTAAGAAGTAAGTTGTTACATAAAAAGAGGCTGCATAGGGGAGATGATCCCTGCTATGCAGCCTCTTTTTGTTAATATTTCTGTTTGACCTTATTCAGGATTCTTCGACAATGAGCAGAATTCCGTCTGCTTTTTTAATCACCACTTTACTTCCGGCGGTGATGGAGGTGTGGTTTTCGGAGTTAGCTTTCCATTCTGCGCCACGGTAATAGATTTTTCCTTCCCCCTGGGCCGGAATGTCCTTGATAACCATGGCCGTTTCACCTACAAATTCATTGTATTCCGCCGCGCCTTTACGGTCCAGCAACCGACGCGCATGCTTACGTAACACAAGCATAGAGACCAGCGAAATAACAGAGAAAGCAATAATCTGACTTTCAGTGCTGCCAAGCAGGCCTATGGCGGCCAGCAAGGAGGTGAACAATGCACCGATCGCAAAAAACACGAAAACAAGTAAAACACTGACCAGTTCTGCAATTAGCATGATCAGTCCGACGATGAGCCATATTTGCGGCAAAGACAAATCCATACTATTTCTTTTGTTCTGATTTAACAACAGTAAGCGCGGTGGCGATCAACGATCCCATATCTGCCAGGTTGGCGGGCAGAATAAGCGTATTGCCTGCCTTAGCCAGCTTGCCAAATTGTTCCACATAATTTTCGGCCACTTTGAGCTGCACCGCCTCCACGCCACCTTCCATTTGAATGGCCTGGGCCACCAGCCTGATGCTTTCCGCTGTGGCTTCCGCCACCGAGCGCAACGCCGCTGCTTCCCCTTCCGCCTCATTAATCTGTCTCAGCCTGAGACCTTCCGATTCCAAAACCACTTTTTGTTTCTGACCTTCGGCAACATTGATCGCCGCCTGCTTCTCACCGTCGGACTGCAAAATTACAGCCCTTCTTTCCCTTTCTGCCTGCATTTGTTTTTCCATAGCAATCAAAACGCTCTGGGGTGGCGTGATATTCTTGATCTCGTAACGTAAAACTTTCACACCCCAGCCCGTAGCCGCCTCGTCGATGGATTCCACGACGGCGCGGTTAATGGTCATCCGTTCTTCGAATGTTTTGTCCAGATCAAGTTTTCCTATTTCACTGCGCATGGTTGTTTGCGCGAGCTGGATCACGGCAAATGTATAATCTGCAATGCCGTAAGCAGCTTTTTTAGGATCAATCACCTGAATGAAAATGACACCGTCCATGCGCACCTGCACGTTATCACGCGTGATGCAGATCTGTTCGGGAATGTCGATGGCGGTTTCCTTAAGGGTGTATTTATAAGCAATGCGGTCGAAAAACGGGATGATGAAGTTGATGCCGGGTTGCAGGACGGCGTAGAATTTACCCAGCCGCTCCATAATGTAAGCGGTTTGCTGCGGGATCACTTTCACGGTCATCAGGATCGTGAACACTACAAGGACAAGCAACACGATAAGTGGAGTGGTCATATCAAGTCAGGTTATGGTCTATTGCGAAAATAGCCATAACATGACTTCCTTCCTACTGCTTCATGCATCAGTATTACGGAAACTTGCTCGTCGGCTTAAGATGGGGATGGATGGTTGCGGCTATATTACTATTTCAATATTTCTTTTGATATAACCATTTTTTGAATTTCACTTGTGCCCTCGCCAATGGTGCAAAGCTTGCTGTCGCGGTAGAACTTTTCGGCTGGATAATCTTTCACGAATCCGTATCCGCCAAAGATCTGAACGGCTTCATTTGCGACCCTTACGGCTGTTTCGGAAGAGTGATATTTGGCAACTGAGCTCGCCAGTGCCACTTTTTGTCCGGCATCCTTCAATGCTGCGGCGTGAAAAGTAAGCAATGTGGATGCCTGCACGTCGGTATACATGTCGGCCAGCTTGAAGGCAATCGCCTGAAAATCACAGATCGCTTTGCCGAATTGCTTGCGCTCCTTGGAATAAGCTAGCGCGGCTTCATAGGCTCCCAATGCAGTGCCTACGCCCAATGCGGCAATGGAGATCCGGCCGCCATCCAGGACTTTTAATGACTGAATAAAGCCATCGCCTACATCACCCAGCCGCTGCCGGTCGGAAACGCGGCAATCCTGGAAAATAAGCTCCACAGTTTCGGATGCGCGCATGCCGAGCTTGTCCTCTTTGCGACCGGATGTGAACCCTGGCGTGCCTTGCTCTATGATGAATGCTGTGGCGCCGTGCTTGTCGCCGGGCTCGCCGGTTCTGGTAATGATCACGGCCACGTCTCCTGATTTTCCATTGGTGATGAAATTCTTGGAGCCGTTGATGATCCAGTCGTCGCCGTCACGCACGGCCACGGTCTGCATATTGCCCGCGTCGGAGCCTGTATTAGGTTCCGTAAGTCCCCATGCGCCTACGTTCTGGCCGGATGCCAGTTTGGGAAGATAGGTTTGTTTTTGCTCTTCGCTGCCGAACATTAATATATGATTTGTGCAAAGCGAGTTGTGCGCAGCCATGGATAATCCCACCGAAGGATCTGTTTTGGAGAGCTCAATGATCGCCGTCACATATTCTTTATATCCTAATCCGGATCCGCCGTACTGCTCCGGCACCAGCATGCCCATCAGGCCCAGTTCGCCCAGGCTGTGAAACAATGTTTTAGGGAATTGCTGTGCTTCGTCCCACTCTCTGCTATAAGGCTTTATATGGATCGCTGTAAAGTCTTTGACTGTCTCACGGATCAGGTCGCAGGTTTGTTCCCGCTGGCTTTCAACTGAATCCTCTTTTAGTAAGTCCATATTTGCTGATGATTATATTGTGTTGTTCAATGTTAGTAAGATTTGTATAAAAATCACCATCCGTAAACGAACAAATCCTACAAGAGGAGGTGAAGATTCATTTAAAAAAAGTTACTTTTGCATACCCCAAAAGTTAGCCGTCTTGGTTAAGTACAAATATTTAACGTTAATTAATAAGTCTTAAAACAGCTATATAATAATTATCACATTTTATGAAAATCGCAGTTGTAGGAACAGGGTACGTAGGTTTGGTTACGGGAACATGCTTCGCCGAGACGGGCAATCAGGTAACCTGCGTTGACATTGATGTCAAAAAAGTTGAACGTTTGCAAAAAGGCGAAATTCCCATTTATGAGCCGGGTCTTGACGTGCTTTTTGATCGCAATGTTGCCGAAGGTCGTTTGGTGTTCACAACCAATCTGGCAGAAGGAATTAAGGACGCAGAGGTTATCTTCCTTGCACTTCCAACGCCTCCGGGTGAAGATGGTTCTGCCGACTTGAAATATATCCTGAAAGTTGCCGACGATCTGGGACATATTATGGAACAATACGCGGTAATTATTGATAAAAGCACTGTTCCTGTGGGAACTGCTGAAAAAGTGCATGCAGCCATCGCAGCCAATGCAACAGTTGAATTCGATGTGGTTTCTAACCCCGAGTTCCTGCGGGAAGGTGTTGCTGTTGAGGACTTTATGAAGCCAGACCGCGTTGTGGTTGGAACTTCCTCTGAAAAAGCGAAGAAAGTGATGGAGAAACTGTACGCTCCGTTGGTTCGCCAGGGTAACCCTGTTATTTTCATGGACGAGCGTTCTGCTGAAATGACAAAATATGCTGCCAACTCATTCCTGGCCATGAAAATCACTTTCATGAACGAAATCGCAAACCTTTGTGAAAAAGTGGGTGCTAATGTGGACGATATCCGTCGTGGTATCGGAACAGACAGCCGTATCGGAAAGCGTTTCTTATTCGCCGGAATCGGTTATGGTGGAAGCTGCTTCCCGAAAGACGTGCAGGCACTTGCCAAAACATCAAAAGATTACAACTACGATTTCCGCATCCTGCAATCAGTAATGGATGTGAATGATGACCAGAAGAAAAAGCTGTTGCCAATGGTTGACAACTATTTCGGAGGAAGTCTGAAAGATAAAACAATCGCGGTGTGGGGGCTTGCATTTAAGCCTTATACAGACGATATCCGTGAAGCACCGGCTTTGGAAAACATTCAGGCATTGCTGGCAGGCGGCGCGAGAGTGACCGTTTACGATCCGGAAGCGATGACGAATGTCAAAAATATACTTGGCGATAAAGTAACTTTCTGCCATACACCATATGCAGCCCTGGATGATGCAGATGCGCTAATGATCTTCACAGAATGGCCGCAGTTCCGTACACCTGAGTTTGAAAAAATGGGTAAGCTGCTTAAAAATAAAGTAGTTTTTGACGGAAGAAACCTCTATGAACTGGAAACAATGCGCGAAATGGGTTACACTTATTTCAGCATTGGACGCGAAAAAGTCGTTCCGGCCTGAGGAAGTCAAATTTCAACATTAAACCTATCTCATTTTAAATGAAACGTGTATTAATAACCGGAGCGGCGGGTTTCCTGGGCTCACACCTTTGCGAGCGATTCCTGAAAGAAGGCATGTATGTGATCGGGATGGATAACCTCATCACAGGGGATATGCGCAACATTGAGCATTTGATGCCAAATCCGAATTTTGAGTTTAACCACCACGATGTTACGAAATTTGTACACGTGCCGGGAGAGCTGGATTACATCATGCACTTCGCATCGCCTGCCAGTCCTATTGACTATTTAAAAATCCCTATCCAAACCCTGAAAGTGGGCGCGATGGGAACACATAACCTGCTTGGGCTTGCCCGGGTTAAAAAAGCACGTTTTATCATTGCTTCCACATCCGAAGTGTACGGTGATCCATTGGTTCACCCGCAAACCGAAGATTACTGGGGCCACGTAAACCCGATCGGGCCACGCGGCTGCTATGACGAAGCAAAACGTTACCAGGAAGCGATCACGATGGCTTACCACCGTTATCACGAGCTGGAAACGCGCATCGTAAGGATCTTTAACACTTACGGACCAAGAATGCGCCTCAACGACGGACGCGTATTGCCGGCATTCATCGGACAAGCGCTGAGAGGCGAGGACATTACAGTGTTCGGTGACGGAACGCAAACTCGTGCATTCTGCTATGTAGATGACCTTGTAGAAGGCATTTATCGATTACTAATGAGCGATTATTCGTTGCCTGTTAACATTGGTAACCCTGCTGAGATTACGATCGGAGAGTTTGCTGAGGAAATTATCAAGTTGACCGGAACGGATCAGAAAGTGATTTATCAGCCCTTGCCACAAGATGATCCGAAACAGCGTCAGCCGGACATTACATTGGCAAGAGAAATCCTTGGCTGGGAGCCAAAAGTTACCCGTGAAGAAGGTTTGCGTATCACTTACGATTACTTCCGCAACCTGCCTAAGGAGAGACTTTACGAAGAATCCAACCATAGAGGATTTGAAAGTTTCAGCGCCTCAAAATAAGAGATACTTTTAGAAATGATAGTAAACAGAAAATCCCGCGGAAGCGGGATTTTTTGTTGGTAGGCTATTGATATTGAATCACTATACTTCCATGATCTCTTTTTCTTTCGCATTGAAAATCTGCTCCACTTTAGTGATAAAGCCATCTGTCAGTTTCTGAACGCGGTCTTCGCTTAGCTTCACCAAATCCTCTGCAACGCCTTCTTTCGTCAGCTTGCGCAATGAATTGTTTGCATCCTGGCGAATGTTACGGATGTTGATCTTCGCAGTCTCGATCTCGTTTTTCGCACGTTTCACCAGTTCTCTTCTGCGTTCTTCGTTCAATGGCGGAACCGAAATACGGATCATTTCCCCATCATTGGAAGGTGCAAAACCCAGGTTTCCGTTACGGATCGCTTTTTCAATGTCATTGATGATTTTTTTCTCAAACGGCCTGATCGCGATTGTCCTCGCGTCAGGCGTGTTGATCGTTGCCACATTTTGCAATGGCGTCATGGAACCGTAATAATCGATCTGAAGGCCTTCCAGCATTTGAGGAGATGCTTTTCCGGCGCGTATTTTACCGAGTTCAATGATCAGGTGCTTGATGGCGCCTTCCATGGTGTCCTTGGCGTCATCCAGATATAATTCTATTTCTTCCATTATTTTGTAATAATATATTGTATTACTCCTAGTTAGATATCAATGTTCCCACTTCTTCACCCATCACCAGATCGTACAGGTTACCAGGTTTGTTCATATCAAAAACGATGATCGGAACATTGTTTTCCTTGCAAAGTGTAAATGCCGTCAAATCCATGATTTTCAGATTTTTAGACAATGCTTCGTCGAACGTAAGTTGTGTGTATTTCGTAGCAAGCGGGTCTTTTTCAGGATCAGCTGTGTAAACACCGTCTACACGTGTTCCTTTCAAAACCACCTCGGATTCCGATTCAATCGCACGAAGTCCGGCTGTTGTGTCTGTGGTGAAATAGGGGTTACCCGTTCCGGCACCGAATATAACAACGCGTCCTTTTTCCAAGTGACGGATCGCGCGGCGGCGGATCAAAGGTTCGCAAACCTGCTCCATTTTGATCGCAGACATTAAACGCGTGTTTACTCCATGTTTTTCAAGTGAACTCTGAATGGCCATACCGTTAATTACGGTGGCCAGCATGCCCATATGGTCGCCCTGCACTCTGTCGATGCCCGATTTTTCGACGGATGCGCCGCGGAAAATATTTCCTCCTCCGATCACGATTGCAATCTGAACGCCTACTTCGGCAATTCTCTTGATTTCCCGGGCATAATTATCAAGAATGTTGAAGTCAATAACCTGGCCTTTGTCGCCGCCATTTAGTGCTTCTCCGCTCAGTTTCAGTAGTAAACGTTTATATTTTGGTTCGGGCATGATTGTGAGATAGGTGTTTTCGACCGTAAAAATAAGCGTAGGAAGTTAAGATTAACAAGTAATTTATTGAAACTCGAGCAATACCTGGTTTTTTTCAACGATTTCACCAGCCACAACCTTCAACGTCTTCACCACTCCGTTTCCGGAAGATTTGATCGTATTTTCCATCTTCATGGCCACCAGCACGAGCAATGTGTCGCCCTTTTGGATCGTATCGCCTTCGGCAACGGCAACGGATTGGATGAGTCCGGGCATGGGTGCTTTCACATTATTAATCTTGGCGATGCTGGTGTTTTGCAATCCCATTCCTTCCAGCAGCAGGTCCAGCTCGTCCTTTGCTTTGGTATGAATGTGCTGGCCGTTGACGAGCAGGTGAAATGTTTTCTCTGCAACATTGCGTTCGAGGACTTCAATGTTGTAGGATTTGTTTTTCCAAATGGCGTGAAAATGGTTGTTGCCAAGCGTCGTAATGTCGCCATCAAACGTTTCGCCGCTTATGGACAGGTTGTTCTGCTCTTTATTGATCTCAAAAACATGCCCGGTTGACGCGTCGTCCCCATGTTCGGTTGCCGGCGCGTCGGATACAGCGATTTTCAGCATAATGCTTCGCTGTATTCGTGGACAACTTCCTGTAAAATCCCGTCGAGCTCTTCATAGGTCATTCCTTCAACCAGCCGCATGCGAAAGGGTTTGAAATGATCGAGTCCTTTGAAATAATTGGTATAATGCCTGCGCATTTCAAAAACACCCGCAACCGGGCCTTTCCAGCGGATAGAGAATTCAAGGTGTTTGCGGCAAACGGCCACGCGCTGTTCCATTGTAGGCGGAGCCAGTTTTTCGCCCGTTTTCATATAATGTTTGATCTCGTTAAAGATCCAGGGATTGCCAATCGTTGCGCGGCCAATCATAATGCCGTCCACGCCGAACCTGTTTTTGTATTCCAATGCCTTTTCAGGAGAATCCACATCGCCGTTTCCGAAAATTGGGATCGTAATGCGCGGATTGTCCTTAATCATCGAGATCAATGTCCAATCTGCCGAGCCTTTGTACATCTGTACGCGCGTGCGGCCGTGAATGGATAATGCCTGAATGCCGATATCCTGCAAGCGTTCCGCAACTTCCTGCACATTCTTTGTATTCTCGTCCCAACCTAGTCGGGTTTTCACGGTTACCGGCAAATGCGTCGATTTCACCACCGCGTCGGTCATCTTGACCATTTTAGGGATATCCTGCAACAATGCAGCACCGGCGCCACGACAAGCCACGTTTTTCACCGGGCAGCCATAATTTATATCGATCAGGTCGGGATTTACGCGGGATGCGATCTCGGCGCATGAACCCATGGTTTCGATGTCGCTGCCAAAAAGCTGAATGCCAACCGGCCGTTCATATTCAAATATGTCAAGCTTCTGCACACTTTTCGCCGCATCGCGGATCAATCCTTCCGACGATACAAATTCCGTGTACATCAGATCCGCACCATTTTCCTTGCAAACCGCCCTGAAAGGAGGGTCACTTACGTCCTCCATCGGTGCCAGAAGCAGTGGAAAATCACCTAACGCTATGTTTCCGATTTTTACCATCTCACAAAGGCTGACGCCTATTCCTTATTTTTAAATTCATAATTAACTGTAAATTTACATCAATTATGCAAAATAGTAACCCTATTCAGTTAGTTTCCCGTGTACCCGGCATAGGAGGCAGTTTGTTGGTCCTCATTGGCTTTGTGCTCATTGGTATGGCGGTGGGCAATATCCTGGCGGTTATGGTGCTTGCGCTTTATTTGCATGTCGATACCAGCAGCATTACCGGTGTTTTGACCCAATTACTAAGCAACCCGGGCGAAGTTTCCAATGGTTGGTATGCATTAATGTTGCTGCAGGGAACGGTTCATTTCTTCTCCTACCTGCTTCCTTCGCTTGTTTTCTGGATTTATATAGATCGTAAATCGATCGCTGAATTTGACTTCCGTCCCAAACCCGCTTTCAGGGTCTGGTTACTGGCTTTTTTGCTTGTACTGGCTTTTATTCCGGTCAACAGCAAGTTTATAGAATGGAATGCAGCCATGAAGCTGCCGGATGCATTGTCGGAGCTGGAATTGTGGATGAAGGAGAAAGAGAATCAGCTTTCGGTGATGACGGCTTTTATGACGGAATATACACAGTTTGGCCAATTGCTGGTTGCATTGTTTGTGGTGGTTTTGTTGCCTGCACTAGGCGAGGAAGTGCTTTTTCGTGGTGTTATCCAGACTAAGCTGATCAAGCTTTGGGGAAACCCGCATGTGGGGATCTGGGTTGCGGCGGCTATTTTTAGTGCTATCCATTTCCAGTTTTACGGATTTTTGCCCCGGATGATGTTGGGGGCAGTGTTTGGTTACCTATATTACTGGACGGGAAACATCTGGGTGGCTATACTCGCCCATTTTGTCAATAACGGCTTCGTGCTTGTGATGATGTATCTCAACAACATTGGTGCGGTGAGCATCGATGTGGAAGAAACAAAGTCGATGCCGGTGATGCTGATCTTATCTTCGTTGCTGGTTTCTGCTGGCATATTGTTTTCTATACGGAAAACGAGTGCGATGCAGAAAGAGCCTTTACTGATGGATAAGGAGTTTTAAATCAATATTTTAATTATATATGGCTGAAAATTGGGTGAAGGCTTATCAAAGCGCACAAGTGATGCGGGCTGATATTGCCCGTGAAATTTTAGAACAAAACGGAATTGCAGCTGTCATCGTTGACAAAAAAGACAGCAATTATCCGGTATTCGGAATGTATGAAGTGCACGTGCCGGCTGGTGATCTTTCACAGGCCCAAATGATAATAACGAATGAAGGAGCGCTTAACGAATCTGAATAATTTACAGCAAAGGACAATCACTGCTCTGGCAGGTGTATTTGTGATCATAAGCTGCATCCTTTACAATGAATTGACCTTCCTGCTCCTTTTTTGCACCATCAGCTCGCTTACCCAACTGGAATTTTACAAGCTCCTTGGCCTGGATGGAAACCAGCCGCTGACATATTATGGAACATTCTGTGGCACAGTCATGATGTTACTTGCGTATCTGATAGAGCAGGACATTGTGCCATTTGAAAATTACTTCATAATCAGCCCGTTGCTATCGATGATATTCTTTATCAAGCTGTATAAAAAGAATGATCTGAAACCCTTTACCAACATTGGTTTTACGTTTCTGGGCATCATTTACGTGGCGCTTCCATTTGCCCTTATTATTGTGATGGCGATGCGCGGCGGGAATTACAATTATGAAATCGTGCTGGGGAGCCTGCTTTTGCTTTGGGCCTCGGACATTGGCGGCTATTTTGCAGGGACGAAATTTGGGAAAAGAAAGCTTTTTGAGCGTATTTCTCCCAAGAAATCATGGGAAGGTGCGATGGGAAGTGCGGTGTTCGCGGCGTTTATCGCCTTTGCCCTCGGTTATTATTTCCGTACCTTCGAACCCTGGAAATGGTATTGCATCGGGGCCATTATTGTGGTAGTGGGCACTTACGGCGATCTGGTAGAGTCCCTTTTCAAGCGGAGCATTGCCATTAAGGACTCGGGAAGTAGTATTCCGGGTCACGGAGGCTTTTTAGATCGGTTTGATGGTCTGCTTCTTTCGGCTCCGTTTATCGTCACTTTTTTAAAGCTTTTTTCCTAGTAACACGAGTAAGTCTGTTCAGCAGGCAATCCGTGAGACGGTAAGTCGTTTTTAAAACAGGAACAAAAGTTTAGCAATGATTACAAATGCATTTGGTTTAACATTGATTTTGGAATAACAATCTGGAAATGAAACGGAGTCTTTTTATATTTTTATTGATACTTGCAGGTGTAACTGGAGTCCGGGATTCGTTTGCGCAGGGTGAACAAAGTGCAATTGTGTTTTCAGGGATGGTTGTAGGCGGCAAAACCACCGAAATCCTGCCTGGGGCAACGATTTTCATTGTAAACGCAGGACGGGGAACATTATCCAGAAGCGACGGTTCTTTCACGATTAAAGTTTTTCCGGGCGATAGCATTGTTTTTGGTTATGTAGGTTTCAAAAAACAGTATCACGTTATCCCGAGGAGCTATAATTCAGATATTTACTCGGCCATTGTAGCGCTGAGAGAAGATGTGGTAACGCTTTCCGGCGTGACCATTTATCCCTATTCAACAGAAGAAGAATTCAAGAAAGCATTCCTTGATTTGAAACTGCCCGATCAGGCGGATAGGGATGCGTTGGCGAGAAGCACAGACCCGGATTACATTAACAGAATGGCGGCGCAGGTGCCAAATAATGCACAAACCAATTATCGCTATTCGATGGACCAGTTGCTTTTCGGGCGTGAATCAACGGGTAATAAAGGCTTTGCGACCACATTTCCATTCCTGAACCCATTCGCCTGGGCCAACTTCATCAAATCCGTTAAGAAGGGTGATTTGAAACAAAAAGATTGGAGAAAAGACCTCAACGCGGCTCCCCGCGAGAACATTACCAAGCAGGATTTTATCCCTCCCATGCCTGATAATGATATTAAGAAAAACGGTCAGTAATACTTAAAGCAGCGCAGGATCAAACTTTTTCAATGTCAGATTGCTGCCGTCAAACGTGGCGAAATGCTGCTGCGAAACCCATTCTCCGAGATTAATGTAACGAGATCTCGCATTGACCTGCATATCCAGGACGAGATGCCGGTGCCCGAAAATGTAAAAATCGTGGTGCTGCGTTTGCTCAACTTCTCTGCAATATTGAAATAACCATTCATGGTCCGCGCCCATAAAGCGCTCTTCGCCCTTGTTCACGTTGGCAATCCGGCTTCTTTTAGACCATTCCATCGCAATCCACATGCCCACATCCGGATGAACAATACGGAAGATCATTTGGAAAAAGCGGTTTTCAAAAACCTTTTTCAGAAACTTATAAGTGCTGTCGCCCGGCCCTAATCCATCGCCGTGGCCTACTAACATCGTTTTCGAAGCGCCTTTTGTATTAAATGTAAACGAGACAGGATTTCTGTAAATAGCAGCGCCAACTTCTTCTGTCAGATAGCCCGACATCCACATATCATGGTTTCCGGTGAAGATAATGAGCTCAATTCCTTTGTCGGAAAGCTCTGCCAGTTTCCCCAGCAACCGCACAAAACCCTTGGGAACTGCCTTTTTGTATTCAAACCAAAAATCAAAAATATCACCCACCAGAAATATCACCTGCGCATCGTGCTGAATGGATTCCAGCCAGCTTACAATGCGCTTTTCGCGCTCGCGACTCTGCAACGGGGAAGGGACGCCAAGATGATAATCCGATGAAAAATAGGCGCGGCGGCCATCTTGCAGGTGAATCGTCTTTTTCTCAAAATGAAAGTTCATGCGGAATTTTAAATGCGCTGCAATTTACATTCACCGGCGTGATTTTTTAGCAATCTCTTTCTAGATTGCACGCCGTTTACAACTTATGATAATGAAAAGATTTTTTGCTTCCCTACTTATAATGTGCTGTGCGCTGTATTATGGCGCGCCTGTCTTCGCCCAGGTTGCGAAGAAAATTCCGGCTGATAAACAACGCGCTGCGCAGTGGCAGCCTGCCAAAGGCCAGTATTATTTCAGCCATTCGCTGGTGTATGATTACGAAAATAAAGCCGATCAAACCAAAGGCACCATCACCATTTACCTTGACCCGGTGAGCGGCGGGATGTGTTTCAAGAAAGAAAACAGCTTTGGAAAAGGCGGTAAGGACTTCGATTTTGTGATCGGGTTTCCGGATGGGAAATACATTTTCTGCGGCGCAGATGAGAATGGTAAAAAAATGAGGATTAACGAGGCGGTGGGCGCATTGAAGCCCGGGCCGGACACCAAAGCACAAGCCAGAGAAGATTTCTCGACCTACTGGGCAGCAACGGGAAACAAAAGGGATGATTTTGGTTTCGAAAGCCTGGAATACAATGTGAGCTTTGCCACTTCCGAGAACAAGGATACGGTTTGGCTAGCCAAAACGCCTTTTAATGTATATCCGCTATATGGATTGGAATTCGTAGAAAGCGCGGTCGCAATGCCGATTTCGTTTGATTATATGCACCTTTTGGAGCCGAATCAGCTTGTTGCCGAGATTAATTCCAAAGACACGATTTTGAAACTGAAAAGCTTCGCGCGTGATCCGCAGACGGTGTCAACGAAGGGATACCCAGTATTCAAAACAGAATAAAAGAAAAAACATTTCCGCCCCTTTAAAGGGACGGAGAACGTTTTTATTCTGCAACCGCTTCTGCTTCCGCGCGTTCCGCTTTTACTTCTGATAATGGCCGCATATTGGCCGGGATTTCTTGTTCGTCCTCTTCCGCTGTGTACGGGAAAACGTCCAGAATCGGCGTTAACACAATGTCTGTCGTCTCGTAAGGGATCAGGAAATTCCGCATGCTTTCGTTGATCCTGTCCAGCGCCTGCTGAATGCCATCGGCATTAACCAGCATCTGATTGATGATTTTCTTCTCTTTGCCGCTTTTTTCATCAACTGAAAAATAGATCACTTTCGCCTTAAACCACTGTTCCCCTTCCTCGAAAGCGAACAAATCGGCTAGACGCATCCGTGAAATGCTCATTACGCTGAAATCGCTGGCACCGGTAACGATTTGCTTGTAAAGCCTGGCTTCTGATTCCGTGTATGAAACGGCATCTACCAGATAAACTTCATTGATCGTTTTTAGACTTCCCGCCTCATCCTCTTTTTGATACCGAATTTTCCCTAAATACCAGCTCGCCATATTTGTAGTTTTTATTTTCTTAAAAGTAGGCAAATGTAAACGCTTGGGTGAAGGCGTGCAAAAAATATAGTCACAAACTAATAATCGTTGCACGTTGCATGCGTTCTGATACCTACTGTTTAACTTGCGAAAAATATTTTGATAATGAAAAAGAACATTTGGGTCCTTGTACTCATGATTATAGCCGGCGCGCTTTCCAGTTGCGGAGTAGGCCGCCAGGTTGCCGATGCGAAAACATTTGGCGATTGTAAATACGACATTGCCTCGGTCGATAGCGTTTATCTGTCGGGAATTGACATTCGGGAATTTAAGAATATCCGCAGTTTCAGCGATTTTGACCTGGCGAAATATCCGGGACTTTCGATGGGACTTTTAAGAAAAAATGTGCCTTTGGATCTCCGGGTGAACATTGACATTACAAATCCAACTAAGAAACGCGCCGCGATCAACCAGTTGGAATACAAAGTGCTGCTTACCAATAACGAGATTTTCAACGGCTACCTGAGCCAGCTGATCGAAGTAATGCCAGGAACCAGCCCTACACGAGTTCCCGTTAGGCTCAATACAAATGCTTACCAGTTGCTTTCCAATGACAAAACGCGCGATGAGTTCGTGAACATGATCATGGCGCTGACCGGCAAAGGCGATGCAAAGCCCGCGAAATTCCAGGTGAAAATTCGCCCAACGCTTGATGTAGCCGGAAAACAAGTTAATTATCCCGGATATATTACATTCGAAAAAGAAGTTACGAGTAAGATGCTCGCACGCTAAATTTAAATCACACAGTTTTGAGAATACTTGTAGACAACCCTTATCTCTTTCAATATTTCAGCCTGGTCATTATTTTGCTTGTTTTGTTTGGAATAAGCTTTTACAGAGGCCAGGTTACATTGCGAAAATGGTCGGGAATAGGCCTGATCATTACACCGGTTGTCTATTTTTATCTCATTCTGGAAGCCTACACATTGAATATTCCTTATACGGATGACTTCAATCTGCTGGAAACGATCCATAATTTTCATGTTGCTAATGGTTTTGTAGGCAAGATCGAAGTGCTTTTCGAGCAGGTCAATCAGCACCGTTTTGCATTTGAAAGGACTGTGATGCTGGTCATGTACTTTTTCACGGGTACGGTCAATGTCAAAACTCAAATACTGCTCGGTAACCTCGCGTTGCTGGGCATTTTTTATTTGCTTTTCTTGTCATTCAAAAAAGAGCAGGTTTCCTGGTATTACTTCATTCCCGTTCCTTACGTGCTTTTCAATCTGGTTTATTTTGAAAACGCCGTTTGGGGAATCGCCGCAATCCAGAATACACCCCTAATCTTTTTCGCATTGCTTTCCGCTTATGGAATTGCAAGGAATGATCAGAAAGGCTGGTATTTAGGGATCGCTGCTGCGCTTTTAACCACATTTACAAGCGGAAGCGGCATCCTCACCTGGATCATCGGCGCGCTGATCCTGGGATTACAGAGAAGATTCAGGCTGCTTTCTATCTGGCTTGCCGTCGCCGTGGCCATTGTGCTTTTTTACTTTTTGTTTGATTACCAGGTTATTCCATCACACACCGGCTCCGTTTGGCCGCATCCGATTTTTAACCTCATTTTTGTGTTTGCCTTCTGGGGCAACGCGCTCTACCTGGACGTTATACATCCGGTTATCAACACGTTTTACGCCGATATGGTCTGGTGCGTGTTACTGGGTGCGGGCATGTTGCTTGTTTTTTGTATTTGGGTATTGCGACTTTTGCTAAATAAAAAACCGCTCTGGAGCGATTGGTTTTTGTGGGGTGCAATGATGTTCGCCATGGGAACAGGTGCAATGTTCGTGATCAGCAGGCCTATCAACACGTATGTGATGTATGGCGGCAATATATTTTCCCGGCGTTACATGATTTTCGGGGTTGCGTTGCTGGCAACGGTGTATATATGTGTTGTGATTTTGGTCAAGAATATCAAAAACCTCAGGCACATTGCCGTATTACTTGGTTTGGTTTGCTTTGTATCGCTGAATTTTGTGAGTTATTATACGTCGGTTGCCAGTATCCGACGGTTCCACGAGGATCTTGTGATCGACAGTTTTTACTGGAAAAACCACAAAACCTTCCTGACAACGGGCGATAATTTCGGGGACATTCCATTCTGGAACCATCCCACCAGAATGAGCAATCTGATCGATACATTAAATGCCAATAATCTGCTCAATTTCGATCAATATAAAGACTTTCCATCCCACCAGCATTTGATTGCTGAAACCGGACAAAAAGCGGATCGTTACAGGGGCAAAGTGGAGGTTAAGGTCAGTTATTTGAATGATGGCAATAATATTCCGGTCAAATTCCTGCGTATTCAGGCAAACGATAATGGGATTGGAAACCCGGTTTATTTTGCTCTGGCTTCCGAAAACCGCACCCTGCTCTTACCCGCACTTCCCGTGCCGAATTCCCCTGCTCAATTTTTGAAAAAACAAACTTATTACGGATCTGAATATCAATACTCGCTATATCGGACAAAGCTTCCGGCAGGTTTATTCGAAGTTTGGATGGTGGAAAAAGATCCCGCTGCGCCTGGAAAATGGAAATCCTACTTTACAGGAAAAAGTATTTCTTTGTGCGAAAGCAAAATTCATAAATAGCTGATATGAAAATACTTACTTACAATCTCAACGGGATTCGTGCCGCATTGCGGAATGGTCTGGTTGAATGGCTAAGCACGGTTTCTGCTGACGTTTTGTGTTTCCAGGAAGTGAAAGCAACGCCTGATGTGGTAGATCTGTCTGGATTGGAATCGCTTGGTTATGAACTCATTGGCTGGCATGCGGCAGAGAAAAAAGGTTATAGCGGAGTTGCGATGTTTTCCAAAATCTACCCCGATATGGTTTCCGCAGGTTGCGCCATTCCAGCTTATGATGCAGAAGGCCGGATTTTGCGTGCGGATTTTGGAGATATCACTGTTTTAAACTGCTACTTTCCTTCGGGAACAAGCGGAGAAATTCGCCAGGGCGTGAAAATCCAGTTTTTGGGTGACTTCTTTGATTGGGTTACCGAACTACGAAAAGAACGCCCTAACCTGATCATTTGCGGAGACTACAACATTGCGCATAACGAAATCGACATTCACGATCCGGTCAGGAATAAGAAAATGTCCGGCTTCCTTCCCGAGGAGCGGGAATGGATGACGAAATGGTTCAGTAACGGCTACACCGACGCATTCCGTTTCAAAAATCCGGAGCTGCGCGAATATTCCTGGTGGACTTACCGCGCAGGCGCCCGGGGCAACAACAAAGGCTGGCGCATCGACTACATTTCTGTTGCCGATAGCTTGAAAGATCGCATCATTTCCAGCCGGCAAATAAATGACGCCGTCCACTCGGACCATTGTCCGGTGTGGTTAGAAATTGAATCGCCATATTCGCGCACCGACTCATAAATTTCGTATTTTTGATTAAAGCAAGATTCAAACCAAAAGCGTTATGGACATGCCAATGCCGGTAACTATGAAGATGGGCGACCTGATGAGTGAAGAAGAATTCTTCCAGTTTTGCCAAATGAACGACACACTAAAATTTGAAAGAGACTCGCAAGGAAATATTATAATTCAGTCTTTAAGCGGAGCACTTACAAGCATATTTAATGCAAAGATTGCTGCTACTCTGGGGAACTGGAATAGAGACAATCGCTATGGTTATTTATTCGACTCGTCAACCGGTTTCACATTGCCAAACAAAGCCGTAAGGTCGCCAGATGCGTCCTTCCTGATCATGGAAAAATGGGACGCATTATCAGAAGACGAGAAAGAAACTTTCGCACCTGTTTGTCCTGATTTCGTGGTAGAAATCCATTCACAATTCGATGATTTAGCTTACTTGCAGGATAAAATGAACGAATTCATTAATAATGGAACTCAGTTGGGCTGGCTGATAGATCGTTTTAATAATAAGATTCATATATATAGAGCTGACCAATCTATTGTCATCCACGATACATTGGATGTGACGCTTTCAGGAGAAGATATTTTGCCCGGTTTTTCTCTAAACCCAGGCGCGCTTCTAAAATAACAGCGCTGAATCATCCTAATTTCCTTTCAATTTGTTTCGTTACTTCTTCATTTACAAGCCATTCGGAATGCTTTCACAATTTTCTCGTGAAGGCGATCATCCTACGCTTGCGGATCTTGATTTTGAGTTTCCCAAAGACATTTACCCTGTTGGGCGGTTGGATGCGGATAGTGAAGGATTGCTGCTGCTTACCAATGATAATTTCCTGAAAACAAAGGTTTTGGATCCAAAAAACAAACATTCCAAAACGTATTATGCGCAGGTTGAAGGCACTATTACTGAGGAGGCATGCGCAATGCTCCGCGACGGCGTGCAAATCTCGATTAACGGCAAAAAGCACTTAACGCTCCCTGCGGAAATCTCGCCGATTGACGAACCAACATTGCCTGAGCGCAATCCACCCATCCGTTTCCGCCAGAACATTCCTGTTTCCTGGGTTTCCATTTCCATAGGCGAGGGCAAAAACAGGCAAGTAAGACGCATGACCGCCGCGGCCGGTTTTCCAACATTGCGGCTCGTGCGCTGGTCAATTGGAAAAATTTCTCTCGCTGATAAAACGGGTGAATTTCCTAAACCAGGGGACGTGTGGGAAGTTACGGCGAAAGACGTGCGCCGCGTATACGATTGAGATAACTGCTGCTTTCACAAAACCTTGGCCCAATGTTGCCAAACCGGAGAGAAGGCTTAATTTTGTACATATCCTTTTCTTAAAATAAGGCTGATAGTTGGCAAAGGCACAAAAAGAAACTCCGCTTAATAAACAATACAACGAGATCAAGGCCAAGTACCCGGGCGCGCTGCTGCTGTTTCGCGTAGGGGATTTTTACGAAACCTTCGGAGAAGACGCCATTCGTGCCTCTAAAATTCTGGGCATCGTGCTTACCCGCCGGAACAATGGCGGAGCGCACGAAGAACTGGCTGGATTTCCACACCATTCCCTTGATAATTATCTTCCCAAGCTGGTCCGTGCGGGCGAGCGCGTGGCGATTTGCGATCAGCTTGAAGATCCTGCCGCAGCCAAAGGCATTGTAAAAAGAGGTGTTACCGAGCTGGTTACACCCGGCGTTTCGCTGAATGATAATGTGCTTGACACCCGTAAAAACAATTATCTGGCGGCTGTCCACATTGGACCCGACAATATTTACGGACTTGCTTTCCTGGACATTTCTACGGGAGAATTTATGACGGCCCAGGGCAATGCGGCTTACATTGATAAAATGTTACAAGGTTTCAGCCCCGCCGAAGTGCTATTTTGCAAAAGACACAAACAGGAATTTAATCAGCTTTTCGGAGGGAAATATCACTCTTTCCAACTGGACGACTGGTGCTTTGGCTACGAATATGGCTATGAGCAGCTGATCGGGCATTTTCAGACAACGACATTAAAAGGTTTCGGAATTGAAGCGCTGCCGATGGGGATCATTGCAGCGGGCGTGATCCTGCATTATCTGCGCGAAACGGAGCATAAGGAAGTGGGCCACATTGGCCGTATTACGCGTTTGGAGGAGGAGAAATACGTCTGGCTCGATCGCTTTACTGTTCGTAATCTCGAACTCGTTTACCCGCAGCAGGAAGGTGGGGTCCCGTTGATACAAATTCTGGATCAGACCGTGACGCCTATGGGTGCGCGTTTGCTTCGGAAATGGATTGTTTTGCCATTAAAAGACAAGCTGGCTATCGAAGACCGGTTGAATACGGTCGAGCATTTTCTTGAAAATGAAGATCTTCATGATGCGATTATAGGGCATTTGAAGCAAATAGGGGATTTGGAAAGACTTATTTCCAAAGTTGCCGTGAAGCGAATCAATCCCCGTGAATTAGTGCAGCTGAAAAAGTCGTTAAAACAAATCGGTCCGGTTAAGGAGCTGATTTCCGGCATTATTAGCCAGGAAGAAGAAAAATCCAAAAAGGCAGGGAAGAAGGAAATTTCTACGCAGGCCGTTGAGATATTGAAGAAATATGCAGATCAGCTTAATCCTTGCAGTTTTTTGGTTGATAAAATTGAAAACGAAATCCGTGAAGACGCCCCTCTGCTGACAAATAATGGCCGCATTGTGAAAAGTGGCGTTGATCCTGAGCTCGACGAGTTGCATGCCATTTCGTACGAGGGGAAGGATTTTTTAATCAAACTGCAAAACAGGGAAATAGAACGCACGGGCATCGGATCACTCAAAATCGCTTATAACAAGGTTTTTGGGTATTATTTGGAAGTCACGCACGCACATCAAAATAAAGTCCCGGCCGATTGGATCAGAAAACAAACACTGGTGAATGCCGAGCGATACATTACGCCCGAGCTCAAAGAATACGAGGAGAAAATCCTGAATGCCGAGGATAAAATTTCAGCGATCGAATACCGGATTTTCAGCGAATTAATGTCTATGGCGGCTGAATATGTGGGCACGGTGCAGCAGAATGCATTGGTGATATCCACGCTGGATGCGCTGAGTTCTTTCGCTACGGTTGCGCGAAAAAATAAATACACAAAACCCGTCATGAGCGAAGGCAACGAGCTGGATATCAAGGATGGACGGCATCCCGTTATCGAGCAACAACTTCCCGTGGGAGAAAGTTATGTGCCGAATGACCTGTTTTTGGATGATGTTTCACAACAAATCATCATCATTACCGGTCCTAACATGGCCGGAAAATCTGCGTTGCTGCGGCAAACCGCATTAATCGTGCTCATGGCACAAATGGGTTGCTACGTGCCCGCCAAATCTGCAAACATTGGATTAGTGGATAAAATCTTCACCCGGGTAGGAGCGAGTGACAACCTGAGCCGCGGTGAAAGTACATTCATGGTGGAAATGACCGAAACAGCCAGCATTCTCAATAACCTGAGCGACCGGAGTTTGGTGCTAATGGACGAGATCGGACGAGGAACAAGCACTTATGACGGCGTTTCCATTGCCTGGGCAATAGCAGAATATCTCCATAATCAGGCTGATTGCAAGCCAAAAACATTGTTTGCAACACATTACCACGAGTTAAATCAGCTTACCGAAGATTTTCCACGCATTAAGAACTTCAATGTGGCGGTGAAGGAAGTGGATAACAAAGTGATTTTCCTTCGCAAACTGAAACCAGGCGGAAGCGCGCATAGTTTTGGGATCCACGTGGCTCAGATTGCGGGCATGCCGCAGCTGATCGTGTTGCGCGCGAGTGAGATCATGCATCATTTGGAGAAAGATCACGTCACACACGAGCACAAAAAGCGGGTGAAGGAAATTCCTAAAAACAACTTCCAGTTAAGCATTTTTGAACCAGCCGATCCGCGAATGGAAGAGTTGAAAGAAAAACTATCGCTGGTGGATGTGAACACATTATCGCCCATTGAGGCGCTTTTGAAACTGAATGAATTCCAGAAAATCGTTAAAAAGTAGCCCATAACACTTTAAAAATTACTCAATCAAACTCCTATCCCTTTTATGAAAAACACAACGCGTTTTCAGTTGATGGCCATGATGTTCCTCCTCTATTTTATCTGGGGATCGTGGTACGGTCAAATGAGTAAATATTTGTTCACAGCACTGGGCGCAACCGGTGCGCAAGTTGGGAATGCTTATGCGGCCTTTTCCATCGCGCAGATTATCGCTCCGTTCTTTGTCGGAATGATCGCCGACCGTTATTTTGCCGCTCAAAAAGTGCTGGGCGTGTTGAGCCTTGCAGGTGCCGCATTGCTTTTCGTCCTCACAGGCGTTGACGATCCGGACAACTTCTTCTGGATCATCCTGGCTTACTGTATCTCATTTGCACCGATGATGTCGCTGACGACTTCGATCGCAATGCAGCAGGTCACCAATTCAGAAAAAGATTTCCCTGCCATACGCGTAATGGGAACGGTTTCCTGGATTGTCGTTTCCAACATTATCGGTTATTATGGCTTTGGAGATGATGTAATGATCTTTAAGATTTCAATGGTCGCTTCGGCGTTTTTGGGCGTTTATTCATTCTTTTTGCCGGACACCCCGCCGAAACCAAGCACCAAAACTTCATTCTCAGACATTTTGGGATTGGATGCCTTTACGCTTTTCAAAGACCGCTCATTCGCCATCTTTTTCATCTCTTCGCTGCTGATCTGCATTCCGTTGTCCTTCTATTACGCCATGGCCAATCCGTCGCTGACAGACTCAGGAATGACTAATGTGGAGAACAAAATGTCACTTGGACAGGCTTCCGAAGTGGTTTTCATGCTTTTAATTCCCCTTGCATTCAGCCGCTTAGGCGTTAAATGGATGCTGGTCGTTGGGTTGATTGCCTGGATTATCCGCTTTATCGGCTTTGGTTACGGCGACGCTTCCAGCGAATGGCTGCTTTATATGGCCATCATTTTGCACGGTGTTTGCTACGACTTCTTCTTCGTTACAGGACAAATCTACACAGACAGCAAAGCAGGCGAAAAATATCGTTCATCTGCGCAGGGGCTTATCTCCATCGCGACTTACGGGATTGGAATGGGCATCGGTTCGTGGCTGGCGGGCATCGTTGCCGATATGTACACGGTGAATGGTGTGAAAGACTGGACAAGCATCTGGATGGTGCCAGCTGGCATTGCAGCCGTTGTTTTGGTGCTATTTGTGCTTTTCTTTAAAGATAATAAGGTAAAGGCGACAGCATAACATGCTCTTGCTGCCAATAAAAAACCCTGTAAGACGATTTCTTACAGGGTTTTTCTATTTATAGATCAATGATTTATAATCAATCATCATCATCGTCATCGCCAATGTTGCGGGTGTAGTTTTTGGATCCCCCTCCGCCTTTTTTATAATCTCCTCCGCCTTTTCCAAACCGGTCGTCAGATCTTGATTTGCCTCCGAATCCACCTTTATCACCGTATCCGCCGCCACTGTGTCCACGGTCGCTGCTTCTGTATCGGTCGTTGCTTCCGCCGCCTGAGCTTCTGTCGCCTCCGGAATAGCCTCCGCCGCCACTGTAACCGCCTCCACCGCTGAAACCACCGCCTCCGCTGTATCCGCCGCCCGTGCTGCTTCCGCTTCCAGGTACGCTGCTTGGTCTGTCGGAACTGCCGCCGTCAGGACGTGGCGTTCTGTTGAAACCGCCTTCTCTCCTTGGCGCGCCTGCGTCTCCTCTTGCTTCTTTCTTCTGCGATTCATTTACAACCAACGGCCTTCCGTACATATCGGCTCCGTTCAAATTGTTGATCGCCAACCTTGCCTCTTCTTCATCCGGCATTTCGACAAAGCCGAAACCCTTGCTCTGACGTGTAATCTTGTCAATGATAATTTTCGCGGAGCTCACTGTTCCAAATTTTTCGAAAGCTTCACGCAATTCGCTTTCCTTCAATTTAAAAGAAAGACTCCCAACAAAAATGTCCATGGAAACGACTTGTTTTAATTTAATTTTTAGGTTATAAATATATTTATTTTAGCTGATAAGCTACAACACTGTTTTTGCCAAAAGTTGGCACATAAACGATTTTCTTCACCGAATCGTAGCCAATGTCAGCCGAATTCGTTTTATCCGCACTCGTGTTCAGCAATTCCTGCTTTGTTCCGTCAGATTTAACGTAGTAAACCACACCTGCCCAGCACGAAACAATGTATTCACCCGGCACAACCTGCTCGATTCCGTCGGTGCTTTTATCCATTCCTTCTGCCAAGACGCTTATTTCTTTGGTCGAGCTTACTTTTTTCAATGTTCCCGCATCAGCAACCAGCAGGTCCGAGCCAACTGCCAAAACGCCGTTAGGACCATTCAAGCCTTCAAGAAAGGTCGAAACCTTTCCATCTTTGATCATATGCACTTTTTTCGTGCTGGAATCCGAAACGTAGATATTTCCTTCTGCATCGATGGTCACGTCATTCAAAAATACGGAACCTTCAACGGCATGTTTCTTTAAGATTTTTCCTGATTTTAGATCAATTTCAACCAAATCAGTCACGTCGGCAACGTAAAGCTTGTCGCCCATAACGCCCATGCCTTTTGGCGCGTGCAGTCCTGTTATCCAATCTTTTGCAACGATTTTTCCATCCAATCCAACTTTCGCAATCCCGCCTTTTCCATCTTTCTCACCAGGCTTTCCGTCAATTAGCGCTACATATAAAATTTTGTTTTTAGCACTGTAAAATACAGACTCAGGAACAGGCAATGTGGCTTCCGAAGCCCAAAGCTGTGTCAGGGAATGCTGTGCATTTGCAGCAGCCGACGAAAGTAACAGGGATGCAGCAAGGAAGATGTGACTGGTTTTCATTGTCAAATTAGGTGTAAATGATTTCTGTTAAGGAAAGAGCATTTAATACTGATATACTTTACGTATCGACAGATTTTTACGACCGTTACTCAAAGCTAAATAAAAATGCCCAAATCGGTTCGTTAAGGCCATTTTTAAATTTTTTTATAATTTAATCCGCAAATCATAAACGAAGTCTTTGATTTCCAGAATCCGAAAAGCATCCGGGTGGTTGAACAAAGGATTGAGCAGATAATTAAATTCGTCCGGCAGTATCGCAGAGGGAATTTGCAGGAATGCGTGCGATGCTTTTCTTAATAATGTTGTTCCAAAATCTTTCGTAGAAGCCGGTGCCGGAGCATCACGCCAGTTGCCGGGAAGATCAGGAATCTGAATTTCGTGAATGTCAAGCGGTTGGAGTTCAAATGTGGTGATGCTCAGCGCCCTTGGGATATCATCAATGTTAATGTTGGCAGTGTATTCCAGCAATGCCAGCGCGCGGCTGGCAGAAGTGTAAATGCATGGTGTCAGTTTGTGATTCCAGCGTCCGCCGTAAAGCCGGGCGCCTTCTCCTTCCAAATCGTGTGCGTATTTTGTGCGTCCTACTCTGTAAACGATCATAGCGGATTAAGAATAAACGCCATAATCAATGCGCCCAATAATGTTTTTGACTTCTTCACGGCCATATTGGTTATCCAAAAGATCATATGGAGCCTCCCCGCCCAATGCCCGGTTCGGACTAAAGATCCATCGGTTAAAACGGTCCACATCCTCGAAGACCTCGTAGCCATAAGAGTATATATCCGCCAGCCCGACGATCCTCTCACTCACCGTAGGATTAAATTTCTCAGAACCCTTCTTATTAATCAGCGTTGCTCGCGCCACGGAAAGTGTCGCGGCCAGCTGGTCATAGTCCATGCCAATCCGATCTTTAAAGCCTTCCAGGTCCGCTTTGCTGATCCCTTGCTTTACAACATGCATTTTTTCGATTGCCGTCATTTTACTTTCAGGTTTTCGTGCCGGTGAATGAAATATCATACTTGCCGGTGCGGAACCGTAATTAAGCGCGCCCATGGGCTCATTCAAAATTTTTGGTTCCGTCTCTTCTGTTGTTGAGTAAGTTTTCTTGCCTCGCTTCATAAAAACAAATTTACACTTATTTCAGTATAAATTTATACTAAAATAAAAACTCCCGTCAACTGCATTGCTCCAAAGAAGTGTCTAACTTATCAGGGGCAGTGCATTGACAGGAGTTTTTGAAAAGCTTTAACCTCTTTATTTCCTTTTCTTCTTTTTCGATGTAGAAACGGTTGGTTCGGCGGCGGTTTTTGTCAGGTCGGCGATCCGGATGTTCCTAAATTTCAATTCTGAGCCATGCCCAAGGAAGCCCAAATGCCCGCTTGTGCGTTTTAAGCCGGGATGTTCTTTATGATCGACGGTTCCGTTTTTGCTGGCTTCTGCTAAGTCGCCGTCGAGGATAACGGTTCCATTCAGTGTCACTTTGATTTTCGAGCCCTGCACACGAACTTCTTCATAGTTCCATTCGCCCATGGGTTTTAAAAAACCTCTTTTTGCAGGGATAATGCCGTAAGCGGAGCCGTGATATTGATATTCGTGCAAGTCTTTGTAAATGTCCGCATCATTGTCCAGGATCTGAATTTCGGTCCCTACGTAAGCCGCGTCACCTTCCATGGGCGTTCTGATTCCCAGCCCATTATTGGCTCCTGGCGTTAATTGGAATTCAAAACGGAAGTCGAAATCGCTGTATTCGTCTTTGGTGTATAAATTTCCTTTGCCTCCTTTTTTCGGATCAACGACCAATGAGCCGTTTTCAATGAAATAATCGGTGCGGTTGCCCACCCATTCAAACATATTTGTTCCGTCAAAAAGCACTTTAAAACCTTCTTTCTGCTCCGTTTCGCTAAGTTTAAATGGCTCCGGGCGCTCAATTTCACGTACGTACACATCGCGGTAATTGATCTGATTTCCGTGTGCCTGCAATTCGATCTGTTCCTTGGCAAAGATCGGCAGGTTGCGGTCCCAGTAATTTTCCAAAATAACATTGTCAACAACATTCTCCCCATTCAAATCTACCGAAACGCGGTCGCCGGTCATGGTAATGTGGAATGTATTCCAGTCGCCAATGGCATTGTCAGCGAGCTTGGAAGGCTTGCTTTCATTGGTTTTGTTGTTGTACAAACCACCTGAACCAACCTGCGCGCCTACGCTCACACGCGATGTGTCCCAGATCTGCACCTGAGGCGTTCCGCGCAGGTAAATGCCCGCGTCGCCGTCTTTCTGGATTTTCCAGTCCACATACATTTCAACATCACCATATTGCTTCACCGTAGCCAGGTTATCGCCGTGTCCCGAGAAAACGAGTTCGCCGTCTTTGGCAAACCAATCCTTATTGGCAGCTTCGTCGGCCTTTTTTTGTTTGTAAGCCAAACTGTCCGCGCTCATTTTTCCACGCGCAATCGGGTTTTCAACCAAGCCTTTCCAGCCAGTAAGATCTTTTCCGTTAAACAGAGCCACAAAACCTTCATCCTTACGCAGCTCAGACAAATGTCTTTTGATCGACTCGCGTGCATATTCCGCATCTTTTCCTTTTAGTAAGGAAGAAGTTTTAGTCAGCAAATCACGGATTTCAGGACCGTAAAAACCCTTATTAGCCAATGCAATGGCCATAACAGCTTGCGCAGCTGCCTGCTCTGTTGCGGGATTGTCGAGATATTTCCCTGCAAAAAGCAATGCATTGAATGTTCTCAATCGGGGCAACTCTTTCAGGATCGCAATTTTCTGAGAATCCGTTTTAGCCAAAGTCATGGCTTCGCGCAGCATAATCACCTTATTAACCGGCGTTTTTGGCGATTTCGCAGTGGCAGCCACATAACCAGTCAATGCCAGGGTAAGCTCTTCGCTATCCGTTGCCTTTTTTGCAATGCTCAAAAGATCACCTGCAGCGCTCGCATCCGACCAGGATGATAACGCAGCGATTGCAGCCTTTTTGGACTTCGCATCACCACTATTATAAGCCGAAACCACCGAATTAAGCGCCGTTTTGCCGCCTATGCTCGCCAAAACAGCGAGGTAATTGGATTGCTTATCAGCAGGTGAGGCCTGCATTTGTTTCAAAATAATATCGGTCTGCGCTTTCGCATCACCTGCGCTTTTCACGCCCGCAGCCACCGCTTTTTGAATAGCCGCCATTTGCCCGGCGTCCGTTACGGTGTTCAGCAAAATGTACATTTGCGGCAGATCATTCGCCGTTGTCAGCGATTTCAATGCCGTGTAAGCCGATTTTGAAACATCTGCATTCGGGCTTTTCAATAAGGCGAAAACATTGCTGAACTTGGCATTCGCCTCCCGGGCCGCAATCACGTCAATGGCGGCAGCTTGCGAAGCGGCCGGCAATGTTGGCAATGCTGTCGCCAATTGATTGACAACGCCTTCCCCTTTGATGGTAAGCAAACTGCTTTTCACAACCGCAACTTCCTCCGCACTCGCCGTTTTCAGCACATTAATCAATGCAGGAAGGCTTTTCTCCTGACCAATTTTGCCAGCAGCCCAGATCGCAGCCATTTTTACTTTGCTATCCTTCGCGGCCAATGCTTTTTGAATGGTTGGCAATGCATCCAGCGAATTGGCATGGCCCAGCATGGTAATAATCTCGGCCTGAACTTCCAGTTTGGCTTTTTTCATGGCATTGAGCCACGGCGTTGTGCCGTCAGCCATCAGGTATTTTTGTCCCAATTTCAATGCAGCAATGCGATATTCCGGATCGGCGCTTTGCAATGCATTTACCAAAACAGGCACAGATTCGCGTTTTTTAATGTCTGAATAAATTTTCAAAGCGGAAGACCGCGTCGGTGTTTGCTTTACGTCCGGGGTGTTTTTGAGCAATGCAAGAGCAGCTTTTTCCGCGGCAGGCGCGTTCCCATTTTCGGCCAGGCGCGCTAAATATTTCAAATAAACCGCCGTTGCATCCGACTCATCATAATCAAAATTCGCTTTTTGCGCAGCAGCCATTAAAATTGCTTCAGAAGAAGGTGCTCCGATCTCGGAAAGCGCAAAAAGGCTCACCTTACGTAAAAGCAGATCCTCATTCACAGCCGATTTCTCGATCATAGGCGTCGCTTCCTTATAACGCGCACCGCCCAATGCTTCAATAATCGCAATTTTTGTGCTTTCAGGAGCGCCCTCCAAGCCTTGCAACAACGCAGCGCCAGCCATCGGCGAACCGATTCGCGCCAACGTCCGCGAAGCCGGACCGGAAAGCCTTTCGTCTTTTAAATAGGGTTTCAAAACCTCCACAGACTCATCTTTTCCAACTGTCTGCAATTGATAGATCAGGAAATTCTTGCTGTCCGGGTCAATTACTTTCGATAATGCTTCGCCATAAGCCTCGGCGGCGATTTTTCGGAAATCTTCTTTGCCAGCTTGGGAAGCATAATAAGTAAAACCGCCGATCGCGTATTGAATTTTGGTATTATCCCCCTTTCCGAGCGGCGTGAGCATGGATGCGATCTGCACGAGTCCCGGCTTGCCGAGCTGGCCGAGTTCTTCCATGTTCTTTTTTAACGCGGCTTCGTTCTGGGAAGGGAATTTGGATAACAATGCTTTGGCTTTGCTGGCCATCGCATCGTCCGTTTGTGCCCATGCCTGCGAGAGTAACATGCAGAGGGTCAGGATGGTATATATTTGTTTTTTCATGAATGGTCAAGGATAGAAATGAATGTATGCAAACGAATTTAATGCTGATTAAATGGTCCAGGGGCCACGCATGGGCTGGTTAATCAACCGGTTTGCACCTTCATCGTCTATGAATTCCTGTTTTTCGGGGTCAAATTTCAAGGAGCGGCCGAGCCTTAATGCTGCTAATCCCATGTTCACAATGGTGCAGGAACGATGTCCGTTTTCTTCGTTCAGCGCAAACTTTTTGCGGTTTTTCACGGCATCTACAAAATCCGTAACCTGTGGTTCGGGATCAGGGAATGCGGCGAGTTTCTTTTCAAGGTCCGGAATGTCGGATTGGAAATTGGGGTACAATTTGCCTTTCGGACCTTCGATGTAAGCCACTTTTTCATCTTTCGCTTCGCCATCCAGCACGATCTGGCATCCGTCCGCATAAGTATAAGTGATTCTCCGCCAGGTTCCTACGGCTTCGGTGTGTTGCTGAGGCGCATCGACTTCCACGCTTACCGGGCTCGTATCATCTTTGCCTAGGAAATACTGGATCGGGTCAATGTAATGCTGGCCCATATCGCCGAGTCCGCCGCCGTCGTAATCCCAGTAACCACGGAATGTCTGGTGTACGCGGTGCTCGCTATACGGCTTGTAAGGCGCGGGGCCGAGCCACATTTCATAATCCAGCTCGGCCGGAACGGGCTGCGGTGCATTATTGGTGTTTCCTACCCAGTAAAATTTCCAGTCGAAACCCGTGTGCTTGCTCACGGTCACTTTCAAGGGCCAGCCTAACAAGCCGCTTTGCACCAGCTTTTTAATGGGCTTAACCGGCGTGCGCATGCCGTAAAAATTATCCTGAAAACGGAACCAAGTGTTCAATCGGAATATCCTTCCATGCTGCTGCACGGCTTCCACAAGCCTTTTTCCTTCGCCTATGGTCCTTGTCATGGGTTTTTCACACCATACATCTTTTCCGGCGCGGGCTGCATCGGCGGCAATGATCCCGTGCCAGTGCGGCGGCGTGGCCACGTGCACAATGTCCACTTCGGGAAGCTGGATCACCTCGCGATAATCAGCAAAGGTTTTTACGCCCTTATCCACCATGCCGACGGCAATGTCCAGGTGTTTTTTATCCACATCACAGAGTGCAACGACTTTGGTGCCTGCATAAGGAATGTGGCCGCGGCCCATGGAGCCGGTGCCGACGATGGCTTTGGTCAGCTGGTCGCTCGGCGCGATGAAGCCTTTGCCGAGAACGTGGCGGGGAACGATGGAAAAAGTGGCCAGCGTTGCCAGTGAGCCTTTGATAAAGGTCCGTCTGGACGCAGAGGTGCCTGTTTCTTCTTTCATTAATTAAGGTTATTTAGGAAATGAACTTGGGAGTGAAATTAGAATATTAATCTTAAAGCGGAATGTTTCCATGCTTTTTTCTGGGCAGAACAGCCACTTTGTTTTCCAGCATTTCAAAAGCCCGGATGAGCTTTTCGCGCGTTTGATCGGGATATATAACCTCGTCAATGTAACCGCGGTGTGCGGCCCGATATGGGTTTGTGAATTTTTCGGTGTAATCTTCGATTTTCTCTTTCAGCTTTTCGGCCGGATCTTCGGCCTGGGCGATTTCACGTTTGAAAATAATTTCTGCGGCACCACTGGCGCCCATAACTGCAATTTCCGCCGTAGGCCATGCAAAGTTCAGGTCCGCGCCGATGTGTTTGGAATTCATCACATCATAAGCGCCGCCGTAAGCCTTGCGCGTGATGACCGTAATGCGCGGAACAGTCGCTTCCGAGAATGCGTAAAGCAGTTTGGCACCGTTGGTAATGATAGCATTCCACTCCTGATCGGTGCCCGGCAAAAAGCCCGGGACATCTTCCAGAACCAATAAAGGAATGTTGAAACAATCACAAAACCGAACAAAACGCGCAGCTTTCTGGCTCGAATGAATGTCGAGTACACCCGCCAGCACGGCGGGCTGGTTGGCCACTATGCCAATGCTACGACCTGCAATCCGCGCAAAACCAACGACAATGTTCTCTGCAAAATTCTGATGGACTTCGAAAAAACTCTCCGCATCGGCAATTTCTGTGATCACCTCACGCATGTCGTAAGGCTGGTTGGCATTGTCGGGAATAATGTTGTTTAAAACCGGGCGCGATTCATTTTGAGCTTCATATGGAATGCCCGGCGCATTTTCCTCACAATTTTGAGGCATATAGCTGAGTAGTTTTTTAATGTTCAGCAAACATTCAACCTCATTGGGCGAGACAAAATGCGTGATGCCCGATTTGGTCGCATGCGTCATCGCGCCGCCCAGTTCTTCCGCTGTAACAGTCTCGTGCGTAACCGTTTTCACGACATTAGGCCCGGTCACGAACATGTAGCTTGTGTTTTCAACCATTAATATAAAATCCGTGATTGCCGGAGAATACACCGCGCCACCCGCGCACGGGCCCATCACAGCAGAAATCTGCGGAATGACGCCTGAAGCCAATGTGTTTTTATAAAAAATATCCGCATAACCGGCCAGCGAAAGCACGCCTTCCTGAATTCGGGCGCCGCCCGAATCATTCAAACCGATCAGCGGAGCGCCGTTTTTCATAGCGAGGTCCATAATCTTGCAGATTTTCTCGGCATGCGTTTCGGAAAGCGAGCCGCCGAAAACGGTGAAATCCTGTGCAAAAACGTAAACCAGCCGGCCATTCACCTTTCCATAACCCGTCACCACGCCATCGCCCAGATAATGTTCCTTATCCAGCCCGAAATCCTTGCTGCGGTGCATCACAAACTTCCCGATTTCTTCAAATGTCCCTTTGTCGATCAGCACCATAATGCGCTCGCGGGCGGTGAGTTTGCCTTTGGCGTGTTGTGCTTCAATCCGTTGCGCACCGCCGCCCAGGTCGGCCTCGGCATTTTTCTGATCTAACAATTCTTTTTTTGAAGCGGCGGAAGATGCTGATCCCATGTAATACGGACGATATGGTTACATTTGTTCTTGTGAGAATCTAAATATACTGTCATTTTACTGATTCGGGAAATTAATGCGACTTATGAGGCAGATCGGAATGTGCGCTTTGTTTTTGGCGGGAATTTTTTTTGGTTTCCAAAAAACAGCACAAGCGCAACCGACCGGCGGAAGAAATAAGCTCGATTTCCTGCAACTGCCAGCACAGGCCAAAAGCACGGCATTAGGTGCCAATCACATCGCCATTTCGGGCAATGATCCTGCCCTTTTTATCCAAAATCCTGCTTTACTGGACTCTTCCAAAGCCAATAATGTGTCCGTCAACCTGATGCCTTACCTGGCCGATACGCGGTTTGTGAATGCCGCTTATGCGCGGCGCGTGGGCAAGTCTGCGGGCGTTTGGGCGGTTGGGCTGCAATATCTGAACTATGGCACAATGGTCGAAACGGATGACATTGGCAATGTAATAGGAGAGTTCCGGGCGGCGGATTATGGCGTTTCTGCGGGTTATGGACACACGTTGGGTGCTTTTACGGTGGGTGGAACATTGAAATTTGTAGGCGCTTCGGTACAGTCTTATAATCTGTTTGGCGTGGCCCTGGACTGGGGCGGCGTTTTCAAGCATCCCGGGCAGGATCTGACGGTTGGGTTTGTAGTCAAAAATCTAGGGTTTGTCAAACAGAATTTTTCCAGTTTAAATGATCCTGCATTGCCTTTGGACGTGCGGCTTGGATTAACATTCAAACCGGAATATATGCCCATCCGCGTTTCGCTGACGGCGCATCATTTGAACCGCTTCGATATGGTCTATAATGATCCGAATCTCTTTTTCACTTACGACGATAATGGCAACAAAATTGCGAGAAAAGTGGGCATAGCAGAGAAACTGGGGCGACATCTTTTGCTCGGAGCGGAAGCATTGCTGCATCCTAATTTCAAGATAATGCTCGGTTACGACCATTTGCGGAGGCAGGAATTGCGGCTTGCCAACAGGGGCGCATTGGCCGGTTTTTCGTTTGGCGCATGGCTGCGGATCAAGCGGTTTGAGGTTGGTTACGGGCGTGCGCAGTATGTTCCGGGGTTTAGCAGCAGCTCCTTGTCGATTGTGATGAATTTGAAAAATGGCTTTGTAAAAGAAACCGTCAAAGTGCGTCCCTAAGCACCTTACTCGTTTTCTTAATGTTAAATTTTGTTCATAATAGCTTAATATTCAGATAAAACCGGAGAGCTGTGGTTCGGCTAGTTTTGTTAAAAAACTATCTCACCATGGCGATGAATTTTAATTCTATTCCAAAAAATGCCCTTACCGCGCTGGTTTGTGGCGCAATGACCTTTTCCGGCTGCATTAAGGATCACAATGATCCACCGGTAGATTCTTCTAAACTGATCAACCGCTCTGTAAACCCTTCACTGGTGCGTGCGCTGCCAGGTTTTGAAGATCTGAAAATTACGACATTGATCAGCTCCGACGACAAATTGCAGGATTCTCCTGATTTCATTTACGGTGCCCAGCCAGACGGCGGCGCTTTCATGAAAAACCCGAATGGCGAAGGTTTTGTGATGATCAACAACCACGAGATTCTTTTCTCGGTGTCCCGCGTTTTTTTGGATAAAGAATTGAAACCCGTTAAAGGAGAATACATTGTGGACGCAGAAGGCGGACAGTGGAGATTGTGCTCGGCAACGATGGCAACGCCGCAGGAACACGGTTTCGGTCCATTATTCCTGACAGCGGGTGAGAGCAATTCGGAGTCGATGACGCACGCGATTGATCCTTTTGCACCGGCAGATAAAAAGAACAAGACAAGAACCGTAAGTGCTTTTGGTAAATGGAATGCTGAAAACGCAGTTCCGCTTCCTAAGGATGCATTTCCCGGCAAAACGGTGATCATTATCGGTGAAGACGATACAAATGGTCAGCTTGTTGCTTACGTGTCGGAGGTGGTAGGCGACCTGAACAATGGTAAATTATATGCATTACGCCGCACAAACCAGGAAAGTGTGGAAACGGATATGGTTAAAGGACAAACTTACGACGTTGAATTTGTTCCTTTTGACAATGTAAAAACAAGCACAGGAACGGAGCTGCAAGCACAGACGGTGGATAAGAAAATGATCCAGTTTGCACGTGTGGAAGACATCGATTACCGCAAAGGCGGAAACGGCGTGGGCCGTGACATTTATTTCACGGCAACAGGTGTGAGCCAGTCTGATAAGGTTACGCCTGTGGCTGGTAAAAACATGTGGGGACGCGTTTACAACCTGAAATTTGATGAAACCAACCCATTGAAAGGCAAGTTGCAGATCATTATGGATGGCGAAGACAAGCCAGGCAGCTTCATCGTGAACCCTGACAACATTTGCGTTACCAAAAACTTCGTTTATGTGCAGGAAGACGGTGATTCATTCTACAAAAATAATGACCATGACGGCACGATCTGGCAGTATAACCTGGCTACAAAAGAGAGCAAGGCGATGCTCCAAATGCACCACCGCAGAGAGGACGCAGCATTTAACACGAAATATAACTCCGTAGGCAACAATTCATTGAGCACCTGGGAATACGGTGCGATGATCGACATTTCGGATGTTGTAGGCATTCCTGAGACATTCATGATCAACCTGCACCCGCACACGTGGCAGGACGAGAAATACAAAGGCGCTGACGGCAGCGGTATTTCTACAAATAAAGAAGGCGGACAAACTGTGATCGTTCGCGGAATTCAGCAATAACACTTCTCAGCAAGCATATAGAAGGCCTTTTTCGGAGGGCCTTCTATCTTATTTTATTCACCATGAAAAAATTTGTCCTGGCCATTTGTGCAGGCATCGCCATGTTCACATTCCAGTTATGCAAGCCGGAACAGAAGCCGCATGAAATTGTATATCAACATTTTGTCACCGACCTGGACTCGCTGATTTCGATGAATGATGCGTTTCTGGAAAAAGTGAAGGCAAAACCGGGGCAAAAAGCATTGCAAAACGACTTTCTCAAAATCCGTCTTCAATACAAAAAAACAGAGGCTTTTGCCGAATATTTCTTTCCTACCACAGTCAGAATGATCAATGGTGCGCCGCTGGATGAGATTGAGGATGAGGAGAATGCAGTTTTCGAGCCGGGTGGCTTGCAGGTGATTGAAGAGCTGATTTATACGGATGAACCTGTGGATCAGGAAGAACTGGTGCGACATTCGCGCAAGATGCAGGTCAATGTGAAGCGGATTAAAATGCTTTGGAAAGACATTGTGATCACAGATTCGCATGTTCTGGATGCATTAAGGCTGGAAATGTTCCGGCTGATCAGTCTGGGTATTTCCGGATTCGACACGCCGGCTTCGGGCAATGCGCTGGCGGAGAGCGAAGTTGTTTTAAAATCATTTCAACATTATACACAACCTTACAAAAGTACTTTGCCCGAATTTTCGGCGCTGGATAAGCAGGCTGAGGAGGCTATAGCTTTCTTGAAAAAGGGTAAGAATTTCAATGCATTCGATCGCGCTGCATTCATTACCGACCACATTAATCCGCTTTGCAACACCTTGCACCAGAACCAGGAATCGGCTGGCATCCCGTTCATGAACGATCGCAAGCTTTTGAGCGGTAAGGCGGCTACAATTTTTGATAAGAATGCATTCAATCCCGAGGCATTGCTGTCAGACGCCAGGTTCAGCGCAACGGCGGACCGGGTTGCATTGGGGAAAACATTGTTTTACGACAGCCGGATCTCGGGCGACGGCAAAACAAACTGCGGCTCCTGCCATCAGCCGGGAAAGGCCTATGCCGATGGGCTGAAAACGAGTAAAGGCTTTGATAATAAGTTTGTTAGCCGCAATGCGCCGAGCATTATGTATGCATCATTACAGCAGGCATTATTTTACGATCTGCGTGCGCCGTCGCTGGAAGACCAGGCGGCGGATGTGATCCATAATAAGCTCGAAATGCACGGTTCGATGGAAGATGTGGCTAAATTGGTGGCGACTGACGAACATTATAAACGTGATTTCAAGAAAGCTTACCCGGATCTGGAAGTGATCAAACCCGTTCATATCCAGAATGCACTGGCAGCTTTTGTGCGTTCATTAAATCCGTTCAATTCGCCTTTTGATAAATACATGCGGGGTGATAAAAAGGCGCTTACGGATGATCAGGTGGCGGGTTTTAATGTTTTTATGGGCAAAGCCAAATGCGGGACTTGTCACTTTGTGCCACTATTCAACGGCACAGTTCCGCCCGATTTCCAGCGCACGGAATCCGAGGTTTTGGGCGTAACGACGGATGCGAAATGGAAAAATGCGAAGCTGGACAATGATCCGGGCAGGGGCGTGCACGACCAATTTCCGCAGTGGAAAAATGCCTTTAAAACCAGCACCGTGAGAAATATCGCCAAAACGGCTCCCTATATGCACAACGGCGCTTTTACAACATTGCAGGAAGTGATGGAGTTTTACAACGAAGGCGGCGGGGCAGGACTGGGGCTGGATGTCCCTAACCAGACACTGGCGGCCGATAAATTGAACCTGACGCAGCCCGAAATAGCTAGCGTTATCTCTTTCATGGAGGCCCTTACCGACGATGTGGAATGATCATTCCAAAACTTTCCCTTTTTCGAGCCGTAATGTTTTGGTAACGCAGCTCGGGATTTCGTTGGGATAATGCGAAACGTAAATCAATGTCCGCTCCGGCGTGTCGCAAATCGCATCGACCACGGCTTTGAAATATTCGATCGCATCCGCGTCCAAACCTTGGCAAGGTTCGTCCAGGATCAGTAAAGGCGGATTTTTGACCAAAGCCCGCGCCAGCAGAACCATACGCTGCTGTCCCTTGGAAAGTTCTGAAAACTTTTTCTCAATCAAATGATCCACATGCAAAAGCGCCGCCACTTCATGCACGCGTTCGATTTGCTGTTCGGTTAATTTCTTGAAAAATACGCCTGTCGCATCGAAGAAGCCGGAAGCTATGGTTTTGAAAACACTCGTTTCTCTCGGGAAATAAAGGTGCAGCTCTGGGGAAACGTGCCCGATTTTCTGCTTAATGTCCCAGATCGAAGCGCCAGCGCCTCCTCTTTTTTGATCAAACAAATCATAATCATTGGCGAACCGCTGCGGATTATCGGCGGTGATAATGCTGAGCAATGTCGATTTTCCCGAGCCATTAGGACCGGAAAGCGCCCATTTTTCACCTTTTGCAATTTTCCAGTTTACATGATCGAGAATAAGCTGATCGTGATAGCGAACGTGAATGTCGCGCATATCAATAGCATAGTTGAAGTCAATGTGCTGTGGCAGACCGAAATGAGCCAGCTTTTCCGGGTCGGGCTTTGGGTTGTGAATGTGCGTTGCGGAAGCTGTTTTATAATCTCTTATCTCGCGTTGGACTGTAATTTGGCCCTCGTTTAGTTCCATCACGTGCGTAATGCAAAGCGGAATCTCTGTGGCAGTGGTTGCCATAATAATCGTCACGCCGGATTGCGCCAGTTCCGTCAGCGCATTGCGCAGCACTTCCCTCGAATGCACATCAAGGCCGCTGAATGCATTGTCGAGGATTAGTATCTCAGGCTTTTTTAAAAGTGATTTAGCCAAAAGCATCCGCCTTGTTTCTCCATTTGACAGTGTAACAAACGGGTGATCAAGCAAATGCGTGATCGATAGGAGAGAAGCAACATTGTTGAGTTCCGCATCACTGACCGTGGCCGGAGCCAGCTGCACCGAGTTTTCATTCACCGTTCCGACGGGTTTCAACTGGTCCGTCAAAATGGCCCTTACCGATGGCGCGCGCTCGCTTTCGTAAGCGTGAAAGCGCTGCTGATAGTATTCTGCCCCGGCACTTACAATGCGGTTGAACGAATAATCATTAGAAACAAGCTCAATCGCCTGCCGCAGTTGAGTTTGCAAATTATAGCTGATTTTCCCCTTCGCAACAGGCCACTTACCCGCAATAACGTCCAGCAGAATCGTCTTCCCGGAGCCATTCGGGCCGATAACCGCCCAATGCGTTCCCGGTTCTACATTCCAGTCGATATCGGATAAAACAGTAGTATTGAATTTGCGGGCAGAAACGCCCAAAAGAGAAACAAGTGCCATGTAAACGCCAAAATCAATGAGCGGGCAAAGATAGGAGCAATGATTGTTTAGAAAAAAATACAAGGATAAGATCGTGCAGGGAATCAGTAAACCGTTTGCTGGTTCTTGTCTGCCGAAGGCTAACTAGATACGTAGCAATAAATGGGAAAGCTATACTATTGGCTATCGCTTAAATCCTATCTATCAATCAAATGCAGGAACAATTTACATCTAAGCCTGGCTTGCAAAGTCTAAAAACATTGGCCAAATCGGGCGGCCTCGCAGGCATGTTGTCGATCACCTCCTATCTGACGATCGCATTCACCTCTTTGCCGGATCCCATCGTGTTTTTCCTGGCTATGGCCTTTCCCATCTTAGGGATCGTTTTTCTGTTTGCGCTGATGGAATATATCCACTTTTACAATCCTTCCTATGCCAATAGACTTGGGTTTGTGTTTGGCAGCCTGGCGTTTACAATCTGCGCTGCTTTCCTCTCGGCTCAGCTCGCAGTGCAAGTCGGGGTTCACATTGAAAATACTCAGGTAGCAACCCAGGAGGCCAGATTTGTGAAGGAATCCATTCGGTTGATCGATATGGGGATGGATGTTGCCTGGGATATGTTTATCGGCACTTATTTGGTCTTATTACTGATCTCATCGCGCAGGCTGAAAGAGCTGCGGTTTTGGGGATTTGCACTAGGGATATTGGGAATCGCACTCATGATTTTGAATACAATCACTTTCCCAAATCCGCCTGCTGAAAGCGGTTTATTTGATTTGGGGCCATTTATCGCCATAGGCTTATTTGCATTAGCCGGTCAGACATTCAGGCTTGGCTTGCTTCGCGAATAATAAAAATCCGGATTTGCTCTGATATAAGCGAATCCGGAGCGCAGTAAGTGGATTTAAACTTCTTATTGAAAAACTTCAAGATTAAGCTGTTTAGTCAATGCACCTGCAAAAGCAGACATGTCGTCTGATGTACGGCTGGTGATCAGTCCGTTATCGGTTACAACATCTTGGTCCACCCATCTTGCGCCTGCATTTTCCAGGTCTTGCCGGATGGAGCCGTAGGAAGTAATAATGCGTCCTAAAACTACATCGGCATCGATCAGGATTTGCGGCCCATGACCAATGGCAGCAACTGGCTTGCCCGATGCAAAGAAAGACTTTACAAATTCAACAGCCCGGCTGTTCATTCGAAGCGCATTCATTCCCAAAACACCGCCTGGCAATAACAATGCGTCATAGTAATCGGCACGCGCCAGCGTAAGCGGCACATCCACATCGTGTTTTTCACCCCAGTCAAGATGACTCCATCCCCTGACATTGTTCTTATTAGGGGAAATAAGATGAGTGGTTGCTCCTTTTTGATTTAGGACTTTTCTGGGGCAGGTCATTTCTACCTGCTCAAATCCATCCGCCACCAGAATAGCAACTTTGATAGAATTTAATGACTGTTCCACGGGATTTATCAGGGATTTAAGGGTTAGATTATTTGATTATTAAATTGCACAAAAATTATGCCAAAAGCGAAGTTTCGATTACGTGTCGAATTGCACAACGAAATGTTGTTCCCGTTCAACAGGTGTGGTGCAAATCGAGAAAAGTGTGATCCCAGTGAAAAAACAAAACGAGCGGCATTCCTGCCGCTCGTTTGAATATTAATTTTCCAAGATTTTATATCTCTACATTGCCGACGTTCTCGAAGATCAGATCGCCTTTGGAATTAAGCTCCATCATGATCACAGAATCCTTAGCAACCTGTCCGCTTAATATGCCTTTGGACAACTCATTCAAGATCCGGCGCTGCATCACCCGTTTCAAAGGACGTGCTCCGAATGCAGGGTCAAATCCATCTTCACCCAGTTTTGTAAGCGCTTCGTCCGTTGCATCAAGCGTGATCCCTTGGTCCTGCAACATCTTTTGAATGCCTTTAAACTGGATATCAACGATCTTACGAATGTTTTTCAACGTAAGCGGTTCAAAAAGAACGATCTCATCGATCCGGTTCAAAAACTCAGGCCTTACGGAAGCTTTCAGCCAGTCCAGAACGGCTTGTTTGGCTTCTTCCACAACCAATGTGTGGTTCCAGCCTTCGTCTTCGGCGAATTTCTCCTGGATAATGTGGCTGCCAATGTTCGAAGTCATGATAATGATCGTATTCTTGAAATTGGCAACACGGCCTTTGTTATCTGTTAAGCGGCCTTCATCCAAAACCTGCAAAAGAATGTTCCAGACATCCGGATGGCCTTTTTCAATTTCATCCAGCAGGATCACGCTGTAAGGTTTGCGACGAACAGCTTCGGTCAATTGTCCGCCTTCGTCGTAACCCACATATCCCGGAGGCGCACCCACCAGCCTGCTTACCGAATGGCGCTCCTGGTATTCACTCATATCGATCCGGACAACTGCATTTTCGTCATTGAACAGATATTCTGCGAGTGTTTTAGCCAATTCAGTTTTACCCACACCAGTCGGGCCCAGGAAGAGGAAGCTTCCGATCGGGCGTTTTGCATCCTGCAAACCAGCCCGGCTCCGTCTTACCGCATCAGCAACCACTTCAATCGCTTCTTCCTGCCCCGCAACACGGTTATGGAGATGACTTTCGAGTTGCAGCAATTTCTCGCGGTCGCTTTGGAGCATTTTGCTCACCGGAATACCCGTCCATTTCGCAACCACTTCCGCAATGTCCTCCGGCGTAATTTCTTCCTGCATCAAGCTCTCAGCATGCTCGGATTGCTGTAATTCGGTCAGTTTGTTTTGCACTTCGGGAATGCGGCCGTAACGGATCTCCGCAACTTTTCCAAAATCTCCCGCGCGTTCGGCTTGTTCGGCTTCGAGGCGCAGCTGCTCGCTTTGCTCTTTTAATGTACGGACCTCATTAACCTTGCCTTTTTCATTCTCCCACTGTGCTTTCAATGTATTGCGTTCCTCACTCAGGTCGGCAATCTCCTTGTTAAGTACTGTTTCTTTGTCCTTATTATGTTCACGACGGATCGCTTCGCGCTCGATTTCAAGCTGCATAATGCGGCGGTTCAGTTCGTCGAGCTCCTCGGGAACGCTGTCCATTTCGAGGCGGAGTTTGGAAGCTGCTTCGTCCATCAAATCAATGGCCTTGTCGGGCAGGAAACGATCGCTGATATAGCGATTGGAAAGCTCGACGGCTGCAATTACCGCGTCATCCTGGATCCTTACTCCGTGGTGCAGCTCATACTTTTCTTTGATACCACGCAAAATGCTGATCGCATCAGGAATATTGGGTTCATCGACCATTACAGCCTGGAAACGACGTTCCAGCGCCTTATCCTTCTCCATATATTTTTGATATTCCTTCAATGTGGTTGCACCGATTGCATGCAATTCACCGCGGGCAAGGGCTGGTTTCAGCAGGTTAGCCGCGTCCATAGCGCTTTCTCCGCCGCCGCCAGCTCCGATCAATGTGTGGATCTCGTCAATGAAAAGAACGATTTCGCCTTCCGAGTCGGTCACTTCCTTGATAACCGCTTTCAGCCTTTCTTCAAATTCACCTTTATATTTCGCCCCCGCGATCAAAAGTCCCATATCGAGGGATACAATGATCTTTGATTTCAGGTTTTCGGGCACGTCGCCCTGCACGATCCTTTGCGCAAGTCCTTCGACGATTGCTGTTTTACCAACCCCGGGTTCACCCAATAAAATCGGATTGTTTTTTGTTCTGCGGCTCAAAATCTGCAAAACCCGACGAATTTCCTCGTCCCTGCCGATGACCGGGTCAATTTTACCGGCTTTGGCCAATTCATTTAAATTTTTGCTGTATCGTTCCAGTGAGCGATACTTAGCTTCTGCATTTTGATCTTTCACAGGATTATTTTTACCTCTAAGTTCTTTGATTGCGTCAATAAGTTCTTTTTCCTTAAAACCGACTTCCTTCATGAGCGTCGCAGTGGAATCTTTTCCAGCCAGGATGCCGAGGATGAGCAGTTCAATGCTTATAAATTCGTCGTTAAATTCTTTCAGATAATTTTGCGCTTTGCCACTAGCAGCCGCCATATCATTGCCCAGATAAGGCTGGCCGCCGCTTACGCGCGGGTAACCTTCCAAAATCTTTTCCAGCCGATTATTCAGGATATCCGGACTGATGTTGAGCTTATTAAGTAAGAATAGCGAAGTGTTAGGGTCTTCTTCCAGAATTGATTTCAGGACGTGACCCGTTTCGATGGCCTGTTGCTGGTTGCCCTGGGCCATCTGCGCAGCGTGTTGTATAATCTCCTGCGCCTTTATGGTATATTGGTTGAAGTTCATGGAGATATTGCTTTGTTTACAATACTCCATGAAAAATCACATGCCCGATCAGAAAGCCTGAAATTTTGGCATTAAAAAAATGAAAATAGGGGATATCAGGACAAAATGTCTACTGAATTACAAATCCATCTGCGTTTTTAGCAGGTCTTCCATCGTCTCGCGCCTCCGCACCAAACGCGCTTCGGCTTGATCGACCAGCACTTCTGCCGGGCGAACACGTGCATTATAATTTGAGCTCATTGTTAACCCGTAAGCGCCTGCATTGAGAAACGCTAGGAGATCTCCGGCTTTCACTTCCGGCAATGTTCGATCGGTGGCGAATGTATCCGTTTCGCAAATGTAACCTACCACATTATAGGTTTTTGGCTCGCCGGAAGGATTGGAAACATTCAAAATGTGATGGTAAGAGCCATACATCATCGGGCGGATCAAGTGATTTAATCCTGAATTTACATGGACGAAGTTTCTTGCCGGATCCTCTTTCACAACTGTCGCATTCACCAGCAGATAACCGGATTCACTCACCAGAAATTTGCCTGGTTCAAACCAAAGCTGCAATTCACGGCCATATTCACTGCAGAACTTTATGAAACGCTCGGAAATTTTTCTTCCCAGCAAATCCATATCCGTAATCTCGTCACCTGGTAGGTAGGAAACCTTAAAGCCACCGCCCAGGTCTATGATTTCAAGGTCAGGGAAATGTTTGGCTGTTTCAAAAAGTATATCCGCCACTTTCAGGAACGGTTCGGCATCTTTAATGTCTGAACCGGTATGCTGGTGCAGGCCAATGATTTTAATGTCGTATTTCTTTACAACTTCAAGAATTTGATCCAGAAGCAAAACGGAGATCCCGAATTTCGAATCGGCGTGGGCGGTCATGATCTTGATATTCCCGCCAGCGGCCACATTGGGTTTAATCCGGATCAGGCACGGCCTGGTGTTTCCGTAAGTTTGTCCAAACCATTCCAGCAACGGAATGCTGTCCACATTCACGATCGCGCCTGCATCAACAGCCGCACGCACTTCTTCGAAAGGAACGCCGCTCGGTGTAAACGTGATCTGATTCGCAGTATAACCCGCCATAATGCCCATTTCCAGCTCTCCCGGAGACACCACATCCAATTCTACGCCGATTTCGCGCATCAGTCGCAGGATCGACAAATTCGTGTTCGCTTTACAGGCATATTTGATTTTCATATTAATGCCTGCAAATGCGTGTTGCAGCTCCTGTGTTTTGCGGCGGATCGTTGCGCCGTCGTACACGTAAAGCGGACTGCCGAATTTTTCAATTAAATGTTCAGGATCAATGCCTTGTATGGTATATGCGTTGGAATCGGAAAGTTGCATCAGCAATTGCGGTGGATTGTTTGGAGAGATTAAAGGTAAAATTCGGGTGGTTTATTTGCAGTATTTGTCAAGATAAATGGCCATTTCCTGCTGCAAAAGCTGCGCTTCCTGTTTTGCTTTTTGAGCAAAATCGACATCATTACCAGCGTAAATAATGCTGCGGGAAGCGTTCACAAGCAAGCCGCAATGTGCGTTCATGCCAAATCTAGATAGTTCTTGAAGATTTCCGCCTTGCGCGCCCACACCCGGGACAAGCAGGAAATGATCTGGAATGATCGTTCTGATTTTCTCAAATTCAGCAGCTTGCGTGGCGCCAACAACATACATTATGCGATCTGCGCCGGCCCAGGTTTGTGAAGCTTTGAGGACTTGTTCATATAAAGGCGCGCCGTTGGCCTCCAAACGCTGAAAGTCCCCGCTGCCCGGATTGGACGTCAATGCGAGCAGGATCACCCATTTGTTTTCAAATTCCAGAAACGGGATCACCGAGTCACTTCCCATGTAAGGCGCGACCGTTACCGCGTCAAATTCAAGGCCCGAAGCCGAAGGATCGAAAAACGTTCTGGCGTAAAGTCCGGATGTGTTTCCAATGTCACCACGCTTGGCGTCCGCGATGGTAAAGTGGCTTTTTGGAATGTATTCAATGGTTTTTTGCAAACTTTCCCAGCCTTTTGAGCCGGATGCTTCGTAGAATGCAATGTTAGGCTTATAGGAAACACAAAAATCCGCAGTGGCATCGATGATCTGTTTGTTAAACTCAAAAACAGGGTCAGCCTCTTGACGCAGATGGGAAGGAATTTTCCTGATATCCGTGTCGAGCCCTATGCAGAGATAGGATTTTTTCTGGGAAATTTGTTCAAACAGCGCTTCGTAGGTCATGATTTTGGAAATAATGCGCCGAAATTACAACCTCTATCAATAGATTCATAAATTTGTCCCAAGATTAAGACTTACCATTACCAACCAACAGAATAATATTGTATGCAGATTCGCGAAACTTCCATTGCCGGATTAGTCGAACTTACCCCACGTGTTTTTCATGATGATCGTGGAATGTTTTTTGAATCTTATAATGAGCAGATATTTAAGCAATTAGGTTTGCCTACCAACTTTGTTCAGGATAATCAGTCATTTTCGAAAAAGGGCGTGGTAAGAGGGCTTCACTTCCAAAAAGCGCCTTTCGCTCAGGGAAAGCTGGTTCGTGTCATTTCTGGAAAGGTTTTGGACGTTGCGGTGGATATTCGCCCGGAATCTCCCACTTTTGGCAAGCATGAAATTTTTGAGTTAAGCAGTGAAAAAAACAACATTGCTTACGTTCCGGAAGGTTTTGCGCATGGCTTTGTTGCACTGGAAGATTCGATTTTCTCCTACAAATGCACAAACATCTACAATAAGGAATCCGAATCGGGCATTCTGTGGAATGATGAGGACCTGGCGATCAACTGGGGGGTTGAAGACGCAAATGTCTCTGATAAAGATGCGATTTTGCCTACTTTCCGCTCGCTGTTCGGAGATCTGAAAATCTAATATTATTTTTCAAAAAGCTCTTCCAGTGCTTTGGAAGCCACTTTCTTAGCCGAATTTGGATTCTGGCCGGTGATTAGTCGTTCATCCATTTCAATGAATTCCATAAAAGGGATCATTGATTTGGTGTAATGTGCGCCGCGCTCTTTCAGCTTGTCTTCCAGGTAAAACGGCACTTCGCTCACAAAGCTCATTAAGGCTTCTTCCACGTTGGAGAAGCCGGTTACATATTTGTCCTGGATCAGCCAGGAGCCATCGGATAGTTTCACGTTCAGAAGGCCGCAAACGCCGTGGCAGACTGCGGAAACCATTCCGTTGCGTTCGTAAACGTCCCTGACGATGTTCTGCAAGTCTATATTTTCAGCGAGATCCCACATTGCTCCATGCCCGCCTGCAAAATACACCAGGCGGTAATCGGCTGAATGAACCTGTGCAGGGGAAAGTGAATTGTTTAGTTTGGCCCGGAACGCGGCATCTTCCCAATATTTTGCATTGCATTCATCTTTCAATTCCAGGCTGCGTTCGTCAATCGGAATCTTCCCTCCCAGCGGGCTGACAATGTCCATGAGAACCCTGCGTTTGGACATAACATCATAGAAATAAGTCAGTTCACTGAGCCATAAGCCGGTTTTGCCGGTTTTGGTAGGGAATGTTTCATGATTCGTGCAAACAATGAGGACTTTCATAAGCGCTTACAGAGTTACTGGCTGAAAGATAAATAAATCGCAGGAGTTTCCCAGCTGAAAACGAGGATGACACGCATTTGGGTGCGTGTCATTCCTTAAATAGCGATATGAAATATTTCTAGTTCAATAATTGGTTTTTGTATGCAAAAGCCACCGCTGCTGCCGTGCTTTTCGTGCCGGTCTTTTCCAGAACACGCAGCCGGTGACCTTCCACGGTGCGCACGCTGATGAAAAGCTTATCGCCAATTTCGGAAGTCGAAAAGCCGTCGCATATCAGTTGCAGCACTTCTTTTTCTCTTGACGAAAGCGCAACATTGCAGGCGTTGGGAAAGAACGGATGTTTATTGACCTGTCTGGTAACCATTTTCCTGTGCATGGCTTTGGAGACGAAGTCGTTGTAATAAAAACCTTCTTCATCTACGCGGCGAATGGCTTTTTCCACTTCATCCGGACTAGTATCCTTTAATAAATAGCCTTGTACACCTTTTTCCAGCATGTGAATAACGAAACGGTCTTCATTATACATAGAGACCACGATCACCTTAATGTTGGGAAATCTTTCAAAAGCGGCCTCGGTGGCTTGAATGCCATCCATAACAGGCATTTGCAGATCCATGAAAACGATATCAGGCGTGTTGGCAGGCAAGCGGTCGAGTAATTCCTGGCCATTGGCCGCTTCAAGTATAAATTCGAAATCGGGAATGCCGCTCAGCATGGAGATAAATCCCTTTCTGAACAGTTCATGGTCGTCGGCAATTCCGAGTTTTAAGGTTTTCATATCAATTAAATGTTCACGCGCTCGCGCCGGAATGGATGCAAAGGTTCCGGTTTGCTGTCTGCAACCGGCATCATGGGGATCTGTGCAAATGCACTCGCGCCGCCTTTTTCGGGTTTTTCATATTGGACTGTCCCGTTAACAATGGCCAATCGGCTTTCAATTCCCAACAGGCCCAGCCCGGCCAGATTATTTTCTTTGATCTTCTCGGGGTCAAACCCGACTCCGTTATCTGTCACTTTCAAGCCAATCATCTGATCGTTGATTTCCAGACGAATATCTATTTTTGAACAACTGGCATGCTTGATCGCATTGTTGACCAGTTCCTGCATAATACGGTAAAGCGTAAGTTCCAGTTTCTGGCCCTGCCGCGGGAAGTCGTCGGTGTTGGCCTGGAAGGTGATGGCGAGATTGTTATCTTCTTCTAATTTATGAATAAATTCTTCTATTGCCTCCATTAAGCCAAACCTTTCCAAGGTTGTAGGCACCAGATCGCGCGTAATCCGGCGCACATGCAGAATGGTTTCTTCAACCAGTGACTGCGATTTTTTCATGATCTGGTCCTCTTTTTCATTCCCGCTATTGGCCACAAGTTTGCTGAGCTGGTTGAGGCTTAATTTGGTGAGAGACAGCATTGTTCCAATATCGTCGTGTAAATCCTGAGCAATGCGGCGGCGCTCGGTTTCCTCTGAATTGAGCGCGGTGTCCAGTAAAAGTCGGTTGTAGTTTTTTTCAATGTCGCTGATCTTCTTTTCCTCCTCGAATCGTCTTTTTTGATAATACATCACGAAAGAGATCATGCAGAACGCCATGGTCAGCATTGCCAGGGAGGCAATGAGTAACGCCCATTTCAACTCTTCACTGTTTTGCATAATGTCCCGCCGAAAAATGATAAATACCAATGCCAAAGCACAACGCACATACTATTTCGAAAATAGTTGGAATGGTTTCAGTTAAGCCCATGTCAACGGAATGATTCCAGGTGGCCGTATAATGTAATACTGGCGCAATAAAGATAAAACTTGAATAGTATAACAGTAAACCTGAGCATACCCAGAAAAAGGGAAAGGTCAGCAGGTTTGGAATGCGCAAAGACTTTATCAGTTCATAGAAAAACAACAAAATCAATGTAATAATCAAAACTCCTTCCACTGTTTTTGCAAATAATACTGCCCTGTGGTTGTGCAGGTCACTTATCACTGGATTTGAATTAAGAATATCCCATACTGTGAAAGCTAAAAAGCCCACCATTGAACCTATAATCCCTTTTTTTAATGTTCGTGAATTGAATTTGTAATAAAACATTCCGCCCAGCAAAGCGTAATTAACGGGGATGGCTAAATTGAAAAACAATATATTATTCTCGTGATTAGCAGCCGAACGAACCATTATAATATCAATTATTAATTTCACTGTCAAGTAAACCAACAGTAATCGGAAGGTGGGGTCGATGTATGCTTTTTTTAAAATTATTAATATTAGCGGTACTAGTGTGATAAATACTGCTATGCATGAGACCGGGTTTCTGAAACAATACGAAATGAAAATTTCAAACATATAGTGTGTTAATTATCACTGCCTAACATTGGTGCGGGCAAAGCGGTCCGCCTGTCATGGCTTCTTTCCGAGCGGGCATGTCCTTCATTCCTCCCAGCCGGGCAGTTTTGGTAAGGTCATTGCCGTCGGCATCGACGGGTATGAGCACTAGTCTTGCAGTTGGTCTTTTCATGCCTCTGCTAAGTGCTGATTTCTCACCTACCACATGTCCTTCTTCCTCCGTAATGCCGTAATAAACGCGAAATCCTACACAAGTTTCTCCGTGAATGCTCATCAATTCGTTGAATTTATGTATTCCGAAAAACTCCGCTTTTACATAATTCTCGCCGCGAAGCGTAATTTCCTGTTCTCTTTTCTGGAAAGGTTCAGTAATTTTTAATGCTTGTTCCGCTGAGATTAGCTGTCCTTCTTTACCCGTAAATTTCCGTGGATCCATAAACGTTTTAGAGAATTTTATAATTTCTTGATATACGTAAATGTAACCCCCACCCGCATTACCACCAAGCAGAACGGATTGTATTGAGTTAACGGTTTCAAGGTAATGTTTTGGCTGTCAATAACTTTGAAAATACGCCTCTGGGAAAAACACGTAATTCTACTTGCTACATTGGGGAGTATTACCAAGACGCGAAATGCGTGTTACGCATTTTACAAATCAGGGATTATAACGCTAAAAAGAATGTGAATGCCAGGCGACATTTGTAGAGCGTTATGGGAGAAATTTTTAGAAGATTTCTCTCAAAAGATTAAAGGGTTAGGTTAACATTCGAAAGCCGTGAGGGATCTCCTTCACGGCTTTTTTGATATCTTGAAGGCCAAAATCGCTTTTAACAGGATCATGAAACCCACAATCAACATTGAATACTGCCCGAAATGCGGCTGGCTGCTGCGGTCCGCGTGGATGGCGCAGGAATTACTCACCACATTCACGGATGACCTGCATGCGGTTCAGCTGACACCTTCGGAAGTTGCGGGGCGATACATTATAAGCCTGAATGAGGAAATTATCTGGGACAGGAAGCGTGAAGGGCACTTTCCGGAACCTAAGGAAATCAAGCAACTCGTCCGTGACCGCATTGATCCGGATCGCGACCTGGGACATTCTGATCGTAAGACGCTATAAAATATTAAAATACAGGACAATTTGTCGCTCTATGGGGAGCCGTTACTGCAACTTTGGCATTTAGCTATTCCCCGTTTTTTTTGGATAATTTCGTTATGTGCGCTGGAAAAGAGGTTTTAAGCGGTTTAAAAGCCATTTACGCTTTTATACGGCGGGATTATATTTTTGAATTTTAACCAAAAAATAATCTTTGGCACGTAGTTTTTCGTTAGTCTATAAAACTTGTGAATCTTAAACGCGATAGCTATGGAAAGCAAACTAAAAATACCCCAGGAAATGCTGATGAATATTGATTTCATCAACACGATCAATGGTGGAATGAGTGAGCCCGCTATAAAGCTTGATAGAGGATCGGACGGTTTTGAAGTTGTTGTGAAGGTTCCAGGCATCGAGGTTGAAGATCTTCAATTGGAAGTAGTAAAAGGAAAAAAGAATACTAATAATCTAAAACTATTTCACTTGTTGCCCATATTTTCTCAGGAAAGTCTGTCCGATGAAGAGCAGTGGAGAACGATACGTTTCATCAATACATTCGTCATTCCCGACGGGGTTGACGTTGAGCATATAACCGCAAAATATGACGATACTTTGCGCCATCTTGTGTTATTTCTTCCCTACGGAGACGAACAGGGAGACTACCACAGGAAAGTAAATATAGAGCGCTGGTAACAGCTGATTTGTATTAAATAATGTCACCCGATAGTTACAACTGTCGGGTTTTTTTATGTGTCATGAGTATATTGCGGCCGAAAAACGGGTTTTATACTCCTGTCTCGTCTTGTTAATGAAGCATATGGCAAACAACTTTGAGGAATTGTATCCATCCAATAGTTAATATTAACATAGGGTAAACATTCTGTTTTTTGGCAAAAAAAGGAGTTTCATCTCTGTATCTTAGCAACCATATTTTATATATTACTCCTCCAATCTCAACGTTATGAAAAAGTCAAACATCTTCGCTTATATTGAGCTCACGAAACTTGTCGAAGAGCTTAGAGTTTCAAACACTTCCGGTCATCTTAAGCAAAAGTTAAAATCCCAGTCCGCATATTTCAACATCATCGAACCGCGGTATTTTTCCGATAGCCTTATCGGAGAGTGGGAGCAAATCCTGAGTATAATCAAGCAAAGAGGGGTGAAGGTGAACGAGGAGGGGAAAGTTGTTTCCAATGCAGTAAGCAATACCATCGAGCAGTTTTCAGACCGTGAATGTGAAGTGCTGGTGGATAAGGTTTATTCATTGTACGATCAGGTTAAAAGAGAATTTCAATAAAGGTTCATAAAAAAGGGCTCCTGGATTCCAAGAGCCCTTCATCTTTCCGGTTTCAGCTGGTCAGTTAACAGTCCCGCCGTTCCACACTTCTTTTCCAGGCTGCACAAAAGCCAGACTTCCGTCCCGGTCCTCGGCCATCAGGATCATTCCGTGACTTTCCAGCCCCATCATTTTCCGGGGCGCCAGGTTTGCCAGATACAGCACTTTTTTACCAATCACTTCTTCGGCTGAAAAATGTTCTGAAATACCGCTAAGCACAGTTCGCTGTTCGATGCCGATGTCTACGAGCAATTTGAGCAGCTTTTTGCTTTTAGGGACATTCTCCGCAGCAACAATGGTCGCGACCCGGATATCCATTTTTCCGAAATCATCATACTGTATTTCCGGTTTTATCGCCGTTACCGTTTTTCCTTCCAGCTCGTTCATTCTTTTAGCGTCGTGCAGTTTTTGAATTTGTTTTTCAATGACGTGGTCTTCAATTTTTTCGAATAACAGTTTCGCTTCCAAAACAGGCTGTCCGGGAGCTAAAAGATCCTGGTTTCCGGCATATTCCCAAGCTGTGTTGGTCATTCCCAATTGCTCCTGGATTTTAGCAGCGGTGAAAGGAAGCACCGGCTCCGAGACAATGGATAATGTCGCTGAGATCTGTAAAGCGATGTTTAAAATTGTATTAACGCGCTCAGGATCCGTTTTGATGGCATGCCATGGCTGCGTTTCCGCCAGATATTTATTGCCTGATCTTGCCAGGTCCATGATCAATGTAAGCGCTTCCCGGAACCGGTAAGTTTCCAGTGATTCCGAAATGCGGGCCGGGAATTCGGCCAAATCTCTCAATGCAATCTCATCTATTTCCTGCAAAACGCCCCTGGCAGGCACTTTGCTGTCACAGAATTTTTGGGTCAATACAATGGCGCGGTTGATAAAATTGCCATAAATTCCAACGAGCTCACTGTTGTTTCTGGTCTGGAAGTCCTTCCAGGTAAATTCGCTGTCTTTCGTTTCAGGCGAGTTAGCGGTGAGCACATAACGCAGCACATCCTGCTTGTCGGGCAGCTCCTCCAGGTATTCGTGCAGCCATACCGCCCAGTTTCTTGAAGTGGAAATTTTATCGCCTTCCAGGTTCATAAACTCATTTGCAGGCACGTTATCAGGCAGAATATAATTTCCTTCCGCCATCAGCATGGCCGGGAAAATGATGCAATGGAACACAATGTTGTCTTTACCGATGAAATGCACAAGCTTGGTTTCCTCGCCCGGTGTGGTTGGTTGCCACCATTGTTTCCAGCCTTCGTCAGTTCCGTTTTTTTGGATAAGCCAATCTTTCGTTGCGGAAATGTAGCCGATAGGCGCTTCAAACCACACATATAAAACTTTTCCGTCTGTATCGGGAAGCGGCACTTTAATTCCCCAATCGAGGTCGCGGGTCATAGCGCGTGGTTTCAAGCCGTCTTTTAACCAGGACTGGCATTGTCCGAAAACATTCGTTTTCCACTCGCTATGGCTGTTGATGTAGCTTTCAATGTCAGACTGCATGCTATCCAAAGGCAAATACCAGTTTTTGGTTGCCTTCAAAATCGGTTTTGCACCGGAAAGCATCGACCGCGGATCTTTCAGTTCCAGCGGGCTTAATGTGGAGCCGCAGCGCTCGCATTGGTCACCATAAGCATTAGGATTTGCGCAAACGGGGCATGTTCCGACGATGTAGCGGTCTGCGAGGAACTGCTCGGCCGTTTCATCATAATATTGCTCGGTTGTTTCCTCAGCAAAGACGTTCTTATCGTACAGATCTTTGAAAATTTCCTGTGAAGTTTCATGATGGACCGCCTTGCTGGTCCGGGAGTATATATCAAACGAAATGCCCAGTTCTTTAAATGAAGCGTCGATCTGTGCATAATATTTATCCACGACCTGCTGAGGCGTTAAGCCTTCTTTTTTTGCACGGATCGTGATCGGGACGCCATGCTCATCGGTTCCGCTGATAAAAGCAACATCTTTCCCTTTGGAGCGCAGGTAGCGAACGTATATATCTGCCGGTATATAACATCCAGCCAGGTGGCCAATGTGGATAGGGCCGTTGGCATAAATCAGTGCAGCGGTAACAGTATATCGTTTTGGATCGGAAATCGGCATTTTAATGAATCGGATAATATAAATGAGGTGGTGCTTTGAAAAGATTATCGAGTTCCTCAGCATTCCAAAAACGTAAAATTAGCAAAAACGCTTTCAGAACCGGGACTTTGGTAAAGTGTAAATAAAATTTTATAAACTTGGAGCGTTAATGCATTTTACATCACTTATAAATTTTTCAACATGAAAATATACACATACAATCGGCTTATGATGCTTTCTTTTGTTCTGTTTGTCGCTTTTGGATGCGCGGACGATCAGGAACGTGATCTGAAAAAGGCGGAAAAACGCTATAATTTTAAAAAGGCGGCAACCGAAGACGATGAATTATTTCCCACGTATTTCCTTGCAAAGAACGGAGCGATAACAAAAGAGTTGATTGACGCGGAACGTGCGGTAAAAGTAAGGCTGAATGAAATGGCTCCGATTTCGTTGCCGACCAAACATGCACGATTGACAAGTGCTCAAAAAGATGGGGTTGTGCAGACGTATAAGCGTTTTTTGCAAAGCCACGATGAAGATTCGTTGTTGATCAGGCATTTTCGGAATAAGTATGCACGGGTAATTTTGCAGGAATATGAGGTAATAAAGTCAAACGACTTTGCACTGATTGCCTTCTTGACAAAAGAATTGATCGATTCGGAATGTGGTCGCTTTGCACTTATTTTTGAAGGAATCAGCAAAGTTAAGAGCCATGTTGCTGACAATCAGTATAGTTCACTCGTTGCTGAATTTGAAAAGCAAATTGCGCAAAGTTTAAATTTGCATAAGCAGGCGAAAGCGGCAATGCCTGGATTAATTCAAAAGATGAAAGATAAGCCCGAGACCGTTCAGGGAGGATTAAAAGCAGATTTTGCAGTCGAGTTAAACGAAATGGATGACCTTTCTCCCAGGATATCAACGCTTGAAAAATATTTGCAAAATGTGAGAAGTTTATAGACAGTCAATAATATAAATGTGTTTTGCCCTTTCCGAATCTGCGCGATTTGGAAAGGGTTTTTTGTTGTTATGCAGGATTTCACATTTTTACAACCAACTTTGGTCTCGATATTTTGTTGTAATAAATATGAAAATTCTAATTACCGGTGCGACAGGTTTGGTCGGAAGCGCTACTGCACGGAAGTTTCTTGCTGAAAATCATGAAGTATTTGCCCTAGCCAGGCTCGACTCTGACCGAAGCCTGCTGGCGGATGTTGCTTCAAAAATACATTGGATAGAAGGGGACATTCTGGACATCAGCGCGCTGGAAAGCGCGGTGGAGAATATGGACATGGTCGTACATACGGCTGCTGTTGTTTCTTTTATTCCAAAGGAGCGGAAGTCAATGTATAAGGTGAATGTGGAGGGGACTGCGAATGTTGTGAATGTGTGTCTTAAATATAAAATCGACAAATTATGTCATGTGAGCAGCATTGCGGCAATCGGCAGGCCGGACGTGCGGAAAGCCATTCCGGGAAAAGATGTGGTCCTGGACGAAAATCATCGCTGGGAAGATTCCCCGGAGAATTCGGAATATGCGAAAAGCAAACATTTGGCGGAACTGGAAGTGTGGCGTGGGATCGCGGAAGGGCTTAATGCGGTGATCGTCAACCCCACATTGATCCTGGGTGAAGGGGATTGGAGTAAGAGCAGCACCCAGATTTTCGGTTATGTTTTTAAAGAAAAACCGTTTTACACAGAAGGCATCGCGAATTATGTGGACGTAAAAGACGTTGCCGACATTATATTCCGGCTTATGTTATCTGACATCTCCGGAGAAAGATTTTTGCTGAATGGCGGGAGCATTTCTTATCAGAATTTGTTCAATACTATTGCAGACGCAATGCACAAAAAAAGGCCGTCGTTTAAGGTGGGTACCGGACTTGCCGGAATTATTTGGCGGTTCGAAGCGGTAAGGACGTGGTTACTAGGAACAAAGCCGTTAATTACGAAGGAAACGGCCAAATCTGCGGCCAGAAAGATCAGTTACGACAACGGGAAAATCCGGAAAGCATTGAATTTTGAGTTCCAACCCATTGAGCGAACGGTTGCCAGGGTAAGTGAAAGTTTGCTTGGCAAGATTTGAATAACGATTATTTATTTTATAACTTTCTCTGATTAATTAGTGGTGCGTTAGCCCTCAAATCTAACCTGACGGTCCGTATGATGGAGAAAAATTTTGGGGAAAGAAAGGATTATATGAAAGAAACATTGCTCAGGTTTGAAAGAATGCTTAAAACGAGTGAGCCGGTTTTTTTTGATTTGGATACTTACGAAAAAGTAACGGTTCACTACATTGAAAAAGGAGATTGGGACAAAGCATTTAAAGCGTGTGAGTTAGGGTTGTCGGATTATCCTTATTCGCTGGACCTCCTGCTTAATATGGTGCAGCTGCATGCCAACCGCGGTGAACATGAGCTGGCTATGGAGATTCTGGAAAGAGCTTCGCTTTTCCATCCCGGCGACATTGAAATTTCATTCATGCAGGTTGCCATTTCCAATATGATGGGCGAGTTTGAAGAGGCCATTGAAGTGTTGGAAAATCTTCTGCAACGTGTTGAAGACCAGGATGAAATATATTTTCAAATAGGGCAGACTTATCAGAATTGGGGTAAGTATGACGAGGCGATCAAGTTTTATAAAAAGTCGCTCCGGAACAACCTGAATAATGAGAGTGCGCTATATGAACTTGCACATTGCCTGGATTTGGTAGGGCAGCTGGAAAGTCATCTCGAATACTACAATGAGCTTGTTGACCGCGACCCGTTTTCGCATCACGCCTGGTATAATCTGGGTATAGCATTCAGTAAGCTCGAACGTTACGAGGATGCGGTGAATGCTTACGAATACGCAACATTGGTTAAGGAAGATTTTGCTTCGGCCTTTTTTCAATTGGGCAATTCGTACATGAACCTCGAAAAGTACGAAGACGCAAAAGAACAATATTTAAAAGCGATAGAACTCGAAGGCGAGCAGCCCGAAACTTGCTGCTGCCTGGGCACTTGCTACGAGAAACTGGGTCAATTTGAAACGGCCATTAAATATTACCGGCAGACTGTAAAGCTGGATAAACAGTGGGATGATGGCTGGTATGGATTAGGGATATGTTTCAGTGAGCTGGGTCGTTGGTATGAGGCAGTTGGATTTTTACGTAAAGCCATTCAGATCACTGAATTAAACCCGGACTACTGGCTAGCGCTTGCTGAAACGGAGTTTAAAGTTGGTAATGTCATCTCAGCATTTGAAGCATTCGAAAAGGCGGCGGAAATAGAGCCATCCAATCCGGATATCTGGCTGAAATGGTCGCATGTGCTGTTTGAGCAGGGAAATTACGTTCGCGCTTGCGACCTCTTGCAAGCTGCAATTGACGAAATGCCCGAAGAAGCCGACCTCTATTACAGAATGGCCGTTTATCAGATCCACGGCGGCACATATCGTGAAGCGCTTTTAAACCTGGAAACAGCATTAACGCTCGATTACGATGCGCATGTGCAGCTTTTCGACTTTTTCCCCGATCTGGAAAAACAAAAAGCCTTGTTCAGGATCATCGAGCAATACAGAGAGAAATAGTTCAGCGGAGATTTTGATATAAATCCACAAGCTGATGCGCAATATTTTTGCCGGAAAACTGGCTAATGTGCCGTTTTCCGGCTTCTACAAGCTGTTTTCTTAAAGCGGCATCAGTAATCAGTTTATTTAGCTGATGGCTGATGTCTTCTTTTTGATAGGGATCCGCATACAAACCACCCGGCCCGCCAGCTTCTTCCAGACACGATCCTTTCGCTGCTAAAACGGGCGTCCCGCTGTGCAATGCTTCGAGAATAGGAATGCCAAAACCTTCATAAATAGAGATGTAAGCGAATATTTCAGCTTCCTGGTAAAGCGCTGGTAAATGTGCTGTGGGAACGTCATGGAGGATTTTTACCTTCTTTTCCAGGTTGTATTTTTGAATGTATTCCAAAATTTTGGGCGTATAACTTGTTGATTTACCGACAAGGATAAGCTGGAAATCATTATTAGCGACGCTAGCGAATGCTTCCACCAACCGGTGCTGATTTTTACGCTCTTCCAATGTTCCCACACACAAAATGTACTGCCCTGGAATGTCGTATATGCGCCTGATCTCTTCTATTTTATTTTGTTCAACCCTTTGTTTAAAAATAGGATTACAATCCTGGTAAACAACCTGGATTTTCTCACTATCAACATGGTATAGCGCTATTAAGTCTCGCTTTGTCTGCTCGCTGATGGCAATAACTGAGTCTGCGCGGCGGCATGCCGACTGGAATTTATGTCGGTAAATAAGCCTGTCGATGGGCTTGAACAAATGCGGAAGCCGTTCAAAGATCAGATCATGGATCGTAACCACCGACTTAATTCCGGCCTTTTGCAATCCTTGCGGGAGTTCGTTGCTCAACCCGTGAAACACATCAATGTTATCCGCTTTCAGCTGTTTCGTAATAGATGTGTAGCGCCAGTAAGCCGAGAGTTTTTTATCCAGGAATGTCTGCGGAATGCGAAGGTTGTTTTCCGGGAAGCCGGGAAAAAGTTTCGCCTTGTTTTTTGGCGTGTAGGCCAGGTAAGTTGGTGCTTTTTCATTTGTCAGAAGCGCATCGAGCACAAAACGACTGTAATTTCCAAGTCCGGTTTTATTGGCAAAAGCTCTTTTGGCATCAAATCCAACGCGCATAACTGGTGCTTTTCAAGGGTTTCAGAGCAAAAGTCTGTAATTTTGTGGATACCACCGAAAATTATTGGTGCCTATTTTGTGTTCAAAAGGAATGAAGAGAGATAACGTCCAGAAACAGGGTAACCCCAAATCTACCACACTACCAATCACAGAAGATTATCATTTACATACGCTTGCCAACGGGATCCGCATTGCTCATAAGCAGGTTCCTTATACGCAAATCGCGCATTGCGGCATTATGCTCGACATCGGAAGCCGCGATGAATTGCCGCATCAGCAGGGGCTAGCCCATTTCTGGGAGCATATGGCCTTTAAAGGAACTGAAAAACGCAGTTCTTACCACATTATCAACAGGTTAGAGAATGTGGGTGGAGAACTGAATGCTTATACAACCAAAGAAAAAATTTGTTTCCACGCCTCGGTCCTCGACGATCATTTCGATAAGGCCATGGATTTGCTGGCAGACATTACATTTCATTCTGTTTTTCCGGAAAAGCAGATTGAGCGTGAGCGTAATGTGATATTGGAGGAAATGTCCATGTACATTGATTCTCCCGAAGACGCCATTCAGGACGATTTTGACCAGCTCATTTTTCCCGATCATGCCCTGGGAAATAATATATTAGGGACAGCAGAAACCGTAGGCTCGTTTGGCAAAGCGGATTTAATGCAATTTATCAACGACAACATTGATACGGAGCGCATTGTCGTTTCGTCTGTTAGCCGTTTGCCTTTTTCGAAAGTAATTCGGGTAGCGGAGAAATATCTGGGTAACATTCCACATCGTAAAACATCCAGGATCAGGCAGGCACCATTGGCGTATGTGCCTGTAAGTCAGCAAAAAGAACGCTCTATCTCTCAGGCGCAATGTGCTATGGGCCAGCCGGCATATCCATTGCTTGACGACAGGAGATTGTCGTTTTTTATGCTGGTGAATCTGCTGGGCGGGCCGGGAATGAATTCCAGGTTTAACCTTTCTTTGCGCGAGAAATATGGTTTTGTTTACTCTATTGAAGGAAATTACACGCCTTATCTGGACACTGGCTTCATGGGTATTTTCTTTGGAACAGAACAAAAACAGCTCACCAAAAGCATTTCCCTGATTCATAAGGAGCTTAAAAAAATCCGCGAAGTGCCTTTGTCGGTGCTGCAACTGCATCAAACCAAGGTGCAGCTTATGGGTCAACTGGCAATGTCTGAGGAGAGTAACATGAGCTTTATGCTGATGATGGCCAAAAGCTTGCTGGATACGGGCCGCGTGGATTCACTTCCGGAAATCTTTACCGAGATCGAGCAGATCACCGCGTTACAGTTGCAGGATATTGCACAGGAAATGTTCAAAGAGGAGAATTTCAGCTATCTCACTTTTCTTCCCGAAGATTAACAAAAGCTATTTCTCACTGCACGGCAGGTGCGACTTGTCAGACAAGCGCAACCTGCTTTTCTTCTGCGCGATAATATAACGTAGAGGCATTTTCGGGCCTCAATACGGATTTGGCTGCTTCCTGAATCTCGGCAGACGTCAGATTCCGTATAATCTCCGCATCCTCGTTGGCCCAATCTACATTGCCGGCATTGGCTGCAAATGCCAGATTCATCGCACGGTTCAGGAGTTCAACTTCCGAGAAGGCCAGCGAAGCTTCCGACTGGTTTTTTACTTTGGTAACCTCGTCATCGTTGGCGCCGTTTGCCACCATTTCGCTGAGTATATCCGTCACAGCTGCATCTGCTTCTTCCAGACTAACACCAGGATTTAAATTGCCTTTGATCAAAAGCAAACCCGGATCAAGTGACGAAGTAACGCTGGCGCTGATGCTGTTAAAAATGGATCTTTCTTTCAAAAGGCTTTGGTACAAACGCGACGATTTGCCACGTCCCAGAATATCACTCAGCAGATCGGTTGCGTAAAAGCCGTTTTCGTATCTGCCCGGCATGTGATAAACTTTGATCAGAGAATTTAACGGAACGGCTGCTGAGATTTCCAAATGTCTCGCTTCATTCTGTGCAGACTCCCGTGGCAGGTTGCGCATATAAGGAGCACCAGGAGGAATGTCCCCAAACCATTTATTGGCTAATTCACGCACCTGAGCTGTCTTTATAGCTCCGGCAACGACCATTACTGCGTTGTTGGGACGATAAAACCGGAAGAAAAAGTCCTGAACATCATCCATAGTTGCCCTTTCTATATGGTCAATGTCCTTGCCGATTGTAGCCCAGCGATAGGGATGCTGCTTATACGCCAATGGTCTTAATTTCAGCCACATATCACCATAAGGCTGGTTCAGATAACGCTGTTTGAACTCTTCAATCACCACTTTGCGCTGCACTTCCAGCACATTGGGATCAAAAGAAAGGCTCATCATCCTATCCGATTCGAGCCAAAAAGCCGTTTCTATATTGTCTGCGGGTAATGTAATGTAGTAGTTAGTAATGTCAGGTGAAGTGAAAGCATTGTTTTCCCCACCTACATTCTGGACCGGAATATCGTAGCTGGGAATGTTTTTGGAGCCGCCGAACATCAGGTGTTCAAACAAATGTGCAAATCCAGTCCGCTCCTCATCCTCATCCCGTGAACCAACATTGTACAAGATATTTACGGCAGCCATTGGTGTTGAAAAATCTTCATGAACAAAAACTTTCAAGCCATTATCCAGGGTGAACTGCTCGTAACGAATCATAATATCAGTGAGTAGATTAATTTTTGAAACCCGCCATCTTGTTTTGCGGTTATTAACAAAGCTAATGTTCCGGTGCGGTTCCACCAAACCATTTTGAGTTTATAGTACATGCCATGCAAAATACCCTTCGGTTTCTTTTTTTATTTTTACTCACACTGTGTTCGCTTCCTGCACCTGCCCAACTTCTGAATGACCCGGCATCGTTAAAACATGTTCAGCAGAGCCTGGACAAAATATACAATTACGAGTTTGAGGAGGCTGAGGTTTTTATGCATCAGGTTCAGAAAAAATATCCTAATCACCCCGTTTCCTACATTCTGGACTCGTTTGTGCTCTTCTGGAAACATTTGCCGATCAAGGATAATCCCACAAAATCGAAGGAATACATTCACAAGCTGGATCAATGCCTGGAAGCAATTAATAAGAAGTACGGAAAGAACAGCCTTGACCCGGAAGCAGTATTTTACACGATGGTTGCCCGCGGTTATATGGCTATGATGTACAATTATAAGGGGGAAATGATGAACGCGGCAGGGGAGGGCAAAAAGGCGTATAATGCGTTCGTTGAAGGCCTGAAGCTGATCAACAAGAACCCTGAATTTTACTTCACTTCGGGGATGTATAACTATTATGTTGAAGTGTATCCCGAGGAACATTCTATGGTAAAGCCACTGATGCTTTTCTTTAAAAGTGGGGATAAGGCATTAGGTTTAAAGCAAATAGATAATGCTACCAAAGTGGGTACGATAACACGTGCGGAAGCTAATTTTTACATTTCACACATTTATCTCAAATACGAATCAAGACCTGACAAAGCCGTTTACTACACAGACAGGCTCATTGATTTATATCCCAAAAATCCGCTTTTCTTGATGAAAAACATCGAATCGCTGATCTTGGCAGCGAAATACGAGCAGGCAAATAAGGAACTGGCAATGTTAAAGAAACACACACAGGGTTTTTACCCCGTTGCCTGGCGAACTTTTCAGGGCTTATTGCACGAGAAACATGAAAAGGACGATGCTTCGGCCCAGCGAGAATATTTGCTGGCTTTGAAGACGCCGCATGATGATCAGTACACCAAAGAATATCATGCAATGGCTTATGCAGGCCTGGCGAGAGTTGCTTCACGCGCCGGTAACAAGGGCAAAGCCAAAGATTATTATAAGAAATGCCTCGGAAAGGCTGAGTACAGATCCCTAATTAAAGAGGCAAAAGCCTTTAAATGAGATAATTATTTAGGGAAAAGGCTTTTGTCCAGACCTGGGATGATGCGTAATGCATTTTTGTAATAGAGCTTTTTCAAAACTTCGTCTGAAAGGCCCATCCCATACATTCTCCAGAATGCGTGGTATTTCTTGTGATAGGGAAAGTATTCGTCCTCAGTCTCCAAAACCCTGAAATAGGTCGCGTACTCGGCTGGCACCCAACTGTCTTTACCAAATAACACGCGGTCCTGATACTTATCAAAAAACTTTTTGGCAGCCCGCGGCTGACGGCCCAATTCCGCAATTACTGCGCCAATTTCAACATACATATTAGGGAAAACGACCATCAGGCTGTCCAGTTTCTTTAAATTGTTGGGATACCAGCCCATATGCGCATTAATGAATGTCGTTTTAGGATTGCTTTTGAAAATGTGGTGCTGCTCGGCTATTAACGAATCAAACGGAACAGGATCTTTTGCGCCGCGTCGGCGGTTTGGATGGGTTTTCAGTTCAAGCCAGCGTTCATTGTAGCGGTCCATCGGGTCCCAGAATGACGGCACGTCGGCAGTATGGATCAGAACCGGGATTCCCAGCTCACCGCATTTTTTCCAGACAGGCTGCAAGCGCGGATCACTCACGGCAACACGATTGCCCTTATCATCCTTAATGCCGCTGAAACCAAGACTTTTGTAAATTTTCAACCCCTTTGCGCCCATTTTTACATCCGCTTCCAGTTGCGCAACAGCCTTAGCCGACCAGTCTTTCTCACCAAAACCTTTGAACTGGAGATTGGTAAAAACTGCGATTCTTTTTGGCTCATTCTTGGCAACATTTTCCAGCGAGCCTTTCAATGTAGCCGTTCCCTCTTCCCACTCCTGCGACCAACCGCGACCGCTCAAATTGACCATTATAGCCATATTCAGCGCGTCCATTTCTTTTGTCAGCGCTTTCAGATCCTGCGTAGGCATCTGATATTGGTGGTTATGGACGTCGATAAAGGGAAACTTAGCTCTTTTGGTAATGTGCTCCTCTACTTTCAACGTTGAGATAGGATCGTATTCTTCAAAGCCAATGGGTTGTGTAACCTGGCCGCCTTCCTGAGCGCAAGCGATAAATGTGAAACCAATAACAATGGTGAGAGCAAGGAGAAGTTTTTTCATGAAGGCGTTTTTTCATGGGTTTGGTTAATGCGAAGTATTTATGGGAAAGAGGCTTGGCAAATATATCAATGCAACGCAATGTGCAGCGATTCCTTCTTCGCGGCCTACAAATCCTAACTGTTCAGAAGTTGTTGCTTTGATGGAAATATTCTCTGCGGGAATTTGGGTGACGGCGGATAAGCAAGTTTTCATTTCAGGGATGTGCGGATTTAGCTTTGGGTTTTGTAACACGATTGTGACATCCACATTACCCACTTCAAAGCCTTTTTCACGGATCATTTCCAGCACTTTGGCTAACAATATTTTGCTGTCAACGCCCTTCCATTGCGGATCTTTATCGGAGAAATGGTAACCGATGTTTCGCATGTTCGCAGCGCCCAGCAACGCGTCGCACATGACGTGGCACACGACATCCGCATCTGAATGGCCTTTTGCACCATGTGAATGCGGGATCAAAATCCCGCCCAGCCAGAACGGCCTGCCTTCTTCCAACTGATGCACATCATAACCCTGGCCAACGCGAAACGGAAACATGTATTTATTTTAAAATTTGAGGAACGTAGTAATTTAGCGGTTTTCGGAGACTTACCTGGCTTTCAACACATTGACATCCTGCCGTAGCAAAACCATTTCGTCATGCATTTTAGAGAATTGCCTGTCGGTCCGGTCAAAGCCATCTACCATTGCTTCCAGCATGCTGGCAAACATTTGCTTCGTTGCCATGTTTTCTTTCAGGTAAGCGACATCTTGCTTCAAGACCTCGATGTCAGTCGAGTTCTTAAAAACAATCTTATTAAGATCTGTTACACTTCGATGAATAACAGTTTGCCCAGCTTCAAGCCGATCTAACCGGATCAGGTTTTCAGCCATTAACTCTTCCAGATTACTTATCCTTTCTCTCTCTTTCATAAAATATAATATGTGTTTAATTTTTCAAATATAAACAAACAAGCCGGAAGATCACGATGTGATTTCCGGCTTGTTTTATGAATGTGGTCTGACTATTTGACCTGATGAATCTCTGTTTTAAGCCTCAGTAATTCTTCCTCCTGATTAACCGCTTTGAAGTAATAATACAGCCCGGCGATCAGGAATATTTTGGACAAAATAAATACGGCGATAAAGGCTGGACGCCAGAATTTGTGGACTTTGATATGGGTGTCATTTACCTCCACATCAAGGAATTTCGTGTTGTTGTCTTCTTTCGCCGCTTTGTTTTTGAAAGTATGTTTTTCCTTCCGGAAGTGATCTTGCGTACTTCTCAGATGAATTATTTCGCGTATTGCAGTTGGAGGCGTCGTTGCCGAGCCGTTAAAATAACGCGTCAGATCCTTTTCAATATCAACCAGATGATCCTGGATCTCCTGATTTTCCTCCACCATATATTGTACGAGTTCTTTCTCTTCTTTATTGGTCAATCCCAACAAGTGTGCCTCTAAGATTCCGCTCTCAATAAAATCCTGTATTTCCACTATATGCCCTGATGATTAAGCGTTACGGTATAATTTGAAATATTCATGAAAAGAACGAAGAACTTCGGATTTCGATATATTGAGTTTTTGTGCAACTTCTTCCGGCGTAAAACCCTGGCAGAATGAAAGATCAAAAATTTTCGCAGGTGATGTATCCGACGTGTTGGAAGGATCAGAGATCGGTGCAATCGCCGTTACCTTGCGCTTGGCTTCCACAGCTTTGGCCCGGGCCAGCTTGATAACACAAGCAACAAAGCTGAAAGGGTAACTGTTGCAAGCCTGTAATTGGGGTGAGGAAAATACACTTACCAACACTTCCTGAGCCAAATGGACCTGCGGCAAAATTTGCAAAATGATGCCATAAGCCATTGCACCATATTTATCATACGCTTCCAGCGAAGTCATGTTCTCGCTTCGTCTTGCAACTGACTGGCGGTCCACTCCATTTTTGATTGGTTCTAACTCACTCATACATTGTCATATTATTATTGCAAGAAAAGCCAACTGTATAATGATCCGGCAAATCTAGCTTGCTATTCTTGCAAATAGCGGGAGGTTGGTATAGTAAATTTAACAGAATAACCTGATAAAATGCAATCGGTGACATAAAAAGAAGCCGAACTGCTGTTAAATATGTAAAGTGTAATGTTCCATTGCGTTAAATATCGGTCTCGTTTCGCGGTTTACCAAGCTATATTATAAAGAATAAATACGACGTTGCCTGAAAAGTGATTCGATTCACATTCAGAAAATGTTGATTGTTTATCTTTGCGCGATGAAAAAAGAAATAGCAGTCATTTTTGATATGGATGGCGTGATTTGCCATACCAACCCTTACCACTCCATGGCGTTCCGCGAATTTTTTTCAAAGCGCGACCTGGCTCCGACAGACGAAGAATTTGCGGCACATATGTTTGGGAAAAGCAACAGCTACATTCTCAGTCACTTTTTAAACAGGGTGGTAGAAGGAGATGAGCTTTTGAAAATGGAAGATGAAAAAGAAAGCTTGTTCCGCCAGATCTACGAGCCTTACATTGATCCTATCGAAGGAATTGTCGCTTTTATCAACGACTTGAAAAGTAATGGTGCTAAACTTGGCGTAGCGACGTCAGCGCCGCTGGCAAACCTGGACCTGATCCTGAGCAAAGTGCCTATCCGAGCGCATTTAGGGTCTATAATGGCCAGTGAAAATGTCAAGAAGCACAAACCGGATCCCGAAGTTTATCTTACCAGCGCTAAAAATCTGGGCGTGGAACCGGATCAATGTGTTGTTTTTGAAGATTCTTTTTCCGGTGTTTCGGCTGCTATCAATGCAGGAATGCATGTGGTAGGCGTCCTGAGCTCGCATACGAAGGAAGAGTTACCTCCCTGCAACCTCTATATAGAAAATTACAGGGAGATGTCTTTTCAGCAAATTCAGGACTTGTTCTGAGAAGGCTGTAACAAGTGTTTATAAGGTAACAGCGTCTTTCACTTTTACATCGTACACGCCTGTGAGCACTTTTGCATTTCTTTTCAATTGCAAAAAGATCCGGTAACGTCCTGCCTTAGGAAAGGAATAGGGAAATGAAATGCGGTTACCATGATCCATGCCGGACATTGCGCCGTCCTTAACAGCATACATTCCCATTTCGGTCATCAGGAACACTTCTCTTTCTTCCATGGGCATAGCCTTTAATTTAGCGAGGTAACGGTCAATGCTATCCCGGAAAATGGCGGGCGCGGCGGCTTTAACCGTAGTCGCGGTATCGGCCATGCGGTCCTTGAATGACTTTTCAGCCGCCATCGCAAATGTGCCGGTTGGATGCAGGTGAATGTATACGGAGCCATCCGTACGAACAACTGCCACGTGGCCGGTCATGCCAAGATATGGCTCGGGATAACAGGCGCTTCCATCAGGATTGAAAAATTCAAATGTCAGCTGATACGGCTTTCCTGCGTCCAGTGGCTTGTCAGGTTTGCCTTCCCAAACGGCATAGGAGCCATCTTTAAAGACCGTTTTTGTGCCGGGCTTGCCGCAAACCACTACATTCTCATCCAATGGCACTGCTCCCGGAGAGTCGATCGGATCGGTCACGACATAAGTGTCTTCCTCTGCGGTCACTTGAAGCGGGTTGCTTTTTGCTTGCTGCTCCGGAATGTCGATGGTGTCTACAATTGTTTCCGCGAAACCCGATCGCTGTACAATGTCACTGTAAACAAGATACTTCCCGCCTGGTAATTTGGGTAAATAGGCTTCAAATGTCGTGCTATCCTTGCGTTCCGGGTGAATGTGGGCGAAAGCGTCCATTCCAGGCGTGCGGACGAGAAACGTATGCATGAGCTTGCCATGATCCGGGATCAATGTGCTGAGCATACTGCCACGACGCTGCGAGTGAAAGCCTGTTGTGTCAATTTTTAGCTGAAAAACCCTTTGATCACCGTTCTCTAAAATGGCCGCGTTTCCCTGGATCGGCCGGTAGAGCCATTGCTTGTATTCTTCCGCCCAGCTATCCCACCAGCTGCTTCCGCCGTATAAAATGACCGAACATAGCACGGTTGCAATCCCCATATTCACCCAGCGCTTTCTTTTTTGCGCAAATGTCAATGTCTCGCCTGGCCTTAAAATGCCGTCGCTGACGCTTGCGCCAATGGTGGTGATCATTAACAAAAACAGCAGCACCCCCAGAATGCTCAAACCAATCCCTAAATGTTTCGGCATTTCCCGTTCCGCCGTGGAAACGGCAACAATAGGAACGATCAGTTCACCTTTTCCCTGTTCGCCTTCAACCTGGATCTGGGCGGAGGACGATCCCCATTCCATCAGCCAAACCGCACCCTGAAACTGTCCGGTTTGCCCTGCAACTTGTGCCAGTTCGTCGGGTGATGGAGCGCCTTTGTCCCCGGAATAAAAGTAAATGGGCCTTGCAAGCACTTTTTTAGCAATGCCATTTTCGATGAAAACCGTGATTTTTGCAGTCCCTGGAATCACATCGGGCGGCTCCACGCTCACAAGCACTTTATAGGGGCCCGCCTGTCCCTGCATTTGCACACCAGCACTTCCGACGTGCGCTTTTGCTGTCATACCAACAGCCAAAAGCATGATGATTAAGATAAGATTTTTCATCGTTGAATTTTATGCATCCAGTTACCCCAGGACAATCCTATGCGTGTTGAAATCAAACTGGCGATCAATGCAATGCCTAGTCCTTGCAGCAGTTCAGATGTCGTTTCCAGCCACGGGCCAAATTTGTAGCGATACTCCCAGTCGGGGCTGTTGCCGAAATACCAGTAATGGCTGCCAAAAAACCAGTTCCGGGCATAAGGCGATTCCATCAGGAATGATCCGAAAAACCATTGAAATACAGAAAAAACAATGATAAAGGCGCTTCCCAGAAGCAATGTAAGCTTCCAGTCATTCAAATAACCGAAGCGATTACGCAAAAGATCAATGGTTATGGCTGGAATAATAAGCAGAAGTGGAAACTGGAATCCCTGATAATGATCAATGTGATTCAGGATCGGGCCTAGCTTGGGTTCCGCGGGAAAGAGGGGAATAATCCAAAGGGTCATCAACATTAATATTGTGTAAACGGTTGTCGCGGCGGTAATCGCCCATTTATGCTTTACCGCTTTTCCGATAGCCATTAAGAAAAGCGGAAATCCTGCGCCAACACATTGGTAAAGGCTGGAATGGTGCATCCACATCCGACCAAGACTTTCAGAAAGCAATGTATACCAAATGGTTAACAGGAAACCCGCCGACAATGCGAAAAGCCAGAACAGTCTTTTGTCCCAAGATTTTGTTTTTTCAAAAGAATGCGCAAGCCTGAGCTTCAATTGGTTCTTGACTGCGATAACGCTGATCAGGGCACCAAACTGAATGCCTATCATGCCCAAAAGCAGCACGGTGTGCGGTGGGGACAGAATCGTAACATCCAACCCGTAAGTGTTATGCCACCAGTCGTCGAACGGGGCGGAGGTGAGCATGGCTAATGCGCCCCAAATGCAAAACAAAGAGCCGAGTGAGCTATAAAAAAAGCCCCATATCTTGACACTGGCGGCTTTTTCCAAATCGCTGCCCCAGAATGTTTTTCGTAAAATCTCATATCCCGAGAATAATCCTGCAACCACAGCGCCCAGATAAATAACTAGGTGAGGCGGAGATAGCAGTCCGTCGCGGCCGATGCTTATGTGCCAGCAAATGTCCCAGATGAGGCCGGTTATGACGCAAAAAGAAGCAAAAACAGTGGCGTAAATGTAAACAGGGATGTCCGGAGCTGCATGAAGCGGGACGACGCGGCCTCCGATGGCTGGCGGAGGGCCCATAGTAGTTTCCATAGGTTGCGAAAAGGATTTTGGCTTTGATTATTGTTTGCAAAAGAGACAGTCAGCCAGTACTTTACCCCTATGTGTAGGGAAAAATATCAAACGGCCAGTAAATTGGATTAAAACGGCCGCATCGCTTTTACAAACCTGCCTTTGAAATAATTGGAAAAAAGATTGTCCTCCCGCACGCCGCGCGATGTGGAAGCGTGTATAAACATAATTTCTTCCTGATTACGGACATCGGTAACAATGCCGGCGTGAGAGACATAACCTTCTTTTCCGGCTTCGGGTACAAAAAACAGCCAGTCGCCCGGCTTAATGTCCTTGATGCTGCTCACTTCCCGGCCAAATTCAGATTGCTGCCAGGAAATGCGTGGCACTTTTACACCAATTTCGGAATAAACGGAGCAGATCAGGCCGGAACAATCAATGCCGTTTTTATCATTTCCACCCGAGCGGTAGGGCGTTCCCGCGTAAGTCCGCGCCACCTCAACCACTTGAGGAACTGCTGTCGGAGGAAAATCGCCTGGCTTGCTATATGTTGGTTTTGAAGATGTTGCAGGTTTTCTGGCAGGTGTCCTTGCAGGTGGTCTGCGCGCGACGGTGCCACGCGATCGGGACGATTTTGACGGGGAATATCTTGAAGAGTTCGATCTTTCCGGCGTTTTCCGAAGGGTGTCGCAGGCAGTTATAAACAAGGTTAATGCGAGTGTGCAGATTAAGAAATAAGGTTGTCGGGAAATTTGGATCTTCATGCGCAAGCTTTCTGTTAATAACGATACTTTCCTCAAAAATATTAAACATTTCCGAAGCAGATTTGGCGAATAACGGTAGTTTTGTTGTGTTTTTACTCATTCCAAATTTTATTTGCTCCTAATGAAAATTATTTGTGTAGGCAGGAATTATACCGAGCATATAGCTGAATTAAATAACGAAAAACCCGACGCTCCCGTAATTTTTTTAAAGCCCGAAACGGCGCAGGTGCGGGCCGGAGAACCCTTCTTTTATCCCGATTTTTCAAAGGATGTACATTACGAAGTCGAGCTCGTGGTGAAAATAAACCGCGTAGGAAAAAACATTGAAGAGCGGTTTGCACATAAATATTACGACGAGATAGGCGTAGGCATCGACTTCACGGCCAGGGATTTGCAGTCAGAATTGAAGGCCAAAGGCTTGCCGTGGGAATTGGCAAAAGCATTCAATGGTTCGGCACCGGTCTCTGAATTCGTTCCGATCTCGGATTATGAAGACATTCAAAACCTGAATTTTAGCCTCGATGTGAATGGTGAAGAGCGCCAGAACGGCAACTCGTCCATGATGCTTTACCGCATTAATTACCTGATCTCCTTTGTCTCCAAATATTTTATGCTTAAAAAAGGAGACCTGATTTTCACCGGAACGCCAAAAGGAGTAGGGCCTGTGCAAATCGGCGACAAGCTTACTGCGTCCATTGAGGGCAAGAAGATGCTTGAATTATTCGTTAGGTAAACCTTGATCTTCTATTCGGTTGCAGGGTCGTTCATCCATACACTTCGTTTTCATGCATTATCATTTTCGGGCAATGGTCCGTATTGGTTTGTTATTGTCGGGCTTCATGGGCTTATGCCTTACTTCTTTTGCCCAAACACAAACGTATCCAAAAGGTTATTACCAATTTCCGATCCGGCCCGGGCTTGCCAATTCGCTTGCCGGCGGGCTCGGTGACCTGCGCAGCAATCACTTTCACGCCGGGCTGGACATTCGTACCGAGCAGCGCGAAGGCCTGAATGTGTACGCGGCTGCGGAAGGCTATGTTTACAAAGTGGCCGTTCAGCGGAGTGGTTACGGCAATGTGATCTATTTGCGCCATCCCAATGGTCAGACGACGGTTTATGGACATTTGCTAAAATTCAGTGATCCTTTGGCGACCTATGTGCGCGAAGAGCAATATAAAAAACAGACATTCGAAATCGACCTCTTTCCGGAGGCGGGAAAATTCAGCTTCAAAAAAGGTGAAATCATAGCGCTTTCCGGCAACACGGGTGGTTCTGCGGGGCCACATTTGCATTTTGAGATCCGCGATTCCAAGGACAATTTTCTGAATCCTTTGTATTTTGGATTTAATGAAATCAAGGATGTTACGCCTCCGAAATTTGTCAATCTGGCGATCCGGCCGCTGGACATTAACGGACGGCTTAACGGTCAGTTTGGTCGGAAGGTTTACTCGCCGGTTAAGCTGAAAGATGGTTCTTACAGGCTTGCTGACACGGTTTCAGCAACGGGAATATTGGGCATTGATATGGTGGCGCACGACCAGATGACGGGCACAGGGTTTCGCTATGGTTTGCAATGCATTGAGATTAAAATGGATGGAAATGAAGTTTTTTCCTATAACATTGAGATTTTCCCCAACACCGCTACAAGGGATTATAACAACCTCATCGACTACGAAACGGAGCAAAAAACCGGGCAGCGTTATCTCAAATGCTACGTTCCGGACGGTAACAATTTCAATTTATATAAAACCAATGCGATTAACGGCAAGCTGAACATTACTGATACACTCCTTCATGAAGTGCGCATTAAAATCACCGATTCCTACGAGAATGCGTCCGAGCTCGTTTTCGTCATCAAAGGTGAACCGCAAAATCCGCCACTTCCGGTTTACGACGTAGAAATAAATCCGGAATACATTCAGACCGATGTGCAGGAAAATACATTGGTCATTAAAGCAAAATATTACCGCAGCGCGATCCCTTTTGCAACCTTGTATTCCAATGGTAAGGAAGTGAAAAAAGAGCCCGATTTGTATGCGGATGAGTCGGCCGTCTTTTTGACAGATTTAAGGAAATACATGCCTGACTCAGTCAAAATAGGCAAGACGACGGTGAAAACTTTTCTGCGAAGCCAGATTTTTCCCGCAGTTGCATCCAGTTATAAGGCAGACAAATGGTCGGTGGATTTTCGGAACACGAGTATTTTTGACACCTTATTCCTTACCGGGCAGCAAAATTTCAATGCGCTGACCATTAACAACCGGGGAACAGCGCTCAAAGATTATATATCCGTATCATTCAAGCCGGAAACTGTCCCTGAAAACAAGGAAAGAACGCGCGTTTACCGCTATATTGATGGTTACTATCGGTTTTTGGGAGGTGCCTGGGCGGATGACGAGATAAAATTTGAAACCCGGGAGCTCGGAACATTTGTTATCCAGGCAGACACCGTTCCACCCAAGATCCGGCTTGTAGAGCATAGTAAGGAGAGAATCCGCGGATTTATCGGCGATGCCACATCCGGAGTGGATCATTATAAAGCATTGGTAAACGGAGAATGGGTGCTGATGAATTTTGATTCCAAAAAAGGATATATCTGGTCTGAAAAGATGGATCCAACGGTGCCATTTGAAGGCGAACTAACGCTTGAAGTGACCGATAGGGCAGGAAATAGTACTATCTTGCAAACCGAATTGAAAGATCTGCCGGTTGCGCGGAAAAAAACGAAAAAACGAAAAAAGTAAAAGTATGGGACTTCAAGTTGGCGATTCCGCCCCAGCGTTTTCTGCTAAGGATCAGGATGGTAATGAAGTGAAACTTTCTGATTTTAAAGGAGAAAAAGTCATTCTTTACTTTTATCCAAAAGACGATACGCCCAGTTGCACAGCTCAGGCTTGTAACCTCCGCGACAACTACGATGTGCTTTTGAAAAAGAACTACAAAGTTTTGGGTGTAAGTGCAGATGATGAGAAATCGCATCAGAAATTCATTAAGAAATTCAACCTGCCTTTTCCGCTACTCGCTGATACTGACCAGAAAATAGTGAATGATTATGGTGTCTGGGCTTTGAAAAAAACTTTTGGCCACGAATATATGGGCATTGTCCGCACAACATTCGTCATAGATGAAAATGGGATCATTGAAGAAGTTGTTCGAAAAGTGAATACAAAGAATCACACTGATCAAATTCTTAACAAAAGTGAATAATAAAGAGTCATTCTCAAAGCCGTAATAATAGGACATTTACGTGCAGAAAATGGACGCTCAAAGAACGTATTTGATAAATAGAAAATCGATAAACATGGAAGTTGAACAATTAGAGAAAGTTGCCTCACAAGTTCGCAGGGACATTGTCCGTATGGTGCATGGCTGCCAGTCGGGACACCCGGGAGGTTCACTGGGCTGTACAGAATTACTTGTGGCGCTTTATTTTGAGCGTATGCAATTGAAAGAACAGGACGGTAAGCCAGTTTTTGACATGAATGGTAAGGACGAAGATTTGTTTTTCCTTTCCAATGGACATATTTCACCGGTTTGGTATAGCACACTTGCACGCAAGGGATATTTCCCGGTGGAAGAAATGGCAACATTCCGCAAGCTGGATTCACGTCTGCAAGGTCACCCGACCACGCACGAGCACCTGGAAGGCATCCGCATAGCGTCGGGATCACTGGGACAAGGAATGTCCGTGGCGATCGGCGCTGCAATGGCGAAGAAACTGAACGGTGATAAAGGACATGTTTACGTGCTCATGGGCGATGGTGAGCAGCAGGAAGGCCAGGTTTGGGAAGCAGCCACATTCGCGCCGCACCACCAGATCGACAACCTCGTGGCATTCATCGACCTCAACGGCCAGCAAATCGACGGCCCGACAGTTAAAGTAATGAACAACCGCGACCTGGGTGCTAAATACGAAGCATTCGGCTGGGAAGTGATTTCTATCGAAGAAGGCAACGATATGGCTTCTGTGCTTAAAGGTCTTTACGAAGCAAAAAGCAGGATGGGACACGGCAGACCAATTATGGTTTTGCTGCACACCGGAATGGGTTATGGTGTTGATTTCATGATGGGCAGCCACAAATGGCACGGCGTAGCGCCTAATGATGAGCAACTTGCGGCAGCGCTTGGCCAGTTGGAAGAAACTATGGGAGACTATTAATTATATACAATGAAAAAATACACCTTCACTGAGAAGAAAGATACACGTTCGGGCTTTGGGGCCGGAATGCATGTGTTGGGGCAGCAGAATCCAAACGTTGTGGCACTTTGTGCTGACCTGGTTGGTTCGCTGAAACTCGAACCATTTATAAAAGAAAATCCGGACCGTTTTATCCAATGCGGTATTTCGGAAGCAAATATGATCGGTGTTTCTGCCGGTTTGACCATTGGCGGTAAAATTCCATTTGCTACTACATTCGCAAACTTTGCTACGGGCCGTGTTTATGACCAGATCCGTCAGAGCGTTGCTTATTCCAATAAAAATGTAAAAATCTGTGCTTCACACGCGGGCCTTACATTAGGTGAGGACGGCGCTACGCACCAGATCCTGGAAGACCTTGGCATGATGAAAATGTTGCCGGGCATGACCGTTATCAATCCTTGTGACTATAACCAGACGAAAGCAGCAACGATCGCGATCGCTGATTACGAAGGTCCGGTTTATCTGCGTTTCGGACGTCCGGTAATCCCTGTTTTCACGGATGCGGATCAGAAATTCGAGATTGGTAAGGCTTGGATGGTGAATGAAGGAACGGACGTGAGCATTTTCGCAACGGGCCATATGGTTTGGGAGGCGATCCAGGCTGGTGAACTTCTGGAAGCAGAAGGCATCAATGCGGAGATCATTAACATTCATACCATTAAGCCGCTGGATGAAGAAGCGATCCTGAAATCTATTGAGAAAACAGGTTGCGTAGTGACTGCTGAGGAACACAACCGCATTGGTGGTTTGGGCGACAGCGTGGCGCAGGTTTTGGTTAAAAACAAACTGGTTCCTCAGGAATACGTGGCGGTGAACGACAGCTTCGGAGAAAGCGGAACGCCTACACAATTAATGGAGAAATACGGCCTGACAGCGAAGCACATTGTGGAAGCTGCTAAACGTGCTATCGAGAGAAAAAAATAGATTATTGAAGTCCCCGGCCAGCTTTTTGCGGCCGGAAATCATTGAGTCTTGCGAAAGGTTGAAACGCTGTTTTACTTTTTGCAGGACTCAAATTTTATTTGCCCTGAACCAAAAAATGAACTATTATTGACTTGTGTTGATTCGGGAATTAGTATTGATTAAATGTCTGACGAAGAATTATTATCCCTTTTTGAAAATCCCGAAACGCGCCGGAACGCTTTCAGTCAGCTGGTGCGGAAGTATCAGCAAAAAGTATATTGGCTGGTAAGGAAAATGGTTGTAGACCATGATGATGCGAATGACATTACACAGGATGTGTTCATCAAAGCCTGGACGGCGCTGGAAAATTTCCGTGGCGATTCCAAATTCTACACCTGGCTTTACCGCATTGCGAGCAATGAAGCCATTAACTTTCTCAACAAAAAAAGAAAGCGTTTTTTCATTTCAATCAATGACGTGGAAAGTGAGCTGAGCGAAAAGCTGGAAGCGGATCCGCTGGTGAGCGGCGATGCCATTCAGCTAAAACTGCAAAAGGCATTATTAAAATTACCAGAAAAGCAAAGGCTGGTTTTCAACCTTAAATATTTTGAAGAGCTGCCCTATGAGGAGATTTCGGAGATCACCGGGACGTCCGTGGGTGCGCTAAAAGCTTCATATCATTGGGCTTCAAAAAAAATTGAGGATTATTTAAATGAGACAGATTAAACCATTGCAAACTAGTTTGGTCAAACATTTACAAGAGTGGAAATATAAATAATCATGGATAATAAGCGCATACGACTGGATGATCTGAAAAAGGAAGTTCCTTTCCAGGTTCCGGAGGACTATTTTGACAAATTGCCTCAGATGATCCAATCAAGAATCCCGTCGGAACCTGTTCGTAAGCCGGTGATAGGCTGGTCGTGGCAGCGTTCATTGGCGCTTGTGTCGGCTATGGCTTTGATTTTAGTGCTGGTATGGGTAACCGTTCCCGAACGCCAGGGATCACTTGGGCAGGAGCCATTGAGCGGCATCAGTAATGCATCCATAGTGAGTTACCTCGAAGATCAGGATATCAGTTACTACGATTTGAGCGAGCATAAAGTTGTTCAGAAGGCGTTTGACACAGATTCAACTGTACTTTTTTACCTGGATGGATTAGAAGATGACGTTCTTCGCCAGCAATTACAGGAATCAGTTTCAGGCACTGAGACGATTTGACCCTAACAATAATTATAAAATGAACTTACAACTTATTACCAGACACCGAAACCTGTTAACCCTCCTCTTCATAGCAATGCTTTCCATCACTACGGCAAGCGCGCAACGGAAATCGGAGGAAGAAATAAAACGGATTCAGGATGCGAAAGTGGCTATTATTACCAACCGGCTGAATTTAACACCGGAGCAGTCAACAGGATTCTGGCCGGTTTACAATGAATATTCCCAAAAACGCCGAGAAATTCACCGTGCGCAAAGGAAGATCATCAATGATAAAAAAGCAGAAGGGCAGAATGACGAGCAAGTGCTCGGTAACCTGAAAGAAGTGCAGGACTTGCGTCAGAAGGAGCTGGACCTTGAAAAAGAATATCAGAATCGCTTTTTAAAGGTAATTACGGCAAGCCAAGTGATCGAATTATATAAGGCGGAACGTACATTCAATGATATGCTTATCCAACGCCTTAAGAACAAATAAGGACTTAAAGGATTTTTGACCGGCTTATCGGCTTATTACAAATCGTTATCCCACACTGGCACTCGTCGGTTGTGGGATTTTTTTGTGCAAAAAAATAGCCGGCGTGGTGCCGGCTATTTCGTATATAATTACAGAATCTCAGCAATGTCAGTGGCCACCAACCACTTCTACGCCTTCAATTCCTTTGGTTTCAACCGTAATGTTACGCAGCGGCGCCGCATGTTTTTTGAAATCCTGGATAATTTCCAGCACATCGTAATCTATGTTCATGGAGCGGCTGCCGTCGATGACAACTGTTGAGCTGTCGGGCAGGTCGTCCAGTGTTGCGCTGATGCTGCCTTTGTTCAGGAATGTAACTTCCTCAGACAAGATAAGCGTGATCACATCCCCATCGCGGTGTTTCTCTTTCACATAATGATAAGAGTGCTTGTAGTTTTTGCGAAGGATAAAATAAATCGCCACAACCATTCCGATGGCAATTCCTTTCAACAAATCCGTGCTCAGAATGGCGATAATGGTCACAATGAACGGGATAAACTGCTCTTTGCCGAGCTTATACATGCCCTGGTAAAGCGAAAACTTGGAAAGCTTATAACCCACCATCAGCAACACCGCCGCCAGCGAAGCCAACGGAATGTAGTTCAGTAATGTAGGAATAAACAAAGCCGAAAGCAGCATAATAGACCCATGCGTAATGGTGCTCATCTTGGTCCGGCCACCCGAATCAATGTTGGCAGAGCTGCGCACGATCACCTGCGTGATAGGCAACCCGCCGATTAACCCGGATGTAATGTTACCGATACCCTGCGCTACCAGCTCCCGGTTTGTGGGCGTGTTGCGTTTGTAGGGATCCAGCTTATCCGTTGCTTCCACGCATAAAAGCGTTTCAAGGCTCGCTACGATCGCTAATGTTACAGCGATGGTGTAAGTTTCAACGCGGGTAATTGCAGAAAAATCAGGTGTTTTGAAAAAACTGAAAAATTCCTGCGCATTGCTCGCCACTGGCAGCTGCACCAAATGATCACCGCCCAATGTCCAGGCAGGCATCACCTTTGAAAAAAGAAGGTTCAGCAGGATTCCGCTGACCACTACAAACAATGCACCCGGGATAAACCGGAAAAGCGAAACGCGCTTCATGAACGGACGGTCGAACAACATCAGCAAGCCGAGCGAAATCACAGAAATAATGATGGCTCCCGTGCTGCTGTATTTTACTGCGTTAAAAAGCTCCGTAAAGGTGTTTTGTCCGTCTTTCTGATTGAATGCTTCGTCGCCCATAAAGTCGGCGTCATACCCGAATGCGTGCGGTATTTCCTTCAAAATGAGGGTTATACCAATGGCAGCAAGCATTCCTTTGATCACAGACGACGGGAAATAATAGCCAATGATCCCGGCCTTCAAGAAACCAGCAATAACTTGGATTACCCCCGCCAAAACCACTGCAAGTAGGAATGCTTCGAAACTCCCGAGCGTATCCAGCGCATTGAGCACGATCACAACCAGACCAGCGGCCGGGCCAGCCACACCTAAGGGCGAGCCGCTAATGGAACCAACCACGATTCCACCAATGATCCCGGCAATGATTCCGGAAAACAGGAGATCAGAGCGTCCTGTCGAGGCCAGCGCCACACCAAGACATAATGGTAAAGCAACCAGATAAACGACGAGTCCGGCCGGGACATCGTACTTCAGGTTGGAAAACAAACTTTTTTTATCTGCTGACATACGATTATCGCTAAGAGTCAAATATTAAATGAGGGCTGCTTAATGTCAGGCGATAACCGGAACGTCCATCCGATATACATTCTCCATATCGTCTGCACTGTCCATTGTAATGCCGAGATCCTGAAGAACGCCTGTGCCGACTGCGTACACCACACCGTGCACTTGCAAAGGCTTTTTATTAGCCCAGGCATTCTGCACGATCGAAGTTTTGGCAAGGTCCATCACCTGCTCGATCACATTGAGCTCAACAAACCGGTCGGTTCTTTTCTGAGTGTCCTCAATGGCGTTCAGTTCTTCCTGGTGCAGTCTGTACACATCTTTAATATGTCTCAGCCAGTTGTCGATAAGGCCTACTTGTTTGTTGCCCATTGCTGCTGCAACACCGCCGCAACCATAGTGTCCACAAACGATAATATGCTGCACATTAAGCACATTAACAGAGTAATCGAGCACACTCAGCATGCTCATATCCGTGTGAATGACCATGTTGGCAATGTTGCGGTGCACGAAAATATCACCAGGCATTGTTCCTGTTAATGCATTGGCGGGAACGCGGCTGTCAGAACATCCGATCCATAGAAACTTTGGGCTTTGTCCGTTTGCTAGTCTGTTGAAAAATTCAGGGTCTTCCTCGTTAGTTGCATCGACCCATTTTTTATTGTTTTCAAACAGTTGGTTATACGACTTGATCATGATTTTTTTTGAATATAAATTGTAGAATAGGAGAATCTGGACAATGCGCCTAGCCGAATGTAAAGTGTACACATCCGCAGGAGCACCATGCTCACAGAATAAATAAATGCAGGAAAATCAGATCAGTTCGGGGGGCGGCGAGAGCAGCTTCAGCGAGATTTCATTTGGAAATCCGGCAGAGAAGGAGAAAGACTTCGAAAGGGGGAATGATAAAGGGGATTTATCAAAATGTAGGGAATGAGAAATCAACAACTGGTCGTCGCTGATTTTCTCAACTTCTGTTTTTTCATTATCACAAGTGCCGGTATCGCAAACCACAGATGACTTTTCCTTGGCCAGCAAGAGGCTGGCGACATCTGTGGCTTTACAGATGAGGAAGGCCGTAAGTAATATGAGACAGAGCGATTTGAGCAACTTGTGATACGATTAATTAATAACGCTTACTTGGCTTTCCATTGTTTTTCATTGTTTTCCAGCCAGCGTCCTACAAGGAACGCAGAACCAAGAAGAACCACATAAAAAACGATCATTATGATTGTCATTTCCATAAAAAAGCAATTTATACACTACTTAACGTTAGCAAAATTAACTAAAAATGTCTTTAACCGTTCAATAAATTAAAAATTTAAAGGACCCCTTTGGTTGAAGGCATAAAGTCGAGTGCTTTTAAATCACGTCTGACGGCCATTTTTATTGCCTTGGCGAACGCTTTAAAAATCGATTCGATCTTATGATGCTCATTGTCACCGCTTACCTGAATATTTAAATTAGAGAGCGACGTGTCTGAAAATGATTTGAAAAAGTGAAAAAACATTTCCGTCGGCATCTCACCAATTTTCTCTCTTTTAAATTCTGCATCCCAAACAATCCACGGACGGCCAGAAAAATCAATAGCAACCTGGGCAAGCGCTTCATCCATAGGAAGCAAAAACCCATATCTGCTAATCCCGCGCTTATCGCCAATGGCCTGCCTGTAAGCTTCACCCAGCGCCAGCGCCGTGTCTTCAATGGTGTGGTGTTCGTCAATATGCAGGTCACCTTCGACATGGATAGAGAGGTCGGCGCCTGAATGTCTGGCCAGTTGATCCAGCATATGGTCGAAAAAGCCCAGTCCTGTATGAATGTCAGATCTGCCGCTTCCATCCAGGTTCAGCTCGACTTTAATCTGTGTTTCTTTTGTATTGCGTTCAACAGACGCAGTTCTGGAAGGCAGCTTCAAATGCTCATAGATTGCATCCCAATCCCTTGAAACATAGCTGGTAGCTTTCTGCATTTCTTCGGACATTCCCGTTTCAGGGGTTTGATCCAGAAATAAAATGGCCTTAGCTCCCAGGTTTACAGCCAATTGCACATCGGTAAGGCGGTCACCGATCACGTAACTGTTAGCCAAATCGTATTCTTCTGAAAAGTAGGAGGTTAACATTCCGGTGCCGGGTTTTCTGGTAGGAAGGTTATCTTCGGGGAAACTGCGGTCCACGTGAATGTTCGCGAAATGTATATTTTCTCCTGCTAAGGTTTGCAGCATCTTATTTTGCGCCGGCCAGAAGGTGGGTTCAGGAAAAGAATCCGTTCCCAAGCCATCCTGATTGGTTACCATTACCAGCTCATAATCAGTTTCTTCTGCAATTTTTCGAAGTGCGGATATTGCTTTGGGTAAAAATTCGAGTTTTTCTAATGAGTCTACCTGGAAATCAGTGGGCGGTTCAACGATGATCGTTCCGTCGCGATCAATAAATAAGACTTTTTTCATTAATGTTATAAAGGATATGTTAGGCAAAAGGAATGCTGGTTTCCCGCGTTCGTGCAAAGTTCGCAAACTATGTGGATTTGAAAAGATTTACCCACATCAATAGCGCCTTTCGTACTGCAAAGAGACGTTATAAATCGTAACTTTGTGTTTAAAATTTCGTCTAAGATAATGTTTACAGGAATAGTAGAATCCGTTGCAACGCTTTTAAAAGTGGATTCAGAAGGCACTAACAAAACTTTTTCGTTTCAATCACCCATTGCTTCGGAGTTTAAAATCGATCAGAGTATCAGCCATAATGGTGTTTGCCTGACCGTTGTTGCCGTGGAGGGAGACACCTATAAAGTCACCGCCATTGAGGAAACATTGCTGAAAACCAATCTGGGTGACCTGACTATTCAGGATAAGGTCAATCTGGAACGTTGTATGCCGGCCAATGGCAGGTTCGACGGACACATCGTGCAGGGGCACGTGGACCAGACGGCCATATGCACATCCGTGGAAGCGCGCGACGGCAGCTGGCTTTTTGATTTTGAGTACGATGCATCCACCGGAAATCTGACGGTAGAAAAGGGATCCATATGTATCAATGGCGTGAGTCTTACCGTTTTTAATTCTGAAATCAGTTCGTTCCGGGTTGCAATCATCCCTTACACCTATGAATTTACTAATTTCCATAGCCTGAAAGCAGGTGACCGTGTCAATCTTGAATTTGATATTCTAGGAAAGTACATTAAAAGAATTCTTGGGTCATATACCGCATAGTATATTGGCATCCTGAAATATTACGTTTATTTTTACCCGTCTATACATTTCGAGCTTTAACAATACATGGCCAAAATAAGTACTCAGTCCAGAACGGATCTTTTCATTCATATCGGAATTATAGTTTCATTGCTTTTGGTCCTTTTTCTGGGTTTTTTCTTTGTTTATCTGCCTTTTACGACCAATCATGGCGAGGCTGTAACCATCCCGGATTTGAAGAAAAAGAATGTTGCCGAGCTTGAAGAATTCCTTGAGAGCCGCGACCTGCGTTACGAAGTAGATTGCACTTTCGTTGCTAATGTGCCCCCGCTGACCATCATTTCACAATATCCATTGCCGGGAGCCAAAGTAAAAGAAGGCCGGAAAATATATGTGACCGTTTCATCACGCACTGCGCCGTTGATCAAGATGCCGAAGTTGACGGATATGACGCACCGCAGCGCGCAAATGTTGCTGAAAAGTGTTGGTCTTGAAGAAGGAAATATATCTTATGTGCCGGATATGGCGCAGAATGCGGTTTTGAGGCAAATGTATAACGGGAAAGAGATTTTGCCCGGACAAGCAATTCCGAAAGGCTCGAAAGTAGATCTGGAATTGGGCGAAGGACTTGGGACAGCACAGTTTGAAGCGCCATCCGTTTTAGGCTTGCCGTTGGACGAAGCGAAAATTGCGCTGATAGGAGCGGGGCTTAAAGTTGGGCAGCAGATGGAAATACCGGCAGAGGAAGGACAAGCAGCGGGCACGGTGGTAAGACAGAACCCGGACGCTGGAAATAATGTAAGAATAGGAGATGTAATCGATCTCTGGATCACACCACAAGCAGTTGAATCAACTGGGAATGAGAATATATTACCGGAACAGTAAAATTTATTTTGATAATAAGAAACGTATAATCCTGACATTGCTTCTCGCGCTTTTTCAGTGTCAGTTGCTATACGCCCAATTAAAGCTCGTTCCTATCAACGGCTCCTATGCCGATGAGGAGGCCGGATCACAAAGCACATTGCGGACCGGGGCAACGTTGAACCTGCCTTTTTTTGATGATTTTTCAACCACCAAAACGGCCAGCCCAAACACGGCAAACTGGCTTCCTGGAAGTGGGGTTTACATTAATAATACACTTTCCAGCTCGCAGCCCTCGCTCAACATTGCGACTTTTGATGGCTTGAATGCAACGGGAACCCCGTATAACCTCGTCAATCCGCTTACTCAGAATTTTACTGATACATTAACTTCTCAGCCCATTGACCTGGCCGGAAAGAAGGCTTCGGATTCACTATACATTAGTTTTCAGTGGCTGGCAAAGGGTTTGGGTGAACTGCCGGATTCCAGTGACTATTTCCAGCTTGAATTTTTGAGTAAAACCAATGGCTGGGTTACGGCCTGGCGGCAGGTTGGTTACAAGCTAGACACGGTTTATAAGAATCAATTTGTGAAGATTACTGATCCGGCATACTTCCATAATGCATTTCAGTTCCGGTTTCGGGCCTATGGGCGTAATTCGGGTTATTACGACACCTGGCATCTGGATTATGTTTATTTAAATACAAAACGGTCAGTAAGGCAACCTTACATTTTCGATGTTGCGGTGAGAAAAGCGATCTCTCCGTTTTTGAAAAAATATACCGCTATGCCGCTCCGGCAATATCGCGTCAATCCCCAGGCTGCCATTTCCGATTCGGTGAAGACTGATGTTGCGAATAACTTCAACAATTTCAACATTCTGACCAGCACATTTACCATCCGGGATGCGACAAAGGGGACGGAATTGTTCCGGAATGTTCAGAGGTCGATTTACGTCGAGTCGCTCAAATCTAAATCTTTGGCAGTCAAAAGGGCTCCGCTGGCTATCAATAGCAACCTGGATAGTTTGAAATTGATCACTAAATTTTGGGTTACCACCACGGATACCATTCCGGGAGTTAATTTGAAGACCAATGATTCCATCACTTCCCGGGTCGATTTGACGGATTACTATGCATATGACGATGGAAGTGCAGAATATGGCGTGCAGGTAAATCAGAAACTGGGACGCGTGGCTGTGCAGTATACATTGGCGAAACCTGATACAATTGGCGGCGTAAGGCTTGCTATGGTCCAGTTTAACAAAGATGTTTCGGGACAAGGATTTACGATTCAGATCTTTGATAACAAAAACGGCAAACCGGACAAGCTGATCGCGCAAAGATCTGTTGGAGCAAGATATCCCGCTTTACGAAACGGGTTTATTGACTATGCATTCAGCACACCGGTTGCTGTCCCGGACACATTTTATGTAGGCTGGCTCCAACTGAACGAGCAGCCGGTTACAGTAGGGTTTGACCGGAACTCCATGTTGGGTAGGAACGCAGTTTTCTATAATTTAGGAACCGAGTGGGCCAAGGAAACTGCGCTGAAGGGCAGTATCATGATCCGGCCTTATCTGGGAAAGAAAGCGGCAGGCGTGGTGACAGGGAATGAACCGGTCGCGACTACGGACATGCGCTTTTTCCCAAATCCGAACAAAGGCGTTATCAACTGGGAGAATGCTTCTATAAAAAGAATCGACATTTACGCAATGCAGGGACATTTGGTTCAAACCATTGTTCCAGAAAAGGACCAGCGTTCCGCCGTGCTTCAGTTGAATGAAGGAATTTATATTGTTAAATCATCGGATGGGAAACGATCATTTACACAAAAGATGTTATTTGTCCAATAATCTTATTAATAACAAAAAGAAGACATTATGGATATTACAGTGCAAGAACTGAAGGAACGTTTAGATAAAGGGGAAGACCTGCATTTTTATGACGTTCGGGAAGAACACGAATTCGAAGAAGACAATCTGGGCGCGAAACTAATCCCGTTGGGTGAGTTGCCCGATCATCTGGACGAGCTTGAACCTTTGAAAGATGAGGAGATCATTATTCACTGCCGTTCGGGAGCAAGAAGCGGAAAAGCGGCTCGCTTCCTGGAATCGCAGGGTTTTTCAAATGTTAGAAACGTGTTGGGCGGGATTCTTGCCTATCGTGAGTTGGAGTAACATTCTTTCTACAAAGTATTATTATCCTGAATCCTGGCCTGAATGTAGGCCAGGATTTTTTCATATTCGTCGGCCTTGAACCATTCAAATTTGCCTTGATGACGGAACCAGGTCAGTTGCCGCTTGGCATACCGCCTTGAATTCTGTTTCAGCAGCCGGATCATTTCCTTTTCGTCATAGGCATTGTCGAGATAACCATAAACTTCCTTGTATCCGACCGTTTGAAGCGCGTGGTGGGATTTGTATGGAAGCAATGCTGTCGCCTCGTCAACAAGCCCTTCTGCAAGCATTATGTCCATCCGGTCATCAATGCGTTGATACAGTTCGGAACGATCTCTGTCCAGCGCGATCAAGATCTGCTGAAAGGGCCGCTTAGTGACGTTTTTTAAATGATATTGACTGATTGGCGTGCCGGTTGTGTAAAATACCTCCAATGCCCGCACTACGCGTTGAGGATTGTTAATTTCTGCCGTAACAGCGAACGCCGGATCTATTTCACGAATCTTTTGCTGCAACACCTCAAGTCCTTTTTCATTCAGCTTTTGGGTCAAAGATTCTCGCAGGCCCGGCAAGGGTGCGGGCAGGTCGTCTAAGCCTTCTGAAACAGCCTTCACGTAAAAACCCGAACCTCCGGTCATCACGACGTAATCGTGCTTCTCAAAAAGCGTTTCCAGTAATGTCAATACATCGCGTTCGAAATCCCCGGCGCTGTAAATTTCTGAAATAGAATGCGAGTTGATAAAATGGTGCTTGACTTGCGAAAGCTCTTCGTTTGTTGGCTTCGCTGTGCCAATGTTAAGTTCTCTAAAAAATTGCCGCGAGTCGGCGGATATGATCTCCGTATTGAGCGCTTTGGCTATTTGAATGGACAATGCGGTTTTTCCGACTGCAGTAGGGCCGGCAATGATGATCAGGTATTTCTGTTGGCTTTCAGACATTCAAGCGCTTTTAAATCAATGTTACTTCGTCGCGAATTTACATATCAGCAGTTTGTACACACCACTTTTTCTCATATTTAGGCAATAGTATCATGCCGGTTTTGCAATCTTTTGACAGCGAGAAGGATTAATAATTTTTTTTGTATAATTTATGGAAAAAACGCCCTTGTTCTCGTCAAATTGAATCGGCCAGCGTAATAAGCTCTAACATTTTTCTTTCTTATTTTCAATTCACATTCTAAACATTGCAAGTTATGTTCAAAAAATTATTACTATTTGCCTGGATCGGGTCAATGGCATTTATGGTTGGCTGCAAAGGCGAGCAGGGTGATGTAGGGCCAAAGGGCGATGCAGGCGTAGCCGGCCCGGCAGGACCAGCAGGGCCAGCGGGACCGGCTGGGCAGAACGGCACGGGCTCAGGTGGGGGGGCAATTATCCTTTCGTCAGGTGCTGCCGAAACTGATTCATTAGGTGGATATGTTACTGGTATACCCGAGCTCACCCCCGATTTGGATAGCGCACTTCAATCTTCCGCAGTATTGGTTTATATCAAATCGCAGAACGTTTATTGGCCTCTTCCAGGATTGGTTGGCTTTGGAACCGGAGCTAATCAGCAAGCCAGTGAGTTTACTTTTGTCCACGGAATTTCACAAAACACTTTTTTTGTAGAGCTATTTCAGAGGGGATGGTCTGAAGATGGGGACGATGCTCCTGAAAGACAGTTTCAAGATGTGCGTGTCGTGATTATTCCAGGAACAATAGTGGAGGAAGGTAGATTAAATGCCGAAATTCTTAAAAGTTACGAAAAGACTATCGCAGCGCTGGGGCTTACAGAAGAGAAAAACATGAGGGTAGCAAACAGGCTGAACTTCAAGTTTCCAAAGAAGTAAGAAAAGTCATAGTAACAAAAAAAGGTTATCCAGTACGGATAACCTTTTTTTGTTACTATGAACTTATGAGATTAATATTCCCAAAGTCCGTGTTCCAGTTCCATTAATTCTTGCTCGTAGTTCAGAGACTTGATAAGTGCTTCTTTTTCTCCGTTATAGATGTCAAGAAACGCTCTGTCGTTTGCATTGGAATACTTGGTGATACGGCCGTAGAAAAGGCGCAAATCGAAAGCATCCGCAAGGTTCTTATTCTGAGCTGTATTATGGGTGTTATACCAGATATATTTCTTAGGATCGCTTCTGAACAATCTTTCCACATCCTTGTAACGGAAAGACGCAACTGGTAATTCAAGACCTGTGGCAGTTTGTTCCGAAGGAAGAATGATGGTCAATGTTTGAATGTCATTGTACAAGCGTGATCTTTTCTTGTCAAATGTCCAGTCTTCCTTAATTTCCAAAATGCTCAACTGCTCAGGGAAATACTCTTCCTCAGTAGAGGCAATCTGGGTTTGGAAGCTGCTATCAACCTTAGGCTGTTCAACAACAGGTTCCTCTGCTTTTGCAACCTCTGTTTTAGCACCTTTTTTGCTTGATTTTTTCTTTGGAGGACCCCAACCATCATCTTCCGCAGCTGCTTCTGTTTTTGTTTCCTTTTTGGTGTTACCCCATCCGTCATCAGCGGCTGCCGCAGTCTTAGTTGGATCTGCCTTTGGTTTAGCACCCCAGCCATCGTCTGTTTTTGCAGGCTCACCAAAGCCAGCTGCTATTTCCTCAGCAGATAACCCGGCAGTTTGATTTGGGATTAATATACGTTTGTGTAACTCTTCACCATCAATTTTTGTAGCACATGAGTCATTTGTGTAAGCGTCAATTAAACCTGCTTTTGCAGCCTCCAACAGGTAACGTGTGATCTCATTATTTTTAGAGAACATTGAAACATTTTGTTTCTCTTTAAGATCGACTCTTCTCCAAAGCGTCCTTTTCATCAGGACATCGCCGTCAGCGATCGGGCGTGATGAAAACTGATTCGCTGTGGAATCTTCTTTTTCCTGAGCAAAAGCAGCGCCTGTGCCCAAAGACAAAGAAAGTAATGACCATGCAATCGTTTTTCCGTTCATTCTTCTCATAACATACATAAGGTTGTATTGCCCAATCAACGATTAAAATTGACGTATTAGTATAAGGTTACCTGTCTGTATTGGTTACCCATTTCAACTTCATTCACAGCGCCTTTGAAATTCTGACGCTCTACTTTAAGGATTGAGATCACATAACGATCGCCAGGTTGCGCTTGTTGTGCCAATGACGATATTGATCCGCCACCGCCGTTCAATGTAACTCCACCAATTCTTCTGTTTCCTCTGGCCAGAGAAACCTCAACCTGAGACACTCTGAATTTCGCATCTTCCGGCGAGAAGTTTTTAAAGCTTTCATCTGGAACAGCAATCACTTGAATGCTGCGTGCTCCCGAAGCAGGTGCTCCTTTACGTTCGTCAAATACTGCACCGTTAACTCTCACTTCAAGCGAAGGCTTAGGCACTTTGTTAACCCTGAATGGCTCGGAACCCAGAACATTGCCAGCATTGCTGACCGTGATATTCAACTGCGCTTTGTTAGGAACGATCGTGAACTTTCCTTTTTGTCCGCTCTGAATAATTTCTCCACCGTCAGTTGAGAAGCTTGGTGCCCAAAGTGGTCCCAATGCCGGGCTCTGAATGCTAAGTTTATTAGCACAACCCAGGTACAAAGGAGGAAGTGTTCCTGTTTCAATCTGGTAGGAAGGTTTCACAACGAAGTATTCCTGGTTCATTGTATAAGTTGTATCCCGTCCTGATGGAGTAGGGATCGTAATGCGAGCTTGCAGTTCTTTCCGCACAACGCCTTCTGCATTATAGCCGCCGCCTTGCGCAGTAAATTCGATCATACCAACGCCATTTTCAACCTTTACAGGTGAGCCGTTCAGGCTCATACGCGGTGTTATTCCAGAAGCAGAAGCTGCGATGAACATTTGTCCTTTGAATTTCGTACCTGCAACAACGGTTTTTGCATCAGCGCTAACCATTGCCAGAACGCGGTCAAATTTAACGTCTGCTGCACCAACCTTACTTGCAAGGTAATTCAAGACTTCACCTTCCATGCGGCGAATGTCTGTCTGTTTCTGACTTAAAACCGCCAATGCAGCTGCAACGGGAGTTGATTCGAAATTCAGTTCAGCAAAATCCTTGTTGCGTTGGTCTTTATTTCCTTTCACGCTCGGATCTTCTCTGCCGTCCATCGCAAGCATCTGAAACTTGTTTGGCGACAACTGGTTAAGCTGAGCAGTGTAAGCATTAAGCGTTTGTTTCAAGCCATATGCTTTACCTCTTTTACCTTGAGCAATCATCAATTCGGCAACCTTAGCTTCTTCCTGAGGATTTTTAATTCCACCTTCCTCATTGAATCCGCCACCTGCTTTGTTAATGATCTCTTGCTTTAAAGCATTGATTTGATTGGTAATGTCTGCTGTAAACTTACGAACCTCCTCGGCTTGTTTAATTACTGCAACGTCAGCTGAACGGTTTCCCGCTTTTTCAACTGCCGCTTTTATTTTAAGTACAGTTTCCTGGTTTATTTTATTAGCTGCTCCGGAGGATAGTTCCAAAGAATTGTTCAGAAGAATGAATTTTTCTATGATGGCTGAGCTTACCTGCAACGCGAGCATTGCAGTAAGTACCAGGTACATCATGCCAATCATCTTTTGACGGGGTGTTTCTTTTCCACCTGCCATATATTCAGAAATCAGTTATCAGTGATTGAATAATTTATTATGCATTGCCACCACGCATGGCAGTCAGCATATTACCATAAATGCCATTCAGAGACGAGATGTTGTTCGTTAGTCTGGACATTTCATTTTTAAACACTTGTGATTCTTTGGTAGCGTCAGCCATGTTTTCCATCGCAGTAGTAAGGTTGCCATAGAACGCATTCATTGCTTTCAAATGCTTGGTCGTGTCTTGCAATTCCAGCTCATAAACTGCATTCAGCGCGCCCATGTTCTTAGTGATCTGCTGAAACTGCTCACGATATGATTGTGCATCCTTGGTAGCATCAGCCATAGAGCTCATCGCGCTGATAGCAACTCCATAAGATTTATTCATATCATTGATCGCAGTTGACGCACTTTTCACATTTCTTGCGTAATCATTAGTAGCAACGGTTGCATCGGTCAGATCGCTTATTTTACCAACTGTTTCAGACAGGTTTCTGAAACCTTTTCCAAGGCTGTCGAAAACCTCAGGACCGAGCTTAGCATTGTCAAGCATGTTATCCAGCTTAGCAGTAACACCGCTTGAAGATGTAGAACCACGCGTGATTGCCGGACCATTGTAATCGTCAGCAAGCTCAGGGTAAACGCGGGTCCAATCCGGATCGCGGTCAGAAGATTGTGTTAGTGTTTGAAGTGCATAAAGTAAGAAAATAAGAACCTCAGTTCCCAAACCGGCAGTAAGTAAAGGGCCGCCGAAGTCCCAGTGTTGAATTTTTGCTAACGCTCCCAAAATAACAACGGCAGCACCTGCGCTATATATTGTTGGTACCAGTTTATCCCAAAAAAAATTAGGTCCGCTATTCTTAGCCATACTTATTGAAATCAGTTACAGTGAAAAATTAGATATTGATAAAGAAAAGTGTTTTGAAAAGGTCGTAAAAAAGAAGCAGTGTTTGGAACGCTGCTTCTTTTTCGAAGAGATTCTATCTAGCGACGGCGTGCACGGGCACCTCCGCGGTCATTAACATTATCCATTACGCAGCGGAAGCCGATAAATGCACGACGCTCAGTTTCGTATTCGAACGTTCTCGTGCCGGTCTGTAAGTAGTAAGCAATGTCTTTCCATGAACCTCCTTTAACCACCTTGCGGGGTTCGTCTGGATTGTCATATCTTGGGTTCATATCCCAGACAATGGCTGTTGCATTGTCTGTGTAAGCGTCCGAAGTCCATTCTGCAACGTTTCCTGCCATGTTGTAAAGACCGAAATCGTTAGGATTGTATGCATTTGCAGGGCCTGTGTAAGGATAGCCATCCGCATCATAGTTTCCGCGTTGTGGTTTGAAGTTCGCCAGGAAGCATCCTTTTGCATTCATAGTGTAAGGATTACCCCATGGATATTTCGCAACTGCACGTCCGCCTCTTGCTGCCCATTCCCATTCTGCCTCTGTTGGAAGACGGAAACCTGTCGAGTTGAACTGTCCTTCTTTGTTCTGGAAGTCATGCAGAAGATTAGTACGCCATTTAGAGAAGTACTGAGCACCTTGCCAGCTAACACCTACAACAGGGTAAGTATCAAATCCTGGATGTTGATAGTAATATTCAACAAACGGGTCACCGTTAGAATATGCAAAGTCTTTTTTCCATGCTGTTGTATCAGGATAGTATTTGGACATAATTTCTTCTTCTCCCAAAACTGAAACCGAGTCAACCAGCAAAGCATTCACAAACTGGCGGTATTCGTTGTTTGTGATCTCCGTATCATCCATAAAGAATGAGCTGATCGTCACGCGCCGGTTCATGTTGTTCATGGAAGAAGCTATATCTTCATCGGCCTGTCCCATTACAAAGGAACCTGATGGGATTACCACCATTCCAGCCGGAGTTGTCTGCTTGTAACCTTTACGGGCTGTCGCTGTAATTTCCCCGTTTTGAATCCCGCTTTCTTCTTGTCCTCCCTTGCCAAACTTACTCTTAATAAACCCGCAACTTTGCATCAGCATAAGAGCGGCTACCAAAAGCAGGCTTTTGACTCCATCCCGATAGAACACTTTCACATTCATAGTGTTTTTGTAAAATTTGAATAATAAAATGTTAGCCTAAAAACGTCGACTGGTGATATATAGTATACTTGAAATAAAAACAAAAATAACAATCTCACGCTCAGCAAAATCTGGGAGAAATTATATTGTGAACCTCCCCAATCGATCACCAAGCCTGCATTTATCGAGTTAACGTAAGAATAAGATAAATGGTATAAGGCAAGATTATTTTACAAATATAAATTAAAGTTTCGCAAACTGATCACTTTCAATTACCTGCTGGTTTACAAAAACCGTTTAATAATTGCCAAAATCCACGGTATTTTAAATAATTTCCGGATTCCATAGTACTATATACGGAGCCTGTCAACGGTTGTGTCAAAACCTGAAACGCGGCGTCCGAATGATTGTCTTCTTGCCAAACTTCGGAGATGGCAGCGCGTACGACAACATCACTTCGAAAGACGACGGTGCTTTGGAATCATTTCCTCCTAATACAAGATCATACGCTCCGGATAACCTAAGCGATTGATCCGGTAGCAGATAAATCCCCCCCATCACGATAAAATAGGTATCCTGCTGTCTGTAAGTTCCACCGATCCAGTAACGTTTGTTATAGGTAACAGTCGCGCCACCTTCGGCAGAGAACGTGCTGATGTCGGATTTTAATAGGACAATTGGCTGTATATCAAGAAGGTAGCCCAATTCGATGTTTAGACCTGCATTGAAGTATAATGTCTTCGGTAATGGGTTAGTCGCTGTTGTTGATCCGAGCTGGTATTTTGGTTCCAGTAAGTGATTTAAAGATACGCCTGCATAGAATGTTTCATTCTCAAAACGGGCCCCAACAGAAAAATCAGGATTGATTTCTGAAATGTTTCCGGTTGGAATCAACGGATCATCCAAATCCTGATATCTTAATTTGCTGTAATCGATTGATTGCCTGAATAATCCTGCGCTAGCCCCAACCTGGAAATTACCACCAAAAGCCGGAATCTTATATGCTGCTGACAATTTGAAATCCTGATCCGTACGCGGGCCGCTGCGGTCATTCAGCGCGTAAAAGCCTATCCCGAAATTCTTGATAGGCATACTGAATGAGAAAAGTTGCGTTGACAATGCACCGCCTTCATCCGAAATATTTGTTCCCTGATAGCCAGCATATTGCGTTCTGTGTGTGAGCTGAAACTTCGTAAGCCCGTCTGCGCCGGCAGCTGCTGGATTAAGGTAAAGCTGGTTAAGAGAAAATAAGCTGAATTGTGCGTCTTTCTGTGCCATCGCACCGCTGGTGGTCAGGAGTATTATTGCAAGCAGCCGGATATATTTAATACTTCGAATAATAAAAGTCAAAGTCATGCCTGTGGGTTTGGTTAAGGAACACGCTGGGAGTTTTCGGATTTTATTTATAACGCATATTGCTTAAAAAAATTGATAAAATAACAAAAAAGCCCCGGAAATTTTCCGGGGCTTTTTTGGACGAAATTCGGTCTAAACATTGTTCGCTTGCCTGATATAAAGGTCAAGCGCGCCGGTCATGGATGGGGCATTAGGCAAAGGTGCCTGAATGTCCAGAAAAAGTCCTGCATCTGTAACCGCTTTTGCCGTTGTAGGGCCGAAAGCCGCAATTCGGGTATAATTTTGCTTGAAGTCAGGAAAGTTGTCGTATAATGATTTGATCCCGGACGGACTGAAAAACGCTATAATGTCGTAGTAAACATCTTCAAGATCAGAAAGATCGGCTGAGCCTGTTTGATACATGGTAGCCTCAGTGAAGTGGAACTCCTCTGTATCTGCAAACTCCGGAATATCGTTTTTGCGCACGTCCGAACATGGATATAGGAATTTCTCTTTCTTGTGTTTCCGCATCAGCTCGATCAGTTCGGCAGCCGTCTTGGTCCCTGTAAAGATCTTCCTTTTGCGAATAACAATGTATTTCTGAAGATAATTGGCAGTCTGTTCTGAGATGCAGAAATATTTCATTGTTGCCGGTACCTCAACTCTTCCCTCGTTACAAATCCGGAAAAAATGATCAATGGCGTTACGGCTTGTAAAAATGACCGCAGTATGATCCAGAATGTTGATTTTTTGTTTACGGAAGTCTTTGTAAGAAACTCCGTCGATTTGTATAAACGGCCTGAAATCTACTTTGATGTTATACTTTTTGGCCAATTCATAATAAGGTGAATTCTCGTCGGCTGGTCTGGATTGACTAACTAAAAGACTGGTTACTTTTTTAAGCCGCTCCTGATCAAAATTGATGGTATCACTCATGTATAATCCTCATTAGTTTAAGTTCCGTTTCACTCTCTGCAATTACAAAGCAAACTTTATGCCGACAATGAGCGGGATTATTTCAATGACGCAAAGGTACGAAAATAAATACAGATTAATCAACGAGCCCGGCGGCTTGGTGACAATGTACAAGGCCAGGAATCTCGCGGAATAGAATAGCAAAAATGGGGCCAGAACATACATTCGCATCTCGGTCAGCCAGTTTATGTGGTTGAAACTGAGCGTGAAAACGAACAGAAACAATGCTGCATAAAAGAGGTAAGAGGATTGTATTATTTTAAGAAAGATAATGTCAACCTGCTTATCCAGATTCAGCATATTTCCTGCCATCACCATGCAGATGTATTTGACATAAGTAAGCAGAAAGAAGATCGCGGAAAGGATAAAGAAGTCACCAAGAATTTCGAGTGTATTAGACTTTTCAGACAATATCGTGCTGACAGAAAATACATTAAGCTTATTGGCCGAAAAGAAAACGACTATGAAGCTCATCAGCATGGATGTGATGATGACAAAGAAAACTACCGTGTTGCTATAAGGCTTGTTAATCTTTGAAAGCTGGTCCCTTGGGTCGTTGTTGAAAAACTCAATAGGATTAATCAAACGTATAAAGGACAGGGGATTAGCATTGTAAATCCACACGCTGAGTATCAGGATCAGAATCAGAGAAATTCCAGCAAAGTTACCGAACGGTGTAAACGTGATGGGTTTGATATTGATAAAATTCCGCCCGGCCTGTTCAATCGTCGTGGGGTCATTTAATTTCTTTTTGTTACAAAGCAGCACAGATTTATCTCCGATCCCTGCACTGCCGTAAATAGTGAGCAGCAATTCGTCCTTTTTGTAGATTTTATAGAGGCTGTCAATGTTCAGTTCCTGCCACTCATTTCTGTTAATTTTGTTTTGAAGTGATCCTTCCAGGAACAAGTAACTCTCCGTTTCAGCTTTTAAAAGCAGGACATAACGGCGGTTCTTGACCAGATCAACATACAGGCTCACATAGCGCGCGCCTTCATTTACGCCCTGAGAAAAATGGACGTAGTTCTTGTACTGGGGATTGTAAACCAGCCAGTCGTTCTGGTAATCGTAAACCGGGAAATATTGTTCGGGAGGATTGACCTTGGCCGCGCCGGAAGCGAATGTCCCGGAAATGGAAAAAGCTATTAGAAAAGCCCAAAAAAGCGTAAAAGATATGGACTTCATTGTTATAAAAAAGGGCGGGGTTTCCCCAGCCCTCTTATCAAGTGATATGTAAGCAGATTACTATTTTCTTCCAAGTGCGATCAGCATGGTTTCGCCGATCAATGCAGGTGACTCGGCTACAAAAATACCCGACTCTTTCATAATCCTGATTTTAGCCTCAGCCGTATCGTCAGCACCGCCGATGATCGCACCAGCGTGGCCCATTCTGCGTCCTTTCGGAGCAGTTTGTCCGGCGATGAAACCGACAACAGGTTTTTTGTTTCCAGTAGATTTGATGTAGTTGGCTGCATCCGCTTCCATACTTCCACCAATTTCACCGATCATTACAATCGCTTCTGTTTCAGGATCGTTCATTAGTAACTCAACTGCTTCTTTGGTTGTAGTTCCAATGATTGGGTCACCACCGATCCCGATTGCAGTTGTTTGTCCAAGTCCGGCGCGCGTCAGCTGGTCAACAGCCTCATAAGTAAGCGTTCCAGATTTTGAAACAATGCCGATGGTTCCTTTCTTGAAAATAAAGCCTGGCATAATGCCCACTTTACATTCTTCTGCGGTAATAACACCCGGGCAGTTAGGTCCGATCAGACGGCAATTTTTGTTTTTGATATATTCTTTTGCCTGCATCATGTCTTTGGTAGGAATACCTTCGGTGATACAAACGATAACGCCAATTCCAGCATCAGCAGCTTCCATTATAGCATCAGCAGCAAAAGCCGGCGGAACGAAAATGATAGATACATCAGCGCCGGTAGCACGCACAGCCTGGTCAACGGTGTTGAAAACAGGTCTTTCCAAGTGAGAAAGGCCGCCTTTGCCCGGAGTTACGCCACCTACGACATTAGTACCGTACTCGATCATTTGCTGGGCATGAAAAGAGCCCTCCGATCCGGTAAATCCCTGAACTATAATCTTAGAATTTTTATTAACTAAAACGCTCATGTTGGTAAATCAGTTTTTTTGGTAAAAGTAGAACGAAAAGCACGAAGTAGCAAAATGTAGCCAGAATTTGTAAATTGCTTTTCTGACAATATTAAGCAGGTTTATGCAGATACTCAGCAGTCCACATATATTTTCTAACTTGGTTTTAAGTTTTACCAGCATATTTATTTTCTCCCGGTATTTCCGGACGCAGCCGTTTATCAGCAGGTGGCTTTGGGGCATATTTCTGTTTTTCACTGCGCTCGTTGCCCTCACCGACTTGCTTGTCTACGTGGGCGTAGAAAGTTTCGAAAAACTGTACGGGGTCATCACGGCAGGTGAAATGACATTAGGCGCATTCTGCCTCGTTTCTGCATCCTGGTGCCTCATCATGCGATATCGGGCCGGGACATACTTTTTCGCGTCCACCATTGGGCTGGGATTACTCCTTATGTATTGCATCACCTGGTTTCGTGTAGAATATGTGGGCCTCATTATCAAATCGCTGGCCATCCTGATCACATTGCTGATATCCTGTGTAGGGCTGGCGAGCCGTCAGAAAAGTGCGCTATGGGTGATATTTTCAATGATGCTGCTCGCTTTATCTACGAAATCCGGAAAGCTTCCCATTCCCATGGATCCCGTAGATATTAACCATTATATGATGGTGCTGTCCGTGATTTGCGTAGGAAGAGCGGCGCGCGATCAATATAAAATCCTGTTTTAAGATCTATTTATCAAACAAATGTTAATGGATTGTTTTTTTTAAATACCGCGTCGTAAATTGCACCAGTTAATTATCAAACAATCAAGTTTACTAATACTCTTAATATGAAAACGACGAAGTATGGCGTAATGCTTCTTGCCTCAGTTTTGGCTTTCGGAGCGGTTACAATGAACACTGCTGAGGCTAAATTGCCTGCCAAAGCAGTTGTTAGCGATGTGAAACAAGCTAAAACCATCGTAATAAAAGGAAGTGACGCAATGCAGTTTGACCTGAAAGAGATCAAAGTGAAAGCCGGACAAAAAGTGAAGCTTACTTTGACACACTCCGGGAAACTTGCTAAGGCTGCAATGGGCCACAACTGGGTTTTGCTGAAGCCAGGAACTGACGTTGCTGCATTCGGTTCAAAAGCGGCTGCTGCAAGAGAAACAGAATACATTCCTGCATCAGAAAAAGCAAGTATCCTTGCGCATACCAAACTTGTTGGGGGCGGCGAAAGCGACACAGTTGAATTTACTGCACCTGCAAAAGGAACATATACTTACATATGCAGTTTCCCAGGTCACTATGCATTGATGAAAGGAACATTCATCGTTGAATAAGGAATAGATTAACACAAAAAAAGCGCTGGTCATGATGATCAGCGCTTTTTTTGCGTCCAGTAAGATCTATATTTCAGCCAGTTGCTTATCGATCAGATCCGTGATTTCGGGGCGGTCCCATTGTGAAGCGCCTATTTCTTCAACCAATATTTTGCCTTTATAAATAATGTAAGTCCGGGGGATCGCATTGCCGTCGAGGGCAGGTGGGTATGCTCCTGCAAACTGATAAAACGGCAGCTTATAACCTTTACGCGCAATGAACGGATTCACTGTTTCAGCATCTTCGTCTGAGATAATGTAGAATGCGACTTTTTCGTGGGCTTTGTATTTATCATACAATTTCTGAATGCCCGGCATCTCCATGTTACAAGGGCCGCACCAGGTTGCCCACACATTCACAAACACCAGCTTATCTTCATCCATAGCCACCGGTTTACCTTCCAGATCTCGCAGTTCCGACAAGTATACGGAGGCTGTTTCTGCTTGTCCGGGTGCAGCGCTTTCTACGTTAGCTTCCTTGTTATCAATGGGTTTAACAAATGAATAATAAACGGCGGCAGCTGCGACGATGAGCAGAACGATGAGAAAAAATTTCCTTGAATTAGCTGTCATAATGGTGTGGAATAAATGAAAAATGAGTTTCCAAAACTGCAATTGGTCCGTTAAAAGTAGCCATATTCTCAATAACCTTCCTCAAAAACCGCGTTCGAAAAATAGGGCATTTGTTTTTTTGATGCGTAGTAGGAATTTGAATACTTTTATAGGATAATAAAAAACATATCTGATTTGAGGAAACGCTTTACATTCATGAAAGTTTTATTTTTTGGTCTGATTACCTTCATTACAATCCTTTTACCTGGCTCCACTTTTGCTCAACGATCTGCTGCGGAATTTTTTGAAGAAGGGAATACAAGAGCCGGAACAGGGGATTTCAACGGCGCTATGCAAGCCTATTCCACAGTAATTTCCATGAGTCCCGAACATGCGCCGAGCTATTTTAACCGCGGGCTGGCGAAGGCAAATCTGAAAGATTACCGCGGGGCTATTCAGGACTATAACCGCGCCATTGAGCTCAATCCCAAAGAAGCACTTTATTATCAGAGCCGCGGCGTAAGCAAAAGCTTGCAGGATGATTTTTCTTCGGCCATTGAAGATTATTCTAAAGCATTGGAATTGAATGCCGAAGATCCGAAGATCTACTACAACAGAGGCGTGAGCTATGCCAAATTGAAAAAGCACAGAAGCGCACTTACAGATCTCGATCGCGCATTGTCGCTCAACCCCGATGAACTTGCGGCTTTATATGCAAGGGGAAATTGCAAGCAGGATTTGCAGGAATATGCGGGCAGCCTGGCCGATTTTACACGGGTGATAGAATTAAGCCCCAAAAGAACAGGCGCTTATGCAGGCCGGGGGTTAGCAAAAATTGAACTAGGCGATTTTCAGGGCGCAGCAGCAGATTTTACGCGTGCCATTGAACTGAGTCCTAATGAGAGCGAATTCTACGAAAAGCGCGGTTTTGCCAAAAATAAAATTGAAGATTATCAGGGCGCCATCATCGATTTTGACAAAACCATTCAATTAAATCCTGAAAACTATCAGGCATTTTACGGAAGAGGTTATGCCAAGGGCAAACTCAATGATACACGTGGCGCAATATCAGATCTTTCAACATCTATTGATTTGAAAAACAGCTATATAGGCGATCCTAAAAAGATTACCTACGCTGGTAAAATTAACCGCGAAGCGCTGGACGGATTAAGAGATCAGGTTCAGCAGAATATTAAGATAGAACATTTAAGCGATGACAGGGCACAGGCATACTTTGTCCGGGGCATAAACAAGGCGAAGGTGGGCGAGACGAAGGGCGCTATTCAGGATCTGACGACTGCTGTTGAGCTTAATCCTACTTATAGCACAGCATTCTTCTCACGTGCAATGATCCGTTCCGCAACGGGTGACCAGATGGGCGCCGTCATGGATTTTTCCAGCTCAATCAAATTGCGTTCAGATTATCCGGAAGCGTATTATTTGAGAGGAATCCTGAAAAACAGCCTTGGTGAAATCAATGACGGCTGCCTGGACCTGAGCAGGGCAGGGGAGTTGGGTTACCAGCAGGCATACAAAGTGATCAGCAGTTACTGCAATTAGTATTTTTTAAGCAAATAAGAAGGGGTTACCGATCATTGATCGGTAACCCCTTCTTTCTAATAACATAACGTACCGATATTAAGCCTTCTTCATTTTTTCAGCCACTTTATCCCAGTTTACCACATCCCAGAATGCTTTAATGTAATCCGGGCGTTTGTTTTGATAATGCAGATAATAAGCATGTTCCCAAACGTCCAATCCCAGGATAGGCGTTCCTTTAAAATCAGAGACATCCATCAATGGGTTATCCTGGTTTGGAGTCGAGCCGATCGCAAGTTTGCCATCTTTCACCACCAACCAAGCCCATCCCGAACCAAAACGCGTTGTTGCTGCTTTGGCAAATTCTTCTTTAAATTTATCCATAGACCCAAACTGACCGTTGATTGCATCAGCAACCGGGCCGGCTGGTGCAGCAGCCTTTTTAGGTCCCATTACTTCCCAGAAAAAAGTATGGTTCCAGTGACCTCCGCCATTATTGCGAATCGCTGCTGGTGCTTTGCCGATTGATTTAATGATATCATCGAGCGATTTTTTCTCGTATTCCGTTCCTTTTACAGCGTCGTTCAGGTTTTTCACATAGGCCGCATGGTGTTTGCCATAATGGATCTCCATGGTTTGCTTGTCAATGCTCGGTTCCAAAGCACCAAAATCGTACGGCAGCGGAGCTTGTTTGAATGGTGCCATTTCAGCTTGCAGGCCTTCTCCTGATTTTGCAAATGCCTGGCTGGACAATGCGCTCATCGCCAATGAACTGCCTGCTAATGTTTTTAGGAAGTCGGTTCTATTCATTACAGTCTTTTGGTAAAGTGTTTAGTTCTTAATCGTAGGCCACCCGGCTCACGATGCTGCGCCCAAGGGTGATTTCATCCGCATATTCGAGGTCGCCACCGATAGGGATGCCCCGGGCAATCGTACTCATCTTTACACCCGTCGATTTCAGTTTTTTCTGTAAATAAAAAGCAGTCGTATCGCCTTCCATCGTAGGACTTAGGGCCAGAATGATCTCCTTTACAGGTTCTGAATCTTCCGGATGTTCTATTCTTTTTATTAAAGAATCAATTTGCAGGTCCGAAGGGCCAATTCCTTCCAACGGAGAAATAATTCCCCCTAAAACATGATAAAGCCCCTTATATTGGTTGGTTGACTCGATTGCCAGCACATCTCGCGTATCTACAACCACGCAAATGATCGAATGGTCACGCCTGGGGCTGCTGCAAATGTTGCATAGCCGGTCATCGGCAATATTGTGGCACTTTTCGCAATACGAAGTTTTGGTACGCATGTTGATCAGCGCCTCGGAAAGGGATCTGGTTTGTTCCTCCTCTCTTTTAAGCAAATGTAATGCCAGACGCAGCGCTGTTTTTTTTCCTATACCCGGCAAACGGGAGATTTCACTTACGGCTTCCTCAATAAGACGTGAGGGGTAATTCATGTGAAAAGTTGAGTGAGACTAGTGGATTTCTGCGGAGATTCCGCGGCGGCAGATTTCATTGCGCATGCCGGTCAATTCTTCAAAAGCGCCCTCTTTTACCGAGCATTTGCCTTTATAATGAATGATCAGCGTGCATTGTTCGGCTTGTTCATTGGTATGGCCACAAACTTCCATCAAAGTATCTATGACCCAATCAAATGTATTTACATCGTCGTTGTAGATAACTAATTTCTGAACATCCGTTTCAACAGTTTTATCCAGAATTTCTACCTCAGTGTCTGTAAGCGCTTGCATAACAACCAAATTTCTGTTTGATTAGCAAATCTAAACAAAAACGCAGATTATCGGAAGTTTTAAGGACCTTTTAATCAGCTGCTAAAATTCACAAATAACCCACTATAAGCCGCTTTAATGAATCCATATATATCTCTGGCCATCCTGGTTGCTTATTTCGGGATGCTTATAACAGTTTCCATTTACACATCCAGAGGGGCGGATACAAATACATTTTTTACCGCAAACAGGCAGTCTCCGTGGTATCTGGTGGCTTTCGGAATGATCGGGACCTCTTTATCCGGCGTGACGTTTGTTTCGGTTCCGGGGGCGGTTGTGAACATTCAATTCTCGTATTTTCAAGTTGTTATAGGCTACATTCTGGGTTATCTGGTGATAGGGACAGTGCTGATGCCGCTTTATTATCGTTTAAACCTGATATCCATTTATTCCTATCTCGAACAGCGCTTCGGTTTCTGGTCTTATAAAACAGGCTCGGGATTCTTTTTACTTTCTCGTACAGTTGGCTCAGCAGTAAGGCTTTATGTTGCAGCACAAGTTTTGCAGCTCGCATTGTTCAAGCCATTGGGGATTCCGTTTGAGGTGGCTGTGGCGATAACCATCTTCCTGATCTGGATCTACACATTCAAAGGCGGTGTCAAAACCATTATTGTTACAGATACATTACAAACCTTTTTCCTCATAACAGCCGTTATTCTGACCATTATGCTCGTTTCCAGTGAGCTTAATCTGGATGGTTTCGGCGACATCTGGAACCGCGTTCAGACGAGCGGCTATTCCAAGATCTTCTATTGGGACACGAATGATCCGAAAAACTTTTTCAAACAGTTCTTTGCCGGGGTCTTCATTGCCATTGTTATGACAGGTCTGGATCAGGATCTGATGCAGAAAAACCTGACTTGTAAGAACATTGGTGAGGCGCAGAAGAACATGTTCTGGTTCACGATTGTGCTCGTGATCGTCAACTTTTTGTTCCTGTCACTTGGTGCGCTGCTTTACGTATATGCGGAAGCGCAAGGAATTCCAACGCCTGCCAAATCGGATGATTTCTATCCGATGCTGGCCCTGAACCACTTAGGTCTGGTTGTTGGTATCACATTCTTGCTTGGCATTACGGCAGCCACCTATGCCAGCTCCGACTCTGCATTGACTGCGTTGACCACAGCATTCTGCATCGATTTCATGAACATTGAAAAAAGGCCGGAAGAACAGCGCTCGACCATTAAATTCTGGGTCCATGTCGGATTTTCGGTAGTGTTTTATCTGGTTATCCTGATTTTCAATAAGCTTAACAGCAAGGAAGTGATCACCGCGGTGTTTGATCTGGCAGGTTACACTTATGGACCTTTGCTGGGATTATTCTCTTTCGGCGCATTTCTAAAAAGGCCTGTCAAAGACAAATGGGTTCCGCTGGTTTGCATTTTAGCACCCATTATTACCTACATTATCAATGATCACTCTGCTGAGTGGTTTAATGGCTATAAGTTCGGTTTCGAACGGCTTATCATCAATGGCTTGATTACATTCATCGGCCTGTGGCTGCTGCATGATCCCAAAGCGAAACGCTACACCCCTAATCCTCTTGTGAGATAAGGGATTTAAACGTTGTTCTAAATTAGGGCAAACCGTATAATCTTGGTTTTGTATAACTTCTAAACCGTTCGGTTTTACCTGATAATGTTCGGTTATGAACAGCTTTGAAAGTTGGATATAGGCTTGTTAAATTTTCGGATATCACATTAACTATCTGAAATATAGGTGGTTATAGTAAGGATGTGTCAGTGAAAGTTTCGTAGGAAATGGACCTGGCACGTCCTTTTTTATATATAGTTCAACTGTGCAGATGTACGGTCATAACAAGAAAACTATATTAGCCATGAAAATTTCAAACATTTCAAATCTGTTCTGCGCATTGGCGCTCACTTTGTCTCTTGCATCATTTACAACAGACAAAAAGAAAAATAATGAAGAAAAGACTGCTGCAAATGCAGTGGCTTTTGACGCTGCTCTTTACAAAGTAAGAGAGACAAACAAGGTTAAACTTTCCGTAAACAAAGCAGCTGACGAAACACTGAGAATCATCTTGAAGGACAAAGGCGGAAACGTGTTCTACTCCGAAGTTTTTGATAACAATGATGCAAAATACCGCCGCGTCTTTGATCTCGACAAAATGAATGATGGCGTTTACTACTTTGAATTATTTTACAATAAAGAGAAATTGGTAAAAGAAGTGCAGATCCAGAGCACCAGCGAGAAACTGATCTCCCTGCAACAATAATAAGGTTCAAAAGTAAAAAGGCTCTTTGTCCAAATGGACTGAACCCCAAAAGTTGGACGGTTTAAAGATTAACGATTAGTGTGATGAGCTCGGTATTGTGCCGGGCTCATTCCGTTTAAATTAAGTCTGATCCTCTCTTTGTTGTAGTAGGTGATGTATTC
>NZ_JAKFFU010000007.1:0-415896 GCF_021502625.1 Dyadobacter sp. CY351 | reverse complement strand
GTTACCCAGGAGTAACGCGCCTTCGGCTCCGCTCAGGCTGACAGGGCTTTATACCGATCCGCACAAGCTGACAGGGCCTCCCCCCCTACTTAAACATCTTAGTCAGATCATTCAGATCAACATCTCCGTCTCCATCCTTATCCAGGCCTAGCTTGGCGCCCATGCTGCCCAAGTTTCCGCCTAAGCCGCCGCTGGATGATGTGGTGGTCCCGCCCATGCCTCCGCCGAATTTTCCGCCGGTGAGTGAGCCTAGAAGTCCGCCTAAGTCGAATCCGCCTGCTCCGCCCTGGCCGCCTCTGTTGGCAATTTTGGCAAGAACAACAGGAATGATTGCGGCGGCAATCGATGCTGCTGTGCTTCCGTTGATGCCGAACTTCTGCATGATATTGCCGGAAAAATTATTTGTCATCTGCTGCACGGCCGGGTTGCTTTCCGCCTGCCCGCTTCGCACGGATTCGAACAGACTATTTACCTGATCCGGCTCCTTTATGTTACTCAAACCATCCACTATGGACGTCTGTGCCTCTTGCATTACGGCTTCGTTGTGCTCGTTGGGCACTTCGTTATTTTCAACAACCGCCTGTTGTCCGTTTTGTTTTATCAGATTCAGCAATTCATCAAACATAGTTTCTCAGTTTAAGATTTGAATTTCTGAACGTTAAACAAACCATGCCAATTCCACGCTGTTGATCTGCTTAGCCATATGAGACTTGCGAGGCACTGTCCGACGCGCCTAACAGTTTGTGCAAAGCCGTTGTCAGTCGCTGGTAGGAACTGTGGCCCGCAAGTTTTAAGCCTTTTCCGGCTAATGTCATGGTAATGGTCGGGAATGAATCGATACGGTTACGATGGATTTTTTCGAGATCGGCGTGAAGCGCCTGGCGGGTGGCCTTTGCGTCGAAATCCTTGCCGAACCTATGCAGGTCCAACAAACCGCGATGCTGCTTATTGACTTCCCGCGCCACTTCCACGAGCACGTCGACGCGTGAAATATCCCGCTTTTCTTCCATAGCAGCTTCCCTCAACTTATTAAGAAAAAGATCCGCAGCCGTGGGCGATTGCAATCCAGCGGCTTTCACGGCCAGACATGCAGAATAAGATGATAACTCTACATCGGAAGACTTGTCATTTTCACGGGCCAGGCAAAATTGAAAACTGATCCGATCTCCATAAGTTTTCACAAGGCGTCGCCAGCTTTCCTGCATTCCCCAGCTGATCTGACAAAGCGGGTAAGTATAATATACGATTTTAATAGGTTGTGAAAACGAATTTGTCACATACATAATGAGAAAACAGTTTTGTCTAAGATTTCGGCAATGGATTATATGTTGCCAGCAGGCACATTGAATCCAATTTTTGCGGGGCCAGTTAAAAAAATCCATGCCAGAAGCTTACTCCCACAGGTTGTGGAACGATTTTTAATTGCAACTTTTTCGCATTGACGAAAATGCAAGACTAAATCAAAAATATTGACCGGCATGAAAGATATACAGATAGGTTACCACGCTTCCCACGAACAATTCAGACCCAGTCAGCTTACCGAATTTGTGCAGCTGGCGCAGGCCGCAGGATTTACAACCGCGCTCAGTTCCGACCATTTTTACCCATGGAGCGAAGCCCAGGGTGAAAGCGGATTTGCATGGAGCTGGCTGGGAGCTGCAATGCAGGCGACCAATCTTAGTTTCGGGATTGTTAACGCGCCCGGGCAGCGTTATCATCCTGCCATTATTGCGCAAGCGGTGGCTACCCTTTGCGAAATGTTTCCGCGCCGGTTTTGGATCGCGACGGGGAGCGGCCAGTTTTTAAATGAACATATCAATGGCGAAAAGTGGCCTTCCAAAATGGAACGCAATCAGCGCCTGAAAGAGTCTGTGGACATTATGCGTGCCTTATGGGCGGGCGAAACCGTTACAAATAACGGCTTGATTAATGTTTACGACGCAAAACTTTATACGTTGCCGGGATACATGCCAGATGTAATCGGCGCCGCAATTACTGAGCAAACGGCTGAATGGGTCGGCGGATGGGCGGATGGCATGATCACAACGTCGCGGCCGCCTGCGGAGCTGGCCCGGATGGTGGAAGCATTTCACCGGGGAGGCGGAGAAGGCAAGCCTGTTTACCTGAAAGTGCAGCTATCTTATGATGTTACCCTGGAAAGAGCATTGTCGGGCGCGCACCAGCAATGGCGTAACAATGTTTTCCCATCCTCGCTCCTGGCCGACATCCGTTCTCCGGCAGGTTTCGATTCTACGGGCTTAATGGTCCGGCCGGAAGATATGCTGCAGGCGGTAAGAGTGTCCGACAGTCTCGACCAGCACACAGAATGGCTTTCGCAGGACATTGCGGCAGGAGTTACGCACCTCTACCTGCATAATGTAAATCTGGAACAAAAGCTTTTTATAGAGAAATTCGGAAAAAATGTCATTCCGCACCTTGTCTGACAGTTTTGTTCCTAATCAAAAAATGCAGCCCGGCGATCCAGGAGTCCGGGCATACTTTTAATGGAATTTTGCATAATACTTCTTGGCAATACATTAAAACAATAACCAGGGGAATCATTAGCATGGACACCGAATTATTTATAGTAGACGATAACCCGGATTTACATTTTTTGCTTTATAATATTTTCAAACAGTTTGATAAATCGTATCGTGTGAAGTTTTTCGAAGATGGCCGGTCCCTTTACCGCCATCTCGATGCTTTATCGCAGCGGCATGATAATCACCTGTTTCCCGGGCTTATTATTCTCGATCTAAATATGCCGGGTATGAGCGGAATGCAGCTTCTTACGCTGCTTAAACAGCCTTCCAAGCCGGAGCATGTTCATCTCAAAGACATTCCCGTGGTTGTAATGAGCAGCGACCACTCGGAAGAAAAAATCATAAATTGTTACAAGCGTGGCGCGGACGCTTATGTCATCAAACCGATTGACCATGAGCTGATGAAATCGACTTTGCATTCGGTATGCAAGTTTTTTCTTAGAACGGTGGATCGAAATAGCCAGTTAAGCATTTCCCACTCAGATGTGACTTCCCGCGAGTAAGGTTTCGAGCGCGGATAGAATCATCTCCGGCGTTGGATAAGGAATATGTTCGGTATATAATTTTTCGGAAACATATTGAATGACGGTGTTACGGCTTCGCAAATGGGTAGGAACCGAAAATGGTAAAATTCTGTGATCCGACTTCCACGGCGTGTGCTGAGGGTTTGTTTCAGCATACAAAACAACCTGAGGCGTTTGCATTGCCGCGGCAATGTGAATGGTTGCTGTATTAACCGAAACGACGCAAGTTGCCTGCCCGATAAGTGTTGCAAATTCCCCTATCGAAAGCATTCCCGCAACCGACATTGCCGGTTCCCCGATTCCCAGGCTGACCTTTTCGGCCAATTCCCGCTCAGCAGCAGATCCGGTTATGAAGATCTGCAAGTCATATTTTTCCGCAATCTGCTTTCCCGCTTCTATCCAGTGTGCTGCCGGGTATTCTCTCTTCGCTTCGGACACGCCGGGGTGCAGGATCATGTATGGTCGCTCCGCAGAATCGGTGACCGCAGAGAGTTTACGAAATAGGGAAGCCCGTTCCGATGGTCCGATTTGGAGTAAAAGACGGTCGTCCGCGGTAAAGGCTCCTAATTCAGCAACCAGGTCAAGATCACGCTTAACCTGATGAGATATTTGCTGGTAGGGCTCCGGATCTGGGAGCCAGTGTGTGAGCAGTTGATAGGGATTTTCGCGCGCATAGGCCAGGCGCACAGGGATATCGGCCATATACACGAGCATCGCGGCTGGCAGCGCGCTTTGGCTGTAAACGGTAAAAATGATAGCTGCATCAAAATTCCTGCTTTTTATTTCATCAATTCCCACAGCCAATGCACCGCTGCTGCTGCCCGCACTCTGCACCCAGGGCAGGTCGGCTACGATCAGGTCATCGATGCAATCCAGATAGGACCCGATGAGCGAGCCTGCTTTTGAGGTGAGCAGGGTTATGCGGCTTCCGAATGTCTCTTTCAATGCGCGAATGGCGGGTGCGGTCATGATGACGTCTCCCATATTATCGGCCCGGATGCAAAGTATGTTTTCAAATGTTTGCTCAGGCATTGGCAATGGAGTTTTCGTTTGTAATAATGTGGTCGGCGGCATCCAGTAAGTAAGGCGTGGTGTAATCGGGCTCCCGGAAAGTGCCTTTCAGCCATTCCGTCTCATTTCCGTTATTGATTAAAATGCTTCGGCAACCAGCACGGTTACCCGCCTCTACATCATTGAGAATGTCCCCGATCATCCAGGATTGCGCCAGGTCAATGTTCAAATCTTCTGCCGCTTGAAATAATAACCCAGGTTGCGGCTTACGGCATGTACAGGTCTCACGGCCCTCCGACGGCGCATGCGGACAATAATAAAACCCGGAAAGTTTAAGACCGTTCTTCTTGAAAATGAAATTAAAATGTTCGATCAGCGCGTCCAATTGACTTCGAGAAAATCTCTGTAAGGCCAGCCCCGATTGATTAGAAATGATAACAAGTTTGAATCCCTCCTCCTGCAATGCACCAAGGCCTTCAAAAACGCCCGGTTCAAATGTTACTCGCGCAGGATCAATATTATAGGGAACATCTTTTACAAGCGTCCCATCTTTGTCCAGGAAAATAGCTTTGGCGGGAGGAATTTCCGAATACAGCATGCATTATATTGGTTATAAGACCGCTTTTGGTAAAAAACAGTGCCACTGTGCCGGCTTTTCCAAAGCGCTGTTCAAAACTTGCAGAAGCACTGGCAAACTTTTTGATATGCCGCTATCTTACGAACGTAATAAGAACATAACCTTTCATATACCAAACACAAATGGGCCAGGCCAATAAGCAGCATTCATTTTTATACAGAAACGGCTTAGGCCTTCTTTTTGTGGCTCTATTTATTATAACGCTCGGTGCGCAGGCTGTAACAGGCTGGTACGAACACAACTCAGAGCTTGAACAGGAACAGGCAGCGGCAATCACCTTCCTCAGCTATCTTCAGACCGGGCATTTTATTTCTGCAACTTTCGAAAATTTTGAAAGTGAGTTTTTGCAAATGGCCCTTTACGTAATACTTACGGTAGGACTTCGCCAGCAAGGTTCCGCGGAATCGAAATCCCTAGATGAGCCGGAAGAAGTGGATCGCGAGCCTAAGCCGGGACCGGATGCGCCCTGGCCGGTGCGGAAAGGCGGATTTGTATTGAAGCTTTATGAAAATTCATTGTCCCTGGTGTTCGGGATCCTCTTTATCATCAGTTGGGGCCTGCACTTGTATGGAAGCTGGGTGGACCATAATGAGCAGCAGGTTTTACTTGGGAAGGCAAAAGATTCGATTGGTGATTATCTGCTGCAAGCCAACTTTTGGTTTGAAACATTCCAAAACTGGCAGAGCGAATTCCTATCCATCGCCAGCATTGTAATATTGACTATTTTCCTGCGCCAGAAAGGCTCCCCGGAATCAAAACCAGTGGATGCACCAAATTCTGAGACCGGGAAGTAAAGTTTAATAGTTTCGGGCGAAACATTCAGTGTTACTGCTCCACAATCCAGCGGTTGACCGCATTGTATTTTCCTTCGACAACCACCTTGTAGAATCCTTTCGGGAATTTGCTGATATCTAATGATGCTTTTCCTTCCGACACGGGGAGTTGTTTCATGAGCATGTAAAGGTCGCTGCCGCCGGTTTCGAATTTGTTGGTTACGGCAAGCCAGATCTTCACCTCGCCATCTTTTTCCTGCGGCAGCCAGCTTACAAGAATGTTGTCCGATTCCTTCTTTACAGCCAGATCGGTGATGGAAATTTTGCCTGTTAAAGGGATGCCGTCCAGCTCGAAGCGCTGCTCTTTCGGGATTTTCAGATCCAGGTGCCGTGCCATGGTCGGCATAATGTCCACGATAGCCGGAATCTGCTTGTTTTGTTCAGATTTGGTAAAATAAGGGTTCAGTTCTTTGGCATTTGTGACAATCCAGGTGCTGCGCTCGGCATCGGACTGGCCGCCGTGGTCCTTGCCGGCCGGCTCTCCCCTTCCGTGATCCGTGGTGATAAATAGCTGCCAGTTTTCACCATGCTTGCTCTCTCTCTCTTTCACCGCTTCCCATAGCTGGCCCATTTGCGCATCCATTCTTTTTACAGCATCAAAAAACTGCGGACTATTGCCATAGCGATGGCCCATATCGTCCGTAAATTCCAGGTAAACCCAGGAAAGATCCGGCGCTTCACTTTTAATGTTGGCAGCTGCTTCGTCCACAACTTTCCCGTCGATCTTGCTGATGTATTGTGCCCCTTTATCGTGTGGAAAATTGATGGTATCGAGCTCAAAACCATCGAAAAAGTAATCCATCTTCATCTTCCCCGTTTCCGGCAAGCCCGTCCCGATCAGCTTCGTGCGGTTGTCAAGCCAGGTGGAAAAAATGGCGGTTTTTTTGGCAGGATAGGCTTCACGGAAAAACCTGAAAACAGTCCAGTAATGGTAATTGGGAGCCTTAATATCGTTATCCCAGACATTATGCTTGTTCACCCACGTGCCGGTCAGCAGGCTGTTGTAACCTACCGCCGAAATCGTCGGCGTTTGTGAATATGTCTTTTTCTCACCCCCCACATAGGCCCGCGTCATCCCTCCCACTTTCGCAATCGCATCCAGATTAGGAGTCGCCACTTTTTTCAACTGCTCATATGAAATACCATCCACGATGACGAAGAGGGATTTGTTCTTAGTCTGGGCAGCGGTCTGGTGGAAGAGGAAGAGGGTTAGGATTATGGTGATGGCTTGTTTTGGGGACATTGGGGTATGGGTTTGTGGTTATGGGTTGTTTGGTTTAATGTGGTTTGTTACTAGCCCTGTCACCCTGAGCGGAGCCGAAGGGGGCGTTACTACTTGGCAGCAACGCCCCTTCGGCTCCGCTCAGGGTGACAGGGTTGGTAACTTGCCAGTTGTCAACGCTTGGGCCGTCAATCTCGGCAGTAAGATAACTACTCCCAGCCAAAATACTGCTTCAAATTCGGGTTAAGCGTTACTTGTGACTTGGGTACGGGTCGGTAATAGTATTTTGGTTCCTGGAATGTGCCTCTTTCCGGGTCGGTAACGATGGTGCCGCTGGTTCCGTTTTTCAGGAAAAAGGATGCATCGCTGCCAACCGGGCCTACACGGTAATAGATCAACTTCTTGCCCAACGAATTGGATTCTTTGTTGGCCTCGGCCGGAATGGCTGAGGATACGGGGATCAGTTTTACATCCACGACACCATCGCCGGTAAGGTCGTAGTTGCCCAGGCTGGGAAAGTATAATCCTTCCGGCTCTTTTTCAATGAGCTTTCCGGCATTCCAGCGCATAAGGTCGTCGTAACGGAAACCTTCCATGGCCAGCTCAACGCGCCTTTCGCGGCGTATTTCGAGCAACGCGCCCAGGGTGCTGCTGGTTGCGGATGGATATTGCGATTTCAATGTGGCATCCGCTGTGGCATTCAATGTCAGCTTAGGCATCCCAGCGCGGGCACGGACCTTATTTACAGAAAGATCCAGATCGGCTTGTGCCAGCTCGTTTAGTTCTGCTTTCGCTTCTGCGTAAGTGAGCAGCACTTCGGCATAACGCAGCAATGGCGTGTCCAGGCTGTTGGCAACTGCCACTTCTTTTTGATTTACAAAACCCTTTAACTGGTGATAACCCGACTGATTCTTGGCAAACTGCTGAATATAAATCCCGGCGCCCTGCGAATAAGTGGTCGCATTCACCAGTTCCCAACCTGGGTAAGCGAATGTCTGGTAGAGGCGCGGATCCCGGTTTTTGAATTCTTCGGTAAAAAGCTTTGCAGCATAACCGGCCTGGCTTGTGAAAGGCGTGCCATCCTTCATGAGATACGTTTGCAGCAAATCACGCGCGGGACTGGCTTCGTAATTCCCGAACATAAATGCACCCCACCAGCCACTATTGATCTTATCCTGTTCATTAAATGTGCCCAGGATCACCTCTTTATTGCTTTCCAGACTTGTATTATTGAATAGCGAAGCGTAATCTTCCATTGGTTTGCCGGTGCTATGGACCGAGTAATCACCGCTATCAATCACTTTTTTCGCAGCGTCCCTGGCAATTTGCAAGAAGCCGTTTGCAGACGCTTGCAGGTTAAGCTCGCTATGATATTTGCGAAAAGTGCCTTCGTATAAAGCATGTCGGGCCTGGTAAGTAAGCACAGTGGCATTGTTGACCGCACCCGACCGGTTGTCGTCACGCACATGCTGCGCGGCGAAAGCATAGTCTTCAAATATTTTACCAATCACAAACTCCCGGTTATCCTGCGGCTTATTAAGCGCTTCGTCATTGGTCGCGAGCACGTGGTCATACCAGGGCACATTGGAGTAACGCTTCACTTTTTCCATGTAAAATCTTGCACGGAAAAATCGTGCGAGGCCTTCGTAATGATTCAGCGCCTCCTCACTGATCGGTGCTTTGCGGAAATTGTCCAGGAAAAAATTAATGTTGCGCAATGCCGTCCAGTCCCAACCTGCATTGACCGTGGCCGATGAAGGGTTTCCTACCATAATGCTCTTGATCTCCGTTGCGCCGGTGGTGGCGGCATTGTCAGTAGAAGCGTCATCGACGTAAATGCCGGTTCCGCCGAAATCGTACAGGCCCAGGATGTAGGTTTCGAGGTCCTGCTCGCTGTTGAAATGATTATCTTTTGAAATTTCCGTTTGGGGAACGCGGTCCAGGAACTCATCATTACAGCCCGAAACAACGGTTAGCAGGCCGGCTGCCAGCAGCAATTGAATATATTTTTTCATTTTAAGATCTTATTTAAATTAAAACTGCAGTTCCAATCCGAATGAGAATTTCCGCTGGAACGGATAAGCATATCCCCAGCCGCTTGAAGTGCTCTTGGAAGGGTCTACTTTATCGACATTATCCGTGATGGATTCCGGGTCAAAGAACTTCTTCACCCCCGAAAGCTCCGCCAGGTTTTCGCCGCTTGCATAAACGCGCAGTCTCGAAACCTTGATTTTTTGCAGCATCGCCGATGGGAATGTATAACCGATCGTAATGTTTTTGAGTCTCACATAAGCGCCGCTCAGCATGTAACGAGTCTGCGGAATCGCAAGCCCCTGCGACTGGTCCACCCGTTCACCCAGGTTTCTGTCTGCAAGCCAGGATTGCAATACGGGGAACTTCGCGTCGGTGTTGGCATCGGCCAGGCCGGCGTTGATATAGGACTGCGAATGTTGTCCGCGCAGGACGTCGCTATCAGCCGCGCCGCGATAAAAATCGAGCAAATGCGCGTATCCGCCGGCATATGGCTGCTGGTAAAAGCCCCAATAGAGATAATTGAGTGGGTAATAATCCATTTTACCAATGCCCTGGAAGAATGCGCGGAAATCAAAACCATTCCATTCTGCGCCCAGATTCAACCCAAAACGAAGCCTCGGCGTAACATTGCCGATCCTTGAAAGGTCTTTGGCATTATCCACTGTCGTCCCTTTTTCTATTTTACCATTGCCATCCAGGTCCTGATATTTAGGCCAGCCCGGCACAACCGACAATGCACCCCAGGGAATGATCTGCGTTTGGTCGAGCTTGCTGATCTCGTCCTGCGTCTGGAAAAGGCCATCGCTTTTCAGTCCCCACATTTCACCAAGCTCCATACCTTTGTAATATTGGGTCAAATTCTTGTTCGGGTTGTCGAAGCCCGTGATCGTTGAACGGCTGTCGCCCAATGTGAACTTGCTGTTGAAGCGCAGGTTTTTTCCGCCTACATTGAAATCTTCATCATAACCCACGGACAGTTCCCAACCTTTTGTTCTCAGGTCTGCCGCATTTTCTCTCGGCTCAGCCGCACCGAGCACGTCCGGAAGATCGCGGCCCTGCGTGAGCATTCCCTTAGTATCCCGGCTGTAATAGTCAAATGAAGCCGTGATTTTGTGTTGAAAAAAGCCAAGATCAGCGCCTATATTGGCGGACGTTACTTTTTCCCAGGTATAATTAGGTGAAACCGGTGCGTCCGAAGTTACCACTTGCGGCACGTTGCCGTCTACAATGTATTGGCCTCTCTTAGTCCCCATCTTGGCGATGTAGCCGTATTCACTCACAAACTGGTTACCCAGCAAACCGTAGGATCCACGGATCTTAAAATGGTTTACAACCTTCGACACTGGCTTCCAAAACTCCTCACCGTCTACTTTCCAGGCCGCCGACGCCGACGGGAAGAAACCAAAACGCTTGTCCTTCGGGAACTTGGAAGAACCGTCGTAACGACCATTGAACTCGACAATGTATTTGTCTTTATAAATGTAGTTCAAACGGTAAAACGCGCCCCGGATCGCCCACTCACGGATTCCCTCACCCACAAGTGCCTCGCCAGTTGCCAGGCCTATGCTTGGTAAGGAAGCAGAAATAACACCCGCTTTCTGCGCCTCGAAATACTCAGCCCGGTTTGACTCCTGGTTGTAACCTGCTATGGCATTCAGACTGTGAAATCCTAAGGCCTTGTTAAAGGTCGCATAAGCATTAAAAACAGTGTAGTTAACATTATCCGCTCTGCGGTAGGCAATATTATTGCCCTCTTCGCGAATGTCCGACGGCCCATATCCGATCCGCACTTTGGACTGGTTTCCCGCGTAATTAATGTTCTCTCTCCGCGTAGTGAAATCAGAATTAAATTTCAGCATATCTTCAAAAAAGGACATTTCCGCATTGAAAGTCGTCTGAAACATATTGTCCTTTTTGAGTGAACGACCGCCTTCCGTCAGCTGCGCCGCTACTCTGCCCACATCCGTATTGGCCCAGGTTCCGTCCGGATTTTTATCCACCGATGTAGGGAACAGGTCATAAAGCCTTTGGATCGAGAGTTGATACGGTTTGGCTCTTTCAGTCAGGGCAATGGAAGTGTTGTTTCCGATGGAAAGCCATTTGTAAGGCTGGAAGTTAACCTTGCCACGCGTGGTGTAACGGTCGAATTTGTCCTCTGCAATTTTCAACGCACCATTCTGAGAATCATACGCGCCTGATAAATAATAAGTTGTCTTACCCGATTTCCCGGCAAGCGAAATGTTGTGGCGCTGCGAAAGCGTAAAATTATCCAGGAAATATTTGGTCCAGTCCGTGTTACCCATGTATTCATAAAGCGAATTATCGACCGGGTTCAGGCGGATCGGATCGGTTCCGGAGGGGTTGTCTGAGCGGTCTTTGGCCCAGGCATACTGGCTCGCCGTGTAATTAACGTTGTCCCAGGGCGTGTTATCCGTCGAAGTTTCAAGCAAACGCATGTATATATACGGATCAATCACTTTGTTGGGAAGCACGGTGGGTTTACCGAATGAAAAGTTGTTAGAGTAGTTGATGCTCATCTTTTCCCCTGTGCCGGTTTTAGTCGTAATAAGGATCACGCCGTAGGCCGCACGCGCTCCGTAAATGGCTGCCGAAGAAGCATCTTTCAAAACCGAAATACTCTTAATGTCCGAAGGCGCAATGAAACTCAGCTCCGCCGCGTCCATCGGCACATTATCAACTAAAATCAGCGGGTTACCACCATTAATGGAAGTAAAACCACGGATGTTGATGTTGGGAGCCTGCCCCGGCTCGCCGCTTACGAAGTCAATGTTAAGGTTGGGAACTGCGCCTTGCAAACCCTGCGCTACATTCTGGATTGGCCTGGCTTCCAGCATTTTGCTGTCTACCACGTCCACCGCTCCCGAAAGGTTTTCCTTTTTCTGGGCACCATAACCCACCACGACCACTTCGTGCAGATTGGCCGCATCCAGTTCGAGGGTAATGTCCAGGGATGTTGCCTTGCCTACCGTTGCTTCCTGCGGTTTGTAACCTATAAATGAGAAAACAAGAACGGCATCAGGCTGTAAACCGCGCAGGACATATTTTCCCTCGCCGTCAGAAACTGTTCCTTGCTGCGTTCCTTTCACCAGTACGTTCACGCCGGGCAGCACGCCGCTGCCGTCAGCCGATTTGATTACTCCCCTCACCTCGCCCTGCGCAAAGGATTGGAGCGCCGAGCCTCCCAATAAAGCCGTCAGCAGCCATAACAGGCAAACCGACCGATGCTTTTTAAACAAGTTAGATAGATTTTGCGCCATACAAATGATTTGGTTAAAATGATGACTACGGCCGGGAACGACCGTTTTATTCTTCGCAAAATTGCTGATTCAGGAGGACATACGTTTTAAGGGAATGTTAACAATTTGTCATTATTTTGATTGAACGTTCATTCAATAAAAATACGCGGGTATAGTATTCTACTCTGATGTTTTTCTTTTGTATTATCGCGGATTCAAATCAAAACTCAGGCATGGGAAGAAAAAGCCTCAAAGGGGCCCGACAGCAGGAAATTATTCTGGCTTTTTATAAATTGGCAAAGATAGAGGGACTCGAAAATACTTCTATCGCCAAGATAGCCAAGGAGATGGATGTGAACCCGAGCCTTATCATTCATTATTTTCAAAATAAAGAAGAGCTGAGCTACGCTCTGATCGACTTCATTCTCGACCGCTACACGCCGATTTTCAATGTGCCGGGAAAATCTGCCAAGAATTCGAAAACCATTCTGCTGAAAGTGATCGATAATCTTTTTTCAAAGAAGTGGGACACATTATTTGACGACGGGCTTTTTTATAGCTGCTATGCCTTATCGTTCCGGGACGAGAAAATTAAAATGAGATACAAATCCCTCCTGGAAAGCCTCAGACATAAACTTTCCGAGCTGATTGAAGCATGCAATGAAGACGGAAGCCTTTCTGTTGACAATCCCTACGAATGCGCCGATCTTATATTTACGATCCTGGATGGCGCCTACTTCTATTTAAGCATGATCAAAGAACCCGCCATCGCCAAAGCAAAACTGGCCAGCTACAAGCAAAAGGCGTTAAATGTGGTGGGTTTGCAAGCTGAAAGTCCGCTTGCGTCCGGAGCTGTTGTGTTGCTGTAATCAGATCATTAGATTTTTACTTTTATTCGAAGCTTTCCTGACGTTGAGTCATTCAGGGATTTATAATTTATATAAACCCGCTGACTGTAATAGTCATTCCTGGCCGCAGGTTGGCTGAGCTTCCCGGCGGGAATTAGTATTTCCGTTTTAGATTCAAACCGGGGATCTGAGGACCAATGAATTGCTGCGCTGTGAGATAGCTCCCCTTAACCATTAATACATCTTCAAAAAGAATAGCCGATACCAATCCTGCCGCCGGGGTTCATGATACTTTGCCGGACGCCACTTTCCTGGTTGTCTAAAGAAAACAGACCGTGGCGCTCAACAAAGGGATTTATAAAGATAGCAATGTGCTTGTAATCGTATTTCAGACCAACGCCCAAACCAAGGCCGATGCCTGTCTGCCGGTCTATGGCAATATCTTTTGGATTAATCTGGGCATCAAGGAGCAAGCCGCCATTAACGAAAATGTATTTCAAAAAAGTCAAATGAGCATAAACCGGAACAGAAATGAGCTTTAAAGACTCAATAATGTCCGGAATGACAACATTTGGCATACCTACATAATCGACCTTAAAGTTGAAGGAGCTGTAATCGATCCCGGTTTCGAGTGTAATAATTTTACTGCTTTTTATAAAATAGCGAATACCGAACGTATTTGAAGCAATAGCCTTATAGCCTCCTCCTCCATCCACATTCCGGTTATAGACCGGCTCAGGTTTGGACCTGGAATAACTTACGAAAATCGCATTTGCATTCTGGCCGAATGATTGGCCTGAGAGGATCGTGAGCACGATAAGTAGAAAATATTTATTCATGACGAGCAAGGTTTCAATGGCTGATGTAACTCTAATATACATGATCCGGTTCAACCTTCCAACGCATTGTTTGAAAGAGAATTAACCGGAGTGTCTTCCGACATTAAAAAATTCTTTCGGTGTCTGCCCGGTGAACTTTTTGAAGTTTCTGATAAAGTGCGATTGGTCAAAGAAACCTGCATCCAGAGCTGAATTAAGAAGCGGCCCATTTGCCGGTGCCTGCCCGATGAGCCCTTTCATACGGACTATATCAGCAAATTGTTTCGGCGTTGTCCCGACGGTCTTTCGAAATCGTTTTTCAAAAACATCTAAACTAACGTGCAGGTTATCAGACAATTCTTTTACACTGAGCATTCCTTTGGCAGCCTTTATTTTTTCAACAGAGTGCGTAATGAGCAGATCGTTTTTTTGACACCGAATCCTTGCAATGAAAAACTTCTGTACAATATTGACTTTGCCTTGAATGGATTCAGCTGCTTCCAGCTGTTCTTGCAAAAACATTAATTCGGAGGGCTTGAAAAAGTGATCTAATGATACATTCAGTTCAAACAATTCGTGAATGGGCAGATGGAAAAAGGCAGCAGCGCCGCCTTCTTTAAACTGGACAAGAATATTAGCACTGTTATGGCCGTATTCGGCAATCCTGAAAGATTTCCTCAGTCCGGATAGCGACAGCACAGGGAGGCAATTGTTGCCATTCTGCCCTTGATAATGGACATGACCCTGCAAGCGGATAGCTGCTACAACAGAAGTATCCGGCAACAAACGGTTCACAAAGGAGCCGTTGCTTTCCACAACCACAAATGCCCTGATAAATGGGCTCAGGCAAGGAGCAGGTTCAAATATTTTCATAGATTAAGATGCAATGTACTGACTTACAAAATCTTCCGCAACCATTTGGAAATGGCGATGCCTATATCAGCAGCGGAATCTTCCTGTAAGTTATGATGCCCTTTTACCGTAATATGGGTTTGATTTGGCCAGTACAAGCACGCCTGCTTTTCCGCTTCCGCTAATGTGCCGGGTGTTGCCTCAATAAATAGTTTGGGGATACTGCTTTTTGCCAGCCAGCTACTGTTTTCATTTACAATGCTTATCATATGCGCTGGTTCACCACCCAGGGGCAATTGCCTGGCCCAGGCAAGCATGGCCCGCCTGTCTTCGCCGGGCTCAGAAAATGGGCGACGGTATTCCGCCATTTCTTTGTCCGACAATGTGCGCAGGATCGTTTTTGGTAAGTTAAACTCTATGAATGAGTTCTTCATCAGCACCATTTCTTCTCCTTCACTGGTCCGCAGTTTTTGAAAAGTTTCGCGTGCTGCACCGGGTACTTCGTCCCAGGAGCGTGGCCTGGTAATGGCTTCCATATACACGAATCCTTTCACGGCACCAGGATGTTTTCTTGCCCAGTCGAAAGCGAGCGCCGAGCCCCAGTCATGCGCCACAAAAATGATATTTTCATGAATGCCGAGCGTGCTGAAAAGCATATCCAGATGCATCATGTTATTAGCAAAATTATAATCCGAGGCATTGCTGAAATGTCCCGAATCTCCCATGCCCGGCAGATCAGGAGCAATGCACCGTCCCAGATCCTGTACATATGGAAGGACATTTCGCCAGATATAGCTTGACGTTGGGTTGCCGTGAAGAAAAATAATGGGATCACCTTTGCCTGAGTCCAGGTAAGCCATTCGCAGCCCATTGATAGTCTTATACTTTTTCCGAAGCTGAAAGGCAACTTCGATTTCCGTGTTTTGAGTTGTTTTCATTTTTTTACTTTCCTTTTTTACACAAAATTCTGTGTATCCCAGGAAAGTAAATTGTATAAAATCATTGATTTGATTTAAAAGTTTGTATCCATTACCAGAAGGCAGGCTTTTGATTAGTGCCTCCTGCGGTGCGGCAATCGGTGCATTCAGGGCTTGCTACCAACACAAAATCCGTGCGCGGGCCCCAGTAAGTAAGCAGCAGCTTTTGTGTGTTGAATGCACAAGGGTCGTCGGGAAATCCTGTGCACCGGACCGGAATGGTGTCAGGTTCCGTACATCTTGGGAATTTACCCAGACTCGGGCTGATGGTCACCCTTTTAGTTTCTTCTGTTGAAGCGCTGAAATATCCGAATACGAGCTTTGAAGGATCGGACACATTCTTGATATTTCCGGTGACTTGCGCGGGCTGCGGGTCAAACAAACCTCCGGTCAACTGTGTTGTTTTCGAAAGCTCAGTCCAATATTCAAAGGCTTGTCGGGACAAACCATATTGCTTTACCAGAATGCTGTATTTCCTGAAAAGCTTGTTGGACGAGACTGGAACTGTGTTTACAGGCAGATCTTTGATAATATCCTCGCTGAGCCGGACTGTACTTCCTAGTAAAATGCTGCCGCTTTTTTTATTCCCCCAGCACTTGGTAATGTTCTCTTTTCGGGATACAATCTGGCTGTCCACAACTTCCAGGGCCGAGGAATAAGTAGATTCGTACTCCCAGGTTTCGTCGAATTTCCAGCGGTAAAACTTCGTTTTGTTCTGCTCGTCGTGCGCATTGACATAAAATATCATGGCATCGCGAACGACATCCATCTTGTAAGTAAGACTGTCAATAGCCGGTGTCACACTTACTGTTACAAAATCCGACACATATTCCTGTCCGTTTTCAGTTTGAATCCGGATCCGGTATTTATCGCCCATATTAACTGCATCAGGAGGCAGTACATACATTCCGCGCACAGTTTCCACAAAATCATAGCTGGTCCCCGTCTCACCTTCCACTTTCACCGAGGCGCCAGTTTCAATGACAGGCTGATCCGTCTGATTGACATTTTGCGTCCTGCGCAGCTCAATGCGGCTGGTGTCGCTGCCGCCCACATTGAAAAAACCGTCAACTACAAGATATTGCTCGTCCAGGCTCACCTCGGGAGGCGAAAACGGCACAATGCAGCTTTCCAAAATGATCAGGAGCACAATTAGGAACTTATATGTTTGCTTGAACCGCAGAGTCATCATCTATCCTGATTGGTTTTATAATGAAGCGACATCACCAAAAGTCACATCATGTTATTAAATACTAAAATGAGGAAAACTATTGAAGCGATGGGTTCCGTTGCCCGCTAATGAAATGCTTTCATTCGTGAGAACATTACTATTTCAGATCAAATGCTCAATACGGACATTCATATCCGGCACTGTCCGAAATCGGACAAATTCTTTGGCAGCAATGGGTTTTACGACATAAAATCGATGATTATCGCGATGGCATAATACTTGACTTTGCAATCAGGAATACTGACCAACCTAACCGACCCACGCGATTGCTACGGAATTATATCAAAATGGCACTGCGGAGCCTGATCCAAAATAAATGGTACTCTGCAATTACGGTTACCGGGTTAGCCACCGCACTGACCATTACACTCTTTATTGGTCTCTACATTAAAAATGAGCTGAATTTTGATCGTTACAATGAAAATTCAGAGCGCATATACCGAGTAAACAGCGACATCAGCTTCTCGTTACAAGGCCTGCAAACGGCTGCCGCTCCTACCCCGCTGGGCGCAACGTTGAAAACAGAATTCCCGGAAGTGGAAGAGGCTGTCCGGTTGGGCAAATATCAGAACTGCCTGGTGAAAAGCACGCGCGATAATGTCCGAGAGCAGGCTATTTTGCTTGCCGATTCTACTATATTTCGTGTTTTTACATTGAAGATGCTATCGGGCAATCCAGCAACAGCCTTAGCAAAACCCAATTCCGTGGTCATCACTGAGCGGATGGCCAGAAAGTATTTTGGCACAACCCATGCCTTAAACAAAGTTTTGACTTTCAATAATAACGAGTCCAGGCAAGTAACGGCTGTCATCGGCGACATTCCGGCAGAATCCCATTTCCAGGCCGACTTCATTCTGCCGCTTTGGGAAACCTGGGACGCAAAAGCAGACAAATGGGGAAACCATATTTTCAACACCTACATTCTGCTCAAACCCGGAACCAGTCCAAAAGCCGTCCAGGCCAAATTTGAAAAAGTATTACAAACCTATCTTGATCCTGCCTTACGACGGTTTTTCAACACTACATTGGCCGAGGCTCGCAAGCAGGGCAACTACTTCCGTTATTCGTTAATCCCACTGACAGACATTCACTTACATTCCAACAGAGCCGGTGAACTGATGCCGAACGGCAGCATAGAGTATGTTTACATTTTCGCTGGCATCGCCCTGTTCATCCTGATGATCGCAGTTGTGAATTTCATCAATTTGACAACGGCGCGCTCCATCAAACGTGCACGGGAGATCGGTGTCCGGAAAGTGCTGGGGTCCAATCGCATTGGTTTGATATATCAGTTTTTGTCTGAGTCCATGCTGATCGCATTTATCTCTATGCTCGTTGCAATTGGAATCTTGGTTAGCATGCTGCCTGTTTTCAATTCCTTAACCGGCGAAAGTCTGTTAGTCTCAGAGTTTACAACGCTGCCGGTTGCTTTCTTTATGTTCCTGGGCACAGTTGCTGTTGGCTTATTGGCCGGGATCTATCCTGCTTTTTACATTTCCTCGTTTCAGCCTGCAACGGCCATTAAAAACGGTTCGGGTTCACATCCGAAAAGGCAAAGCTTGCGGAGTTCGTTAGTCGTATTTCAATTTTCCATGTCTGTAATCCTGATCATCGCGACTTTACTGATTAACCAGCAATTGCAATTTATTCAGAGCAAAAACGTGGGCTATGGTAAACAACAGGTCATTATCCTGAATACTCCCGAAGTGCCCGAAAACCAGCTTCGCACTTTTAAGGAAATCGCTTTGCAGGATGAACAGGTCAAGGCGGCGAGTATCAGCAGTTTCCTGCCCGTAACCTCCAAACGGAACGGCGACTATTGGTATCCCGAGGGTCAAACTGACCAAAAATATTCAGTGCCCATGCAGGAATGGGAAGTTGATGAAGATTACCTGGCGACGTATAAAATGGTGTTGGTTCAAGGCCGTAATTTTATAAAAGGCCAGGCGGCCGATTCATCCCGCGTCGTAATCAACGAAACTGCCGCGAAACAGCTTGGCTACAAGGAACCTATTGGAAAAAGCATTCACAAGCAAGGCGGTGATAGATTAACAATTGTGGGTGTTGTGAAGGATTTTCACTACGAATCGCTGAGAACCCGAATCGAACCGTTGTGCTTCATGCTGGACGCTGATATCGTTTCCGACAAAAGCAATGATGCATTGTCCCTGCGATTGGAAACATCGGATATGGCCGCCTCAATATCCGCATTGGAAAATAAATGGAAGAAAATCGCACCCGGTCAGCCGTTTGAATATTCTTTTCTGAATGAAAGTTTTGATGCAATGTACCGTGCCGAAGAACGGACACAGATGCTTTTTACAACATTTACAACCATTGCGATTTTCATTTCCTGTCTGGGCTTGTTCGGTCTGGCGACATTTATGGCCGAGCAGCGTACCAAAGAAATCGGCGTTCGGAAAGTGCTGGGGGCGTCTGTCAAAAGCATAGTAACATTGCTATCAGGCGACTTTCTGACACCCGTATTGTTTGCGATCCTGATCGCCTCTCCTATTGCCTGGTACATGATGAGCCGCTGGCTGCAAGGCTTTAATTACCGGATTGAAATCGAATGGTGGGTTTTTGTTCTGGCCGGAACATTAGCAGTTAGCATTGCTTTAATTACTGTGAGTTTCCAAAGCGTCAGAGCAGCGCTTATGAATCCTGTGAAGTCATTGAAAAATGAGTAGGATTTTAGCCGCTGGAATTTCACAATTATTTAAATTGTCGGTTAGTTGTTTTGTCATGTTTCGATTTTCTTAAAATGAAGCTAATCCCTGTTTTCATATTTATTTGCTTAACTAAACTCACTGCTCTGGCTCAGCATAATCCAGTACCCGTTTTGCATGCATCTTCTGATAATTTAATCATGTACCTGGATGGTCAACGGGATGATTTCAATGGTATAAATAAACTTGGTCGGCATTTCAGTTACGCTTTTGTTGTGCCACAGGATTCCTCCGTATTCAAGCTGGTATCAAAATCGGATTCCATATCAATGGTGCTGAAACCAAAAAAGAATAGTGTTTTTAAAATTGTAAGAGAAGCCCAGGGAGACACAATTACGTGCACTTTTTCAATACAAAAATTAGTCAAACCCGCGTCCTTCAATGATGCATATAAAATTAAAAATGAGGGTAAAACCTCAATTGAAATTCCGGAAGTATATGAGTTAATAAATATCATCATTGCCCTCACCCGATACGGTGAAACAAATGCCATTTATAAAGACACGGACTATTATAAAAAAGTAATCACTCATTTTACTGCGTATAGGCAGGAAGCAGCCGTACAGGCAGTCGATTCGCTGTTGCAGCTCTCGCCGGAATTCTTTTATCTGCATTTAAAAATGGACAGCTATGCATATATTTTCTCTGGCGATAAAATCATAAACGAAGGTATTTATGATCGCATAGCATCTGGTGAAAAGAACGAATTGGATCCTTACATTCCGGTTTTGGAAACATTTGCCGGCAAATCCGGATTCCGTGCATTTTACAAGAAGCAATTGCCTTACTATACCAGTTTGAAAAAAGATTACACGGATAACATTGATGTATCCGGCATGAAAAACTGGCTTACACGCGAATTTCCAGCCATTAAAAATTCCGCTGTCAAAGTGATCTTTTCTCCTTTGGTCGGATGGAACCAATCTGCCAGTTCTTTAACGGATAATGGTTTTACAGAGGCACAAGCACATGTCAATTTCCCATTTATTAATGAGAAAGATAAAGCACAACCTGCCGGAGTTTTGAAAGGTCAGCGGATGATGATTGCATTTACCGAAATTAATCATGCTTACCTGAATCCCGAAGCGGAAAAGCATGAAAAAGCCATTCATAATTCATTCAAAGATTTGTCCAAATGGATTATTCCAGGCAAACCTTCCGCAGGATATGATAATGCATTGGTTTGTTTCGAAGAGTATATGAATTACGGATTAATCACATTGTTTTATTCAGATATTTTTGATCAGAAAACATTTGCTTCACTAAATGACCGCATTGAAAACAACATGACCGAGTCGCGCGGTTTTCAACAATTTAAAACATTTAATCAGGAATTGCTGCGCTTATATAAAAACAGAAAGCCGGGTCAGACCGTCGCAGATTTGTATCCCGATATAATTAACTGGGCAGCCGGGCATGCCGATGAAAAAGACCGTTGATCAGGCTGATGATTTTTACATGGACTGAATAAGCCGCCTTAACGTGTCCTCCTTCCTTGAACAACCGTTCATTTTCGAACAGCAACGCTGGTAAGCGCTGCATTAATTTTCTGATTTTCAATGTGTTAAAAACATGGCATAGATATTGATCTTTTCCAAATATATTTATTTAATGGATTATGATCGGAAGCTACTTCAAAACATCAGGACGTGGTTTATTGCGTAACAAACTCTTCTCGTCCATCAATGTTGTCGGTCTTGCTATCAGCATGTCCGTCGGCCTACTGCTGATTGCATTCGTGCTTGACCTGCGTTCGTATGACAAGTTTCATAAGCATGGTAAACGGATCTATCGCATCACCAATGTGGCGACTTTCAAGGGCGAACAAGGCAGCAGCAAGTATTCATCGACTTCCATGAAGACGGGTCAGCTCATCATGGAAAAAGTGACTGGTGTCGAAGAAGTGGCGATTCTGCGGAATGACTTCATGCAGGACGCTACAGTTGGTGACAATGTGCTTCCTATCAAGGGCTTCTGGGCGGAGCCGTCGCTGTTCAGGATATTTACATTTCCGATGCTGGAAGGCAACCCCGAAACAGCCCTGAAAGATCCCTACTCAGTCGTTCTTACAGAAACAGCGGCAAAAAAGTTATTTGGCAACAGACCAGCGCTCGGCAAGGCGGTCAAATTTGATACATTAGATTATCAGGTTACCGGGATCATAAAGGATGTTCCCTTTTTTTCACATATCAGTTTTGAGGCGCTGGTATCGTTATCAACGGCCCAACAGCTCAACAAGAATGACAGGGAGTTTGGTAAATGGGCAAACATGTTTTCCAACTCCGTGTATTTGATGCTGCCGGAAAATGCCAACCTGGCTGCCATCCAGACACAGCTCGACGCGATTGCGAACAAAGAAAATCTCGCCGAAGCGCAAACAAATATCCAGCTCGAACTGCTACCATTACACGACATTGTAATTGGCGAGGATCTCCACTCCGGCTCCATGAGCGGCTCGGTGAACCCGCATATGCCACCGATCGTACTTTGGATACTGAGTGGTCTTGCATTTGTTGTGATTTTGTCTGCTTGTTTCAATTATACCAATCTATCGATAGCACGTGCAACGCGCCGCTTTAAAGAAATAGGCCTTCGCAAGGCCATAGGCGCCCGCAAAGGCCAGATATGGCAGCAATTTTTGGCCGAGGCGATCCTGATTTCGCTTGCTGCCCTGGTTCTCTCCTATTTCATTTTCCTCGCCCTGCGGCCACAACTGATTAATATTGCCCCGCAAATGCAGCGCACGGTGAAGCTCGATCTCACGCCGACAACCGTAGCAGCCTTTATATTTTTCTCAGTTACTGTGGGTGTCATTGCCGGTGTCATACCTGCATTGTTTTTTTCGAAAGTAAGTGCAATCCATGCGCTCGGGAATGTTTCATCGATAAAAGTATTTAAGAATGTGACACTCAGGCGCGCTTTGGTGGTGGTTCAGTACACGGTCACATTGATTTTCATAACAACAACCGCCGTGGGCTATGTTCAGTATAAAAACATTCTTGCATTCGACCTGGGATTTAATACCGAAAACATCCTGAACATTGACATGCAGGGAAATAAGCCTGAGGCACTGCTTAAACAATTACAGGAAATGCCGGAGGTAACTGCGTTATCCAGATCGCTGATCATCACCGCCGTTGGCAATGCATGGGGCGGTCATATGAAATACAAGGATTCGCAGGACTCTGCACTCGTCATGACCAACCACATTGACGAAAATTACCTGTCTTTACACAATTACAAGCTGCTCGCCGGTGAAAATTTCGTGACGCGGCCCACCACAGCCGAAGCAGCTAGCGAAGTGATTGTCAACCAGCAGGTTTTGAAGCGGTTTAACTTAGGTGATCCCCAGGAAGCAATCGGAAAACAGGTTATGTTCAACAGTTTTCGAATAAAAGACCGTAAGATGAAGATTGTCGGCGTTATCAAGGACTTCCACTATGGCAAAGTAGACAACCTTATCGAACCCGTAGCATTCATGTTCTGGACACCTGAGGACCGAGCAGTTATTAATGCCAAAATACAAAGCGCGGACATGCCGGCAACCATGGCTAAAATCGAGTCCGGATGGAAGAAAATTGATCGGATCCACCCTTTTAAGGCGAAATTTTATGACGAAGAGATTGAAGATGCTTACAGCGAGTTTTCAACCATAATCAAGATCATTGGCTTCCTTTCAATCCTGGCCATTTCCATTGCGTCCATGGGATTGTTCGGAATGGTAGTATTCACAACGGAGACAAGATTAAAAGAAATCGGCATCCGGAAAGTGATGGGAGCCAGCTCCGGCAGCCTCGTTTTCCTGTTGAGCCGTGGTTTTGTTGTGTTGCTGTCTATATCAGCATTGATTGCTATTCCTGCTACGTATCTTTTCTTCGAATCGTTTGTGCTTACGAACTTCCCTTATCATACACCGGTTCAAATTGCCGAACTATCCGCCGGCTTGCTGGTGGTATCGCTGATCGCCTGTATCATGATCGGCTCGCAGACGATGAAGGCAGCAAGAAGTAACCCGGTAGAGATCCTGAAAAGCCACTAAGGCATCAAACAGCTAATCAACATGCTTGCAAATTACCTCAAAATCGCCCTTCGGATTATCAGGAAAGACAACACGTTTACCGTGATTAATGTCGTAGGTCTGGCGACTGGTTTGGCTGTGGCGTTGCTGATCATTCAGTATGTGCGGTTTGAATTGAGCTATGAAAAATCTTATCCGCTTTCGGAGCAGGTCGTGCGGATCTCTATGGATTATCTGAACAATGGCGCATTGGATGCACAGGACGCTGAAATGTATCCGCCAGTTGGGCCCAGGGCGATCCGCGAAATGAGTGAGGTTGTTAATTTCACGCGTGCTTACCCGTTGCGAAAGCCCAATGTGACCGTTCAGCTGGATGATAAATATTATCTGGTAAACAATGTCTACGCAGTCGACTCGGCCTTTTTTTCAATGTTCCATTATCCGTTGCTCAGGGGCAGCCGAAAAAATCTTTTTACCAAACCGCGGCAGGTTATCCTGACAGAATCATTGGCGCTGACTTATTTCAATACGCTCGACGTCCTGGGCAAAACATTAAAAATGCCGCGAAGAAATGGCACCATTCTGCTCGAAGTGGTGGGCGTGGTGCCGGATAGCCCGGCAAACACACATCTGAAATTGGACATGATCGTATCTTATCCAACCATGGTGTCGGATTTTGGCGAATCGGATGATAATTGGAACAACAATAACACATACACTTATCTTCAACTGGACGCAAATACGACTTACGAAGCATTTACAAAATCGCTGGCTGCGTTCAGTGACCGGCTGGTCAGCGAAAAGAAGATAGTCAATGAGCGGGTTGTTGCGCAGAAAATCAGCGATATTCACCTGCATTCTAACAAGACTTATGAGACTGAACCGGGCGGCGATGCGCAGTCGGTATATTTCCTGCTGGGCGTAGCATTTCTTGTGTTGTTGACTGCTTTTGTAAATTATGTAAACCTTACCACCTCCAAGGCGCTTGACCGCGCGCGGGAAATTGGCATGCGGAAAGTGGTCGGTTCAACGAGTGGTCAGATAAGGACACAGATTTTCATGGAAGCTGTGCTCATCAATGTGCTGGCGGGAATTGTGGCGGTCGTGTTGGTAGCAGCTTTTGCTTCGGTATTTATTGAGATGGCGGGGCTGCCCGAGGGTTTTGTTGTTTTTGAAGATGCATTTTTTTGGGAGAGTCTCGGGACGTTCCTGTTATTGAGTATTTCTTTATCAGGGTTTTACCCGGCCTATGTTCTCTCTTCGTTTGATCCCGCCGCTGTGCTGAAAGGGCAGTTTTCCCGCTCGGCGAAAGGCGTATTCCTTCGCAAGGCTTTGGTCGTTTTTCAGTTTACAGTGACGATTATCCTGCTTGTCCAAACGTTTGCGGTATACCGGCAGGTGAAGTTTTTGAGGCAGCAAAATCTTGGCCTCAACATGGACCATACGCTGGTGGTCGAAGCTCCTGTGGCGAGTGACGCGCACAAGGATAATGTTGCGTTCAGGCAAATGCTGCTTGCTCAGTCTAATGTTAAATCGGTTTCATTTTCGGGAACGGTGCCAGGGCTGGGATCGACGCAAATGGGGACGACGACTGGCCTGAATCCTTCCGGGGCCGCTAAGAAAACGTATTACAATTATTATATTACGGAGGCTGACACTTCGTTTTTTAGTGTAATGGGCGTTAAGCTGCTCGCTGGAAAAAACTTCGATGCGCTGACAATTCACGGTTTTTCGGACACCACCAATCGACAGCTGATCGTCAATGAAGAAACTATCCGGCTTTGGGGGTTTGCGACGCCCGAAGCGGCCATCGGTAAGGGTGTTGATATGTGGGGACGCAAGGCAACCATCCGGGGCGTTGTCAAAAATTATCATTACGAATCACCAAAAGCCGCCCACATTCCAATCATCCACCTGTATTCTCCGTACTTCCGCTCGTTTGCAAGTGTGAAATTCACAACAGGAAATGCGGATGAACAGCTCGCTTCATTGAAAAAAGTTTATGAGGCCAACTTCCCTTACGCACCATTCAGCTATTTCTTTTTAGACAGCGAATACGACAAACAATATAAATCCGATGACCGCTTCCAGCAGGTTTTCGGCGCATTAACTGGCTTTGCCATCCTGATCTCCTGCTTTGGCCTGTTCGGACTTGCAACTTTTACTGTCTCGAAGCGAACCAAAGAAATCGGGATCCGCAAGGTAATCGGGGCAAGCACCACAAGCCTCATGCTTTTGTTGTCCAGAGATTTTATCAGGACTGTATCCATAGCCATACTCATCGGCTTACCAATCACATTCTTACTGGTCAAAAACTGGCTGGCGCATTACGCTGTCCGCATTGAACTGAACTGGTGGCTTTTTTCCGCTCCTGCCCTATTGGTGATGGTGTTGGTACTCATATCTATTGGCGGCAAAACGGTTGCGACGGCGTTGATGAACCCGGTCAAATCCTTACGTAGTGAATAGATCTTTCCTGTTTTACCTATGGGCGTAAAGCCTTCCCTTCATTTTTATAATTCTTAATACTTCTTAATGAATGTTTAAAGCCTGGCCTGTCAGCAGACAGTAGTTTTGTCCGTCGCATTAGTTACGGATTTCCAGCCATTTGTTTTAAACTTAAAATCTACTCCAATGGAATTTAACTTCCAGTATTTACTCAGCCATTTTGAACTCAGAGAACTTAAAAGCGAGGCCGATTTAACAGACCACCTTGCCCTGAGAAGAAAGATTTACCAGAAAGAATATTCAGAAGAATATCTGGACAATAAATATGATCTGCTGCCAAGTGACTGGAAAGCAAACCTGATTGGAGTATTTTCCGAAGGGCGACAAATCGCCACGATCCGGGTGGTGAGAAGGCAGGTTAATACAGCGATAGAAAAACAGCTGGCAAGCATTAACCATAAGTTTGGCCTCGGAATCAAGCCCGACATGTCTGATTCTCTTCCAACCGAATATGCTTTTGATATAAAATCCGGCAATAACCTGCATTTCAGGGACGCTACCGTCGAGTTGAGCAGGGTTGCGGTTTCGGACGAGTTCCGGGGACTAGGGCTGTGCAGATTTGCTATGTTGGCGGCAATTGGGATTTCGATCTTAGATAATGCCAAATATTGCCTTTACTCGTGTTCGACGAATGCGGTAAAGTATCACGAGGATCTGCTGCCAATGATGGCAGGAATTTATGCAGAGCAGAATGACAATGGTTATCCAGGCTTTAAATTTCCCACTTCCTCGGCTGCTGTGCTTTCGGAAATCCATAGTATGTCCCAAAAACACATTAACCGCGCCATTCTTGCCGGAATTGTTTGCAGATACGGCATCGATGTCTTAGGCGATCATTTCTCAGAAAAAACTGGAAAAGCACAGCTTGGAAGTAAATCGCATCTTGCTGAATATAATGCCGTCAGCGCTTAATACACATTGATTTTACGCAAAAAAATTCAAACTAAAATTCCGGACAGAATGTGTATGGATACATTAACAAAGCCCGAAGAAAGGACTTCTGAGCGACTGGAAGATACATTCAGACCGCTTTTCTTTCGCCTGCGTCATTTGGAGGACAAAAAAAGGCTGGAAGTTCTTATGGAGCGGAACCCAGGCATTATGCTGTTTGACACCATTTACGATCAGCTTTTTGAACTTGTAAAACTTAAAAATCCTGCCATCAGGCTCAGTCCGGAACAATCAGACGCCGGCATACAAGAACACCTCGGCGGACTGACATTTCAGGAATATGGTGTCTGGGTGTATTATCCTTGGAGCAGGAGGCTGGTACATTTGCTTGATAATGAAGAATTTGGCAAGGTCAGGACTAATCGGAACAATGGTAAGATCACCCGTGAGGAACAGCAATTATTGTCTACCAAAAAGATTGGCATCATTGGTCTGTCTATCGGGCATGCGGTTGCCATGACGCTGGCGACCGAAAGGTCCTTGGGCGAATTGCGGCTGGCCGATTATGATCTCATTGAACTTTCAAACTTAAACCGCATTCAGACCAGTACGCATAACCTGGGCATGAACAAGTCTGTTACTGCTGCGCGCGCCATTGCGGAAATCGATCCGTTTATCCAGGTGCGGATCTTCCGCAACGGGATTTCAGAAGGCAACATCGATGATTTTCTGACAGAAAACGGAAAGCTCGATATGCTCGTGGAAGTGTGCGATGGCCTCGACATTAAAGTGCTCGCACGGCACAGGGCACGACATTTTGAAATTCCGGTCGTTATGGACACCAGCGACCGGGGAATGATCGATATCGAGCGTTTCGACAAAGAGCCGCAGCGTCCCATCCTGCACGGCTTGCTTCCGGACATTGATCCCAGCAGTTTGAAAAACCTCTCAACACAGGAGAAAATACAAATTGTGGGAAAAATAATTAATACAAATGAAATTTCGGAACGTCTGAAAGCTTCGTTGCATGAGGTTGGAAAAACGATTTCATCCTGGCCGCAGTTAGGATCCGCAGTTGCTCTGGGCGGGGCGATCACGACGGACACCTGTCGCAAGATCCTGCTTGGGATGAATGTAGAATCAGGCCGGTTTTATGTTGATATCGACCGGATCATCGGGGCGGTATGACCATTATCGTTTTGTAAACTGACGACCATCACTTTTATCCGACCGATACTGATTTAGCTTTGCCGGAAAGCAGGTCACGCCTGCCGCAAACCTGTAAAGCCAAAAAAGATCTATGAAAACTTGTATCGTCCTGATTTCCCTAGCATTGATTTTCCTCACCTCCTGTAACTCCGGGCCTACTGAAAATACAGGTCTTAACAGAAAAACATCGGATTCGGACAGCGTCTTCAATTCCTGCTACGCCTCCTTCGTCAAAAAAGACACGGTGCTGCTCAATGCACTTGTTTATGGAGACAGCATAAAGGGCAGCCTGGGTTACAAACTGTATGAAAAACAGCAGGATAACGGCCTGCTCATGGGAACAATGCACGGCGACACCATCTGGGGCCTGTACACATTCATGTCATCCGATTCCGAATATGTCAACGAAGTCACATTCCTCCGAAAAGACACATTACTCATAGAAGGCCGCGGCGAAAGAACATTCAAAGACGGCAAATTCGCCTTCAAAGACAGATCCAAAGTGCAATACTCAGGTGTTGCACTAGCCAAAACGGATTGCAGGCAATTGCCGGAACAAAATGAAGCAAAGCGCTAAAATAAAGGCAAACCGCGGCCATGCGGTTTGCCTTTATTTTAATTTAAATACAACCTTAATTAAGGAGCTGCAACGAAGATAGATGTTGTTGTGGCGTTCTTGGTGCCGTCGGAAAGTTCGATCGGCGCGCCGTTTTTCCAATATTTGGCGATGCTTGTAACGCCGTTCAAACCAGCGCCGGAAACATAAATATCATTGCCAATGATTGTGATTCCCGTTGCTGCTACGCCGCCTGGAAGTGGTGTGGCGATGCCGTTTTTCCAAATGTTGGCGGTGTAATAATTGAGGCTGTCGCCGACATTTCCAACAATATAAACGTCGTTCCCTGCCACTGCAACGTCTTCCGCATTTGAATGATATGATGAAGGACTAAGGACGGTTTCAACGCCATTCTTCCAATATTTAGCAACAGTTCTATACTTTCCTCCCGTCGTGCCCACAACGTGAACGTCAGTACCCGATACGGCTATTCCGCTTGGGAAAGTCTGTTCAGTTCCATTTGTTAAGTCTACATCAACGCCGTTTTTCCAGTATTTAGCAACTGTATTTGCTCCTACGCCGTTGGAGGCAGTTCCGGTCACATACACATCTCCATTCGCTATGGCCATATCCCTGGCCCATCCGCTATATGAATTGTTCAGACTTACGGGCACCCCATTCTTCCAATACAGGGCATAGTAACCACCCGCATCTGCACCGGAGCCCGCAACATATACATCACCGCCCGATAACAGCACTTTACTAAGAACAGACGGAGCATACTGGCCCGAAAGGGATTGCAAAGCACCATTTTTCCAGTATCTGGCATGGGCTGTCAATGTGCTGTCCCCATCCCAGCCTACCACGTGCACATCAGCACCGGAGGCAGCTATTGAAGTTGCCACGATCCCATTGTTATTCGACATCAGGTCCACTGCCTGTCCATTTCTCCAGTACCTGGCCGTGTTGTTATTTTCTCCGTACTGATAACCCGCCACATACACATCCGGTGTTGTAGGTATGACGTGATCTTGAAGGTTGCATGAAAAAGTGAAAAGGCCTGCGGCGCCCAATACCAGGTAGGTGTAAAATTTAAGCATGAGTATTATTTAAGTTTCAATTAAAAATAAGCTGTTTGGTTACTCTCTGGCCTTTGCCGGTTACCTGGATGATGTATTTGCCCGATGGCAGGTGGCCTGTATCCAGCCGCACCCTGTTTCCGAAAGAATCGGGCGAAACTGACTTTAAGGCCCTTCCTTTGATATCGAATAAGGTGACCCGTGCATCCTGAATGTCGTCCTTTGACTCAATATAAACGAAATTGTTCTGGACCGGATTGGGATACACGACGACGTCAGTTTTCTCAACTTCCGTGATCTCTGAGGATGCTTTGTCGGAATAGCAGCTAAGTAAATTATTTTCCAGGGTGTATGCAACTTTTGCCCGGGCAGAATACAGTCCGGTTTTCAAAATTTTGACCATTTCGGCAGTCGTGTCGCTCTCTGATCCCGGTCTGCTCCACAAAAATTGCACCTTATTGCCCTCGTCTTCAACGCGCGCCATGAGTGAAAAAGGGCCAGATGGCTCGATAACTGGCGGCGCAACAGGTGGCCGGACCATAAGGGAAGATGTGGCCGAATTTTCTGAAACACAGCCGTATACATTTTGTCCTTTTACATAATAATCACCACTTTCTTCCACCTTTGCAACCGTCCCCGTGGCAAATGGCGTTGCGGAACCTTCGCGATACCAGGTGTACAGATCGGTCCCGTTGGAAATATTAAATTGAAATGAGGAATTAGCACAGGCTTGCTGCTGGCCTTCTTCTACAATGCTGGGACGCGCGGGCTTAGGGTCGCTTTCCAGAACGATGACAGGCGTAAGAATTGAGTTTCCCGATGCGTCTCGGACGGTTGCGCGGTAAGTTCCGGGGGAAGATATCTGAATCGTGTTGCCGCGCTCCCCATTGGTCCATTCATAGGACTGATAACCTGTCGGGAGCGAAACGGTAACTGCATTGTTTTCGGTAACGCAGCTTGTAGTGACCGTCGGCAGTTCTGCCGGATTGGCTGGCGTCACAGTTGAGAAAAAGTTGGCGTCCAGACTTGCATTCCATGCATTGGCCAGGATGGTTAGCCCTTCTACACCTTCGAAATGCGTTCCATCGATCCGGTTTGGGACCAAAGGATCGGTTTCAGGCCCTGGATATGTTGGATTAAAGTCTGTATTCAGAACAGCATTCTGCGCGGCAATAATATCGGGATTGACTGAGGATGGTATTTCTTTCGCAGCAGACGCGCGCGATGTTCTGGCAATAACCCAGGTAATCCTTTTTCCTGTATCCATGCCCAGGCGATTCATGAGAAACTGCAAGTCGCGGCTGTAATTGGCCGAAGGTGTTTTGTATACAGCGTCCGTTTCTCCCTGCATCCAAAGCACTGCCCGGACCCCATATTGGTTGACGTAGTTACGGGCAGCAATCCTCAGGTTGGCGTACGGCATATCCTTCGCATACACATGTCCGTATAAACTCGTAGTCGGGACGCCAGCGGCACTTTCCGCCCAGTTTTTAATGGCTGTTCCCTCCCATGCAACATTGATGAACACAACGGGTACATCCAGATGCGCAACGAGCTGGTCACCAAGAATGCCCCAGCACCAGGCGGTTTGGCCGCGGGGCGACATTGTTTTCAGGTTACTGGTTATTTTTGAAAACGATGGCGGCACAGGATCAGTCAGCAAGTCGGGATACTGCCCCAGCTCGTCGTTTTCGTAGTTATCAATGTAGAGCACGCGGTCGTCCGTTGCGCCGGGAGGAGCAGGTTTGTCTTTAAGCCCTTGTGCATTAGATTGCCCTGCAATGATGAAAACCTCTCCCACTCCCATGCGGGTGAGAACGTCACGGCCTACCACGCTGCCATTGGTTACGCCCCTCACTTCCAGAGCGTACCAGCCTCCTTTTAGCTTTATATTCCCCAGAAAAACGCCTCCCTGCGGCTTCTGTTGCAGCTCCTGCCATGGAATGTCTACTTCCTGGCCTTTGCCAACCGGGACTGCCCTTATTTCTATTTTATCAACCGGCACCGAATATGTGCCGGAAACCGAAACGGTCCTCCAACCCTGAATATCCCTTTGATATACAGCCTGATAAACCGGCGACGTAATTTTAATTTGAGAGAAAACAACCGGCGAGACAAAAAGCACGAGCATAAGTGCTTTCGCCAGAATACAAAGTATAGATTTATGCATTGGTATACTTAAAACTGTAGGGATTTGGATTTACTGCGGGGAGGAATAGGAATAATAAACGAGTGCTTTCTGCTCATTGTAATGCATGCTCCAGCGCTCACGGTTACTATTATACAGTTCGAATTCATAACACTTGAAATTCTCGAACTCACTTTTAAAACTCTTGCCAAAATTCTGCTGGCTGTCCAGGTTGAAGCCGAAAAGATGAGATTGAGCCGCAAAAAGGTCCCGGAAATACTTGATTTCGCTCGTTTTCAAGTTGGAAATCCACGAGAGCGTAGTGAAATCCGTGTTAAATTGTCTGATCCGGTTAAACTGAGGAATAGATATCAGATTACCATCCTCATCAAATCGCATCCCCGACAATCCGGTGACACCCAGGAAATTGACAGTAACTGAGTAGATTTTTGAACCGTCCGGAAAGATGCTTACCACGCATTCCATGAAAGTAAGCTCATTATTTTCCATAATGTAATCCCTGCTTGGCTCATTCAAATTTGTCAGGCTGTTCACGAAGGCGTGGTTGGGCTTGTGCCTCGAATTGATAAATTGCCGGATCTTTTCGGGAAGGTCATCGATGGATTTTGTGACGTAGGAAGTTTGTTGGTAAGGCCTGAGAATGACGCCGTACGCGCCACCTGTCAGCACATAATCCTTCCCATTCAGGTGATAATCATAGACATCTTCCTTATCCGGACCTCCCGCATAGTAAGATTCCACGACCCTGTGGTTGCTGATGCGGCCACCTCTGATAGCCAGAGTTTCAAGCTTCGCAAGTAGCTTCTCAGGAATTTCTTCGTCTGCCTGCCTGGCCGTGTTTAAAATGCCTGCATTGTTGACAACCGATTGGTAATTAGCGCCTTTATACCGAAAACTGAGTTGATAAACCTTGCCCGGCTCCAAAACCTTCATCTTCGAGATTTCCGCAGCGGGATATTTTTGGTAAATCATGTGCCTTGCGCTGCCGGGAACATCCAAATGGGGTTCAATTTTTTCGCGGCTGCACCTGCTGATGAGCACAACGAGCATAAAAAATGTAGCTACAACGAGCGTTTTAGAGCCTGATAGCAAGGGAACAGCCTGATCCTTAGCCTGCATTCGGAGGTGGAGTTGAGTTTTGTTATACAGACGCGATTTCCTTATGTAACCGCTGCTTCATCTCTAAAAAAATTTTAAAGAAATTCTCCCAATGCCGCTCAGGATAATCCAACTTAATTATTGAATTTCAAACCGAGCGAAATCCCAACCTGATTCGTCCTGATTTTTACATTTTCTTCTGCTGTAAGCATGCGAATGATGTTATATTCGAAGAAAGGTCCGATCAAAATGGTTGCTTTCGGGCCTGTAAAAATCCTTTTGCCGGCGGCTATTGTTGCTGCCAGCAACTGCTGATCCGAGCCCGAAACAGAACGGGAATACTCCATTCCTATTTGCGCATACAGCGCGCCCAAAGGTTTCGTCTCGAAATCGAAATGCTTCCTGGCGGCCAGTCCTACAACGTCGAATGCGCTTTTTACAACACGGGCCGCGCCCAGTCTTCGGAAATTGTAGCTTGCATTTGTCGGCACGGCGGTAAACTCTTCAAGTGCGTACACAAATTCCGTCTGATACTGCAAGTGACTGTAATTGAGCATCAATTGATAGCTTTTGACCTGCATCCCAACACCAATTTTATAACCAATGTTAGCAAGCGAATTTGGGAAAGACACCTTCAAGATACGCGAATGGGCGCTCGGCAGCAGATAGACACTCTGCGATGTGTTTGTTCCCGAGAAATTAACAAGCATAGCAGGTTTCCAGGAACCAGCGGACTTCTTGTCAGCCACATTTTGCAGAATACTGTCCGGCGTGGTTGCTAGCAGAGGCGCTGTGATCATGGGCAGCGGTAATGCTGGATATTTCAGGACATGATGCAGGTCGAGTTCTGTTACATGAATGTTGCCGATATGAGTCGGGGCGACGAAATTGCCGTAAGCCTGTTCATCGGCGGAGGCAATTTGTTGGGCGTTAGTTTTAGTATTCTGAGGCAAATCCAATGTTCCGGATTGTGTTGCCGGGGACTGATTTTCAGATTGAATTCTTGCCTTTTTCTTAACGGCGACGCGGTTTTCGGATACAACTTTGGGATCATCAATAATTGCTGAGGGAGCTTCCGCAGTAGTATTTAAAACCGTTTCACGGCCCTGGTTTTTGACATTAATTTTTGCTTTATTTTGCTCAGGCAGTGCTTTGGGAGTAACATTTCCGGTCACCGGCTTTGTCGAGACAGCGCCTATTTCTTTCCGGCCAGCATTTACATACCAGAGCGAAAGCACCCCAATAACAGCCAGCAGGCCAAATGCCGCCCATAAAGGTTTGCGGCTTGGCTTATGGCCCAGTTTTTTATAAATGCGCTCGTCCAGAGATGCCCCGGGTTTTCGCTCAAAATTTCCAAGCGAGGTTTTCAGCGCATTTTTTATAGCATCATTTAATTCATCATCAGAGGATTTCATGCTGCTTGATTCCTTTTTGTTCTAATAATTTGAAAAGTAAGTTACGTCCGCGTGTCAATTGTGAACGGGACGTTGCCTCCATAATTCCCAGTATCCGGGCGATTTCAAAATGCTTATAACCGTCGATAAAATAAAGGTTTACCACAATGCGGTATCCGTCCGGAAGTTCATTGATCGTTTCCAGTAATATTTCCACGTCCATCCGATGCAAGACAGCGCTGTGATCGTCCACTTGCCATTCCATTTCCACATTCTCATAGGAGCTGCTCAGGATTTCTTTCCGCGTAACCTGATTATAGTAATCGATCGCATGCCGGATCATAATGGTTTTCACCCAGCTGTCGATGGATTCGGGGTTCGAGATCTCTCCTATTTTAGAGAAGATCTTCATGATTCCTTCCTGAAATATATCCTCCGCTTCGGCCACGGTTTTGGCATACCGCACACATATCCCGAGCAATTTCCCTTTGTACCGGTCATAAAAAACAACCTGAGCCCGTGAATCCTGCCGTTGGCAGGCCCTCACAAGCTCGGTCAGGTCCGTCTTTAATTTCGATCTAAAAAGGGCCATTCAGTAATTCTTAATAATTCGCGCTGTTTGGCCTGAGAATAATATCCAACTATTTATAAACATAGGATGAATATTGTTCAAATATCACCTCCCCGGAATTTCCATTCACAAAGACTTCGTGGGTTTCACTAATGAAATCACGCGTGCCTTCGGGGCCGCTTTTTCTTTGAAAAACATATCTGATACTACTCAGATCATTATATTTCGCTTCGAAAGCCAGCGTGTTAGGCACATTGAAATCTGTAAAACCTCCCTTTATTTTATCAAATAGCTCGGCGCTGCCGACCTCATCATTCCGCTTGTCTTCCAGCGCCGAGCCATCCGAATTTTTTGCGATCCACTTCACATTGCCCTCCTGGTCAAAAAAAATGGGAAACAGTGCTGCTTCGGGATGGATTATGTAAGTCTTTTTATTTGCCTGATCTTCATTGACGACTATTTGGGTACTATCAATGTCAATTTTGGCCTGACTACAAAAAGACGCAATTTTTTCCGGCACCTCGGAAAGCTCCACCGTATATGACTCAACCGGATAAGGCGCGCTGAGTTTTACAATGTGCCAGTCGGCGAGCACATAATAGTTTAAAAGCTGAGCCTTTCCATTCAGCATGTACTGCATCCGCGCTGCATTATCGCCTGCATTTTCCCGCAATTGTACATTGGAAAGTGTCCCTCCGGAAATTACAAGCTTGTCTGTCAAGCCTTTGTAAAGACTTACATCATTCGTATTGATGAACACATCAGCCGAAATAGCTGAGGGGCTTACCTGCGTTTCATATGAATTAGCCCGGCTAAAAAATTTCGCTTTCCAAAGTTTATCCTGAATAAGCGTTTTGAAAACGAACTGCCCGGCATCCGGGTAACGCGTCTTGATCGCGGAAATAGCAGTTTCGGGCACCACTTCCGTATCCGGCTCTTGTACGTCCACAACATTGTTGCAACCGAAAGTAAATGCTGTAATGAAGCAGAGCAGTAAAATTTTCTTGTTCATTGAAAATTGTTATACAAGATTTTTAGCCTTCCAAGGTATGACTGATTATCGCCTCAAAACGCTGCTTGTAAACTTACATTTTTTATTTTAGCTGCAAAAAGTCAGTGGGCCGTGCAAAATAATTGGCAGATAACAAGGCAATCATGGAGGAGCTAACGCAGGAATTGGTTAATGAAACGGGGAAATTCAGAAGCGTTTCGTGGTGCACGGATGATTTGAGGGTAAGCCACAATATATCACAATATCAAGGATCTGAACGTATCCCGATCAGCAGGCGTGATGATGTGGTGCGATTACATTTTGGATTGAAGGGGGATTATCAATTTACCCACCAGCAGCTAAACAAACGCTTTGATCTGGTTGGCAGTCACCAGAATATGATGTATTCGGAGGGTTTCGACATTATTTTAGAAAATAAAACCCCGCAGGTCGAAACGTTCGGGATACAGTTTTCGAAAGCTTCTTTTATTTCATTTGCCCAAAATGCGGATAATCAGCTCGAAGATTTTTGTGAGGCTGTCATATCCGGCAAAAGTATAATGCTTAGCAAGAATTGGGGCAGCATTAATCCGGCTATTGAGAATGTGATCCGGCAGGTCATTCATTGTCCATATAACGGCGGCATGAAGCAAATCTTCATTCTTTCGAAATGCCTGGAACTATTGGTTCTCTCAGCGGAGTCGTCATTGAAAAACGCAGGAAAGCGGGCGTATGTGCTGACCAGGCAGGATAAAGAAAAAATCATCGCCGTTCGTGATCTGATCAATGGGCGATTAGAATCGCCGCCGACATTGTCTGAAATCGGAAAGCTTGTTGGCATGAATGAATTCAAGTTGAAAAATGGCTTTAAGGAAATGTTCAGGACGACGATTTTTGGATATCTTACTGACCAGCGACTTAATACGGCTTTTCAATATCTGCGGGACACACAAAAGACCGCGGCCGAAGTCGCTTTTGAGCTAGGTTATGCAACTCCCCAGCATTTTAATAATGCATTCAAGAAACGATTTGGCATAACTCCCAATTTGGTTAGAAACAATCCGTAATTGGCAATCCGGGAAGCTACAATCTGCCTATCATTGCAAAACGAAAAATTTAGCCATATGGACCAACCACTTTTTGTAACCAACTCAATAACGATCAATGCCCCCGGACCGGCAGTTTGGGATGCGCTGGTAAACCCAGAAAAAACGAAACTATATATGTTTGGCTGTGCGGCTATATCCACCTGGCAACCCGGAGACGAACTACTCTGGAAAGGCGTAGCAGACGGACAGGAAATTGTTTATGTAAAAGGGAATGTTTTCAGCATAGACCCGGGCAAGCGCTTGGAATACACCGCTTTCGATCCTAATGATGCCAGTATGGAGGATGTTGCTGAAAACCACCTGCATGTAATTTACGAGCTGCGGGAAGAAAATGGTCAGACCGTATTAACCGCGAGTCAGGGAGATTTCGCAACAGTAGCAAAAGGAAAAGAACGGTACGAGGAAGTTTTCAACGGAGGTCTGGGATGGACACCCATGCTGGAAAAGATCAAGGCAATGCTTGAATCTTAGATTGATAAAAAAGGGATGGCCAACAATGTTAGCCACCCCTTTGAAACAACAAAACAAACTATCCAATGATATCCTTCACCTTATCAAAAAAGTCGGCGTCCGGTTTTATTCCCTGTTCAATTTGACCGTGGACTTCTTTGTCACCGGGTGCCAGGGAAGGCATTCCGCCTGTGGGAACCGCTTTTTCAAAAGTAAAGATGCCTTTGCCATCGATTGAAGTCCCTTCGGTCCAGCGCCCTCTTGCATTTGTATTGCCGTCCACGCTCGTGCTAATAAAGCTGTAAGCCACGTTTTCGTTTTGAAGGTTCGAAGGAAAACTGTTCGGGATCGGATGGGTATCCGGGCCAAGTTCTTCAAGCACCGCCATCCACTGGTTTTGGTGCATCGTGTCCCGGGCGATCAGGAACGCGAGCATGTCTTTCATTCCCGAGTCATCCGTCATTTCGTAAAGCCGCGTAGCCAGCACCCGGCCTGTTGCTTCTGCCATTACATTGGCGTGCATATCAGCTGCAATGTTGCCGCTGCTCACAACCCATGAACCGTTGAAAGGAACGCCATTAGCGTCCGTCGCCATCGCGCCAAGCCCGCCTGAAAGAATGTGACGCGGATCGCGACCTCCCATTACCGCTTCCACCATCGGATTGGCTTTCGCCATTTCGTCTTTCAATGCACTCGAAGAGCCTTCCAGGTTTAAACAGACCGCCGTCGCCAGCATTTCGATATGCGCGATTTCTTCCGTTCCGGTTTCCATCAGCATATCCCTGTACTTTTGAGGCCCGCGGGAGTTCCATGCCTGAAACAGATATTGCAAGCATACCCGTATCTCCCCTTCTATCCCACCGATCGCCTGCTGAAGAAGCTTCGCAAATTGGGGATTGGGTTTGTCAACCCTCACATTGTACTGCAGTTTTCCATCATGATAAAACATACCGAAAAAATTTAAGGTTATAGAATGGCGAGCGGGCACATAAAAACTATACCAGAAGCGCAAGAAAATCAGATACCGCTAGCCATTGAAACGATAAGTCCTGAGAAACTCCCACGGCCCGCCAAGATATCTCCACAAGTGCACGCCCCCGGCAGCAAAGCTGAATGGTTCGAAGGTCGCCCTGAGCTCGGCTTGCAAGCTTTTGGCAACAGCAGGCTCCACCTTGTTCTGGACAGTGATATGGAAATTCCTTTTCTGTTTATCCTGATTAGTAAGCACCTCCTGATAATGTGCTTGCAAATTCCGGTGAAGCAAGGCCAACTGGGGTGACACAATCTTAAATGCCGTCCCGCCGCCGAGCGACATTACCTGATCGGCCTTAACCTCGAACGCAACCTGATTTGCTGTAAGCATTTGCATCTTTTCAAAGATCCACGCTTCGTCGGGCAAGGCATTGAACAAAGTCAGATGGGCATTCAGATGATTCCTCTCCTTCGGAAAATGCCGCATCCGCAAATCGTCAAAATAAGCCTGTGCAGCCGGGTCGATGGATAGTGTAGCTACTAACGGTGGGTTCATCGAGATCACCGCACCATTAGCCGCCTGCAAAACTTCTTTATTTTCCATGTTAGTAATAATGCTTATTTGAACCTGTTATGCTTGGATAAATTATGACACTACAAGATAACCAGGCAGTTTCAAAGAGGAGCAAAATAAAGCACCACAAGAAAAAGGTTGGAATAGCTTGTCCTACGCAGATTTTCCTCACGCGTTCTTCACTAAATTTCCAGGTGAGCCTACATTTTCTTCATAAAAATCCCAACTTTTTCCGGCCGTTTAATAAGTATTTTTCAACCATCGGAAGTGCTTGGCTTATTAGTTCTGAGTAAACACTTGTACACTTCTTTCTCAAAACAAAAAAAACTTGTTATGAACATTATAATCAGTTAGTTACAAAAGACTCACCTGTCAAAATCACCGAAATAAGCCAAGAATGACAACTTATCGAAATCTGTCTAGTACAAAGCCTGAACTATTGGATTATATCTAGTATACCTTTTAGTAGTATTCGTTTGTAGTGATAAAATGTGCGCATAGGAATAGTTGGTACCAAAACGATAACTCGTGATTGGATTTACAAAGTGATTTTAAAAAGTACTTTGATGTGACATTCAAAATAAATAATGTACATACAAAACAAACATTTAAAAAACACCTCATATCTAAAAATAAATTTGTCAAATACTGAGTATGGCAGATTTTTATTTCGAATAATATCCTATACCTTAGGTTTGATTTAAAACTCAACCTTCTATCATTTGCTCTGACTTTTATGTTCAAACGCCCTCAGTTATTGAAACTGATCTATACTTGCTTTGCCGGATTATTGGTATCCGGCCCGTTTAATGCATGTGTCTCGCCTAAGAAAATTGTATATTTCCAAGGAGACTCCTTGAAGTACTCCGCCGGCGAGGTTGGGCAGGCATATACCCCAACTATCCAGAAAGGTGATATGCTTTCTATCATTGTCGGAAGCCTCAGCCAGGAGGCTAATGAGGTATTCAATGCTGCCAACCAGCGCAGCTCCTCCAGTATGAGTTATGGAAGCAGCGGCGCTCCATCCGTACAGCCTTTCGGATACCTGGTCCGCAATGATGGTTTTGTGGAACTGCCCATGATCGGGAAAGTGGCCGTGGAAGGACTTGAAACCGAAGCCGCCGCCGACATGGTCCGCACCAAGCTGAACCGCTATTTAAAGGAACCCTCTGTCATCATTCATAATCTCAACTTCAAGGTCTCCGTCCTGGGCGAAGTGAACCGCCCTGCGGTCTACAACATTCCAAACGAAAAAATCACACTGCCGGAGGTGTTAAGCCTCGCGGGTGACCTCACCATTTACGGGAAGCGCGACAACATTATGATCGTGCGTGAAGAAAACGGCAAGAGGGAATATGTCCGTGTAGACCTTACTTCAAGGGACATTTTTAATTCACCCTTTTACTACATGCATAAAAATGACCTCGTTTACATTGAGCCTACCAAAGCTAAAATGAGTGCCAATAACAGGGGTTTTCAAGTGGTGCCTATTGTCCTGGGTATTGTTACCGCGCTTAGTGTTGTATTGTTCCGTTTCATTTAAAGACTGCCGACCAGGCAACCACACGTTATAACCATAATGATATGAATTACAAAAACGCTACGCATCCTACCCAATATCACGAGGGCCTTCGCGAAAAATTCGATCTTAAGGCTTATTTGCGCCGGTATCTGCACTATTGGTATTTATTTTTCCTGATCATTCCGCTATGCCTTGGCGGAGCATATTTATACCTGGCTACCACGCAGCCGACCTATATCTCTCAAACGACCCTCCTGATCAAGGACAGCAAGACGCAGGTAGGACCCGAAGAAACCATTATGAAGGAAATGGCTCAGTTCAATGGCAACAAAGTCCTTGAAAATGAGATTGGTATACTCAAATCCCAGTTACTCATGGGAATGGTGGTCAAGCAGCTCGACCTGGACATATCATTTCAAACCAAAGACGGCCTGAGCACGATTGATCTGTACGGGCAAAGTCCGGTGAAAATCGACGCGCAGATTGTAACTGATTACGCTTACGCACATCCGTTAGTGATCCATACGGACAGCCTGGGGCATTTCCGTATCAATAACAACACTGAGTCATACCGCTTCGGGACGCAGATAAGAACCGCCTGGGGCCTTTTTTCAGTGTTAAAGGGCGCAAATTCTGGTTACCACGATATTGAGGTCCGTTTTCACAATCCGCAGGCGCTTACCCGCGGCATGCTCGGCCGGCTCACGGTTGGTGTACTTTATCCGCAGAGCACATTACTCGAATTGAGTTTCGAGGATACTTCAGTGCAAAAGTCAAAAGACATCCTGAATAAGCTCCTGGATGTGTATGTGCAGTCATCATTGAACGATAAAAACAGTGAAGCCTCCAACACGCTCAAATTCATCGAAAGTCGCCTGGGCCTGATCACCGGAGAACTCAGCGAGGTAGAAAAAAATGTGGAAGTGTACAAAAAATCAAAAGGACTGACCGATATCAGCGCTGAATCTCAGCTGTTTCTGGAAAATATTAAAGAGAATGACAGCAAGCTTAATGAGATCAACACCCAGATAAAAGTGCTGGAAAGTGTGGACCATTACATCCAGAATGCCGGAGACGGTGCGCCTGCTCCCGCCACCTACATGATCGACGACCCTATTCTCGTGTCGCTGCTGACCAAATTCAATGACCTGAGCTTGCAGCGCGAACGTTACGCACGGATCACGCAGGTGGAAAATCCGCTTTTTGAGACGGTAAATACGCAAATGCAGCAAACCAGGCAGGCGATCCAGGAGAATGTGCAGAACCTGAAAAGAGGGATGGCCGCAACCAAGGAGAACCTGAACGGGATCAATACCAAGTTTTCGTCCGGATTAAGCAGCATTCCCAAAAAAGAAAGAGAATATGTTGGGATAAAAAGGCAGCAAACGATCAAGGAAAACCTCTATCTGTATTTGCTCCAAAAAAGAGAAGAAACCGCCTTGGCATATGCTTCTACGGTAACAGACAGCAGGTTAATTGACGCGCCCATTTCCTCCTATTTGCCCGTAAAACCAAAACGTTCCGTGATCTGGCTTGGTGCAGGGTTGGCTGGCATCGTAATCCCGATCATTCTCATCAACCTGATTTTCATGCTCAACAGCACAGTCCAAAACCGGGAAGAAGTGGAGCGGATCACGCACGCCTCGATCCTTGGTGAAATTGGCATGATGAAAGGTTCAAAAGGGAAAAAGCCTTCCGAATCGATCATTAAAGTAACGAGCAGAAGCGCTGTTGCCGAGCAATTCAGGGCTCTTCGAACAAACCTGCAATATATGGGCGACGGCAGTTGCCGCACAATCATGCTCACCTCTTCCATCAGCAGCGAAGGCAAAAGTTTTATCAGTATAAACCTGGCAGTTAGCCTCGCGTCTTCGGATAAGCGCGTGATTCTCCTGGGATTAGACTTACGCAAACCTTCCCTGCATGATCGGCTGGACATTACCAATAAAAAAGGCGCGTCCAATTATCTGGTCGGGCAAAAGAATTTGCAAGAGCTCATTCAGCCATCCGGTCTGCATCCGCAGTTCGATGTGCTGTCTTGCGGCCCGCTGCCTCCTAACCCATCCGAATTGTTGAGCAACGGCCGCCTGCCCGAACTGATTGCGGAGCTGCGAACACAGTACGACTACATTCTGATCGACTCCCCACCTTTCGGATTGGTAACCGACGCTGCGCTGATAGCAGAACACGTGGAGGCGACATTATATGTTGTAAGGTTCAACTACACACTTTTGGATCACCTGAAACACATTAAGGAATTACAGCGCACCAAGCGTTTTGCCAATCTCAGCCTGATTTACAATGGTGTGGATTACGCCTTCGGTTACGGCTATGTATATGGATCAGGTGGAAATGCTTACGGATATCACACAGAAGACATACCCAATAATGGCTTTGGGTTTAACCAGACACTGAAAAAACTGACAGGAATGTTTTGATAAAAAACAGCTGATAGATTAAAGTTAGGCAAGCCAGACCGTCCGGACAGCAATGACCGGGAATGTAAAGTTTTGCCCTACGTATACCCCAATACGTTAAATAAAGCTGAATTATTAGGATACTGTCTTATTCGTCGTGCAATGCAACTGGGGGGTTGCACCAAGATTACATGCTGATTAAGGATCGTCTGTTTTGAAAAAGCAGCCGTCTGTATCGTTCTGATTGCAGCTTTAAAGGGAAATCAACAAGTAAAATGGGGATTTGTCTTGTCGTATTAACCATCCAATGGCTTGAAAAAACTTTCCGAACAAATGCAGACGTACGCTGTTTACGACAAAGCAGTGAAATGGGGTAAGCTTATTGCGATCACCGGAGGAACGCAGGCAGCCGTGCAGGCAATGGGGCTGATCACAGGCATACTGATAATCCGGTTGTTGCCCATGAAAGAATACGCTTACTACACCATTGCAAATACGGTTTTAGGAACGATGATGGTGCTCTCCGACAGTGGGATCAACAATGCGATCATCTCGCAAGGCGGACCGGTATGGAAGGACAGGCAGCAACTGGGTACGGTTTTGTCGACGGGGCTGTATCTCAGGCGCAGATTTGCTGTGCTGAGCTTGTGTGTTTCCCTTCCCATATTGTTGTTTTTTCTGATCCATCAGGGAGCAGGATGGCCAACGAGTTTACTGATCGCGGCGGCATTGATCCCGGCATTTACTGCGGGGCTATCGGATTCGATCCTGGAAATCCCATCCAGACTGCACCAAGACATTAAGTCGTTGCAGGTGAACCAGTTATTGGTAGGGATCGGGCGCTTTGTACTGAGCATTCTGTCATTGTCCATTTTCCCCTGGACGTTCATTTCATTGCTGGCCAATGGGATACCCAGGATCTGGGGCAATGTGAAGCTGAAACAAAATGCAGGCCGGTTCGCTGATTTCAGCAAGCCGGTGAATGCAGCTGTGAATGCGGAGATGCTTAAAATGGTAAAACGGATATTTCCGTTGACTGTCTACTATGCTTATTCCGGCCAGATTGTTATCTGGTTGGTTTCGCTTTCCGGTACCGCATTTGCGGTGGCACAAATCGGGGCATTGGGCAGGATTTCGATGGTCTTGAATTTTTTCAACGTCATGTTCGCGATCATGATCATTCCCAGGTTTGCGCGGTTAAATGCGGACCGGAATAAGCTTTTGAGCAGCTTTTTAATGATAATGGCAGGGTTATCCATGTTTGCAGTGCTGATCATAACGGTTTCCTGGCTGTTTTCGCCGGTGATCCTTTCGGTGCTGGGCAGGGAATATACCGACCTGGAAACGGCGCTTGTGCTGAACATGGCTGGCAGTTCGGTAGCAATGATCAGCGGGGCGGTTTACGGGATCTATTCCAGCAGGGGGTGGACCATTCAGCCTTTTTTCTCTATTGGGATCAATCTGCTGAGTGTGGTGGCAGGAATTGCCTTTATTGATGTGTCGGATCTAAAAGGGGTTTTGATTTTCAATGTTGTGGTTGCTTTGGCCCAGCTACTGGTTAACACAGCATTTTGCAGCCTTAAAATTTTACAAACAAAGCATATTTCAATGGCGTAATGATCACCATAAGCTTGAAAAAATGTGATAACAGTGTTACTATTAAGCATTTCCGGCCTTTTCATTGGCTACAACATGGGTTTGCGCATGTTTCCGGCCGTCCGTTACAAATCGTATGACAGTGTCGAACGGTGCGAAGAATACGTTTACCACGGACATTATGACAAAGTTTTTGTAGGCTCCGGGTTGATAGGAGAATTTGATAATTACCTGTCCGAAGGCGCTTTTAACCTGTGTTTTCCCTATTTCGGTAGCTGCACAGGATTGGAGATCATTGCCAGGTCGGGTAAGGTCCCGGAAGTGGTTTTCATTGAGACAAATTATATTTTCAAAGGCTCAGACAAAGAACTCGTTACCCAGATTTTTGACAAACAATGGAGAAAGTTGAGGCAAATCGCCCCGGCTTTGCTAAAAAAAAACAGGCCCGGGTCGCTGGTTAGATCAGTGGTAAAGCATTTATCCAATAACAAAACGCCAGAAACTGCCAAACAGACAAGCTGGCGGCTGAACGAGGATGAACTCGACCGTTTTTATTGGATCTACAATGAACATCCTGACACACAAGAGATTGACAACATACTGGCAGAACTGGAAAAGCATCTGGATTACATCACGGGACAAGCATGTCAGATCGTATTTTTTGAGATGCCTGTGCACAAAGATCTTTATAATTCCAGGCTGATGGACTTTCAGCGAAAAAAATTGAAGGAATTTTTAAACAACAAAAATTATCCCTGGATCGAATCCAGCCAGCTGCATGATTACCAGACCGTCGACGGCATACACCTTACAAAGGAAAGCATGAGTCGGTATGCAGATTTTCTGATGCAGAATACAAGGACCATACTCACGTAACCCATTAAAATGAACATAGTCGTCTGCACCCTTTTTGAAGGCCACTACCATTATGGCGTGGCAGCCCTGGTCAATTCGCTATCTAAAAACGGGTTTACCGGGCATATCTATGCGGGCTATAAAGGAAGCATTCCCGAGTGGGCAAACGGAAAAAAAGGAAGGGTACTTCACTGGGACAATGCCAGCACGATTACCCCCGCAGATGGCATCGATGTGCATTTTATCCCCGTAAAAACCGATTTTCATCTTACCAACTACAAACCTGGCTTTGTCATTGAGCTCATGGAGCAGGTTTCCTCAGACGTATCCGGTGTCTTCTATTTTGATCCCGACATTGTGATCAAATGCAGGTGGTCATTTTACGAACTATGGCTGACATTGGGCGTCCCGCTCGTGCATGAGATCACCAACAACGACATGCCCGCAACGCATCCGGTAAGGATCTTATGGCGCGACCTGATCCTGAAAAATGACCTCGAAGTAACCAACCACATACATTCCTATATCAATGCAGGTTTCTGGGGAATAAGCCGGGAAAACGTTGAATTCGCGCATTTGTATAAAAAATTCGTGGATATATCTGTAACGGATTATAACATGGACCTCAACGATTTCACCTTCGATCTGGACCGGACCAATCCGTTTTTTGCCAAAGACCAGGACGCATTAAACATTGCCGCCATGTGCAGCCGCGTGCCGCTCAGCGAGTATGGGCCCGAAGCAATGGATTTTGTACACGGCGGGAAGGTGATGTCGCACGCGACGGGCAGCCCGAAGCCCTGGAAAAAGAACTATATGCTGAGTTTTCTGAAAGGGAACCCACCGTCGCTTTCGGACAGGGCTTATTGGAATAATACCAATGATGCCGTGCGCCTTTACCCAGGCTATTACGTGGGACTGAAACAGCTGGAAATGAAAATAGCGACTTTCCTGGGGAGATTTTACAAACGGTATTAACGAAAAAAGGATGAAGGGATTATTATCAGAAATCCGATTATATCTGTGCAACCACTGGATCAAACATATTCCCAGTAACCGGATCAGGCTCTGGTATTACCGGCATGTCATGCAGTTCAGCATTGAAAGAGGAAGCCATATTTTCATGGGCTGCACATTCGATTCGGCCAAAAACCTGATCATACGCCGCAATTCAGTGGTCAACGCCAATTGCAGGATCGATAACCGGGGCAGCATCACGATCGGTGAGAATGTATCGATCTCCAATGAAGTGTGCATCCTTACGGGAGATCATGATATGGATTCCGAAGATTTCCTCGGACGTGACCATCCTGTGAGCATCGGCAGTTATGCCTGGATCGGGACAAGGGCCATGATCCTGCCAGGCGTTAATGTGGGCGAGGCCGCTGTTGTAGCGGCAGGAGCTGTGGTAACGAGACATGTGCAGCCATTCGATGTAGTAGCAGGCGTTCCTGCCAAAAAAACACGAGAACGGGCATTTAACAAGGCTTTTACCTATTCCAATGATTACAAAAGATTATTCCAGTAAGCGTTTACTCGATCAAAAACCATGCTGATTTCCATTTGTATACCCACCTATTCGCGCCTGGAATACCTGAAACAATCGGTGCAGAGCTGCCTGGAACAAAGCTATGCCGACATTGAAATATGCGTATCGCAGGACCCCAAAAAGGACGGGCCCGACCAGCAGATCATGGAATGGTGCCAGGAGCAGGCCGCAAACATTCCGTTTTTCAAATACAACCTGAACATTCAAAATCTGGGACTGGCCGGCAACTGGAACGAATGTGTGCAGATCGCTTCGGGAAAATACATCATCATCATCGGAGACGACGATATCCTGATGCCCGGGTTTATACATTCGCTGGTGGAAATGCTTGAAAAGCAGCGCGCGGACGTGGCATTCAGCAATCAGTATTTTATAGATGAACAAGGAGAAATACTGCACGCATTCACCGATGAAGCCAATGCTGCTTACCACCGCGACGCCCTGCCGCACGGACCCATTGCGGACGCAGTAGCCACGGTTTTGAACAATAGCGTGCCCATGTCGGCAGCGCTGATCCGGCGCGACCTGCTTTTGAAATACCGCTTTGATACAACCCTTAACACACCCGAGTTCGAGGTTTTCCTGAAAATAGCCGTAAAGGGAGGAAACTTTGTCTACCATTCCGGCAAACTCGCCTGCTACCGCGTGCACCCGCTGGCAGCCACTTCGGGCGGCCTTACCATTGACAAACTGTTGCGCAATGTGATCAGCATTGACGTGCCGCCAGGATACCAGCAGCAGAAATATGATTTCGTATCATCCAAGCTGATTCCCGGCATCAATATGAGCCTCCGCAGGGGAGACAAAAAATTGGCTATCGCGTTTATGAAAAGCCCTTATTACCCAAAAAACAAATTGCATATCAGGCTCGCACAGGCGATGATTTCGACGCTGCCGGCCTGGGCCATACAAAGAATCTTATAACTGCCCGAAATGAAGATACTGTTCATTTGTCCATCCCTGCAAGAAGGATCCGACGGCGTCGGGGACTATGTGCGTCGCATGTCGTCAGAGGTGATCAGGGCCGGTCACCAGGCATGTATTGTTGCCTTGAATGATGTACACGCACACCCGGAAGACCAGGAGCGCATCCAATATGACAGAGGGTTGGCAATACGCGTCACCAGGCTGTCCAGCCGCCTGCCGCGGGCCGAACGGATGATCCTGGCCGGTGAATTCATCCGTATGTCCAGGCCCGACTGGATCAGCTTGCAATATGTGCCTTATGGATTTCAAAAAAGGGGATTACCATTTGGTCTGGGCGGATCACTGCAAAAAATCACTGCGGGCATTCCCTGCCATATCATGTTTCACGAAATGTGGGTGGGCATTACCAGGCTGTCACCATTGAAACACAAGCTTTACGGATTTTTCCAGATCCGCATTGCGAGGGAACTGGTGCAAAAGCTTGGTCCGCAGATCATCACGACCAGCAACAGGCTTTACCAGCTGGTGCTGGAAAACAAGCAGATCGCAGCAGAAATCCTGCCTCTTTTCAGTAACATTTCATTTATGCCAAAGGACGCCCGATTTGTGGATTCAGTTTATGAACAACTTGGCATATCACAGCCTGAACGCCACCAGTATCTGCTTATTGGATTATTCGGAAGCCTTTATCCGGGCTGTAATCTTGACAAAACCATACGGGAACAGCATTCGGCAGCATTATCCGAAGGCAGAAAGCTGGTTTTCATTGCCTTCGGGCGCATTGGAGCTTCCGGCGAATATGAAAAACTGAAAGCGCAATTTGAGGACCAGGTAACATTTGCCAATCTCGGCGAATTACCGGAAGCAAAGGTTTCAACCGTATTGCAAATCCTGGACAAAGCAATATCCGGTACGCCACGGCAGCATTATGGCAAAAGCGGCGTGTATGCAGCCATGAAGCTGCACAAGCTCGAAGTGCTGACTTCTTCCTGGAACTCCATCCCGGAATACGACAGCCAGATCAGCGGCTATAATGATTTTCTGGAAGAAAAAGAACCTGAAAAATGGAGCACTCAGTTCGTCTCTAACGAATTTCTTAAAATGCTAGCAAACAGCAACTTAACAGCGCCAAAACTAAGCTAACGCATATGGATCGTTTTCTCACAATTGACTCAACCAAGGGCGGCAACGGGGATATCTGGATGCGGCTGGTAGGCTTTTATGCCGTCTCTGATCTGCTGCCCGACTATAAGCTGAGGATCTGCATTCCCTCTTATTTCGGAACGCTGGCGGACTTTGCATTCGGCGACAAACTGATCATCGTCACAGACAATTCCTGTAAACCGGATTTGACATACACCAACCTGGGAATCAGACATTTGTTTCAAGATCTGATAAAAGGAAAGCGCTTCATATCCCCGTATCAGCGTTCGGTTATTCACGACAAAAAGAAGAAAGCGCTTAAAGACTATATCAACACTTGGATCTTTAATGTGGCGGACGTGCTGGGACTGGTCCAGATTCCCGCTGCTCAATGGATTTCGTGTTACCAGGGTTATCTGGACATTATTGGGATTAAAAAACTGAGGCACATTTCTTACGGGGATTTTAAAATTCAGGTAGAAAAATTTCATCCGCGGTTGCTTGAAAAATTCAGCACACCGGTACACGCTTCCAGTTCGCTGAACATTCCCCATGACCTTCATGAGCACATTGTTTTTTTCCCAAATGGCACCAGCAGGCAGTTTGTTCCGCTCTGGTGGGCGCAGAAACATATGCCGGAAGCTTACTATGCTTTTTTTGCCAATGATGCCTATGCCGATACATTCGAAAAAGCAGGGTTGAAAGTCATTCGGTTCCATAAACCCATGGACATCATCAGGCTGGCCCAGGGAGCAAGGTGGGCGATCAGTACGGACAGCTTTCCATCGCATCTGTTACAAACAGCCAGTAAAAAATGCACTATTCTGCTCACAGAAGCCCTGCGGGCCCGGATCGTGTCGCCTGCTTTCAAAGGAAAAGTGGTGGATGCGGACGCCATTTGTCACCCTTGCCTGCACCTGGCCAGAGACTTACATCCGCTATGCGCAGCCGGTCACAGCGAATGCATTAACTGGCAAAAATCCACCTATACGGCAAACATTCTCAGATCCGTGCATGCGCTTGCTGATCATTCCTAACCCATATTGAAATGAAAATTTCCGTTTGCATTCCAACTTACAACCAGTCCGAGCACATCGGGCTGACCATCCGTAGTGTGATGGTGCAAACGCTGTTACCGGATGAGATCATTGTTTCCGATGATCACAGTACGGACAACACCTGGAAGATACTGGAAACCCTGGCGGCCGAGATCAGTATCCTCAGAATTATCCGCCAGAAATTTAATAAAGGGATTTCCAAAAACACAGACTCCTGCCTGCGGGAAGCAAAAGGGGAATTTATTGTAAGGCTTGATTCCGACGATGCCCTGCTGCCCGAATACATTGAAACACTTTCCAAATTGCTAACCCACCATCCGAACGCAGGTTATGCGCACGCTGCCGTGCGGGAAATAGATCAGCAGGGTTATGCGGGCGAGCCGCGAAGACTTATGCGCAACGCTGGCTTTCAGCGCAGCCCGGACGCATTAAGAGCGGCATTGAAAGGTTACCGCGTCGCTGCAAACATCCTCATGTTCAGGCGGGAAGCTCTTGAAAAGGTGGAATACATCCAATGTTCCCAGGATTTCGCGGAAGACTACTATCTCTCGGTGTGCATTGCCAAAGCGGGATTTGGAAATGTGTACAGTCCGCAAATTCTGTCCGCCTACCGCGTTTGGACGGATCAGGGGAATGTTCGGAAACGGCGTAAGCTTGCGGAAATCAATGGTTTGAATGCCGTTCTGAGCGATGCATTAATGCCGGCATTTGCGCAGCATCATTGGGATACAAAACCTGTCGTAAGCGCCAAACAGCGTTTCGCAATTGCTCATTCGGGATGCCTGTCATGGAAAGTGTATTCCAAGCAGGAAAAGGCAGAACTCGAAACAGCGATTTTGGAATTATCCTCGGCACCGGCGACAAAATTTTTTATCTGGACCCATAAAAACGGTTTAGGAAAGGTGCTTGAATCGTATCAGCATACCGCCGCAGTCATTAGACAAAACATAAAGAAACTGATTTTAACCAGGCCACAGACCAGATGAAAGTGCTTGTCTCACATCCAACCGGGAATGCAAATGTACGTGCCATTGCGAGGGGTTTTGAAGAAGCCGGTAACCTCCACAGCTTTTACACGACCATTGCCACATTTCCCGACACGGTAATGGATAAGCTTTCCCAGCTCCCCGGATTATCAGAGCTCAGAAGAAGAAAGTTTGACGAAGCGCTGCACACTAGCACGCATACTTACCCATGGTTTGAAATCGGAAGGATGATCAGTAATAAAACAGGCATGAAATCCCTTACCGCACACGAATCGGGCATTTTTTGTATTGACAAAGTATATCATAGCCTCGATAGGTACGTCGCCACACAACTCGCCAGCCTTAAAAAAAGTGGACTAAATGTGGTTTATGCCTATGAGGATGGAGCGCTGGAAACATTCAGACAGGCCAAAAAACTGGGTATGACGTGCGTTTACGAACTCCCGATCGCTTTCTGGGAGACTAGCCGCCGCCTGTTAATGGAAGAAGCTGCCAGACTACCCGAATGGTCGGAAACGCTCGCCGGGGGTATCAATGATTCGAAACAAAAACTTGAACGAAAAAGCATGGAGCTGGAACTGGCCGACATTGTCGTCACGCCAGGAAGCTTCGTGGCCGATTCGCTGGGAAAATTGGTAACCGACAAAAAACTCATCGTATCCCCTTTCGGCTCTCCCGAAAACCAGTTACCCACCAGAAAAGACACACCTGGTAACCGGCCCCTTCGCGTTTTGTTTGCAGGAAGCATGGGACAGCGCAAAGGACTTGCAGATCTTTTCGAGGCTATTAAAATATTGGACACGACACAAATTGAGCTGGTTGTTTTAGGCAGCTTAATGCAGGAACTGCCCTTTTACAGAAAGCAGCTTTCGCATTTCACATACGAGCCCACACGCCCGCATGCGGATGTGCTGAGCCTGATGCGCAGCTGCGATGTTTTTTGCCTGCCATCGATCGTCGAGGGACGTGCGCTGGTGATCCAGGAGGCGATGAGCCAGGGATTACCCGTGATCATTACATCCAATACAGGCGGAAAAGACCTGGTAATTGAAGGTGAAACGGGTTTTGAAGTCCCGATCCGCAACCCGGAAGCCATTGCTGAAAAACTTAGATGGTTCATTGATAACCCCGGTCAGCTGGAACGAATGAGCGCCAATGCACAACGGCACGCAGCCAGTTATTCATGGGCCGGATATACCGACAAGATCATTGTGGAAATTGAAAAATATCAGAAAAAAAACGGCGCTACAAAATGATGCAAACCGGCCCCTGGGATAATGACACCGAGATGGAAGAGGAGATCAACCCGGAAATACTCCGGCAGCAAAAGGTTGTGTCCTACATTAAAAAAGGGATATGGCTCTATTTCTGGCTGTTGATCCTGGAAGGCGCATTGCGTAAATGGGTCTTCCCTAGCCTGGCCACGCCCCTGCTCATCGTCCGCGATCCGGTGGCGATCGCCGTGCTGATCATGGCATTCAGAGAAGGCATTTTCACGAGCAATGCGTACACCATTATTGCCATAATAGTCACATTCGTATCGTTTTTGCTCACCCTATTCGTCGGCCATGCCGATGTTACCGTGGCTGTTTATGGCGCCAGGATCATGCTGGTGCAATTTCCGCTGCTTTTTGTGATCGGGACCGTTTTCACATACACGGACGTGATAAAAATGGGTCGTATGCTGCTCATCATCGCGCCTTTCATGACCATACTCATGGCTATGCAGTTTTACAGCCCGCAGTCTGCCTGGGTTAACCGGGGCGTAGGCGGGGATATTGCCGGCGGAGGTTTTAGTGGGGCAATGGGCTTTTACCGGCCGCCGGGCACTTTTTCTTTCATCACCGGACTGGCTTCGTATTATGGGTTTGTGGCGATTTATGTCGTATTTTTTTGGCTGGACAAGGCACAGCATGTGAACAAGTGGCTGCTCATCATTGCCACCGGCTGTATGCTTGCCGCCATTCCCATGTCCATCAGTCGCACGCTGCTTTTTGAGGTTATTCTCGCTTTTCTGTTTGGTGTGCTCGCGGCATCGCGGCAGCCAACCTATCTGCCGCGCATGGCTGGAACCCTGATTGCCGGAATCATCCTGTTTGTGTTTTTGTCCAATTTCGGCTTTTTCCAAACCGCCACAGAAGCATTCATCTCCCGTTTCGAGTCGGCCGACAGGATCGAAGGCGGGCTGAAAGGGACATTGGGCGACCGCTTTTTAGGCGGCATGGTCTCGGCAGTCACAGAAACCAGCGAGCAGTCCCTTTTTATCGGGAAAGGGCTGGGTATGGGCACCAATGCAGGCGCAAAGCTGATGACGGGCACCAACCGGTTTTTGATCTCCGAAGGGGAATGGGGACGCATTATCGGCGAAATGGGCCTTGTGCTGGGATTGGTGACGATCCTATTGCGCTTCCACCTCATTGCAAGCATGACACTTAATTCCATCCGGGCATTGCGGGTTGAGAACTTTCTGCCGTGGATGCTCATTGGCTTTTCGCTGATCAACATTTTACAAGGCCAGTGGGCGCAGCCTGCTTCGCTGGGCTTTGCAGTGCTCTCAGGCGGCCTGATCCTCGCCGCCCTGAAAGGACCCGAATACGTTGACAATGAATCTGATTTAGAAGATTTCGATGCCGAAGTAACTCAATAACCCACTCCTTAACGCCTGCTCAACCACTTATGAACATTGTATTCTTCTCACACCCGGTCTTCCTGGGCTCCATCAGCACCCAGCGCTACGCCAAATGGCTGGTGGAAGGCATGAGGCAGCGCGGCCATCAGGTGCAGTTATGGGTTCCGGAACCCAAATGCTTCAATGTTCCGGGACCCGCCAATTTAAAAAAGTGGATGGGATATATCGATCAATATGTACTGTTTCCCTATCTGGTAAAAAAGCAGATCAGGAAGCAGCCGAAAGACACGCTTTATGTCCTTACCGACCATTCGCTGGGCCTTTGGGCGCCGCTGATCCGCGACCACAATCACATCGTGCATTGCCATGATTTCCTTGCGCAGTTCTCGGCGATGAACCTCATCCCCGAAAATAAAAACAGCTGGAGCGGGAGAAAATACCAGGGATTCATACGCGAAGGTTTTCTGAAAGCAAAGAATTTCATTTCCATTTCGGAAAAAACACAGCATGACCTGCATAGTCTGCTGGGCAGCCGTCCCGAAGTTTCGGAAGTGGTTTATAACGGACTTGTGCAGTCCTATGCACCTTGTATTGACCCGTCAGCCACATTGTCGTCGCTTCAAACCGAAACAGGGATAAACCTCAAAAACGGCTATCTGCTGCACGTGGGCGGCAATCAATGGAACAAGAACCGCAGGGGTGTTATTGAAATTTATTCCAAATGGCGTGTAAATCAAAAAAATAAACGGCCGCTGCTCATGATCGGGCCGGAACCTGACGATGTGATCAGGAAAGCACACGCCCAATCTGTTTACAAAAATGATATCCACTTTCTGGTGGACAAGCCCGACGCTTTTGTGGCGCTGGCTTACCAGGGGGCAGCCGCATTTCTTTTCCCATCCCTGGCAGAAGGATTTGGCTGGCCCATTGCCGAAGCAATGTCAAGCGGCACACCCGTGATCACAACCTCGGAAACGCCGATGACAGAAGTGGCGGGCGACGCCGCCTTGTTTATTGACCGCAGACCTGCTGACGAGCGAAAGGCCGAAGCATGGGCAACCGACGCTGCAAAAGTGCTTGAAAAACTATTGTCGTTCAGTCGCGAAGAACGGGAAAAGCTGGTAAATGAGGGATTACAGAACGTTAAGCGCTTCAATAGTGAGATAACGATTGAAAAGATCGAGAAGATTTATCTGTCCGTGGCAGGGAATGCTGCCAAAAATGTTTCACTTAACTACAACTCTGATGTTTCAGCATGATATCAACGATTCTGATCCATACAAGCGTCCGGTATTTTCGGTAGGCAACAAAATCATAAGGTTACTCTGGAAGGCAACCTGGCTGCTGCTGTGCTCGTGGACCCCTGCTCCTTTCCATGCGTGGCGGGTGTTTTTCCTGCGTATGTTCGGGGCAAAGATCGGTAAGGCCAATTTTATTTATCCCGATTGTAAAATATGGGCTCCCTGGCTTCTGGAAACAGAAGATGTGGTCACTATCGGGCCGAATGTAGAGATTTACAATCCGGGAGGCGTATACCTGGGCCATCATTCGATCCTGTCCCAGCATGCTTTTCTGTGCGGCGCCACGCACGATTACAACCACCTCGATTTTACCTATATTAAAAAGACGATCTACATCTCCTCCTACGCCTGGATTTGTTCCAAAGCCATTGTGCTGCCGGGTGTGCGCTGCGGAGAGGGAAGTGTCCTGGGTGCAGGTGCCCTTGCTTCGAAGAACCTGGAACCATGGATGGTGTACACCGGAAATCCTGCTTTACCCATCAGACAACGCAATAATTTCCTCCTCAAAAATGAACTTGACACATCCCTATAACATGCTTTACGATCTCTGCATTGCCGGCAGCGGCCCGGCTGGCATCATTACGGGACTCGAATACAGCCGACTCAATCCAGGCAAGAAAATCCTGATCGTGGAGTACGGCCATGCGGGCAAAAATGACCGGAACTCACTGGATGATTCTATCAGAATCCATAACCATGTGAACCATTACGGCCCCTATGAGTGCACCAACAAAGGCCTGGGCGGCACTTCCGCGACCTGGGGCGGCAGATGTGTGATGTATGACGAGATCGATTTTATGGAGCGCGGCGTTACCGGCGACGACTGTACCTGGGGCATGGACATTTTGAAAGACCTCGCCCCTTACCTGCCCAAAACAGCCGAATATTTTGAATGCGGCGAACCCGTGTTTAATTTGAATGAGATCAAGGAATTCAGGAACACGCATATTGCAGAAGGGTTTGAAGAAGGCATCGTGACCGACTCGGTCATTGAGCGGTGGAGCATGCCTACCCGCTTCGGGAAACGTTACGCCGAACAGTTGAAGGCATCCCGGGACATACACATTCTGGTAGGTTACGAATTCAGGGATTTTAAAGCACCCGACGCATTAGGCACAGTTTCATCCGCTACCATCCGCAATGTGCTCACCCGGCAAAGGCTGGAAATTACAGCGAAAAGGTTTGTGCTGGCATCGGGCGCACAGGAAACCACCCGGATATTATTACGCAACAAACAGCTTTTTAGTAACCTGGAAGCAGTCCCTGCTGCTTTGGGACATTATTACCAGGGCCATATTTCAGGAAAAATTGCCTCCGTTGTTTTCAACGGAAATCCTGCCAAAACGGACTACGGCTTTATGAAAGGCCGTGATAATACTTACATCCGCAGGCGTTTTCAGTTTACCAGGGATTTTTTGAAAGAAAACAACTTACTAAACACCGCTATCTGGCTCGATAACCCACTATATTACAACCCCTTACACCGAAGTGGTGCCATGTCGTTCATGTATCTGGCGATGATCACACCATTTTTAGGAAAAAAACTCGCACCGCCCGCGATTGCACAATCGATCACAAAAGGAAAAACGACTGGGATCAATGGACATATCCGGAACATTATCCGTGAATTACCGCGCTCGCTGCTAACGCCCGCAGCAATTTTTTACAAAAGATATTTATTAAAAAGGAAGCTTCCCGGCGTGTTCCTGTTTTCTCCCGAAAACAAATACGCACTCCATTTCCACTCCGAGCAGGTGCCACATTACGAAAACCGGCTTTACCTGGATGAGGACCAGGAAACGCTGCACATTGATTATTCGCTTACGGATGAGGACATTAACTCTGTGATCAAAACGCATCAGGCGCTGGATAGCTGGCTGCAAAAATGCGGCTGCGGCAAGCTCACTTATTGGTATGAAGAAGATGAATTATATGATGCGATCAAAAACATGTCACGCGATGGCATGCACCAGTCCGGCACAACAAGAATGGCCGACAGCCCCGGCAAAGGGGTGGTTGACAGCAACCTTCAATTGTGGGGAACGAGCAATGTTTACGTCTGCAGCAGCTCGGTATGCCCTACATCCGGGCAGGCCAATCCTACATTTTTGCTTGGGGCATTTGCTTGCCGCCTTGCTAAACACTTAATGATGAACTGATGAGAACAATTGAATTAGTCAAGGGTATCCACTCTTCTGTACTTGGACTGGGATGTGCGCCGATACTGGGATCCGTAGACTCGAAAAAATGCCGAAGGGCGCTCAGCCTGGCCTTTGAACACGGCATAACACACTATGATCTAGCCCGGTCGTATGGCTTCGGCGATGCAGAAGGACTGGTGGGCGAAGTGTTTAGAAATAACCGGGACAAGATTGTGCTGGCCAGCAAGTTCGGGATCAAGGCCGACTGGAAAGCCAGCCTGCTCCGTCCGATTAAACCGATAGTTCGGGCATTGCGGGGTTCGGAGAAAAAGCAGGATGCCGTTTTGCCCCCGAAGCAAGGCAACGGAAAAAATGCGTCTGATATGCTGTTCAAAAGAGTCGAGATCAACAGCATGGAAATGCAGAAAAGCCTGGAAGAGAGCCTGAAAGCATTAAAAACAGACTATCTCGATTATTTCCTGGTCCATGAACCGTTGAAAAGCATTACCAACATTGACGAGTTGTCTGAAATGGCCATGCGGCTGAAAGCTAGTGGAAAGATACGTGCATTCGGGCTGGCTTACATGCAGAATCAGAAACACCTGCACGAATCCTATTTTGACCGTTTTGATATTCTGCAATTCAATAGCCCGCCGGGCGTCCTGGCCTATCGCAAGCTGGCGGAAGAGCGCTCAGGGAAATCCGACATTATCTTTTCACCGCTGCGGGGCGGCACCTGGGAGATGAGTCCTGGCGGGAAGATCGAAAAACTGATCCGGGATTTTCCGAAAAGTGTTGTTTTATGTTCCATGTTCAGCGAATCCCACTTAAAAGAGAACGTCAGGCTAGTACCGGAATTACCCATTCACCCTTCTTGCAAATATTAATCTAAAATTTAACCCTATGATATCCGTCGTAATTCTCACCAAAAACGAGGAAAAGGACCTTCCGCTTTGCCTGGCATCCCTGAGATGGTCAAACGATATTCACATATTGGACTCGGGAAGCACTGACCATACACTGGAAATCGGGGCCGGACATGGTGTAAAAATCTGGCATAACGATTTCGAAAGCTTCGGCAAACAACGCAATTATGCACTTGATAACATTCCGTTTCGATACAACTGGATTCTGTTTCTGGATGCCGACGAGGTGATGACCGATGCTTTTTTTTCGGCTATGCGGCAAGCTGTATTACATGCTGCCGATGATGTGGCCGGTTTTTACTGCTGCTGGAAGATGATGTACGAAAACCGCTGGCTCAAAAATTGTGATAATTTTCCGAAATGGCAGTTCCGTTTGATGAGAAGGGAGCATGGGCGTTTTAAGGATTTCGGGCACGGGCAAAAAGAAGACCAGGTCATTGGCAGGATCGAGTATTTGAGAGAACCCTATCTGCATTACGGCTTTTCAAAAGGCTGGTCACATTGGATCAACCGGCATAACCGGTATTCAGATGAGGAGGCCCATAGCCGGATCAACAATTGTCCGCCCTTCAAAAAAATGTTTTCCGGCCATTCAAGCGAAAGAAATCCAGCACTGAAATCATGGCTGAGCCGCCTGCATTTATGGCCGGCGATCCGGTTTACACAGGCATATTTCCTTAATTTCGGCTTTATGGAAGGCAGGCCCGGATTGATTTATTGCGTCAACATTGCTTATTACGAATTCCTGATCCAGATCAAAATGCGGGAATTGAAAAATCAGAAACCCTCGGCTCCGCAAGAATTCAAGATGGCCGACGCGTTGATCTTCTGAACCAGGTTTGATAATGTAACAAATTGTCCCTTAATGTTATACTGGGCGCTTCTATGGTTTTATAGAAAGCCAGCCCAACCAGCAACATCACCGTTACACAAACAGGGACAGCCAGGATTGTAAAGGCCGGATATTTGTGAAATATTTTATCAAAAACATTGAGGATCAGGGCATGTGTGAGATAAAGGGAATAAGCCATAAGGGCAATTTGCCTTACAAAAAGTGTCTTACCTAGCACAAAATCAGGCGAATAATAAAAAGAAACGAGCAACATTCCGGCGGAAATGACCAGAAACAGGTAACCTGCTGAATATTTGAATTGAGAATCGACATCGGCCAGCCAATACGAAGTCCCGGCAAAAACAGCCGCCCAAAACAGCGTTAAATAACCATTTGACTTAAAAGAAAATGCATAATGGTTGATAAAATAAGAAATCGTACACCCCAGCGCGATCCCGTCGAACCGGAAAATTGTAGCCGTAGTGTAATAGCCAAATTCCTTCATCTGAAAATCCCCTGCGAAAGACCGTATTACAGATGGAGTCAACGTGATGGCGACCCACATGGCGAGACGAACGTGTTTTGATGAAGTTGCACGCGAAGTGAAAAGGACAACCAATGGAAAAACCAGGTAAAAATGCTCTTCAATGCATAACGACCAGGAAATTTTAAAAAAGGGTATGACCTGATAGAAGTTTTGGAAAAAGAATAGAAAGCCAGGATCAAAGGCCTGACCTCTGCCCAAAAAAACGGCAGCATAGGAAATGACCAAAGCAGCCAGGTAGGGCGGATATGTTCGCAAAAACCTTTGCAGCCAGAAACGGACTAAATTTTCACCCACGCTTTTCTTATAGTAAATGTTGGTGATCAGAAATCCGCTCAGCACGAAAAACATTTCCACGCCATATTTGCCGATTGCGACGCTTTTATCCAGCGTAAAGCGCTCCCCGATGTGGTAGTAAATAACGAGGGCAATGGCCAGAAATCTGAAAAGATCCAGATTAGCAATCCTTTTAGAAGTGTTCATTTTGAGATTAAATAGAGCCTTTATGAATTTTTTTTCTGATAGCATTCATGACAGATCCCGGAATCACGCTTCTCGCAAATGCGAATGCAAGGCCTTTCATGGCTTTGGGAAGAATGCCTTTTTGTAAGGAAAATATATCGTGTGGCAACATGGTGGAAACGGAAGTTTCGGGAAAAGCGGGATAGTTGGTCTTGGTGCCAAATCCCAGATAAGTCAGGATTTCCGGGCTTGTTTCACTCACAAATGCCGGATTAAGCAGAATTTTTTCACCATGCCCCTCATGCAGACTTGACATTTCATCGATCTGGAACAGGTAAGTGAGCCGGCGGAAACCTGGCCGGCTGAAAGGTTCCGCCCTGTGGATGAGGTGGGTGTTACAAACGATCAAAGTTCCTTTTGGCGCCCGCACGGTCACAATCTCGTCCTTATAGTTTTTTTCAATGAATTTATCCGAAAAAAAGCGCTCTGTATGCTGCTCAGACCATTTGTAAGAATCGGGAATGAGCTGAAAAGGGTTGGTATCCCACACATCGGACAGGTAAAAGAGGAACATGATGCCCGGCAGGTCGTGTTTTCCATTGTAAGCATTGCCGGATTGGAGATTATTGTCCGTATGCCAGGGAAGGTGCGAGCGGGTATGCGTTTCGTAGATTCTCTGATTGCTGATTTTGAATGGTCTATCAAAAAAAGAACGACAAATTCCACGGATCCGCTCGGAAGTGATGACATCGTAACACTCTTTTGAAAGTGCCAGCGTATGCGAAAGATACTTCATCCAGTATGCCCGCACATAGCCCAGGTTGTTGTTATTGACAAGCAGTTCATCCGGTGAAACGATGTTGATCAGTGCGTTGACGGCATCCGGCGAAAGTGCTTTGTCAAAAACATGGTAGCCCTTTCCATATTTCAGTTCGTGCGCAATGGAGTCAGCTTCCAGACGATCGAAAGCGTCACTAAATAAGGGAAAATCCATAAATTGAATTTTAGGATTATGCAGATATGGAAAATTGCGGTGTTGTCTTACATCATGTTGATATACAGCTAAATATAATAAATTAATTTGATATTTTGAACTGATAATTTATTATTATTTCCGCAAAAAAGACCATACAAAAAATGCCGGTTTAAATTTCCTTTTTTCACCCCTAAAATCCAGCACTTCACCCCATTTTCCATTAAAGTTGGCAGATATTTCTTACATTAGATACTGTAATCCAGGCCTGATCATGCTTATTATATCGCTTGTCTTTCCCCCCTCAGCAGCGGTTCACACATCTCAGGCTTAATAAAAAAAGAAGGTCTTTTATCCCATTTACAAAGCCTTGGCAGCTTCCTGACAGGGGGTTAAACCTGTTGTGAAAATTTACTAAAAACTTACCGGAGAAATGCAGAAACGCTCCCAGGTATACGTTTGTAATCGCATGCACTGATTCACCCGGTCAGCTGCTACAGAACCGCTTTGTCAAATGAAAATTATCCACGTTGTATCCGGAATGGATCCGAAAGCCGGAGGCATAAGCCAGGCTATACGGACAATGATCGGGGGCCTTACCGACCAGGGCATTTACAGTGAAGTAGTGAGCGTGGGCCCGGAAACGGCAAACCCCGAAACCGACGATCCGTTTCCCATTCACTTTACAGGCCCCGGAAAAAGCGCATGGCAATTCAGCGCTGGACTGCAAAGCTGGCTGAAAAACAATTTGAGGCATTATGACGCCGTGCTTGTGCATGGCTTATGGCAGTATCACACATACGCTGTTTATGAAGCGGTTAGCAACATGCTTAACCCACCCAAAATTTATGTGATGCCGCATGGGATGCTCGATCCGTGGTTTCAGCAGGCGAAAGGCAGAGAGATCAAGAGTTTGAGAAACTGGTTGATCTGGAAATTTTTTGAACATCGTATTATTAACATGGCCGACGGGATTTTTTTTACGTGTGAAACGGAGAGAAAACTCGCGCGACACACATTCAGTTCCTATTACCCGAAATCAGAAATGGTTGTTGGGCTTGGCGTACATCGTCCGCCACTATATAGCATTGAAATGCAGGAGGCTTTTAGCCGGGCCTGCGATGTTAAAGGAGGCGGCTATCTGCTCTTTTTGGGCAGGATAGACGCAAAAAAAGGGGTCAATTTACTCGTTGACGCTTACTTATCCTTAAAATCCGAAGGTCACGACCTCCCCCCACTGGTCATCGCCGGCCCCGGAATGGATACCCCTTTCGGGATGGGCATTAAAAAACAAGCGCGCTATGACCAGGAAATATACTTCCCCGGTATGCTTTCCGGCCCCGCCAAATGGGGCGCATTTTATGGTTGTGAAGCGTTTTTACTGCCCAGTCATCAGGAGAATTTCGGCATTGCCGTTGTGGAAGCCATGGCCTGCAGCCGACCCGTCCTGATTTCCGATCAGGTAAATATTTGGCGTGAAATTGAGCATAACGGCGGAGGTCTGGTGGAAAAAGACACCTCCGACGGAATCCGGAATTTACTTGTCAATTGGTTGTCGCTTTCGCAGATAGACAGGGCTCGAATGTCAACCCAGGCGCGTAAGGCGTTTTTGGGAGATTTTTCGGTGGAAAAAGCGGCAGGCAAGCTCGGCAAAGTACTCTCCTGAATGAGTTTAAACAATCAATTTCCGGACTATCCCCAATGGTCCGGCAGGAATGCTACTGCCATTACTCAAACTCTTCTAACTCGACCAGACATTGAAAAAGCCAATAAACGCTACTGGAAAAAAGCGTATTTTGATATATGGTATCAATTACGCTCCCGAACTGACAGGCATAGGAAAATACACCGGCGAGCTCGGTGTGTGGCTTGCCTCACACGGACATGACGTGAATGTAATCACCGCCCATCCCTATTATCCGGATTGGGAAGTCCTTCCTTCTCACAAAGGAAAATGGTGGACCAGAGAGATACTCGATGGCGTTAAGGTATTCCGCAGTCCGTTGTATGTTCCTAAAAACGTAACATCTCTCAATCGCATATTGCACGAATTTTCATTCCTCCTTGGTATCCTGCCCTGGTGGTTCATGACGCTTTTTCAAAAGAAATTTGATGTGGTGCTTTGTATCAGCCCGCCCTTCCACATTGGCATCCTGCCGCTTATATATGCCAAGATCCGGGGTGTACGGTTCATTAATCACATTCAGGATTTACAGGTGGACGTTGCAAAAGACCTCGGAATGATCAAAAACAGGCATTTCCTAAAATTAATGTTTGCACTGGAAAAGGTCATTTTTGACTGGGGAGGCGAAGTTTCGACGATCAGCGAGGGAATGCAGCGGAAAATTCAGGCAAAAGGCATTGACCTTTCCAAGGTGATCCTTTTTCCAAATTGGGTTGATTCCGGATTTATATGCCCGCTGAGCCGGGAGCTGTCGTTGCGGAAACAATTCGGGATCAGTAACGACGACAAGGTGATTTTGTATTCCGGTAACCTGGGCGAAAAGCAGGGCTTGGAAATCATTATTGAAGTTGCCAAACTGTATATGGAACAGTCAAACGTGCATTTTGTAATTTGCGGATCGGGAGGTGGCAGGGACAAGCTGATCCGGCTCGCCAAAGAACTGGGGCTGAGTAATGTTAAGTTTTATCCACTGCAGCCTTACGAAAATCTCTCAGCATTGCTCGCGGTCGCAGACATTCACCTGGTTTTGCAAAAGAAATCGGCTTCCGATCTGGTTATGCCCTCCAAGCTGACGGGAATTCTTGCAGCTGCCGGTTGCGTGATCGTGTCAGCCGTGCCGGGCACCACATTACACGATGTGATCACGAACAACAGAATGGGCATTTTGGTGGAACCCGAAAATGTGGCATCGCTGGTGCAAGGGATCGAAACCGCATTACATCAGGATTTAAATATTCTAAGAAGCAATGCAAGAGAATATGCCCAGAAATACCTGACCAAAAACACCATCATCGGTGATTTTGAATCAAATCTGCTCGCTACTGCCTGAAAGTGAAAGCTATTTTCTGCCGGTGCATGCACTTACTTTAAAAAAATAGAAAATTAATTTTATATACTTGATAATTAATCAATTAAAAAGTACATTTGACGCAGCAGTTGAATCCAGGGCACCCCCAGCCTTATCAATTTGTAAGATATATCTCAACCTTCCAAACATCCGCAGTATGAAAATTACGACAAACCCTCTTGTCCCGGCATGCTATTCCAGCATCATAGAATCCGATCTCTTATTTTGCATTATACAAAGTTAATTCTATAAGGCCTAAGTCATTTTGGCAACTATTTTGACAACGATTTTATGATAAATCGCTATACCGGACTATTGCCCAAGGTACACCTCTGGACAGACCTTATGATGTTCAATGTATCCTTTGCAGTCGCTTATTACATCCGATTTCAGATGCAGGTGCCCGACCATTTGTATATCAATTTACTGTTGATAGGGAATTTGTTATGGATCCTTACCACTTATGTTTTCCGAACATACGAATTCAGTCGGATATCGTATATACCATACCGTCAGGCAATAATTCTTGCTAAGGCGTGTGTGATCCATGTCTCCTTCATTCTCGGCCTTCTCTATTTTAGTCAGAACAGCGGGGCTGTTTCCAGGACGCAGTTTTTATTGACCTACGCCTTATTTGTTTCCAGCGCGATAGTTGCCCGTGCACTTATCTGGACATTTATCCTTTTTTGTCGCCAGGCGGGATACAACCTGAGAACCTACGCCGTGATCGGCAAAGGAGAGGTTGCCGGTTTGATCGACGGATTTTACAATGACAGAAAGGAGCTCGGTTACAAGAAATGCGGCAGTTATGAGGTCGGGGAAAGTAAAGACGAAGTGGCTGTTTTAGAGCATTTTCTTCAAAAAACACAGCCTGATTACATCTATTGCTGCCTCTCGGATATGAATGAAATGCTCGTGAAAGGGGTTATCCGCTTTGCGCAGCATCAAAAGGCACAAGTGCGCCTGGTGCCAGATTTCGGCGGGTTCATCAACAACCTGGCCACCATCGAATATCACGATCAATACCCTGTTATCCAGCTCAATACAAAGCCCTTTTCGGGTATTCAGGATGAAACGATCAAGCGGGCATTCGATCTGATATTTTCCGTTGTCGTCATGCTGTTCGGAGCGCCGCTATTCCTGCTGCTGATGGGCCTGGTTGCCCTCTCCTCGCCCGGGCCCGTTTTCTTTCTACAGGAACGTTCGGGACGCTGGGGGAAGATTTTCAAGGTCATCAAGTTCCGGACTATGTACCAGGATGCCGATAAATTTGGCCTGAAACATTCCCAGGGCGATTGCGACCCGCGCATTACCCCGCTCGGCAGATTACTGAGGCGGAGCCGGCTCGACGAGCTGCCCCAGTTCCTCAATGTATTCAAAGGCGATATGTCCATTGTTGGGCCCAGGCCGCTTTTCAGGTACGATGTGGACATGCTTATGCAGGAGGTGCCGCAGGAATTTATGACGTTACTGACCATAAAGCCCGGCATTACTTCTATTGGACAGATCAAGGTGGGATATGCATCTAATATCGATGAAAATGTCCAAAGGCTCCGCTACGATCTGAACTATCTGACCAAATACAGCATGGTTACCGATGTCAGCCTGATAGTCCAAACGATTCGGGTGATGGTAATGGGACGCGGCAGATAGCAGCCAGAATTTTAAACATTTCAACTATTTAATCAGAAATAATGATCAAAAAACCGTTTACCCTGATGGTATGTATACTGGTGCTGACGCTGGTAATGTACAGATGTAAGAACAAGGATGCCGAACCGCTCACGCCGGATCAGGGACTTGTGGACGAGCTCAGCAAAATTGACGTCGCGCCGGTAAAGCTGACGGAATCCGCACCGGTCGTTTCCACAGAAGGTGCTATTAACCTATCGCCAGCCGTGACAACGTTGGGGACGGAGATTGCCACAATGGGCACGGCAGGTGCTGAGCCAGCGAATGTGAAGGCCTCCGCTTCCAGGTTCTCCACATTTTTCACTAAAACGGAAATAGCTGCACTGGCAGGAATGAAGCCTGCGGTTATTGATGCCGCTGCTGCAACCGGAAAGCTGCCCGCAGACCTTGCAGCCATACTTGCGCGCGCCAGCGCGAGTTCCGAAATGTCCATTTACTTCCCAAAAGTGACATTACCGACGGTGGAGGGAAAAGAGATCAAAGGCCTGCGGACCGGCGCTGTTAGCGGAGGTTCGGCTTCCAGATTTGAAGGCACACTCGCTGATGACGCCTGCCTGCTCATTGCGGAAACGGAATTCGAAAAATCAAAAACCAAGCTCGACGCTTCCCGCCTGAAATTACTTGCGTCCGCCAAAGAAAAGTACGACAGCGAAGTAAAACTGATCGCAGACGCGCAGGCGGCTTGCACAGCTGGCGAACCGGCAAAATATGCAGCCATTATCAAAACAGCCGAGACGCTTGCAGACCAGTTGAATGCTGCACTGGACGCCAATAAGGATTTGCTGGGTGATGATTATCTGCCATTGAAAGGCATTGTTTCGTTACAGCTTATCGCTTACCTCACCTCTCTGAATGATCTTGCCAAGGCAGGCCTGGCGGCGTGTGTAGCAAAAGGCACCGCAGGTTCCACAGGTGCCTCAAACGCCCACGATGCAAATAAAGTTTTAATTGAAAATGCTTATGCCACCGCATTGGAGGCAGCAGAAAAATCAAAAGCAAAACTCATCGAAAGCTGTCATAATCAGGGTGGAGGAAATTAAAAAAAATCGTTTCGGTTTATTGATCAGGGTTGGTATTCTATCAACCCTGATTCTCGTTTGCTGCGGCAAAATTATGGCCCAATCAAACATTTCGGGCAAGCCGGGACTTATTTATATCCCCACAGCCCGCTACGTTCCCGACGGTAATATGGAGATCGGGCTGCACTTTTTCCCCAGCAATTACGGCTTTAATTCAGACAACCAAAATCCGGGCAGGGTGTTATCCATGAACCTCACCGTGCTGCCCCGGTTTGATATCAATATCAATGTTTTACAGCTCTTTTCAACCGCATCCAATCCAGTGAAACTCGGACTCGGTGACCGGCAGCTTGACTTTCGTTATTTATTATTGAAAGAATCCAAAACCCGGCCTTCCCTGGCTTTTATCACCTCCACGCCTACCAGTATCAGCCCTACCCTTCTCACCCATGCATTGGTTGCGACCAAGCATTTCAATGTGGCTAAACAATGGGATGCGGAGGTTTCGGCGGGCTACGGAAGTCCTTACCACGTTTACAGAAAGGGAAGCACGCTCGATAATTACGGTCTTTTTGCCAACATGGCCTTCGAAAAAAAGGAAGCCTACGCCTATCACAAGCGATATCTGGAAGGGCCGTTCGGAGGCTTGTCGCTGACTTACAGATCGAAAATCGGGCTGATGCTTGAATATGATTCGCAGCATATTAATGCCGGGATTTATGTTAAAGCTCTTAAAAATTGGGTGATCCAGGCCGCAGTGCTCAATGGTGACCAGATCACTTTTGGCAGTGCGTATAATTTTTCTCTTTTGAAACAGTCGAGGCGCATGCTGTCCCTGGGAAAATACCAGGCCAAACCCGAAATGCCGGCTAGGGCCGATGCAGACATTATTAACCCCGGCTACCGCAAGTTGAGGGGAAATTTTGAAAATGTTACATGGGACAGCGCAGGGATCATTTCATATGAACAAAGATTAAACCGAAACCCTTTTCCCGCACTATATCAGTTAAAGCAACTTTTTGCTGATTCGGTAAACATGGATTTTGTACCCCTATTCCAGGGCATACCTATTGCGAAATACAGACTAAAAGAAAAGCTGGAAGTGGGCGAGATGAGCGATGCATTCAGACAAAGACAAAAACTTCGCGGCAAGTTTCCTTTTCACAGGAACGGTTACAGCCTGGATTTCTGGATCCAGCCTTATTTCAATGCCATTTTCGGAAATTTTGATAAACCCGTGCAGAGTAACACAAGCATTGCGGTCCAGAGTCAGATTTTCCTGCTGCCAGGCATGTCGCTCGACTTTGGCATTCTCTTTCCCATCGTTAATGATTTGGATAACAGACCTAAAAAGATTCGCCCGGCTCCTGTTTTCTTAAACCAGTTTTATTCCAGAGACCATAACCACATCAGCGCATCCGCTGGCTTTTTCCAGAATGATCAATATGGGATCAACATTCAATATCGCCGCGCCAATTTGCAACGGCCATGGTCATTTGGCGTGGAAGCCGGTGTGACGGGGGATTATTATTACCCAAACAAGGGCGTATATTATGGAAACATGAACAATTTGCTCGTGATCCTGGATGCAGCTTACCTGCTGTCCAATCCCGACATTACATTCAAAGTATCGGGTGGCCGTTACCTGGCTGGCGACACGGGCGTCCGGCTGGATATGCTCCGGCAGTTCTCCAACATTGAGATCGGTTTTTATGCGATGACCACCAGCAATGGATCCACCATCGGCTTCAATTTCACTATCCCCCTATTCTCCGGAAAACTGCTAAATAGTAAACACGTAAGACTGAGGACGGCGACCGAATTTCCCTGGGAGTATAATTACACCAGAGGTTACCATATCGGAGAACGCTACCGGACCGGCTATCAACTGGATCAGAAGCTGAGGCAATATCACAGTCAGTATCTAAACAGGCAGTATGGTTTGAAGTAAAGCGACCCGTACGAAGTGATAATAGCCTATTTCGACCCTATGCCCCGGCATAGCCAATTACGACAACACGAAAAATTTGGATGGTTGCTCAGGCTGGATAATATTCCGATAAATTATTACTTTCATGGGAAATTGTAACCAACCTCTTACATGTTGAAACTTTACGCATTGTTAAGCTTAATTATTTTATTATCCTTCTCAAACGTTTCTGCCCAATCCCCCAATATCCTCATTAATAACGACAACTTTTCATGGTCGGGTTGCCTGGGCAGCACTTATCGGTTGCCGATAATAACTACCGGCACTTTTGGCGCCGGAAATAAATTTTCTGTTCAGGTTCGCAAATCTTCTGCTCCGGCAGTAGTCAAAGAAATTGCAGCGGTGCTGAATGATGGCTTTTTGGAATTTGTGTTTTCGGATTCACTGCTTTTCGCAAATACTGATTTACAACTGAAAGCTGTATCCTCAGCTCCCAAAGTGGAAAGCGCGTGGTCCAACAGGCTTGCCATTAATAGTAAAGGCACCATTACATTAAACAACGCGACCATTTCCGACACATTGAATAAGTTTGACCAGGTCAACATCAAATTTACCGGCTACGGTGCTGGTCAGATTAATGTAACGCTGGATGATAGCAGCCACTTTTCCATTTATCCGAATGGGCTAAACTTTGTATCAGAACAACCGCTTCGAGTTTCGAAAACTGAGCCTTACAAAATTGCGCATGCTGAAAACGTGTGCGGTGCCATGAGGGTAAGTGGAAGTTATCTGGCAAAGATCAACAGCACTTCGGTCAGGACGATTTCCTTTGCACCGCAATCGGTCTGTGAAAATGGGGAAGTGAATGTTACGATTTCAACTTCGGGAACTTCCCTAACCGCTCAGACAAAATATAAGCTACGATTTACGGAGGCTATTTTCAACGAAAAACCCAAATTAGCAGAAGTCGCAGCGACGCTCAGCAATAATGTACTTACCGCGAAAGTTCCGGCCCAATTCCGAGTTGAAACTTTGAATGAAGTTTACATTCAGGTTGTTACCGACAATCCGGCCACTGTAAGCTCGCGTACGAGTGAAAGGTTATTCATTTGGGCATCACCCTCGGCTTATTTCAATACGCAAAGCAGCACTATTAATTTTGGAGAACCGGTGCAGCTGGATGTTCGGGTAAAAGGTATACCTCCATTTACGGCTGAACTAACCAATGGTGCCACGGTGAGCTCACCCAATTCCTCGCTTCAATTCTATTCGCTTCCGCTCAAAGACGAATCTTACACATTGAAATCAATGTCATCGGGCTGCGGGAAAACAGAAATAAAGGACATTCAGACCGTCGAGATTAAGGTCCGGCCCGGCATCCGGATCGATGAAGATAAGACACCTCAAATCTTATGCGCTGGCGCGAAAGGCAAGATCAAGTTTTCATCGAAAGCATCGCTGACCGAGGCGACGCGATTTTCCATCAGAATGACGAATGGTGTAACGGGCGAGACGTCGATCCTGCCTGCGTCGCGATCAGGTGATTTTCTGGAAGTGACGCTGCCGCAAAACGCGCAGGGATACAGAAGTTATACTTACCAGATTATTACTACTAATCCGGCTATGGAGTCTCAGCAATCGCATTTTATCACCGGCCAGACAATTCCTGATGCACAGTTTTCGGGATATAATTTTAAATACAATTATGACATTCCTTCCGACGCAAAACTGAGTTATATTCTCACTGGCGGCGCTCCTTATTCGGTGGAATATGCGGATGGTTCGGTTGCGACATATCCCAATGACGGCGACATTATAACGAAGGAAATGTTTTTGAAAGAGACTACTGATTTTAAAATCAAGTCGATAAGCAATACTTGTTTCAAAAATGAGAATGTGAGATCGGCCCGTTTGACAGTTACGCCTTCACAAAATCCCGGCATTTACCTCGAACCTGTGAAAAGGGCGATTTGCAATAATGATAGTCTAGAAATTGTTTTTGGAACCGTAGGCACATTCAATTCGGGCAATAAGTTTACGATTCAGGGACACATTAATTACTCTGAACTTCAAAACATCATTACCGTAGACCATGCTGGAAAATTTAAAATAAAAATGACTACGCAATCCTTTTATGAAGCGAATGCAGGCATACGGATCGCTTCAACAAACCCTGTACTATTTACAGAAATACGTCCATTCAGCGTTCAGGAGAAGCCTACAAATTTTTCTGTTTACCCGCCGTCCAAACCGGAAGACCCATATAGGATCCTGGAAACGGACATTCAGCGTAGTTTGACTTTGACGTCGACTTCTCCATCTATTTCCAAAATTGTTTACACTGAAAATGGGGTAGAAAAAACTTTTAACAACCTTGATCCAACTCCTACTGCAGTATACATGCCTATTTCGCCAAAATCGGGCGAGCTTACGACTTATGAAATCAAATCAGCAACTAATGTATGCGGAACCGCGGATGTAAATTTAAAAACCTACGTTGCCAAAATGCCTTACCGGATATCCATTTCGATATTTAACAGCATGCTGAAATTCTGTGCAGGCACGCCGATTCAAATGCCTTTTGGCATCCTGGAAGGTACCGCTTCCGATGCCACATTTTCACTACAAATGGGTAGTGAAGGTTCTTCGGACTATCAAACATTGGTCAGTGGTGTGAAAGACCGGATTTTGAAAGGCGTTATCCCGGCAGCAACGCCGGCAGGGCCTTATTACGTCAGAATTGTTTCTTCGGATGGAAGTATTTCCGATTTGCTGCACATCACTATTACAACACCACCTACTGCGACCTTGCGGGCACAAGACCAAAGCGGGCCTATACTGGTCAATGCGGGCGAACCGGTGCGCCTGGAACTGATCCTGACCGGCACTTCGCCATGGGAAACTACTTGGACCGATGGCAGATTCAACCTTTTTTCGTCAGATAATCTGCAAATAGTGGATGTGCGCCCAAGCAGAAAGCAGGAGTTCGCAATCAGCTCAGTAAGTAATGAATGCGGATATGGTACTACATCGGGCGCCGTGGCTGTTTCGGTGAAGCCAAAACTTATCGTGTCTTCCTCATCGAGCAGTGTATGCGAAGGGACTAAGTTTAAGGTAAATTACGAACTGCTGGGCGAAGTGGACATGGCTGACGACTACATTCGTTTTCTGCTTGTTAACCAAAGTACCGGAGCCATACAGACGCTGGATTCTGCAAAAACTGTTTCAGGAACCATTAACCTACAAATACCAAAAGTGCTGCCAGGAAGCTTTTATGAGCTGCGTGTTACCGCCAGGAAGTATTCTCTTTTCGAACCGGTACCTGTGTACGTGGCCATTCTTGCAGATCTTACGATAAAAGGAAGCACAACGATTAATAGCGGGGAAAGCGCACAGCTGGCACTGAAATCCAACAGGCAAAATTTTGAAAGCGTCCAATATGTGCTGTCAGATGGCACGACCGGTAATGCAGCGGGAGCGCTTGGGGCGGTTTCTTACGTGCGGGTTTCTCCAAAGCAAACCTCCACATATACGCTTACATCTGTGACAAATGCCTGTGGAGCCGGCCAGGTGAGGGGATCGGCTGTCGTGGAAGTGAACCCAACCGCGGCCAGGACGGTGAGCGTGACGAAATGGTCATCCCTAACCAGTGCCGGATTTTGTACCGACGATACGATCAGCGTTGAATATAAAACGACCGGAACATTTTCAGCCGACAACAAAATGACAGTCCAGATTTCGGATACAACAGGACGCAACTGGCGGAACATTGTGACCACGGGAGCGGGAAATCCTTTGAAAGCCACACTTCCTTTGGACTTGTTTCCAGACAAACAATACAGCTTACGAATTGTAGCGTCGGACGGCGGCACGGCCAGCGGCGCCTACGAATATCCACTTACGGCGGGCAAAAAGGCGAGAGCGAAATTCGCCTCGGAGTCCGTTATTTATGACGGCAAGGCCAATCCGCGTGTGAAGGTTTTGCTGGAAGGCGGTGCGCCGTGGACTTATCATTATGGAACTTCTGTTCAGGACCTGTATCGTCGGACATCCAACCCTGTCGATGAGATTGAGCTATATAATGCCTCGGCAAATCAATTTTACATGTTGTTTCAAGTTTACAACAGTTGCGGTACGGGTATTATTGATAATCCGGCAACTGTCAGGATTGAAGTAATCACAGCCACAGAACCCAGAGCGAACTACCTAAAAGTCACCGTTTCACCGAATCCAACACAGGATTTCCTTCAACTTGCATTTGAGTCGGGTGAAGAAAAGCGAATCCAGTTAATCGATCTGAATGGCCGTATACTTCGCACTTTCTCCACAAAGCAATTGACTGAAACTATGGACATTCAAATGCTTTCTGTCGGGATCTATATTTTAAACATTGATTCAAAAGGTAAAAAAAGCACATTCAAGGTCGTGAAAAGATGAAGTTAGTTGGCGCAAAACCTACACCGTTAATGGCAGATAAACCGTCCTACCTGGATTTCAATAGTCAAGCTTACGAGTGGAAGCCTGACATCGATTATAAAAAACAGCCGGAACTTTATCGGGTCGGAAAAGGTGAGCAGGGTGTATTGATTTGTGAACCTTACAAATCCGAAATAGGAAAACATTGGCGATTCAAAACAAAAGCCATTGCCGAAGAAAGCAGCAACAAAATTTATGAACTGTTTTTGGCTTATCTGGAACTAGACGACTTTGTAGGAGCAGATATGGCTCGTAAATATTTACAAATGGGGTTTACGAGGGCGCGGCGTTACGCCAATTATAAAGGAGGAAAGAAATACGATAAAGACAACGATTATGCGCTGCTCGAAAAAGGCACCGGGCAACAAGAGAAAGCGGAGGCTGCTGCGATATTTTATTCCAAATGGAAGCAGGCAGAAAGCAATGAACAGTATACGCAATTGAAAAAAGAATGGAAAAGCAAACTGGGCTGATCCAAAATTTGACTATTGCATCATTGCCGAGAGATTATTTCAGATCAAACGAATTAAAAGCTTTGGTTTCACGCTAAACGAAACGGCAGACTTTTTAACGAAGATCGAAAATAAGCAGGCTTCCTGCGGTAATGTTTCGGCGAAGATTTCTGAAAAAGTAAGTTTGATCGATCAAAAAATCATGCAGCTCATCGAACTCAGGGCTCTGATGCAGTCAGGCGTACAAAATTGCCTGACCTGCTGCACGCCGGAAGACGACCGTGAAAATTGCCCCATGCTTAGTAACTATCTATCTTTGTTACCACTTATAACCTACCCATCAGTTTTAATCTTTATGAAAATCAGATTTACCATCCTTCTTTCCTTCATCACATCAGTTTGTCTCGCTCAACTAGACACTATTTACCTCGCTAATGAGAAGCTAGCGGTTGAAATCAAAGAAGTCGGTGTCGACGCGGTAAAGTTCACCTACCCAAAAGAAGATATTGCTAACAGCATCTTTAAGAACTCGATCCAAAAGATTGTGTTCAAATCAGGAAGGGTTCAAGTCTTTTCCGAAACCACCAATTTCAAAAAAGTCAATAGTATTAAAGATTGGGAATTGGTGTCCATATCCCAAGTAGAAGGTGAAGTTAAAGGTTTGTATAAACTTGGTGATGTTAGCGCTAAGGCACAGGGCGGCACTACAATGACTGGGATGGAACGCATAAAAGACCGGGCCTTCAAGAAACTAAAAATTCAAGCCGCTATGATGGGTGCGAACATCGTATATATGACGCAGCTAAATTCGGCAGGTGCCCAACATGGGTATTGGGTAAGTAAAGCGGCGGAAACCAGCCTTTCAGGCGTAGCTTATTCAAATATTTTGCCAGAAAAGTCCGGATTCGATAAACTCATTTCTGGAAAGAAGAAATTTGAAGGCCGAGAAAAAATCACACTTTACAGCAATGCAAAAGACGCTTCTGAAATTTCATTCAAAGGAAATTTTGAGCTGAGTGACGTCGCTGTGGATGGAAAACTGTTCTATGTTATTGGCAAACTAAACAAAGGCAAAGAGATACGATATCGTGTTACCAGGTATGATAATGACTCTTTCACGATTGTATACGAAGACAAGAATACATTGTACAACTACATATTGGCTGCCAACTGAGGATTTAAAAGGAAAGGCAACCGCTTAGAGCCGATTGCCTTTCCATAAAAGTTAAGCTTTCATCTTTCCAACATCCTGGAAGAAAGATACCAGCTCTTTGAAAGAAACAAACCTGTTGTGACCCCGTGGATCATAACCGGCTTCCTGGCTGAAAAAGGTGAAGCCTGTATACATATCCCAAAGGTCTTCGATCCAAGTCTCGGCGTCACTTTGGCTAAGAAGATCTTTAACTTTCCGGCCGTAGGCGCAATAGAGACGGTCGGCCGACACCGAGTCTTCGGAATCAATGTCTGAGTGTGGACTATGCGTCAGCAGTTGTGTGTCCATTTTGTTAATGTTAAAAGTGTGGTAAAAATCTTGCATTTACGTTCTTTGCAAAACACTCAATCTTGCGGACAGTACGCAACACCATCGCCGCGGTAACATACATTTCAATGCATGTAAGATATCCGAGCAGTTCCCGGGAGATTTATATAAATTGCTTTTTTTAACCAAACACCCTTTCCACATGGCACATACTACCTCCAATCCGAAGATTCACGAAGGCCGTAACTTAAAGAGATTCAGAGAGATGATGTCGGTAAAACAGGACGCGCTGGCGTTTGAGCTTGGCGAAGACTGGAACCAGCAAAAAATCTCACTCCTCGAACAAAAAGAAAAGATCGATTCTGACATTTTGGAGCAAGTCGCGGCGATTCTTAAAATTCCGGCTGAGGCGATTCGGAATTTTGATGAACAACAGGCTATCAACATTATATCAAATAACACTTTCGATAATTGTGTTCAACCAGCCTCGGTTTTTAATAACTCTACAATTCACCCAATCGACAAAATGATTCAGCTTCACGAGGAGAAGATTGCTTTGTATGAGCGGATGTTGAAGGAGAAGGATGAGATGATGGAGCGGTTGGAGCGGTTGATTGGTGGAAAATGACTTCCATTTAAACGTTGAAAATTTGTGAGCCAAGCTTTCCTAAAAACAGGCCTATTTATGTTTTTTAAATGGTTAGATCTCATCAGCTTTGCTGAATAAGGCATAATTGAAATAGTATCTATTTTTATGATTTCTAACCAAATTTTAAAAAGACCTTTTAAGGGCCTGCCAAATGTAATGTGAAGTGTTGTTTACCGGAACTAAAGGCCCGATGGATCGAAAAACTGAACCCCATCTATGAAAGATTCTTCTTTCTCAAATTTGCAGACAATGCCTACGCTAATACGAGCTCTTGTAATAGCAACATAGAAATTTGATATCTCAAAGGCGGGTTTCTCCACACCACTGACAATCTTAGTTAATTTACCATCTCGTAAGTATTTTGTCATTGGCTGCGTCGGATAAATCAGTACTCTATCAAAAGATAAACCTTTAGATTTTCCAAAATTCCAGTCAGGATGGATCGAACTGTTGTCTCTAAGCAATACTGGTGAGTATTGCTGCACATAGGTTTTGACATCCTCAGGCTTTACTAAGAAAATGCCAGTATGTTGATAAGTTGTTCCTCTACATTCGGTACAGTCACATGGTATGCTCGCCTTGAACTCAGGATACAGTTTTGAAGAGAAGTCGCAAATGGGCTTATTATTTCGATGGGAAGCAATCAATGTAGTCTCATCAATTATGTATCTGACTTTTTTAATCTCTTTTAAAAGAAACTGCTTTATAAGCCCACCTTTGTAACCGGAATGCTTCCGCTCATGATGAGTAAGATAGGTCACTTGTCTGGGATCTCCTACCAGCAATATGTTTGACGTATTCTTAAACAACAGCTTAATAAACTCCAGATCATAACCGGCCAAATCCTGAACTTCGTCAATAAAAATATGAGTATAGATTCGACAAATTCGACTAACCACTTCGCCCCCGACAACGCCATCTGCCTGGCAAACAAACTTTGATAGTTTATCAGAGTAGATTTTATAATCTTGGGTAAAATAGTACCTCTTGAATTGTTGTTCTCCAACATACCTTACTTCACCATTCAAATTTTTGTACTGACCGGATGCTTGCTGACAAAATATCATGCCTTTGATACGTATATTAAGCAATTCATGATTGAAGCTACCTTGAAATGGTTTAACACCATGCTTTAATAGAAAGGTAAACCAAGTCATAATAGTTACGTGTCCTGGAACACCTCCATTTAACTGCACAAACTTTTGCTTTATCTCATTCTTATTTGCTTCTGTAAAGGTTGTTATGATTATACTGCCGCTACTTTCTTCAAGAGCTCTTCTTACCAGAAATGTAGTCTTTCCGGATCCGGCGCAAGCCAAGACTAATCTATTCTCCTTTTGCATGTGTTATCGCATTGTTAATATATTCCGGAATTTTAAGAGCCTTACTAGTATCAAAGAATAGAAGTGCGCAATCAGTTTTGTTAGAAAGCATATACTCTAATAATTCCGTTTCATTGCCAAACCTATAATCGCCTAATTCTTGATCTTTGGTTGCCTTTTTCCGCAGATCTAGTATTTGATTAACTCTTTGCCAACCATTCGCTTTGATTAATTGAGGTTCTAACGTCCGACAATCATCATCTATGTCAAAAAAAGCCTGAACAGTTTTCCCAGTAAAATAGTAATCTTTGAACTTTTTTATTAGAAAATTCGATTTCCCATCGTTATCAGTAACAACGGCGACTCTTTTCGACAATCTTTCAGCGATCTCTATGTACCGATCAAACGACAAACCCACGGCCATTACTTCTACCCCATCTTCAATGGGTAACTTTCCGTATTTAATTCTGTATGCTTTTTGAATAATTAATTCATCGGAATCTCCTTCACAAAGGATGGCAGATCTACAAAGAATTAATCTTAAAGTATCATAGCCTGATATTTTTCGAAAAAAACTAATAGTATCTGGCGTTAACTCTTCAAGTCGAGTCTGTTTGCAGGAATTAAGCAGAATCAGCTTATCCAACCCAAGCTTATTAGCAACAAAACTACTATGAGTTGAAATTAGGATTTGTTTACCTCCCTCGCTTAGACTGTCATTGATATCTGTGACCAGCTCATTCAATCTCGTGTGAGAAAGGTGATTTTCAGGCTCCTCAAGCAAGATAAAATTTGCTTTTTGGGCCTTTTTTCGCGCGAGAGATAATTTGGTCTTGATAATTGCTTGGTGTCCTTTACCAATGTGGTGGAATGGGACGCCTTGAACATAACTAGTCATTCCATTTTCCCAAACATTTTTCGTAGATAAGTCAACGGATAATGACAACTCTCGATCTTTGACAGCCTTGTTGGACATATTTTTAATTATTTCATTCACAGTTTGCACCGACTTTTCATTCAGAAAGCTGTGCTGAAGTCGTCTATGCGCCTGTGCTAGCATATTCTTATGCCTGTCCTCCAAGTGATTTTTGATAATATGGGCAATATAGAGATCGGATCCATTGGGGTTTCTAGCACTGCTTGAATCTATAAGCACAGACTTGACAGGTATATGTTTTGGTGTAATCGAATCTCGCGAAAAAGAAGACCATGTTACTTCGTAGTATTCGATTGGCAGAGCAGAGACGACATCACTTTTGATATAATCAAGGTATATACCTCGCTCCCTTTCGTCCAAGGCGATTTTAAGGTACAACCCTGTATTCCCCTTATGTTCAGTATTATCATCGCCCTCATAAACAGACGCGGAACTGCCCGCGAAGTATACTTCGATCAGAATCTCGGGCGGTTCTACATTTCTCCTTTGCGACAGGTTCGCTAAATATTCGTTAACTACATCTTTATTAAAGAGGTATTCAGAGAGCTCGTTCCACAAATACTTTCCATTCAATATACCAGTCAATGCCAAGTGTATCGCTTCTAAAATGGTAGACTTTCCCTCCTCATTTTCCCCCACAAGAATATTGACTCCTTGATTTAAAATCAATGTAAAGGGATCTTTAAATTTCTTGAAGTTTTTAATTTTGACCTTACTTAAATAAATGTCGCTCATAAATTCTCTGGTGATTATTTCAACCCCAATCTACCAAAATTTATTAATTTCATTGGTGCAAGCGTTTAGCCTAATATTGACGTCAGTTCAAGTGAGTTAGTCTCAGGAAACTTAACCAAAAACGTTCATGACCTCGCTGGGCTCGGAAACACTATCTTTTGGGCATATCAGAATTAGACTCAGAATTCTGGTCAATTGTCTCCTGTTTAGCCCAGGCGATTCTTTCATGCAGGAAAGTACCATACGAACAGAAAAGAAACCCGATAGGATAGCGCTTTTGAAAATTAACATATCATTCTTTATTGGTTCGTTACAGTATGCACTCACCCGAAAACGAACAAAAACCCTTCCTCAGTCACGATCAAATGATCCAGAACTCGGATATTCAGTAACTCCCCAGCCTTTCTCATATTCTCAGTAATATACTTATCGGCATCACTCGGCACGAGCTGGCCGGAAGGGTAATTGTGTGCCAGGATAATCCCTGTTGCATTGGCTTTCAAAGCAGCTGCAAAATCGATCCTTACATCAGCACTTGCTCCTGAAATCCCGCCTTTGGATACTTCAAAAATACCTAGCACGCTGGCATTGTTCAATATCAGTTTCTTAAACTCTTCAATAAATTCAAGTACGACGGAGCTTCCGCTGTCCGGGATTCCATGTTTGCATCAGCACATTGAAAGCATCTCTGGACAACACTATTTTAGCACGCTGGCTGCTTGTACATTGGTTTTGTAGATCAGCTCAATTTCTGCTACCTGATACAAGTTTGAGACGTTTGCGAAGCTTTCCATAATTACCTTGATTGGGATCGTATTGAATGAATTAAGGCGCATTATTCTGGCACCAGGTAAGCAAGTAATGAAGCAACGGAATAAATAGCTGAAATCTTAGATATGAATTCCCGGCAGTTATTCTGAAATTGACGGGATCATGGAATATCTTGTTCTAACCATACGACAGGTAAGGAAAATTATCTTAGAAGCAGCCGGACTGGCCCTCAAAGCGCAATTCGGGACCGGAATCGAAGCTGTTTACCGGATCATTGACCATTTGGGTTTTGTCCAACTGGATACTAATTTCGTGGTTGAGCGGGCGCATCATCATGTGATGGCTGCCCGTATCCCCGATTATCAAACAGAATGGCTGGCCGAACTCTGCGAAGATGGAAGCATTTTTGAATATTTCACGTCAGCCTCTGGTTTTCTTCCCATGCATGATTTCCGCTTTACGCTGCCGATTAAAAAGGCATTCAAAGCGCAGCGTAAACCACTTACACAGGCAGAGACAAACCTGATGAAACAGATTCTGGACCGGGCTGAACGCGAGGAGTCGCTCACGGTAGGTGATTTTGAAAATGATCGCGTAGAAGCGAGCTCCGGCTGGTGGGACTGGCGCTTGCGGGCGAGTTGAAAACAATTACCGTCGAAGGCTAAAAAGGTCCTCTTTATATGTTGCCCGATCAAAACGTCGATATTGATTTATCAGACGAGGTTTTGATCCTTTCCCCATTTGATATTCTGAATGTATTTCGTCACCGGTTGAAAGATTTTTTTGATTTCGATTACCAGATCGAATACTTTGTGCCGGCAGCCAAACGTCAGTATGGCTACTTTTCTTTACCAATTCTCTGCGGCGATCAGCGAGCAAGCAATTAGTGGAATAAAAAATGCCGCTCCGGAGATCCGAAACGGCATTTTGTGGAGATGCGGGGAGTCGAACCCTAACAGTAACCGATTTATTTTCAAATACTTATAATCCCACGAAATGCGGCAGTCCCGAATTTGCCTCTCAATTTGAAAGTTACATTTAGAACATCTTTTCTCTTGTTCAAAGATACAATCTTCAAGCGTTCCCAGCAAATGTCAGTACAGTTACGTTCCAAATATTACCTCAGTCAAAATACAGGTATCTACGTGAGATATAATGTTGCATTGGAGATTAGGAAACAATTCATAACATCCATGAATTCGTTCTCGCTGGCTAATCGTTACAAAGAACCGTAAAGATGAGTTTGAAAATGCCTGTTAGAATAATGTATCAGACCCGCGCTAGTAAGTTCATCAGTCCAAATCTTTGGTATCTTAATTTTAATCCGGGGCGTGCATCCAAGATCTTCCCATGTAATTCAGTTTCAAAACTCAGTTTTCTCCAAGCATTAAAATTACAAGTTTGTCTGCTATTCTCTCGTAATTGCCATACCTACAAATCACTGATAGTACAGTTTAAGGTCTATTCGTCTAGTATACCGTAATTAGATTTCATGAACTACTAAGCTGTACCAATTGTCTGGTGTTTTTGGTCAACTTGTAACGGCATGGCAGTCGAATGCCGGAGTACGGAAAAACCACCGATTAATTTGGCCACCTCGAGCGGTTACATATAGAGTCTGTGAATCACGTTGTCAAGAGCGTATAGTCGATAGAGATAGGCGTTCTATAAAAAATCTTATATTTGCATATGAGGAGAAGTACAACTTTCTTTTTAGCAGATGACGACGCCGATGATCGCCTATTAATGATAGAGGCGATCAAAGCCATAGATCCAAACATAGCAATTGTTGAATCAGAGAATGGGCAGGAACTTCTGACGGTTCTAGAGTCGCAAACAGCATTTGATAGATGTCTTATCATTCTGGATATGAACATGCCGAAAATGAATGGCTTGGAAACTCTATCGAATCTGCGAATCATTCCTCGCTTAGCTTCCTTGCCTACAGTTATGCTTTCAACATCTGGAAATCCAAATATGATTGACTTTGCTAAAAAATTAGGTGCGCTCGACTATTATATAAAGCCATCTACCATGGATGGCCTAGTAAACCTGTGTCGTCAATTGGTTTTTGGAAAAGCTGGGCAACCTGATGTCGGGCCCGGTATGCTTTAACCACCGTTTCCGCGTACGCTTATAAAGGACAAATGGGAGAAAGAACCACGAACCTTAGCTTACCGCCGGCCAAGCAAAATCTGAAGGCGCCTGTACTTCTAAGAGCCGAAAGATTTTCTGTTTTGTATGACCTGCCATAGCTAAGTGCTGCCTTAGTGCACCGGCCTTACATGTAGTATTCCCGACTACCCAAGCACATCCGCCGTGCTGACGGCATTGTCGAAAGGTTATGTGGTTGCTTCGGCTAGAGCGCGTGGGCGCTCCCAAAGCCCCGGCCGCTACAGGGAAGCAGGTTGTGGAAGCCTAAAAACGGCTGGATGAAAAACTTCTCGAAGTTGTCAGAGTAGAAAATGAGCTTTTTTCGGTGATGCCCATTTGAGCCTTTTTTATTCTAAAATGTTGCAGCATCAATCACATATCTGAAACGGGCTTCTTTGTTGATCACCTTCATCCATGCATCATTGATTTGCTGGGCTTTGATGATTTGTATTTGCGGAAAAACCTTGTTGTCTGCACAATAGTCAATTACCTCTTGTGTTTGTGGCATACCTCCTATAAGTGAAGCATTGAAATTGACATGTGTATTTGCAAACGCAATAGTATTTAGCGTAAGATTAAAACCAGCAGGCATACCCACCTGTGTAAAAAATCCGCCCCGTTTCAGCACCGAAGCATAGGCAGCTACATCAAACTGCGCAGGAATGGTTGAAATCATATAGTTCAGCTTTTTTCTATAAGGCTTCAACTTCGCTACATCATCAACCAGAATTGCTTCTTTCACTCCAAAACTGAGTATATCTTTTACTTTATCAGGCGATGTCGTAAATGCATACACATCCGCACCTTTCGCCACGGCCAATTTTACAGCTAAATGTCCAAGACCACCTATACCAGCCACGCCGATCTTGTCTCCACGCTTGAAACCTGCATTTATTAATGGAGAATAAGTAGTAATTCCAGCACACAGTAAGGGTGCTGCTTGCTCGAGGGAAATGTGGTCAGGAATATGAACAGCAAAATGGTCCCGCACAACAATGTTATTCGAATAGCCACCTTGTGAAATACCGGAAGGTGATATTCTATCAGGAAAGCCATAGGTGAAGACCGTAGCGCCATTGTCACAAAACTGCTCCTCACCATGCTGGCAACTTTCGCATTTCATGCAGCTGTCTACCATACAGCCAACACCCGCCCTATCACCTACTTTAAACTTGGTCACCTTCTTACCAACTGCTGTAACGATCCCAGCAATTTCGTGACCCGGAACCTGCGGGTAAGGCTGTGCCCCCCAATCGCCCTTCATCGTATGGATATCCGAATGGCAGATACTGGTAAACTTGATCTCGATAAGAATGTCGCTATCGCCCACAGCCCTACGTTCAAATTCCCAGGGCACTAGTTTTCCTGAAGCATCTTTGGCTGCGTACCCTTTAGTTTTAATGTTCTTTACCCCAGTTGTTTGAGTAAACATTGGTAAGGGTCTTGCCAACAGTAATCCCGCACCTGCCAGGGACGCTTGTTGAATAAATTTTTTTCTTGATAATTGATTTTCGTCGTTCATGACAACCTCTTTTTATTATTTACCAATGTTGTATTTTCTATTCGTTGGTGTCTATGGCAAGCTGCCAGGTGTCTATCAATATTCTACCCGCGCCTGCTGTAGTGCATCATAGCGATCGCCAACAACACCGATTTTTTCTATTTTACTTTCGATTTCAGTAATTTCTTCTTTGGTCAATGTGAAGTCGGCAGACCGAAAATCTTCTTCTAAATGAGATAGTTTGGTAGTTCCGGGTAAGGCAACTATAAAAGGGTATTTTGCAAGCATCCATGCCAGGCATATTTGCGATGAGCTCATGCCTCTTGTTTTGCCAAACTCATTTAGCGCCTCGACAATTCGTATATTAGATTTAATCGCCTGGGGCTGAAAACGTGGCCATGCGCCGCGAATATCATTCGTGTTTAAATCAGAGTATTCGGTTAAGTTCCCGCCCAATAAACCACGGCAAAGCGGACTGTAGGCCACAAAACCTATCTCCAATTCCTGCAAAGTGGAAAAGATGAATTCTTCGGGAAGCCTGGTCATCAGAGAGTACTCACTTTGCACCGCTGTAACAGGGCAGACAGCGTGTGCCTTTCTGATGGTTTCTGCCTTGGCTTCACTAAGCCCAAAGTGCAGCACCTTTCCAGTCTTAATAAGATCTTTTACCGTGCCCGCAACATCCTCAATTGGCACGTTAGGATCAACCCGGTGCTGAATGAAAAGATCAATGCGGTCGGTCCTCAGGCGTTTGAGAGATTGCTCAACGACCTTACGAATGTGCTCTGGTCTACTGTCTAAGACATTTTTGCCACCAATGTCAAACCCAAACTTGGTGGAGATGGCAACTTTGTTTCGGATGGGTGCAAGGGCTTCTCCGACCAATTCTTCGTTAATGAACGGCCCATACACTTCGGCGGTATCAAAAAAATCGCAGCCACGTTCCGCAGCATCCCGGATAAGTTTGACCATGCTCTTATGATCAGGATGGACACCTCGGCCCGTGTGCATTCCCATGCACCCCAACTGAATGGCCGAAACCACAAGCGGGTTCTTCTTTGAGCCCAATGACCTCTTCTGGGTGAGTATGGCACCAATATCTTTTTTCTTTTCCGGGTCCTGAGCAGCACTTGCATAACTTTTACCGGTTCCGGCAGCAACTGTTCCCAAGCCCAACAAAGTGGCCGCTTTTAAAAAGCCTCTTCGCATCTTAGGATCTATGTTTTTATTCTCCGTCTGATTTTTCATTTTCATTATTGATTTCTTAAAACAAGTTTGTTTGAATATGAACCCGGCTACCTGCACAAACTCAAACTGCTCTTAAAAGTTTGTCGAGCGTAACAGGATAATCCCGCACCCTGATCCCGGTCGCATTATAGACCGCATTGGCCACAGCTGCTGCCACACCAACGATGCCCAGCTCGCCGATTCCTTTTGCTTTCATGGGCGACATCGTTGGGTCAATATCTTCCAGTAAAATCACTTCCTGATACGGGATGTCTGCATGAACAGGGACTTCGTAACCTGCCAGGTCATGATTTACAAAGAAGCCGACCCGCTTGTCAACCACCATTTCCTCCATCAGGGCCGCTCCAACGCCCATCGTCATTGCGCCAATGACCTGGCTGCGCGCGGCTTTCGGATTCAATATCCTTCCCGCATGGCATACTGCTACCATTCGCCTTACACGGATCTCATACGTAAATGCATTTACCGCGACCTCCACAAAATGCGCTCCGAATGTATCCTGCGCGTATTCTTTTGAAAGCTCTCCGTATGTCATCTCATCTACAACCACCAGATCCTCAGTTTTAGCTGCATCACCTAATGCAGCACTTTTGTCGCCAAGAATGATGCGGCCGTCCGAAAACTGGGCTTTCTCTGCATCGAAACCAAGCTTAGCTGCTACTGCTTCTCGCAGTTTCATGCAGGCAGCGTATACGCCGGAAGTTGAAGAAGCCGCACCCCACTGCCCGCCGGACCCCGATGATTCAGGGAAGGATGAATCCCCAAGCTTCACCTTAACCTGATCGATGCCGACGCCCATCATTTCTGCTGCGGTTTGCGCGATAATGGTATAGCTTCCGGTACCGATGTCGGTCATGTCTGTTTCCACCGTGATCCTGCCGCTGCTGTCAAGCCGTACCCGTGCAGCTGACTTGGTAACAGGCGCACCCCGCATTGCTGATGCAACCCCCATCCCAATGAGCCAGTCCCCTTCCTTAATGGCCCCTGGTTTGACATTCCGGCGCTCCCAACCAAATTTGTCGGCTCCCTCGCGCAGGCATTCCACTAATTTGCGCGTGGAGAACTTGCGTCCCGGTTTCTCGGGATCTTCCTGTGTGTCATTTTTGATCCGGAAGTCGACCGGGTCCATGTTGAGCTTTTCAGCCATTTCATCCATCGCTATTTCAAGAGCCATCATACCCGAGGCCTCTCCCGGAGCGCGCATGGCACTACCCTCAGCCAGGTGCAAAGTAGCCACCCGGAGCCTGGTGAGCCTGTTGGCACCGGCATATAATACCCTCGTTGATGCGGTAGCAGCTTCGGTCATGCCGCCTGGCAGATTCCCTGACCAGCTTTCATGGCCTATCGCCGTAATTTTGCCATCTCGATCAGCGCCTATCCGAATGCGTTGAATGGTTTTAGGACGGTGGATGGTGTTGTTAAACATTAAAGGACGTTGTAATGCCAGTTTCACCGGCCGGCCAGAGGCACGGGCCGCCAGACTTGCCGCTACCAGATCCGAAAGGACCGTACCCTTTCCCCCAAAGCCACCGCCGATGTAAGCTGAGATAAGCCGCACATTTTCTTTGGGTATACCCAGAATAAAAGCAAGGTCGCGGACGCCCCAGTTAAGCTGCTGTATCGTGCACCAGCAGGTCAGCTTATCCCCATCCCATTTGGCAATGGTGGCATGGGGCTCCATCATTGCGTGCGCTTGGTCGGGTGTAGAGTAAGATTGATCTAATTGTACCTGGGCCGTTTTGAATGCTCCTTCAAAATCGCCTGTCAGCGATTCGCCCGGAGGCGTGTAGGGACCTGGCCAGGGGGCCTGAGCGCCAGCTCTTGAAGTTTCCAGGTCATAATTGCCTTTCGTTTTTTTATATTCAACTTTCAAAAGTGCGGCTGCTGACCTTGCCTGTTCGAAAGTTTCCGCTACAACAATGGCAACGGCCTGGTGGTAATGATCTACCTGCGGCCCGGCCAGAAAACGGCTGACATAAAACTTGCCAGTCTCCAGGCGCCCGGCATTAGCAGCGGTTACAATCGCCAACACGCCAGGCGCTGCTTTGGCCGCAGCCTGATCGATGCGTGTGATGGTTCCTCGCGCAATGGCTGCACCCAATATATAGCCGTAGGCGGGATTGGTAACCTCTTCATTATATTCATAGGCATACTTGGCCGTGCCCGTTGTTTTCAAAGGGCCTTCCACGCGGTCTGTTGGCTTGCCAACGACCTTTAACTGATCAATGGGGTTTTGCCCTGCTGGTTTGTCGAATTTCATATCAGCTTTTCCCTTCTTTTAAGACTAGTTCAATCGTGCGTTCTATCAGACCGAGTTTAAACTCATTGTCTTTGGTGGGCCTGGCGCCCTCCATCAGTTTTGCAGTAAATGCCTTTGAGCCCGATGGCAACAGACTTTCTGCGCCCGGAACGCGCCATGGCTTTGGAGCAATGCCGCCAACGGCGATCCTGCCGCTTCCGTCTTTAAATAAAATGGCAGCAACCGACACCAGGGCAAATGCGTAAGAAGCCCGGTCACGGACTTTATGATAAATGTGCGTGCCTCCGGCCGGGGCAGGTAGCACCACGGAAGTGATCAGCTCATTCTTTTCCAGCGTATTCTCCAGATGTGGGGTTTTCCCCGGCAAACGGTAAAGTTTGGAAATAGGAATCTGCCGGGTCGTGCCAGCGGGATTGATGGTTTCCACCACTGCGTCAAGGGCCGTCATGGCTACGGCCATATCGCCCGGATAAGTCGCAATGCAGGCATCACTGCTGCCGATGACAGCTAGTTGTTTGCTAAACCCAGCGATGGCGGCGCACCCGCTGCCAGGCACCCGCTTGTTGCATTGCTGATTGGTATCATAAAAATAGGGGCACCGCGTGCGCTGCAAAAGGTTACCCGCCGTTGTTGCCTTATTGCGCAGCTGCCCGGAAGCGCCCGCAACCAGCGCCCTGGATAAAATGCCATAATCTTTACGGATATGCGGGTCTGCCGCAAGGTCCGTGTTACTGACCAGTGCGCCTATCCTTACCCCGCCATTGGCTGTTGTTTCAATTTTATCCAGTCCAATCCGGCCAATATCGATCAGGTGGGTAGGCGTCTCGATCTGTAATTTCATCAGATCAAGCAGATTTGTGCCGCCTGCCAGGAATTTAGCTCCCGGCTTTGTGGCGACAGCCGCTGCGGCCTGGGCAGGCGTGGTAACGCGTTCGTATGTGAATGATTTCATCGGGTTAGATCTCGTTTGTGAAAATGATGCAGCAAGCTTTTATCGGACTCACGCCCCTGCAACCTCCGCTGCTGCTTCGGCGATGTTGGAATAAGCGCCGCAACGGCAGATATTCCCGCTCATTCTTTCCCTGAATTCCGCATTGGTAAATCCCACCTTCGCATTCAGATCGGCACTCGCGTGGCTGGGTATGCCTGCCTTTATCTCTTCAAGCACAGCAACGGCTGAGCAGATCTGACCAGGTGTACAGTATCCGCATTGGTATCCGTCGTGTTTGATAAATGCGGACTGCATCGGATGCAGCTTCTCGGGTGTTCCCAACCCCTCAATTGTGGTGATGGAATCGGATTCGTGTTGCAATGCCAGCGAAAGACATGAATTGATTCGCTTTCCATTGACAAGCACCGTGCAGGCACCGCACTGTCCATGATCACAACCTTTTTTGGTGCCTGTCAGGTGCAGATGTTCCCGGAGCAAGTCCAGCAATGTTGTCCTGGTATCAATTTCCAGTTTCTGGACTTTTCCATTCACCGTAAACGATACCTCAGCGGAAACAACAGGTGTCACGACCTGTGGCGCAGGCCCCGCCTCTAATCCGGTTACCTTGGTAATAGCCAGCGTGGTGACTGCAATCGCAGTCCCGGCCAGCATTTCGCGCCGGCTGATGTGGCCTGCTGAATCTTCATTTTTCATATTTTCGCCGTTTACCTAAAACTCGTTGACTTACATTAGCTATACCTTATATAAGCTAGTTAGATCATTAAAATAATTACGAAACCTTGATTATTCTGCACTATTTCAATATCTGCAATATAAGCTAAGCTGATCGGCGAGCATGTAGGATATCAAACAATAGATTATGAATATCAAACTACCACCCAGGGTTTGACCAGAATTTGAAACATTCTTGTCTTACTACTGTAAATTCTGCTTAGCTGCCCAAACGTCACTGTTATAGTTCCTGTGCTGTCGGACGGAAGATCACTTCATTGATATCTACATCATCTGGCTGACTGATTGCAAAGGCAACCACACGTGCAAAGCTATCCGGACTGATTCCTACCGCTCCTACATAATCCTGGTTGGCTTGCTGAATATCGGCCTCCGAAATGTGTTCCAAAAGCTCTGTTTTGACTGCACCCGGACAGACGATCGTGGTGCGAATGTTGTAGGGCTTCACCTCTATCCGTAAGCCTTCGCTTAATGCCCGCACGGCAAATTTGGTTGCAGAATAAACCGCAGAACCACCAAATACTTTATGTCCTGCCACCGAAGATGTGTTGATAATCTGGCCTGACTTCTGTTTTTTCATATAAGGCAGCACAGCGGCAATACCATTGAGCACGCCTTTGATATTCACATCGATCATCGTATCCCATTCATCGACATTAAGACGGTCAATCGGTGATAACGGCATGATACCTGCATTGTTAAGGATCACGTCTACCCGGCCAAAATGCTTAACTGCTGAATCGACGAATTGCTTTACCTGATCTCTTTTGGTTACGTCCACAGCGATAGCAAGCGACTTTCCGCCATTGTCTTTGATCTGCTGGGAAAGCTTTTCAATTTTATCAGCTCTTCTTGCGCCCAGCACAACGGATGCACCCAGGTTGGCCAAATGCTTCGCGGCCGCTTCGCCCATGCCACTGCTAGCTCCTGTAATTACCACTACTTTTCCTTTGATATTTTCCATAATAATTGAAAATCTGATTTTACTTATTACTGATCTATAATGCTATTCTCCAACTGTCTCCATGGAGAATTCCGGGCGCTACCGTTCGACTTGTTTTTGCATTTCGGCCGGGTAGCGCTCGCCCATGATCTTGATCTGAGAAACCGCTGCATCGATCTCGCTCAGATCGTTTCCGCTCAACTCAGTATTTACAGCACCCAGATTTTCTTCGAGCCGGTGACGTTTTGTGGTTCCCGGAATGGGCACGATCCAGGGTCTTTGAGCCAGCAGCCAGGCCAATGCAATTTGCGAGGCAGTGGCATGCTTGTCGGTTGCAAGTTGACCGAGCAGGTCCACCAGGTTCTGGTTTACCTTCCTGTTTTCTTCTGCAAAACGAGGGACTTTATTACGGAAATCGCTTTTGTCAAACGTGGTATCGACGTTTATTTTGCCTGTAAGAAAACCCTTTCCCAGCGGACTGAACGGCACAAAGCCAATGCCGAGTTCTTCCAATGTGGGCAAGATTTCGGCCTCAGGCTCTTTCCACCAAAGCGAATACTCACTTTGCAATGCAGCAACCGGCTGGACGGAGTGGGCGCGGCGAATGGTCGCAACACCGGCCTCCGAAAGGCCGAAATGCTTCACTTTTCCTTCGCTGATCAAATCCTTCACAGTTCCGGCAACGTCCTCAATGGGCACATTCGGATCCACCCGGTGCTGGTAAAAAAGGTCTATTACATCCGTACGTAAACGTTTTAATGATGATTCTGCCACTACACGGATATTTTCCGGGCGGCTGTCGAGTCCCATGGCTGGAACCCCACCGGCAAAACCGAACTTGGTCGCAATCACTACCTCTTTACGGAATGGCTCCAAAGCCTCACCTAGCAGTTCTTCATTCGCAAATGGTCCATATGCCTCGGCTGTATCAAACAAAGTAACGCCCCGCTCCACAGCTGCACGGATCAGCTGGATGGCCTGATGCTTTTCAGTTGCTGGCCCGTATCCAAAGCTCAGTCCCATGCATCCCAGACCTAACGCAGAAACTTCCAGCCCACTATTTCCTAATTTTCGTTTTTCCATTTTAGTTTATCGAAGTGATCCATTAATGGGCAGCCGCATAGAAGACTGGCACATCATTTTAGCCGCTAAGCTCCTATTATTGTATCGCAAAGTTCCGCCCGTTTTTGCAATCACTTTGTATACATATTCCTGATATTTATACCAATGTTCCATATTCATAATCAGTATGTAGTCAGGCCCTTTTGAAATCTGTAATTTGGTAGCAGTTAATAAAAAAGACAATGGAAAATCAGATCCGGTTTGATTCGGTAAGTGATTACAATGCATTCAACCAGCACGAAACGCTGCATCCTTTGGTGACTGTCGTAGACCTGTCAAAAGCTGACACGCGGCAGATCAAAAACATGTATTTGGGGCTGTACTTTGTCATGCTAAAAGGAGTGGCGTGCGGGGATTTGCGCTATGGCAAGCAGAATTACGATTATCAGGAAGGCACGCTCGTTTTCTTTGCGCCTGGGCAGGTGGTAACTCTTGAAAATGAGCTATACAGGCCGAACGGTTATGCGCTGGTTTTTCATCCCGGTCTGCTGCACGGTACCGCACTCAACCAGCACATCCATGAATACAGCTTTTTTAGCTATCAGACCCACGAATCGTTGCATATCTCTGAGCGGGAAAAGCAGATTGTGCTGGATTGCCTTGCTAAAATCAGGTATGAGCTAGAACATGCCCTCGATCATCACAGCAGGAAACTGATCGTTTCAAATATCGAGCTGTTTTTAGATTACTGCAAACGCTTTTACGACCGGCAATTTCTTACCCGCGATACGGTGCACAAAGGGATTATTGAACGCTTTGAATCGCTTTTGACAACCTACTTTTTGTCAGACAAGCCCAGTATGATTGGATTACCCTCGGTGGCTTATTTCGCCAGTGAACTTAACCTGTCCACAAAATATTTTGGGGACCTGGTCAGAAAAGAAACCGGGCAAACTGCGCAGGACTATATCCAGGCAAAACTGATTGATGTGGCCAAAGAGAAGATTTTTGACCAGACAAAAACAGTAAGCGAGATCGCATTTGAAATGGGATTTAAATATCCCCAGCATTTTTCAAGGCTATTCAAACAACACGTTGGCCAAACGCCTAATGCATTTCGGGGACTTCGAAATCTGAATTAGTAAGTACTATTTCAAACACCTTTCTCCCTGTATTTTTCTCATTACTATTCACGGATTTTAATATGAAATCTGCGAAAAAAAACACCCGCAAGTTAATTTTGCGGGTATTTTGTAAGATTTGATATTTCACTTAGTGGATTAATTCATCCGGATTCACCAGTAAATCGAGCATCAAGATACCTGCTGCATGACCTTATCCGGCGTGATAGGTAACTGCCTGATCCGCTTACCAGTCGCATTAAAGACCGCATTGGCAACCGCAGCAGAAAATCCGATCAGTGCGATCTCACCCATTCCCTTTGCGCCCATCGGGTTAATGATCGGGTCGGGTTTATCAATGAAAATTGTTTCGATCGCCGGCACGTCGGCGTGCACGGCCACGTGGTAATCCGCGAAATTATTATTGACGAATCTGCCAAAGCGGTGATCGATTATCGCTTCCTCTGTCAGCGCCATTCCTATACCGCCTGCCACGCCGCCGATCATTTGACTGGCTGCTGTTTTTGGACTAATAATCCGGCCCGAATCGGCTACGCTGACTGTTTTGGTCACACGAACAGCACCGGTGAGCGCATTGACCTTTACCTTTACAAAATGCACGGAGAACGAATACATAGAATATTTTTCCAGCTCCGCGCTCCCTTTCGAGTCGGCAGTTTGGGCGATTGAAGGCAAATTGTTGGCTTTCAACAGTTCAGCTACCGCCACCTTTTTTGAAGGACTGTCTGAGATAAAAACATTTCCATTTTCTATTGAAAGATCGGCCACCTTACTGCCCGCAAGCGGCGCGCCTGCTTTTGTTGCAAGGTCAAACAGCTCATTTTTGATTTTTCTACAAGTATCGAAAACAGCAGAGCCAACTGCGGACACAATCGCCGAACCGCCCTGACTTGGCGCTTTCGGTAGCGACGTGTCGCCATATTCAACCTTAATGCGCTCGAAAGGAATATTCAGCACATTGTGCGCAATCATCGTCAAGGCTGTGCCCGTGCCCGGACCGATATCAGTCACCGCGCTTTGCACTACCAGCGATCCGTCCGCATTGAGCACCACTCTGGCCGACGCTTCCCATCTGAATGCATTGAAAACGCCCGTGCTCATGCCATAACCTGTGAGCCAGTTGTCTTCCTTACTCGCGCCCGGATCGTTTTTACGGTCTTTCCAGCCGATAGCCTCTGCCCCGCGCTCGTAAGCTTCCTTCAGATGTTTGCTTGAATATGGCCGGTTATGTTCAGGATCGGTTTCCGCGTAGTTTTTAAGCCGGAATTCAATCGGGTCTATACTAAGCTTGTGAGCCATTTCATCCATGGCCGATTCCAGTGCAAATGCACCCGTCGCTTCACCCGGGCCGCGCATCCAGATCGGCACGCTTCGGTCGAGTCGCACGAGCCGGTAACGCGTGCTTACATTCGGACAGTCGTACATAAACTTGGTCATGTTGACGGTCGCTTCCGTAAAATCTTCATATTTAGCCGTTTCTGCCGTGGCCGCATGATGAATGGAGACGAGTTTGCCATTTTTGTCTGCGCCCATTTGAATGGACTGCGCCGTGTAAGGCCGGTGGCCGACCATGGTAAACATTTGGCTCCGGTTCATAACCAGCTTCACCGGGCGACCTACTTTTTTTGCAATGGCCACGGTCGCCATTTCCTGCGGCCAGGTGCGCAGTCCCATTCCAAAACCACCTCCCATATATTCGGTATGCACATGGATGTTTTTCGGGTCGAGTTTAAATGCCTGCGCCATCGCCTGCTGGGTGGAATTGACACCCTGTGTTTTGGCGTAGATCATCAGCTGATCCGCGCCGGTCCAGTGCACGACAATCCCGTGCAATTCCATTGGGTTATGCACTTCAATGGGAATTGTATATTCCGATTCCAGCTGCACCGGTGCTGATTCGAAAGCTTTTGCTTTACCCCGTGAGTAATCACCGCCTCTTGGCGTAATCTCATCTTTTTTATATTTTTCGAGATCCGTTCGCGCTTTTTGTTTGCTGTAAATGGCTTTGACAAGTGATGCGGCGTAGGTCGCGCGTTCATAGGTATCGGCAACAACCATGGCGATAGGTTGGCCGTCGAACAGGATTTTCGGACTGCTTAGGATGCGGTATTTTTCTTCGGTGTCAGGTTTGGGCGGCGGTCCGTCGGCCTGCTTGCTTGGCGGCGCATCCCAGCCCGGAATCGGCGGCATATTTTGGTGGGTAAATACACCCAACACGCCAGGAGCGCCCTGCGCTTTTTTAGTGTCTATACTTGTAACCGTGCCACGCGCGATGTCACTACCTACGATGACACAATAGGTCATATTCGGAATGGCAAAGTCGGCAAAGTATTTGGCTCCGCCGGTCACCTTCATTCGCCCGTCGACCCGGTCAAGCGGTGGATTTTTTTCGTTTTTCATGGTCAGACGGTTTGAGTGGCGATTTGAAGTGCTTCGATAATGGAATTTGGAGCTAAGGTTAGTTTAAAATCATTTTCGCCATAACCTTTCGCGCCCTGCATGGCAAGCGTGGCCGCTTGTCTGAAATTTTCGAGGGTAGCTTCTTTCCCTTTCAGATAACCTTCCGCCTCGGCCAGCCTCCAGGGCTTATGCGCAACGCCGCCCATTGCCAGCCTAATATCCTGAATCGTCTTTCCTTTCATATCCGCAGCAACCCCCACCGAAACGAGCGCGAATGCATAGGAGGCCCGGTCGCGCACTTTGAGATAATGCGAGTATTTACCTAATTCATTCTTAGGCACATCTACGGAAAGAATCAACTCCCCTGGTAGCAGCGTATTATCCTTCTGCGGGGCATCGCCCGGCAGGCGATGGAATTCAGCGAAAGCAATGCTGCGGTTGCCTTTCGGCCCGGTCACATTGACCCGCGCATCCAGCGCTGCAAGCGCAATGCACATATCGCTGGGGTGCACGGCAATGCATTTTTCGGAAGTGCCGAAAATCGCGTGCATCCGGTTAACACCGCCGATCGCGCCGCATCCCGACGGACCATTGGGCTGGCCTTTCGAGGGACCCGACTGGATCGGACCGCGTTTGTTGCACGGCATGGAATGATCGTAAAAATACGGACAGCGCGTGCGCTGCATCATATTACCCCCCACAGTAGCCATATTCCGGAGTTGAGCAGAAGCGCCAGCATTTAGCGCCATTGATAATAATGGGAAATACTTTTTGATCAGTGGGTGATCGGCAACTGCCGAGTTTTTGGCCATTGCGCCGATGCGTATACCGGACGTAGTTTCCTCAATTGTGGCCAGGGGCAGGCGGTTGATGTCGACGAGCCGCTCGGGAATGATAACTTCCCTTTTAACAAGGTCGATCAGATTTGTCCCACCGGCCAGAAAATAGGCACCGTTTTCCTTAGAAACGGCCGATACCGCCGCCAGGGGCGTGTTTGCACGCGTGAATTGAAATTGGTTCATATCCGGCCTCCTTTTGATTTAACTTCCATAATTGCCTCCACAATGTTCGCATATGCGCCGCAACGGCAGATATTCCCACTCATATATTCCCGCACTTCGTCGGGCGAATTGGCATGCCCTTCGTTAATGCAGGCGACGGCCGACATGATCTGGCCGGGTGTGCAATAACCACATTGAAATCCATCGTGTTTGATAAATGCTTCCTGCATCGGATGCAGCTTTTCAACACTACCCATTCCCTCAATCGTCGTGACTTTGCAGCCTTCTGTGGTTAGTGCCAGAGTCAGACAGGAGTTGACGCGCTGGCCGTCCACATGCACCGTGCAGGCTCCGCATTGACCATGATCGCAACCTTTTTTAGTGCCGTTAAGGTTTAATTGTTCGCGAAGTAAATCCAGCAAAGTCACCCGAGGCTCCACGGACAATTGCTGGGCAACACCATTGATCTGAACGCGAAGCGGCTGCTGTTCAAATGCGACCGCCACTTTCTCGTCCAGACCCTTCTCAACGGAGTGTACTGCGGCTGGCGGCGTCAGCGCGAAGGCAGCGAGCGCGGACGACTGTTTCAGGAACGTCCGCCGCGATGCACCGGTGCTTTCCGGCTCCCCGGCATTATTTTCGTTGTCCATGGTGATGTTGTGGGTAAATAATTAAAGTACTAATTTTAATTGGTTAAATGCTATTGTTCTTATATACTAAAATCGCGCGAATGCTTCACATAGCCTGCTTCAATAACTTCCTACAATGCCCTCACATTAATTGTGTGATTCAACACAAATCCATTCGCTACACTACCGGATATTTGCGCCATTTCATTGGCAACACCGTCGCTGAACACCATGTCCCTTTCGTTGGTAGTATCTTGCAGCCCATGACTTGCATAAACACCCTGTCTGTAAACTGTGTCACAAATTTCCTTGGGAAAAGCAATTTGGGTAATGAGTAACGAAGCACCTGAGCGACTGTAAATATGAACATGAATATGCGGCGCCCGGCCCGGATACCAGCCCGGAAAAATGCTTGTCCAGGAGGCTAGACCCGCAGAGTCAGTTATCTGGCGACCTCTCAAAAAATGTACATCTGTTAAGTTGACCGATTGCGACCCATTCCCACCATACTCTGAATAATAGCCGTCCTTGTCACATTGCCATATATCCACCAAAACCCCGGTCAAGATTTCGCAATTGGCATTGACGTTTCTGACTGTAATATTTATTTCGATGGGCACGCCTACTCTGTCAGAAACAATGTTGCTTGTTATTAAATCGCCCGGACGTCTTATTGGAAACGGCCCGGGCGTTTCTGAATTGGTCACAGCACAACTCTGCGACGTTGAATCTATTGAGGGGTTTTCTACAATTGCATCCTCCTTACAAGCTTCCATTATGGGAAAAGCCGCAAAAACACTAAGAGTGCTAAATCCTTTTTTTAAAAAATCTAATCGGTTCATTGGCCTTGTACTTACGGTTGGTACAAATGGATAATTAGTGTTTTATAGAATGTAAATGTTGCTTTGTAAATCCCGTTGTCGATAATGATAATCAAACCATTTCTTATGAATATCAAATAGTACGTCCAAAGTATAGGGTAGCGTGGTTTGCCTGAGGAATTAACCTCCATATTTGTAAGCCAATATGGAGATACTGAAATGGAATTACGTCAATTAAAGTATTTCGTGCGTGTTGCCGATGAATTACATTTTGGCAATGCTGCCCGGAAACTTTTTATTTCACAGCCAGCACTAAGTCAGCAGGTGAAATTATTGGAAGCTGAGCTGGGCGTTGAGTTATTTGTTAAAATCAAACGTACACAATCACACAAAGTAGAGCTAACTCTGGCAGGAGAAGCTTTTTTGTCAGATGCGAAACGCATTCTTTCCCTTGCTGACAAAGCGATCCGTGATGTCCGGCAAGTTGGAGCAAAGCAGCAAGTGATCACACTGGGTGTTTTCAAGCTCATTTTGCCCGAAAGGATTATGGGAATATTAGAACTATTTTCTTCCCACTTCCCAGCGGTGGAGATCAAACTTGTTGAACTGCCAAATCCAGTCCAGGTGCAACTTAATGTATCGAATGGTGAAATAGATATGGGCCTTTGCGTGCTTCCACTCGTGAAAGAAAGCCTGACTGCCAATCTATATACGCAAGCTGATTACAGCATTTTAATGAATCGGAATAACCAACTTGCCAACCGCAAGGCGGTCGCCCTTGCAGAACTGAAGAATGAAAAATGGATCGACCACGGACCCGAAGCCGGCCTGTTCTACAGCCAGTTGGAAGAAGTATGCCGGCTAGCGGGTTTTCATAGAGAAAGCAACATTGCGCATTATGTCCCATCCTTTGACCTGTTAAAAAGTATGGTGCGGTCGGAAAAAGGTATTGCCTTTATTCCCGCTTCTCTGGATTTACGGCACGATCCCAGCCTGATCTCGATGCCGATTTCCAATCCGGATGGAAGCCCATTCAAAGAAATTGTCATTCAGCATGTGCTCATTTATAAAACAGAGCCATGTACGCCATTGGTGCAGGCACTGGGCGGATTGGTCAAAACTCTGGGGGAACAGACTTTCCAACTCTCGACATAAGCCCAGTTCCCTGGGATTTCGCAAATTATTACCATTTGCCACCTCAGTCAGAAAATGACACCTTTCACACAAACGGTAATGCAATGCCGGTTAGGTTTTCGCAAAAAGACAGGAACTTCTCTTGGACCGCTCCCTGGTCGGCCTGACGCAGATAACGGTCTGGCTTTTGATGATGCAAATACATACCAGATATTTTGGCTTGCTCATCACTACTTACAGCAAGCCAGACCTGGGTGGCAAAGCCTTTCTGTAAATTATCCGGCGCTCCGGGGCCACCCATCTTGGTGGGCACCCAGCCAGGGTCTACTGCATTAGCATAAATATCCGGACGGAGTCTGGCGACGGCCATTGCCAGGATCAGATTGTGGAATTTGGAGTCGGAATAAGTTATACTGAGTTTTTCCTGGTTTAAGCCTGACAAGTTTGGGTCTGCCTGCTTATGCATTCCCGAACTCGTATAGATCAGGCGATGGGGCTGCTTAATAAGGCAAGTCAGCACATATGGAGCAATCGTGTTAACAGCAAATAATGGTGGCAAGCCATCCAAAGTCAGTTTGTTTTCATGCATCTGGTATACACCTGCATTATGTATGATGGCATCAAACTGCCCAAGTGCGTTAACCTGATCAGCAAGATTCTTTGTTTCTTCAATGCTTGACAAATCGCCAGTAAGCACAGCTTCTGCTCCAGGCACCATGGCTAGACCATACTTTGAGCGCTCCCGATTCCGCGCATGCAACACCACACTATGACCTTTGTGGACGAGCGCATTTGCTGCCAACTGCCCAAGCCCGTCCACAGAGCCTGTAATGAATATCCTTGCCATTTTTGTTACTGATGAAGTTTAATACATTATTATCAACTTAGATCGTATCTGGCTATTTATTTTACAAAGCACAATTGAGAAATACGTTTAAGTAAGCCAAACCTCGCCACCAACGCTAACAACAAATTTAACCTCACCGCAGCCACACGAATAAAGATAATCAAACCATTGATTATGAATTTCAAACACATCACTGGAAAAACTAACGATTATGTATATACGCTTTTAACTAAAAAGGTGAAAGTCATCAACTCCCACCTTTCTTTACAACTGTACTTCATATAAACGCATTAGATACAAGAAATCCCCGAATCCCGTTGCCAAAGTTTGCCTACATAATGCCGTCCAGTTGATATTGACATTTTGCAAGTGAAGTGACTGGCGTGGAGAATCAAAGGATCCCTAATTGCGATTGTTCAACATTAGTTTGAGGCAATCCGGTAAAGGCGGCCCTGATCTGTAACGGCGTACAATGCGCCATCACGACCTTGGGTAATATCCCGAAAACGTTGCTGCTCGCTAACCAAAAGCCGCTCCTCGCCGACGATCCGGTTATTTTCAATCACCAATCGCGCTATATGCATGCCGCTCAGCGAACCGATGAATAGATTGTTTTCCCATTCCGGGATGGAATTCCCACTGTAAAAAGTCATCCCGCTTGGAGAAATTACCGGGTCCCAATAATAAGCTGGCTGTAACAATCCATCACGCTGCTGAATACCAGCACCCACCGGCTGTCCACTGTATTCCAATCCATATGTAATGGTTGGCCAGCCGTAATTTCCTCCCGCCTGAACACGGTTGATTTCATCTCCGCCACGTGGTCCGTGCTCGCTTTCCCATAACTCCCCAGTGACAGGGTGCATGGCCAGTCCCTGCGGATTACGGTGGCCAAGCGACCAAATTTCCGGACGTGCATTGCTTTGGCCAACAAATGGGTTATCTGCCCCGGGACGTCCATCGGTCGTAATCCTGACAATCTTACCCAGGCCTGAACTAAGTGACTGAGATTGTGGCCTTGTGACCATATCCGAGCGTTCACCCGTACTCACCAGTAAATGCCCGGTACGATCAAAAAGGATGCGCCCGCCATAATGGGCGCTTCCTGTATACGATGGCGTCGCCCTGTAAATCACCGCTGCATTTTCTACTCTACTTGCATCAGAAGACAGCCGCCCGCGCCCAACAGAAGTCAAGCTGCCGCCCGCCACAGGTTCAGAAAACACCCAGTAAACCAACCTGTTCGATTCGAATTGCGGATCAAGGCACAACCCCAATAAACCGCCTTGTCCCGCAGCATTGACAGCGGGCAATCCCGTAATGACACTTCCCAGCACCCCAGCGGCACTAACAATCCGCATCTGACCGCCTTTTTGCGTGATCAGCAGCCCGCCATCCGGCAAACTGGTTATCCCCCAGGGATTGGTTAACTGATCAGTCACGATCCTAGTCACAAACTGCGCTTCAGTTCGCACGGCTCGAATGCGTGTCTGGCCTGCAAAAGCCGGTGTATATCTTGAATTCGGCGCATTAACCTCCACCGAAGTAGAATCATTGCTTTGCCCGGATCCAGGTTCCGGATTGGTATGGGGCTCGCTTTCCTGTTTGCAGGATACTGATAGCAATAGTAAAAACGCAAATTTTAAAAGTCCTGGGTTGTTCATCATCATGAGTTCTAATTAATAAAAGGTAATCTAATTCGGCTCACCCGCCATCGGATCAGGTGTAGCATCCCGGTCGCCGGAGACGCTGCCGTGCATAGGCAGGCTGCTTCCGCGAACGAGCAAAAGACCGGAAACGTGTGGGGCTGCCATCGAGGTGCCGCTCAATGTAGCGTAACGGCCATTTGAGTATGTAGATGTAATGCGTACGCCGTAAGCGCAAACGTCAACACTACTACCGTAATTTGAAAATGACGCAAACCGGTTGTTCTGGTTCATTGCCGAAACCGTAAAGACATTTTGGTGATTGACACGTGCAGGAGAAAAGTCCTCTACATTTTTACCTTCATTTCCAGCTGCTATTGAAAAGAAAATGCCCGCGTTTGCGCCCCGCACAATCGCTCTTTCCAATGTGGCGGATATTCCTTCTCCACCAAGGCTCATGTTGACTACATCCCCTGCGCGACCATTTTGTATCACATGATTCACAGCCTGGATAATGCCGGAAAGCCGCCCTTCGCCTTCCTCATCCAAAACGCGCAGTGAAACCAAGGTAGCACCGGAAGCTACGCCGGTCGTCCCAATCGTGTTGTTTTGTGCCCCGATTATTCCCGCAACGTGAGTTCCATGACCATTCTGATCATCGGCAGATGTTTGCCCGGTGATAAATGATCTGCTGCGTGCTGCATCCACATTCAAGTCGGGATGGTCCAGGTCAATACCTGTATCGATCACCCAGGCAGTTTTAGTGGTTTGCAGATCGCCGCGGCCGTATCCGGTCTGCGCTATGTTCCAGGGAAGCGTGGTGGGAGTAGAAATCTCCACGCAGCTGCAAACGGACATGATCCTATCTGGTTCTATAACCCTAACCGATGGATCCATTTTTAGCCTGACCGATTCGGCTTCGGTCAGATGTGCCAGAAAGGTGGTCTGCTCACCCGATGCAAGAACCTGGGTCTGCAAATCCGCTATTTTCCTGCTACTCAAAAACTGCTCGGCACTTGCCTTAGCAGCCGTAAGTCTCGCACGTTGGTCACCAGGCAATTCCTCTGCTGGCCGATAGGTAACAATGTAGGCACCGGAAACAATCTGGCCACTATTGGCAGTCGCTTTCACCAAGCAATCAGTAGAGAAGGAAGGCTCCAATGTATCATCATTCTGGCAAGCAGAAACACCTAAGCCAATGACAATAGCACGGATAAATTTAGCAACCATAATACATCCTCTCATCACCATCACAAATCAATTTTATCTGAATTCAAAACGAATAATTGCAACTAATTATTCGCACTGCTCTTCAACAAATTCATTCTTACATTTACTTTTTCAAAACAAAATAAGTCAGCCCTTCTTTGCTTTCGATCGATCATGAGATCATTCAATTTTCGGGCACTTCGATGGATAAATATTGCGTTGACTTCACTTTTATAAAAGCTATAATCAGCGAAATACTTCGTTGTATCTTGACCATTGCAAGGCAATAAAACGAACCTTACTGTCATCTGTTCCTTAATTTTGGATTTTGCTGACCGGGCATTACTCTCAACGTTAATCGGACCAGTAAGAACCAATGATTGAGCTGATATAGAAGAAGATATAAAAAGGAACGCTAAACCCATAGCGACACAGACAATTTTAGAATAGGAGCTCGCAGTCATTGAATTAATCATTTTAAATCCAATACAAAATTAGAATCAAATTGACTAACCGTTTATCAAAAATCAAACAATTAATTAAGAGTTTCAAACAATGGACACGTCTGAATGTTGCCGGGTATTTAACAACCAACTAAAAAACTACCATCTATTATAGATACGCTAATAAAAGCTTTTTCGTGGCAACCTATTGTCGTTTCAATTAAAGAAACTAAAACCAAAAATGCCAGAATTCTCCGGCGTTTTCTATTACACTGATTTGTACTCTAGTTTCTTACAATTTCTAAAAATTCTCGCTTTTAAGCGCGGGACGTAGGCACAACGTGACATCGGCTCCGATTGGAAACTCTTATTTGTTCATGCTTAATGTAACATGGAGCCTTTATTGGTTTGTATACTCAGAATCTTCAACCTTCTCCATCCACTGCACAACTTTACCGTCCAATTGTTCCTGGATGGCAATATGCGTCATGGCAGTTGTAGCCGTTGCGCCGTGCCAATGCTTTTCTCCTGCGTCAAACCAAACGAGGTCACCCGGGAAAATCTGCTTCACTTTGCCACCTTCCCGCTGTACCCAACCGGCTCCTGACGTCACAATGAGCGTTTGTCCCAGCGGATGAGTATGCCAGGCAGTGCGTGCGCCTGGCTCAAAAGTAACGCTTGCGGCCTGCGCTCGCCTGAATTCGTTTGGTTGAAATAATGCATCAATGCGAACCTTTCCTGTAAACCAGTCTTGGGAGCCGACACTGGATGGCTGAGAACCTATTCTTGTAATTTCCATGATTTCTAAGTCTTGTTAAGTTCATTTGATTTCTGATATGCTTTTGGCCGTCTTTTCAGATAATCCTTTCTGCATTTCAAAGCAAATGCAATTGTTTTCTCATTCAGCAAAAGCAGACCTGAAATTCAGGCCTGCTTTGCAATCGTTCATCTAGCTTAGTATAATTTTTTTGATGTCCAGATGTTATTTAAATGCATTGTATTCCTTGTCGTTAACTGGTTGCAGCCATTCAACAATCCCTTTTTCAGTATTGGGGATGATGTACATTTGGTGCAGACCACTGTCGGGACTTGCCCCGTGCCAGTGCTCTACATCAGGCGGACATTTCACAACATCGCCTTTTCGCATTTTCTCTATCGGCTTTCCCTTTATCTGGTGAAAGCCCTCGCCAGCGGTAATGATCAGGATCTGACCGGCCGGATGTTTATGCCAATTTGACCTGGCGCCGGGTTCAAAAAACACGTTTCCCACGACTGTATTATAAGTAGAATCACTTTCTAGGAGACCATAATTGAAGGCTTTACCTGTAAAATTCGAAGCTGGTCCCTGCTGGCCTTTTGGGAAAATAGCCTGTTTTGCATCTGCATCAGCTTTCGACTGAGAGAACCCCTGAAAAGTGATGAGAGCAGCCGCAGCCAAGGTCAACAAAATCTTTGTTGCAATATGATTTCTGGTCTTTTCCATTTGTTGATTATTAGTTGAAGACATTAATTTGAAATCTCAAAATCTGGGTAACTGTTCACTAAATCAGGCATAAATTAGTGAGACAACACACTACTCCAATTCAAAACGCACAGATACTGAACCGTTGCCAACAGCGGATGCAAGGCCGGATGGATTGTCTATTTTCCCAAGCCTGGTATAGCTGTACGACGTAGGAAATGACTCGTAAAAGAGCACTAGCGTGGCAGACCCGTAAAGCATCAGATCACCGGCTGCGATGTTGCGCGGATTGGAGGCATTGGTTGGCAAGGCGCTGCTGAAATTGTAAAGCTTTTCATTGCCGTTCAACTCGGTCATGTTCACCGTCATCGGCAGCCGGGCTTTGAAGGCCGTAACCGTGGGGTTTGAAACCAGCGTGGCGTTGAATGTTCTTGTACCAATGGTGATTTTCAATCGGTTGCTCGAAGAGTCCACATCGGTGCTGTCGGTACCAGGATTTTCCTGCCCGGGGCTTTCCTGCCCGGGGTTGTTATTGCTATTTGGGTCCATGCTACCGTCTGAATTACATGCCATGATCGCCAGAATAAATACCAGCAAAGGGTACAGGATTACTCTTGATTGTTTCATGTGTTCCGTTATTTATATTTTGATTCAAAAAAAATTACACCATTACTTTCTTTCCGGCAGCAGTCCAACTGTGCCTTCCGTTTTGGATTGAAGGTTCTTTTTAAAAAAAGACTCCAGTTTGTCCCAGGGGATCAGGTTTACCCTGTCATACAGATCCACGTGTCCCGCGCCGGGAACGATCACAAGTTCCTTCGGCTGTCCGGCAAGCTTGTAAGCATCCTGGCTGAATTCGATGGAATGTGCATTTTCACCTGCAATGAAAAGCATTGGTCGCGGTGAAATGGTCTCGATATCATTGAAGGGGTAAAAGTTCATGAACTTGGTATTAGTCGCAAGCGTCGGGTGTGTGGTCTGTTTTGGACTCGACCCTTTTGGCGTATATTCCCCGCGGCTGGTGCGATAGAAATCATAAAACTCCCGCTCAATGGCATTCGAAGCTTGGGTAAGCTCGTCAACCGTTCCGCCGGTAAGCTTCGGCTCGCTGCCTGTGAATTCTTCATAGCGCTGCTGGGCTGCATCAGCAATAATTTTTTTGCGTTGCTGAAGGGTCAATGAATGATTGAGCGCATTGCGGTTAGCCGCTCCCATGTCGTACATGCTTACCGTTGCGATTGCTTTCATGCGCGGATCGATTTTTGCCGCGCTGATCACAAAACTTCCGCTCCCGCAAATCCCCAGCACACCGATCCGCTCGCGGTCCACAAACGCTTGCGTACCCAGGTAATCCACCGCGGCACTGAAATCATCTGCATAAATATCGGGCGCGACCGCATTGCGCGGCTCTCCCTGGCTTTCCCCCCAAAATGACAGGTCCAGCGATAAGGTAACAAATCCTTTTTCAGCCATTTTAGTAGCATAAAGGTTTGCACTCTGCTCTTTGACAGCCCCCATCGGGTGACCGACAATGATCGCTGCATTTTTCGCTTTTTGATCTAAATCTTTTGGCGTAAAAAGATTGCCCGCCACCTTCATATTGTATTGGTTTTTGAAAGTGACCTTTTTGATGGTCACTTTATCGCTTTTGTAAAAATTATCGGCTCCATTGGACAGATCCTGGGCCATTGAAATGTTGCTATTAATCATCATTGCTATGATGGCTATGGTAATGCTACCGAGCCTTTTTAGATTGTTCATTATTAACGTTTTTAGTTTTTGATTTTACCTTATTACCATGGTTACCAATCTGTTTCGTAGCAGATTTTAGCACCGCACTTGAATTGGGCTGATACAATTATAGGATCGTAATGCCGCCATCAACAGTCAATGCCTGGCCGATCACAAAGCTGGACTGCGGGCTGCACAGCCACAATACAGCATCTGCGATCTCCTGCGGTTGCCCGATCCGGCCGATCGGCGCGCCTTTTTTGGAATCCTCTTCCGACAAATCGCCTTGGCTGAACATCTGCTGAACCATAGGCGTATCGATTGTACCGGGGCAGACGGCATTGATGCGAATGCCTTTTGCTGCATATTCCGCAGCAGCACTTTTTGTAAGGCCGATCACCCCGTGTTTGGAGGCATGGTACGCTGCTCGTCCAGGACCCCCTACGATGCCGCCGATCGATGAATTATTGACGATCGCCCCGCCCCCTTGCTTTTGCATCTGGATTAATTCATACTTCATACAAAGCCAGACCCCTTTCAGATTAATATCCATCACGCGGTCATATTCCTGCTCGGTCATATCGGCCGTAAAGACATTCCGGGCTTGTACGCCTGCGTTGTTAAATGCGAAATCAAGTCCTCCGTAAAGTGATACGGCCTTTTCAACGGCAGCTTTTACATCTTCACTTTTTGTGACGTCACAATGCACAGCCGTTGCCCTGGCGCCACTGCTGGTAAGCTCGCGGGCCAGGGTGTTTGCTGCATCCATATCTACGTCCGCTATGATCACGGCTGCTCCGGCTTGGGCAAAACTCCTTACGGCCGCTTCCCCCATTCCTTTTGCCGCTCCTGTTACAAATGCTACTTTATCTTTCATGATATTTTCTATTATAAATTTATTCGGCTCCATTGTGTGCTTTTCAATGATTCAAAATTAGTGGGATCGCTACTACTAAGTCCAATGGATATCAAGCGATATATTATGAATATCAAACAAGTCAAAAAGCAATGTTCGGGCGGGCGGGTCATGCCTTCAAATCATAAATGCACCATACCGCCGCTTGCCGAAGCAGCCTTCCATACACGCCCTTTCATGGCACGCCATATTGCCCATGCAGCGCAAAGCCAAACCAAACTTCCCAGTCCGAATGTGCCTCCAATCCCTATATGGTCAAATACCAGCCCACCCAGGCCTGCACCCAGCGTAATGGCAAGTTGTGTTGTGGCAACAAGGACGCTGCCCCCACTTTCGGCTTCATCGGGAACTGCAAGGGTAATCCAGGTCGGCCAGCCCACCTGGACACTGCCGAATGCAAAGCCCCAAACTGCGATAAACAGCGATGCAAGGATCATATTACCACCCAGGAAAATGAGCAGGGCAGTGACAATAGACATTAAAAAAGACATTGCCACCATAGTCAATGAAAGGTTTTTATCAATCATAAACCGGGCAATGATGGCTCCAAAGAAGTTGGCAGCGCCGTAAAACAGGAGAATGGTTGTCAGAATGGCCACCGGCACATGTGTAATATTTTCCAGCAAAGGGCGCAGATAGGTAAAGAAGATCGCATAACCTGCAAATGAAAATGTAACACCGAGCATTCCTCTCTTTACATCCCTGCGCCTGAATACCGAAACCAGTGTATGCAACTGCGAAGGGCTGCTTGGCGGCATCGGCGGCAGTACGAGCGCCTGCCAGACGAGCGCTATAACACCAATGCCAGATACCAGCATAAATACATTACGCCAGCCGATAATCCCATCCAAAAAACTGCCCAGAGGCGCGGCCAGGACAGTCGCAAAAGAGACAGCCGCAAAAACAATGGAAAGCGCTTTTGAGATAAGATGCTGTGGTACCAGCCGCATCGTTGTAGCTGTGGACATGGCCCAAAACCCACCTACTGCAATACCGAGCAGTACCCTGCCAGCCATGAGCACAGCAAAAGAAGATGCCTGTGAAACAAGGATATTAGAAATGATCTGTAACACCGAAAACGATAAGAGTACCCACCGCCTGTCAATTTTCTTGGTCAGAATTGCAGTAAATAAACTGGAAAACATCGCAATTAATGCTGTAACCGAGATTGCCTGCCCGGCCATCCCTTCTGTCACATGAAGGTCCCGTGCGATTGGCGTCAGAATACTCACAGGAAGGAATTCAGAAGTGATTAGTCCGGCTACTGCAAGTGATATGGAATACACCGCAATCCATCTTGGCTCCCCGGTGGTTGTGATTGATTTTTCTTCTTTCATAGTAGTAAAGCGAATAATTAGAATGTTGCAAAATTACTCCCCTGATCACCCTTTGTAATAATGATTACCAAACCATAGGTTATGGAAATCAAACAATGCTGACCAATACAGCTAGTGAATTATCTAGATTTAATTGAAATGGAATGGCTGGTAAGAGGGGATGCTGCCAGTCGTTTTTTTAAGAACCTCGTGGAGTATCAGGTTCATATAATTGCAGAAAAGCTCGTGGCTGAACGTGTAGGACCTATCCTGTTCAAGAATGATTTGCTCAAACACACTGGCGATGAAATTCTTCTGTTTGCTGTCCAGGTGGAAAAACATAGGCATCGAAACCCCAGCGAATGTCATCAGTTGTCGATAGGTGTTTGAACACAAGTCATATTCCAAAAGATTTCTGGAAAAGAGACAGGCGAAACTTAGCTCAGTGCCCGGGACTTCATTTAAGGAGTAAGGCACCAGCGGCTCAAAAAGGAGGATAGGCTTATCGGTATGAAATGTTTTTCCGCCTGCGTGAATATGGGCTTTACCGGTAATAAGGTAAATTTTAGCAAAATCCCTGCGCGTATAGGTTGACTGAATATCCAACCCCAAACTTGTCTTGTAAACCTTAAAACATTTTTGCTTCGTACCGCCAGCATTCTCTGGAATTGAAGCGTTGCAATTTTTCATAACTGGGTTGTAACTCGTTGTACCTCTTTACAAAGGTATCCCTGAATTACCACCCTGTTATGATGATAATCAAACCAATCATTATGGATATCACGCAGTTTGCAACCTCACCGATGAAGGAACCGTGCCGGTAAGCCTTTTAAAATAGTTGTTGAAGTAGGCAGGATACTCAAATCCAAGCGCATAGCCGATTTCGGCAATCGTCCAATCCGTGTGGATTAAAAGCGCTTTCGCCTCCATAATGATCCTTTCTGCGATGTGGGTACTGGTGGGCTTGCCTGTGATTTCTTTCACCGAACGGTTCAAATGATTGACATGCACGGATAATCTATTTGCAAACTCCTGGGCAGTTTTAAACTGCATCGGCTGATCTATACTTTCAATCGGAAACTGTCTTTCCAAAAGGTCGAAAAACAGAGAAGCGGTGCGTTCTGCTGCATTTTTATGCTTAAAGAAATTCTCGGCAGGCTGCATTTTCAGTGCTTCGTGAATCAGCAGGTTAATGTAGTTTCGCATTAGATCATGCTTGAACAAGTAACCTGTGGCATCTTCGGCGATCATTTTCTGAAAGATCGTAGCAATGAAGTTCCGCTGCTCTTCCGATAATGTAAAAATGGGCGTCCCTCCTATTTTGAATAACGGACTTTCCTGAAGGCTTTCCGAACGCTCATTGACCTTTAAAAAGCTTTCCGAAAACAAGCAGGTGTACCCGGTATATTCCTCTGAAATGATTTCCCAAGAGTATGGGATATGCGGATTGCCAAAGAATAAGGTCTTTGCATCAATTTCAATCCCGCGGTCGGCGTATTGCACCAGGCTACGACCCGTAACGAGGCAGATTTTATAGAAATCCTTCCGGTTATAGGTCCTGACTACATTTTCACCAGCCTTAATTTCAAAAACCTTGAATCCCTGGTTTCTTAGCTCGGCACCAAATTCGGAAATGGGTGCAATGTTACGATCTTTCATAGTTGTAGGTTATGATTATCAAACAAAAATGTTCAACGGCTCCAATTGTAACGGCAAACACTACCTGTTTGATATTCATAATCTGGGGTTAAATTTCTTTCTTTTGAAAAACGGGCCGATATGACTTGACTATATTTCAGAGAACCTTTCCCCGGCTTTAACCGGACGTATTTACTCTTCCAAACGACATTTCGACGCCGTAAAAGCGGCCGACGGCTAAACTTTACCAAGTGATCTCCACATAACCAGCTCCTGAGCGAAGCGGTCGTTGATGACCTCACATTTAGTATCAATGCGCATAGTTGGCCGGTTTTTCAAATTGTAAGCAGGCCATTCAGGCACATCCTTGGCGGCAGGTTTTCCCGTTCTTGCAAATGTTGCCCAGAGCTCGGCGAAATGATGGGAAGCCACAAAACGGTCGGGATTATTTCCTCCGAAAAAGCTTTCCTTGGGCGCAGAACCGTCGCGCGGCGGGATCTCATTATTGAATTTGAAAGAAATGTCCATCGCGTGCGGCGTGCCCATGGCGTAATCCGTGCCCGGGATCTTCTTCTCCGATTTATAGCCGAAATTATACAGGTAAACGGGTGCCCCGCCTTGTTTTACTTTTCTCTCCGCAATCGTCACAGAGCCCAGGCCCATCATCGCAATGGACGAGATCGCGACAAAAATATCCGGTGCCGACGCATTGGGATTTGCTTTCCGATAGGTTTCAATTAGCTTATCCGTATCCTGACCGTACTTGGGTTCGAGTTTGTTTTTAAGTCCTTCAAAATCAATTTTAAAAGATTCGGTATCCTTCCGCTCCCATGCAAAAAAAGTATGCTCATCTTCATTCCAGCCAACCAATAAGGGTTTGTCTTTGGCGATTTCTGGCGCGACGGGATCAAAAGGGTGCTGCGGCAGAACAACTCCGTCCACGACCGGACCAAAACCACCTGCATTACGCTGCATCGCCTCCCTATTGTTATTTTTTTCAATAAATGGCGGAACAAACGGCAGCTTGGCCTGCATAGCCAGCAAATCCAAAGCCGGGATGTCGAGCAACTTCTTCCAATCTTTGGCTGAAATATTAAGCCCTTTCAAAAGCATCGCCGTTGTCTCCGCAGCCGTTTCTTTGGTCGTCATCCGAACACCCGGGCCGCTTTCGATCGACGCTTTATTAAAGTACGGTGCAGCAGCTGGCATTGTATACAAGCAAGATGTTTTGGCTCCCCCACCCGATTCCCCAAATATCATGACATTATTAGGATCACCGCCAAATTGGGCAATGTTTTGGTTAACCCATTTCAACCCATCAGCAATGTCGAGCATGCCCATGTTGCTGGACCCTGCATAGTCCGGGCCAGCGATTTCGTCCAGATAAAGAAAGCCCAGCAAGCCTAAGCGGTGATTGGTCTGCACGACAACGACATCAAAATTCCGCGCAAGATTAGACCCGTCCTGGCCCTGCGCCGCGCCTGATCCAGCAACAAAACCACCTCCGTGACTGTAAAACATGACTGGCCGTTTTTTGTTGTCATTGGCCGGGGTCCAAACATTAAGGAACAAACAATCTTCCGATGGCGCGGGCTCATTCCGTCTGGGGGCCTGAATTGCTGGCGCGCCAAACTGTGTTGCGTCCTTAACACCCGTCCACGGCTGCAAAGGCGCGGGGCGACGGAACCTTCTGTCCCCGGAAATTTTACCACCATACGGAACACCTTTAAATACATTGACCCCATCACTGCGGACACCTCTAATTTTTCCCGTATTGATCTCGGCTTCAACAAACTCGTCAGGCTTGCGTGCTGTCGTAAAACCGAACCCTGCCGTTGCGGCCACTGCGCCTGCGACCGACAGTTGGGATAAAAATAGTCTCCTGTCAATAGTGTTCATAGTACTCTAAAGGCTGGTTGAGATGAAAATCAGCAAAATGCACGAATAGCAAGAATACAAGATAATACAGAAAAAGTCTAATAGTGATTACTTACCTACTGATAAGAAATACTTATCAGAGCTGTTCCGTGCGATGATAGAATGATCAGAGCTTGACTGCTCATATTACAAAGATTGTTGGCTCGCCCTGAATGTGTTTTATACATTTTACTGTTTCATTTACCAGTTTTACTGATTAGGTCTTCCCGCTGGACCCGGGAAAATCATCAATAGTATATTTGGGTAGAAAACTTAAATGTTATGGATCAAATTGAAAGAATTGATACGGTCAAGGATTATAACACCTGGCTTGGCGTTGAGACGCTTCACCCGTTGGTAAGCGTCATAAATTTTGATGAAATATCGGCTGTCCAGCATTGTAGACGTTACATGGGTGTCTATGCGGTATTTTTAAAAAACATCAAGTGTAGTGATATAACCTATGGATGTCAGCCGTATGATTATGATAACGGGACTTTGATCTTTGTTGCGCCAGGTCAAGTCTACGGTATCGATAATAATGGCATCATGACCAAGCCGTCAGGCTATGGGCTTATTTTTAATATGGACCTGCTGGTCGGAACACATTTGGGAGACAGTATAAGCGACTACTCTTTCTTCTCTTATCAGGTTAGGGAAGCGCTTCACCTGTCTAAAAAAGAGAGGAATGCAATTATGGATTGCCTTCGAAAAATCACCGTTGAAATAAACCAAAATATTGACAAGCACAGCAAAACGCTGATCGTTTCCAATATCGAACTGTTGCTCAATTATTGCGTGCGGTTTTATGACCGGCAGTTTATTACCCGCACGCATGTAAACAGTGACATTGTGGTACGGTTTAAAGCGCTCTTGGACGACTATTTCAAAACAGAAAAAACCCAACTTTTAGGCCTGCCCACAGTGGCCTACTGCGCCGAGAAGCTTAACCTTTCCACTACCTATTTCGGCGACCTCATTAAAATGGAAACTGGAAGCACAGCACTGGACCTATTACAGTCTACGATAATTGAAGAAGCAAAACTTAGAATCTTTGAAGGTAACAAGTCGATTCGCGAAATAGCACATCAGCTTGGATTCAAGTATCAACAACACTTTACCCATTTTTTTAAACAGAAAACAGGTGTTACGCCTAATGATTTTCGGCATCAAAATTAAAAGCACTCATCTAGCATTTTGTGAAAGTAAGTAACAGTTAAACGTGTGTCTCATTACATTTACTGTACTTTCAAGGCGCTCAGAGCCACAGAAAGCTCGATTTTAGGAGTTTACTTTCCCAAATCCATATTACGTTTTAACGACCGGTTTTTTATGCAGCTTATTGCGGTTACATAACTGGGCACCTATTTCTATAACAGGATGCTCAAAAAATCCGGAGCTCAGAAATGTATTTAATTCAGTAAACCAGCATTCTGGAGCCCAGCCAACTGCGCTGGCAATGGCTGTGTTAGCTTATGCTGAACACATCGATAGCCGGCAGGTGCTATCCCATGCCCTGAACCGAACTGCCAACAAACACGTAAGCCTCGATATCAGGCCCGAGCAGTATGACATCGTCGGCAAGCATTTACTGGCTTCCATTGGAGAAGTGCTCGGCGAGGCTGCAACACCCGGACTCATTGACGCATGGCTGGTCGCATACCAGCAACTCGCAGCGATCATGTCGGGTGCACAAGCGGATTTGTATAGCAAATCAGTAGCGAAAAAGGGTGGATGGAGTGGCTGGCCGCCTTTTGTAGTAAAACAAAAGATGTAGGAGTCGCAGGAGATTAATTCATTCTACCTATATCCTTCTGATAAGGGAAATGTAGCCGACTTTATCCCGGGACATTATATTACAGTACTCCTGTTTGTGCCGAAATTGAATGTATTCCAACTGCGCCAGTACAGCATCTCATGCGATGTTAGAGGTTTTCAACGATATTTATAAATCGAACAACTTCATCATACGCGGTTTTCCCAAAATTTCTAAAATTCTTAAAATGACTTAGTCCGTATTTATTCTTTGCTTCTATCAAGTCTTTGACTGTTTTTATATCAGCATTTTTCAAACATAAGGAAGTCCGCGTTGAAAGTGGGGTCGAGACAATTTCTGTATCTAAGTAATTACTCTTATAATCGTAATTCCCGGAAAGAGATTTCCTAGCATCCTCGATAAGCATCTTTTGATTTTTCACAAATTCATTCAGCACTTGTATATCCTGTCCAATACTACCACTAGGCTCATAAATTAAAGCTGTTTGGATCTGCTTCTCAAACTTCCTAATAAACAGTTCAACTCTATAAGACGCTTTCAAAATTTCCTCCGTTTCAATTTTATTTTTTGCCATACTTATTTCAATTACTGATTATCAACTATTTAATCATTGAAGCAGACATATTCTATACAACCTTCTCAGCTGCTTTTAATATTTTATAAAATGTAGTTTTTGATGAAATTTTATAAGCCTTTATTATTTCCTCAAAGGTTGCATTTTTTCTTTCGTAAGTATCTTTTACTAGATAGATGTAAGGGTTAATAGCATCAAGATGTAAAAATAATGGAAGGCTCAATTTTTATTTCGGAATTAGCAAGCCAATCGTCAACAGGAACCTGACAGGCTAGGGTGAAGCGTCCATCTATTTGTACCATACAGGTTCCGCAGCTTCCCATACCACAACAGAGCCCAAATCCAGAAATGTTCACATAATCCGAAATTAACGTCATCAAAGACAGGTAATTCCTTTCCAGCGTCTGGACCTGATATTCTTCATTTCCGTAAATCAGTGTAAAGAGAATTGTGCATTTCTGTTCTTCTTTCAAATTTATAAGTGTTTGACTTAATTATTAATGCTTTTGCTTACTCCTCACTGTTCAAAGACCTACCACAGGTAAGCCACTTGGTACGGTTACAGGAATTGTTTTATCAAAGGAATCATCGTTGAGTGTATTTAAAAATTCGACGATCCTTGAAATATCCTTGAAATTCACGTCCATGTGTGTGGCGAGGGAATCAATGCTGCCAGCTTTCACATTCGGGTTGAGAATCTTTCCTCCTGCCACATCTTCATAAAACATCAGCACTTGATCCAAAGTAGTAAACTTGCCACTGTGCATGTAGGGAGCAGTAAAACGCAGGTTACGTAGTGTGGGTGTCCTAAATGCATAATCTTGATTGATACCCGCGTCACTTTCTGCCCGGTTATCAGTGTCGGGCACGCCCAAAGTATGCAGCTTATAATCAGAAAACATGGGACCCGAGTGACACTTTGCGCATCCTGTTACTAAAAACGCATTCATCCCATCCTTTTCGCTGGTCGACAATGCATTGCTGTCACCGCGCATATACTGGTCAAACCGGGTATTGCTAGCAATAAGCGTCCGCTCGAAGGACGCTAACGCCTTCGCTAAATTTTTTTGGGTGACTGGTTTGGGATCTGTGGGAAATGCTTTCGAAAATAGCTCATTATAGGCAGGGATCTTATTTATCCGCTCGATGATTTCATCCAGGATCTGGTGATCCACATAAGCATTGCCCCGCATTTCTTCCAGTGTTTTAATTGGCTCCAATGCCTGCGCCTCTAATCCTTTTGCTCTTAAATCCCAAAACATCGGGGCCAGTTCAGGCCTGTATGTTTCGTGATTGGTTATGCCGTTAAAGGCTGTGTTTAAAATGCTTTGCGAGTTTCTTTTGACAAACGGAATGTCATTGGGATCCAGAAATCGTCGCTTGCTACCAGTACCTCTCCCATTTACCCCGATGGAGGTTTCCAGGAACTCAGCATAATTGAACTCGGGCTGATGACAGGTGGCGCAGGATACGTCCTTGTTTCCGGAAAGGATAGGGTCAAAAAACAAATACCGGCCCAGGTTTACCTTTCCCGGGGTCGAAGGGTTGTCATCAGGGTCTGTCACGTACCGTGGTAATGCGTCCAGATCAGCAATTGTTTCGATTACCTTCGGCTTCCTTTGGCGCAACGTTTCCTGGTCCCTTCCGCAGGAGCTACAAAGAATTGTAAGTATAAACACTAGACAAATGGGATGGATAATCATTGTCTTACCGGAATATCTTTCATTGATGGTCTGCTTTCATGAATTTGTCCAGGAACCCTTTCAACGCAATGGCATTGTTAAACTGTTCATCTTGGGCAGCATACAAAAGGGATACTTTTTTGTGCTGCTTGATCAAAGCGATAAGTTGCCCGGCAATTTGCCTGTTTTTGTTGAGCTGGAAGTTGTAGTCTGCAACAAACTCCGGCCACCGTTCCGGGTCGTGGTTAAACCATTTCCTCAGTTCGGCACTCGGGGCAATTTCTCTAAGCCAAAGGTCGACCCCGGCCTGGCTTTTCTTTAATCCCCTTGGCCATAAACGGTCAACAAGTATGCGAAAGCCATCCTTTTTGCTGGCCGGTTCATATATCCGCTTTACGTTTATTATAAGATCTCGCTCAGTCGTTTCCATACTATCAGACCTCATATTCTGATTAAATGTTAGGTTCTGCTAATCATCCGCCTGCAATTCCTTTTCAAGATGTATATGCTTGTGCCGATCACTCTCAAATTCTTCAAGCACAAAAAACAAAGCTTTATTGGCAGTGCAAGCATCAGGGCCCGGTGTGTAATTGCCACTCAATGCTGCGATTTTTCGCATGCGCTTGCATTCGTTTTCATGGTCCTGCATCATAGGCACGGTCTTGATTTGACCGGATCTCATAAAATCACACGGGATGGATAGCTTTGGTAGTACTTGATTTTATATTCAAACATTTCCGCCATTTTCTCCGCCCTGAACTTTGCTTCCTGGGCTTTCTCGCCGATAAACAGTTCATCAATGGTCCCGACAAATAAATCCATCCATTTTTCAAAATGAGTGTGGTCAACCTGTAATATCGCATGCGGTGTAAACGGGCTTCCATAATAAGTATGCTCCTTTAAAAGCACTGTCTGCCAGAACTTGTACATTTTTTCCATATGCTGCGGCCAGTTATCGCTGATCCGCTCGTTAAAAACGGGTGATAATAATGCATCCGCCCTGACCTTTGCGTAAAAAGAATCTACCAAAAGCTTGATATCGTCAATGTCGAGTATCTCTTGTTTTGTTTTCATTTCAAATAGTTACCAAGTTAATGTATCGGATAAGGTAATAGATCGACCACCCTAAAAAGCCGATGAGCAGGATCCAGATCCAGGCCGGAATGCTCTGGGGTGTTTCACTTCCGGTAATCAGAAACCGCTTTTGGTCCCCTTTTCCATATGCATTGATCATTAATGGGACTATCCCATCCACCACTGCATTCTCGGCGATACCTTCAACGGCAATGGCAGGCCCGTTCTTTACCTCAAAAGGAATGATCCGGATACCTTCTTTGCCCGTCGGGTCTTTACTGATAATTTTCAACTCATGCTTGCCATCCACCATTTTACGGGTATCCAGCTCAAAATTCACAGGGGAGAGAAACTCAGCGATGGGCGTTTGGTCCTGATCCAGGAAAAGAAAAACTGTGCTTTTATCTTCCATAACACTAAATGTTTATAATAAGCCTTTTGATATGGTTGTCTGACTTTTCGCCGGGTTTGATCAACATCTTTGCCGAGAAGAAGAGCGTCAGTATCACAATGATGGCAGCAACCGACACGATCAGATAGTCCCAGTTGCTCTCCGGGCCGGCCCCATGCGCGATACCTTGTAATAGCTTTGGCTGACGCTGGTCACATACCGGGCACGCCGCAGCAAAAAAGCCCATCAAGACAAACACGGCTAACAAAAAGGCTTTTTTCATATCAAATCTGAATTCTCTAAAATTTGAAAAATGCCGCCATAGCATCTATTGCACAGGCATTTCCTTGATTTTCTGCACAATCTGCTCTACTTGTTGCACCGTTACGTTGGGCGCATTGTTGCCCCAACTGCTGCGCTCGTGGTTTATAATGGCGGCTATTTGCTCCGGACTTAAATCTGCATTCGCTCCCACAGCGGGCATTGCCCCATATTCCTGGCGGGCGTCATAGCCCCGCATCACGATGTTTACAATTAATGATGGATCTTTATCGAGCACAACCGTACTACCTTTCAAAGGTGGAAAAGCGCCTTTCAAACCTTCTCCGTTTTCCTGGTGGCATGCCTGACAATGGGTGGCGTAAAGCATCTGGCCATTTTCGGAAGTTTCAGAATTGGCTTGCATTGACTGGTCCGTACTTTCTGTTTTCTGTTCATCTTTTGCATATAAAAATGCAGGGGCGCCCGTTGCGCCAGGGAGCTCGGCCTGTTTCAATGATTGTAAATAAGCGACCAGGTCCAGCGCATCCTGAGTTGCTACCAGAGTCATCCCTTGTCTTTGAAACGCATCAGGAACATTTACAACCACATCCTCTTTTGCCGGCTCGGATTTACTTTCGAACAGCCAGGGATATGCCGGCATAATGGACTGCTTGATCACAATACGCGGGTTGTATAAATGCACCAGGTTCCATTCCCGGCTGGGCTGCCGGCTTCCGATCGAGGTTAGGTCGGGCCCGGTCCGCTCAGTACCCATCAGCGTGGCGGTATTACGCCAGAAATCCGTGCGGCGATTTGAAGCATAGTCTGCCGCCAGCCCTGGCCGCTGGCCCCAAACCTTATCCATGTCCACATTGCGGACCTGCTGGGTATGGCAGGCCACGCATCCATTGGAGACATACAATGCCTTTCCCCTGATCGCCGCCTCACTGAGCGGCACTGCACTTGGCAGCGGCGCATTGTTCTGCTCATTATCAATGGCAGGCAATACGGCCACGAAAGCTGTTAAGCCGATAAAGAGCAGGAAAGCAGCGCCAAATAGTTTGTTATGATTATCGAAGAAATCCATGATGTCAAATTGAATGGGATAGATATGCTCGGTTTCAGGACACGTGATCAATAGATTTCAGCTTTTCAAATGCCGTTTCCTTAATATCAACTGTGCCCGGTGAGACCATCATCCTGTAAAGATTATAGGCAAAAAACAGGTGTGAGAGCCACATCAGGCTTCCCCCAATCGCCCGCCAGAGCCAAAACGGCGCCATAAAGCTGACCGAGTCAATAAAAGGTTTGGCTTCCATCCACATCAACCCGCGCATGGTACTGCCGTACATCAACGGTATCGTGTAAAACAAAAGCCCGATCAACGCCAGCCAAAAGTGCGCGCCAACCGTGATCTGCGGCGGCTCCTGCCCGGTAATACGGGGCATAAGTGCATAAATCCCTGCCCAGAGCAAAAAGCAGATAATGCCATACATCGTCAAATGGGAATGGGCGACAGTAAAATCAGTGAAATGCCAAAGCAGATTGGTAGACCGGAAGGCTTCGGCAGTTCCCTGCAAGGAACCGGTAAAGTAAAAAAGGATACCCGTTAAAAAGAACGGAAGCGTATAACTGTCGGTGATCTTGTACCACGCGCCTTTGAAGGTCAACAGGAAATTGGTCGTACCTGCCACTACCGGAATGATCATGCCCACACTGCCCACGATGGCGACCGTTTGAAGCCACCAGGGAATCGCACTGAAAACAAAATGATGGGTACCAATAAGTGTATAAAAAAGGATCTGGGTCCAAAAAGCAAGTATACCAAGGCTATACGAATAGATCGGTTTATTGAGCTGCTGGGGCAGGAAGTAGTAAACGATCCCGAGCGTAAACAGCATGAACCACATTCCAACACCCTGGTGCATGTAATAGCCTTGAATGATCGTTTCACCCAGCCCATTTTGCCAAACAGGCACATATGCAACCACCGCGATCACAATTCCAAAAATCACCGAAGAGACAATGTACCAGTTTGAAATATAGATCTCCTTCGTAGTGCGGCTGGCGACTGTCTTGAAGTAATTGATCAATGTTAGCAGAAGCCCAATGCCAAAAAGCAGCATGACTGGCCATATGTACTCCCGGTACTCCCCGCCCCCATTATTGATTCCAGCCATCAAAGACAATGTGCCCAGTACCACCGCCGTATTAATCAGGATCAATGTGTACCATCCGAGTTTTATACTGAATAGTTTTGTATTGCTGACCCTGGGCACGACATAGTTACCTAACCCCAGCATTGCCAGTGATGCCCAGCCCCAGAAAACGGCATTGGTATGGACCGGCCGCAATCGCCCAAAGCTCAGCCAGCTGAATTGGTCTGCATCCGGCGCAACAAATTTTATCCCAATATATTCCCCTACCGTCGTTCCAAAAACAAGCCAGAATGTCGCAGTGATGATGAACCAGGTGACAAGCCTGGAAAGTTGCGGGTCTACTTTCGGGCGAACGTGCGCCTTTCTTTTACGTGCCACAAATGGAAGTGATGCCTCATGCTCTACATTGTTGATCAGCCCTTTATGATCGTTGGCCGTTAATGCGCCCGACAGTTCATTATGACTCAATACAAAATCCAGCGCATCTTTTCTTCGTTGCAGTGTTTCTGCAAGATCCTCACCTTCAATACCCCCCAGATATACTGCCACACGCCCGGCCTCTGCCACGCGCTGCTGGTTTCTATACCTGTTTAATGTGTCGGTGATCTTGATAAATAAGAAGATAGCGCCTGCCAGCACAGGGATTGATATCAGGACAATGGTAATTAAAATACCTCCCTGGCTCAGCAGCGAGTCAGCAGTTGGTTGGCTCGACTGTGCGTGTGAAGGAAAACTTACCAAACTAAGCATAGCGAGCGCAATAACCCCTAAATGCTGCTTTTTCCCCATCCGGTCGAGCAGCAGAGAGATCTGTTGGCTATTCAGGTTATGGAGATATCTTGAATAATCCTGTCTACCCGGGTTGATTTTATTAATCAGATCATGTTGAACAACGTTTTTGATCAGGACCGCAATGAAAAGCACACCTAGGGCCATCACCAATGCAACGATTCCTACCGATAGCATAACGGCTTGTCCAAATAGGCTATTTGCATATACAGGAGTCGCAACCAAATAAATCAAAAGGCATACGCTACTTATAATCTTATACTTACTAACAGCGATCATATTATATATATTAAGACCTGAATATCTTTTACTCTGGAAAATTTTATCTTTCTTTAATGTAGCTCAGCCCTAAGTTCAAATTTTCATTAAACTCCCCGATCGTCGCAGACTGTAACGTGCGATGCATTTTTGTTCTGATTTCTTTAAAATCGTTGTGCAGTGGGCAAGGCTTTGTTTCAGAGCAACTTTTTAACCCAAGCCCGCAGCCCTTAAATATTTTTTCCCCGTCAATCGCCCTGACAATATCGGCCAGTGTATTGCTCCGGGCAATGCTGTCAACATAAAAGCCGCCATTTGGACCTTTACTGGATTGTATGAGCTCACGTTTGCTGAGTTCCTGAAGAATTTTTGCAATGAAGTGTTCCGGTGAATCAATACCAGCCGCAACTTCTTTAATACCCACTTTCCTGCCTCCTTCTGACTTCTGGGCAACAAAAATGACCGCTCTTATTGCATATTCGCACGTTTTTGAAAAAAACATCTGCATCTGGTTTATGTGCAAATATATCTTCAAGATTCGGAAAATAAAATACTTTTTACTCTTTTATTTTACGCACTGTTTTGCTGTTTTTCGGCATAATTACAGGCGGTATCACACGCTTAGCAGTAGATAAGCAATTAATAGAATACTGATGACTAAAATGACTCCGGTAAGAATGGTGGTCAATAAAGTTGTTGGTTTATACCGCCCGGTTTTAAGTTGCTTATCAGTCCTACGGTACTGCAAAAAGGCAAACAAAATGGCAAGCATACCTAGGACGACCAAAAAAATCCCAATAATGGCTGAATATGCATGCGAAGGCGTAGCAACTTGTGTTTGCAGCACGAAACCAAGCTGTTTTACAAACAGTGAAAACTTTACAACCACAAATCCAAAGGCCATAATGCCGATCCCTGTCCTTAACCAAGCAAGGTAAGTCCGTTCATTAGCCAGATGATCATTAGGCGTAAATGCTGATGGATTGCTATCTTTTTCTATACTCATGTGGCCTGAATGTCCTATATACCTTAATGATAACACCCTGTTCTTGCATAGCTGTCATCCTCCCTTGTATTGTTAAAGAGTTATTATGCAATGTCGATATTAGCTTTGCACGGTCGTGTGGCCAGGTTCTCTATTTAAACAAGCCCTTGCGCAAGCATAGCATCAGCCACCCGGACAAAGCCTCCTATATTGGCCCCCTGCATATAGCTCATGCGCCCATCTCCCTTACGGTCCAGGATTTTAGCTTTCTGGTAATGCGGCTTATCCTCAATAATGGAATAATTGTTTCGGCCACCTCTTGGAATGCCTGGTGAAATTCATTTTCACCAGGATTTTGATCGATAATCCGGGTCATGAAGGAGAATAATCTCATAGTTGCGTATGATCCGCCCATTTGTAAGAAAAATCTCAATCCACGCAATAATCTAGCGTCTTTTGATACAAAAGCTTATCTGCCAAGCTGCTAGTTTAAATGGAACGTCTCTGATTTTTGATCAACCAGACTTTGGTTTTTAAGTAGGTTTAAAATAACGAGTCCTATTACAATACAGACTGCAAGTAAAAGAGAAATATTGATCAGCCCTCCTGCTGCTTGCCCGTGGGCGCTTTTTATTGTCTTTTTACCCGCATCGGACTGTATTTGAGCAATAGAATGAAGAGTTGAAACAGCTTCCCGGAAAATAATTGCTCCCTGATCTCCAAACAAAAGTCCGGCCTCTTGATGGCGATTTCTACTGATAAGTTGTAGAACGGAATTTTCGAGCCTATCATAAGCTTTCAATCGATCTTTAAAATAGGAAAGTTTTTTTGCTTCCAAAGCAGTCAATGAAGTCTTCTCAAAGCTACTGATCAGACGGTTGCGCTCGGAATTGTCAATACGTGAGGTTTTAACCGGTTCTCCTGTCGAGATGGAGGATGAATCGGTTAAATACCCTTGCACCAGAAGCCGTCTGTTATATAGGTTTTCGCTCAAAAACACAAGATCAACAGCTGGTTGTAAACGGTCAACAAATACAGATTCCAGACTTTGATCCATAACCTGTATCGTCTGATTCGTACTGAGAGAAGCAAGCATTATCACTACTAAAATACCGGCAAGTACTACTGCCGCTTTAACTTTTTGTCGTATTACAAAAGACCATTTCATATGAACATTGTTTATAAGACCAGAGTAAGAAAGCCCGGCGTCGGCAAAGAACATCCGCCAGGCTTATAAAAGGATTTAGGAAATTATAGTAATCAGCCCTAAGCATATACCTAAACTTTTTGCCCTGTTACAGGCTTAAATGCCTAACCACCTGTCTTCATTAAATTGCACCCCAATGTTTTCACGATTGCTTCTGCTTAAAAAACAGGTATATATAAGCGTCAAACCGGTTAAAACCTTCAAATAAAACCAAGGGCCTAATTTTGTCGGAAATAAAATTATTTTATTCATTTCGTCTAAAATTTTGATTGTATTAATTATAGCTGTAAATTTACAACTGTAAAAATACAAAAGCAAATAATCGCCAGCAATAGTGCTCAATCGTACTTGACTAATTCATGTGATGACCTAATGTCCTGATCAGGGACCTTTGCCAAGGTGATCCTGTGGAATAAAAAATGGCCGCAGGGATGAAGAAATTTACAGTACTAGATGTAATACATGCATAAGTTGAAATGTAATAACAACACCAGACCACTTGAGCTCTGTTTCCGATCGAAATAAGGCTGCCCAAAAATGATCGGGGAAATGAAAGGTTTAAACCAGTAACTTAAACATGCTATGCGATGATGTGCGCCTTTCGGAAATGTCGGCACAACATTGTACTTTAGAAGAAACAATTATTACTAATCAAACTTTAAAAGGTGTGACAGTTAAACCGAGTAGTCAGGACTGCTAACAAGTAGTCAGGATGGCTAAATAGAACTGCTACAAAATTAATTAGGTTCTCCGAGCGGATCCTAAGAGTTCACTCCTGCAGTAACTTCACCTAGATCTTCGTTTAATAGCGATTTGACCATAATTTCAATTTTAATCTTCTAAAAAGGTAAAAAAATGAAAAATTTTGAAAACAAGACAATTATCATTACGGGTGCCGCAATGGGGCTTGGTCTAGCAGTCGCAAAGGAACTTGCTATGAGAGGAGCTAATCTCACACTTGTTGACTACAATCAGCAAAGTCTTTCCGAGGCTAAGGATGAGATCAGCAGAGATTTCCCGGATAACAAAATCATTACTGTTGTGGCGGATGTTTCCCAGGAAGCTGCCGTAAAAGGTTACGTTGATGAAACAATTAATCAGTTTGGCCGTATTGATGGGCTGTATAACAATGCCGGAATTGAAGGCAAGCAAGCCAGTATCACAGAATATGACCTAGACACCTTTAAAAAAGTAATCGATATAAATCTTATGGGAGTGTACTACGCGATGCGCTATGTTATTCCTTACATGCAAAACCAAAAGTATGGCAGGATCGTAAATGTAGCATCCGTCGGAGGAATAAGGGGTGTTTTAAATCAAACCCCGTATGTAGCAACAAAACATGCAGTGTCAGGCATGACAAAAAGTGCAGCGCTTGAATATGCGAAAGACGGCATCAATACAAACGCAATTGCTCCGGGAGCCATACTGACACCTATGGTTGCGGAAGCTTTTAAACAGGTAAACCCTGAGGATCCGAAAGCTGCTGAATCAGAATATGCTAAGGCCAATCCTACAAAACGGCTTGGCCTGCCCGAAGAAGTGGCGAAGGTAGTGGCGTTTCTTTTAAGCGACGAATGTTCCTATGTAAATGGGCAGATTCTTGCTATTGATGGGGGGCAGTCAAACAGTTATGGCAATGTTTAACAAGTTAAGTGTAAAGCTGCAAACGGTTATGGGCAAATCAGCAAACGGAAACAGCAAGAGCTTGGCTAAGCTCATCCCCCTTCTGATACTTATTTACGTATCACTGACTGCCATCGGGCAAACTCCCAAGCAGACCAAGGCAAATTCATCAGCTCTAACTGCAATTGAAAGCAAGATCCGCGACAAGACGACGGCCATCGAGTCCAAGTTGATCGGCTGGCGCCGGGATATACATCAAAATCCGGAACTGGGAGATCAGGAAGAACGCACTTCAAAACTGGTTGCAGAACACCTTCGCACCCTGGGAATTGAAGTTCAGACAGGAGTGGGCGGCACAGGGGTCGTAGGCATATTGAAAGGCGGGAAGCCGGGAAAGTTGGTTGCCCTGCGGGCTGACATGGACGCTTTGGCCGTTAAGGAGCCCGCCGGATTACCATTCGCTTCAAAAGCCACATCCCAAATAAACGGAAAGACTGAATACCTTATGCATGCCTGTGGGCATGACGCACATACGGCTATGCTAATGGCGGCAGCCGAAGTTCTTGCAAGCATGAAAAGTGAGCTAACAGGTTCAGTAATGTTCATATTCCAGCCTGCCGAAGAAGGCTCAAGCGTTGTAGAGCCAGGGACGGGCAAAAGCTGGGGGGCCAAACGGATGCTTGAAGACGGCATGTTTAAGAAAAACAAACCGGATGCAGTATTCGCACTACACGTTCACCCCGGCAAGTCAGGACAGATTGATTACAAGAGTGGACCAGCCACAGCCAGCAGCGACGTGCTGAATATTACTGTCAGCGGGCAGCAGGGCCATGGAGGTATGCCATGGAACACAATTGACCCGGTAGTAGCCTCGGCATACGTAATAGCCGGCTTACAATCCGTTGTTAGTCGACGCGCTGACCTGACGAAGTCGCCGGCCGTTATTTCAGTGGGGATGATCCATGGCGGGTCCAGCCAGAATGTGATTCCGGACACTGTAAAAATGGTTGGCACCATCCGTTCATATGACCCTGAGGCACGCAAGCAACTTCATACTGATATTAAGCAGGCTGCTGAGCACATTGCGGAAGGAACCTATGCGAGGGCGCAGGTTGACATTTTGCCTATGTATGATGTCACAGACAACAATGATGCCCTGGCTAAACAGATGCTGCCAGTACTGAAGCGCGTTGCCGAAGCCGGCGTGGTACCCGGGTCGTTGCAGGGGGCCTCGGAGGATTTTTCTTACTTTGCCAAAGAAGTGCCGGGTCTGTATATTTTTCTCGGTGTTACGCCCGAAGGTGAGGATCCTGCCAAAGCTGCCCCAAACCATAATCCCAAATTCTTTGTCGATGAAAAAGCATTGGTAGTAGGTACAAGGGCAATGGCGGCAATGGCCGTTAATTTCTTAATGAGCGGATCACCCAACTAACAGCTGGCAAATTTCGAATTTACAATTGAATGACAGCGAAAAGACTATCCGGCCTTTTGACATGCTGCTGCACAGGCCGAGCTTGACAACAGCGAATTGTCTGTTTAGCTTCGTATATCTAGCTTACGCAGCATTTCGTCCGTTATTGATTCGCTGTAAATACCATAGCCGTTTACCAGCACACCTTTTATTTGATGAACATCGGATGATATCGCATATAGCACGGCTGCATCCGAGGGGTTACTGTCCCCTTCAAACCGAATGAATTTATCCACTTTAAAGTCATCGGTAAATATTTTGAACTGCCCGTTACGGCACTCAAGGCAGTTTTGTCGAAGGTTGAAGTCCTCCGAATATCCTTGGTTGCGCAACTCATTCAAACTTTCAGTTAGCGTTACATATGGCTCCATAGTTCTTGAGATATAATAGTAAAAGGATTTTGATTCTTGTAATCTAAGACAAGTATTAGTGCTTAATAATTATCTATTATGCCGTCGCTAAATGCTTTTGAAACGCTCTCCTACTCTGGTGTGGACGTCAGGCAATATGGTATCGTAGGGATCTTATTTCTTATTCATAAGCTTAACCAACTCAATTAAGATAATACAAACAACAGTTGTAATTATCACTATTAGCATAATATGCCAGCTTAATGGTGTTGTTTTAAAAACGGTATCCAAAAACGGCACATACACAATCAGCATTTGAAGCATTATGGTAAGGATTATTGCTCCCCACATCCCCCGGTTAGCAAATATGTCTCTGGAAAATATAGAATGATATGTAGAGCGCACAGAAAGTGCATTACCTAGTTGCACAAAACACAAAGTTGTAAATACTGCGGTCTGTTGTGTTTTTACATCGTAATTTTCATTTATGCACCACCACTGAATGAAGAGTGCAGCAAATGTCATGATGATTCCTATGAGTACGATACGAAGAACTAAACCACCTGCAAATAAATTTTCCTTAGGTGGACGGGGCGGACGGTTCATAATGTCCTTTTCGGCTGGTTCTGCCACCAGCGCAATCCCAGGCAAGCCATCCGTCACCAGATTTATCCAGAGAATGTGTATGGGGAGCAGTGGAATAGCAAACCCAATAATTGGGGCAAAGAAGATTACGAGGATCTCACCCAGGTTACACGAAAGCACATAAACAATAAACTTTTTAATATTTTCGTAAATACGCCTACCTTCCCGAACGGCTTTCACAATGGTGGCAAAATTATCATCCAACAGAATCATATCAGATGCTTCCTTCGATACATCAGTGCCAGTTATCCCCATTGCAATCCCGATATCTGACTGCTTTAAGGATGGTGCATCATTTACGCCATCGCCAGTCATGGCAACAAACTCACCGTTGTTCTGTAAAGCTTTTACAATATTTAATTTCTGCTCTGGCGACACACGGGCATATACAGCAACGTGTTTCGTCACACTCTTAAATTCTTCTTCCGTCAGCTTCTCTAAATCAGAGCCTGCCCTGACCTCTTGGGATCCTTCTTCAATCATCCCCAGGCGTTGGGCGATGGCTGTGGCAGTAAGTGGCTGGTCGCCGGTTATCATTACAGTTTTTATACCCGCGGATTTACATTCTTTAATGGCTTCTATGACTTCTTCGCGGGGCGGATCAATCATGGCTGCCATCCCCAAAAATTCAAGTTCATTCTCTTCATCTGAGGTTATCCTGCCAGGATCTTTTTCAAAAATTTTGTAAGCAAAAAATAGAACCCGAAGGCCATCTGCCGCCCACTTACGGTTTTGCGCGAGCCATCCGTCAGTCTGATTTTTGTGTTTTTCAGATACCGATTCTAGCATTTTTATTGGGGCACCTTTTACAAACAAAATCCATTTGTCCCCATATTTATGTAAGGTGCCCATCCGCATGCGCTCTGAATCGAATGGCAGCTTCTCCAACAGCGGGAATTTTTGATCTGCTTCTTCTTTTGTTTTGCCCTTATCTATGGCATACTTTACCAATGCTGTTTCTGTGGAATCGCCCAACAGTTCTTTGTCTGCGGAAAATCGCACATCATTATTGAGCATCATGGCATAGCCCAAAAGTTCTTCCTTGCCCTCTACAGCAAGGATACTTTCTACCGTCATGATGTTTTGGGTAAGCGTCCCGGTTTTATCGCTGCATATATAGGTGACTGACCCTAACGTTTCAACCGCCGGCAATTTTCTCATCAATGCATTTTGGCTCACCATTCGGCGGGCCCCCTGGGCAAGCGCAATTGTTATAACGGCTGGCAATGCCTCTGGCAACGCAGCAACAGCCAGCGACAATGCGGTAAGAAACATGGCAAATGGTGGCTCGCCACGGAGCAAGCCAAGACCAAAAACGGTTAGGCAAATCACTAGAACAATAACCGCCAGTTGCTTACTAAAAACAGCTAGCCTTTTCTGGAGGGGCGTTTTTTGAGAACTTGCCTCCATCATACCTGCAATTTTACCGATTTCGGTATTCATACCAATGGCAGTGACGACCGCTTGGGCAGAACCATTACTCACAACCGTTCCTTTGAAAACCATATTGAGCTGGTCACCAGGCACAATGTCCCCTTCTTTTATTGGCTCGGTTATTTTTTCTATTGAATGGCTTTCGCCGGTAAGCGATGCTTCGTCCGTTTTAAGAGAACTCACCTGGATAAGCCTTGCATCGGCAGGGACAATATCACCGGCTTCCAGTAGAATTAAATCACCAGGGACTAATTGACTTGCTTCAATTTTTAAAGGGTTATTGTCGCGGATCACGATCGCAAACTGTGCCGACATTTTCTGTAACATCTTTACTGATTGCTCTGCATTATATTCCTGCGAGTAACCCATCCAGGCATTACCGAGAATGATGGCCAGAATAACGTATGCATCTGTATGCTCGCCAACCATAAATGAAATGGCGGCAGCGACAATCAGTATCAAAATCATAACATCCTTAAACTGACCAATAAGGATGGACAGTTTACTTTTTCGTTTGGCCTCCTGCAATACATTCTCCCCAAATTCATTTCGAAGGTTTACAACTGTATCACTTTTTAAACCCGAAGCGGAAGTCTTTAGAGAACTTATGACGTCTGCTGCACTAAGCTGGAAAAAAGTCTGCATGATGGTAAACAATTTAATATGCGTTAGCACTGATCCCTTATACACCCAAAGAAAAATCAACCGCAGTCCACGAACTATCACTACTATGTACTTTCGCGTTGTATGGCTACTGATGCCTCTCCTCTATTTGCGGTATCTGTTATCATTTACAGGTTGTGTTAGCTATAAAAGTCCCCAGTATTATAGGCGGTTGGAAAAAGACTACTAATACTATTTTTTACACTATGCCTCCGACAATTCCCCAATGATACCCTTATGCAGTTCATTCTAAAATATAATCTGACTTAGAGCAAAAAATATGGAAATTTCTATAAATTGATGAAAATATCTGCTAATTCCTATCAATGTTTATATAGCTATTCAATCACTCGGTGTGCAACAAGATTTAACTCTCCAGCTGCTCGCTGCGATTCAATAAAAATGTGCGTTTCACTGCCTGCTTCATCGTCTGCGTTTTACATAAATTATATGTCATACTTTAACAAATGAAATAATGAAAAATTATAACATTGCAGTTATCGTAGGAAGCCTTCGCAAAGAGTCCTACAATTTAAAAACTGCGAACGCACTGATTGCCCTTGCGCCGGAATCTCTGAGTCTTGAAATATTAGATATTTCAGATCTTCCAATGTTTAATGAGGACCTGGAAGCAACACCGCCAAACGAATGGGAAGAATTTCGGCGGCAAATCAGGTCTGCCGATGGCCTTTTATTTCTTACGCCAGAATATAACCGTTCGGTACCTGCTGTTTTAAAAAATGCTATTGACGTGGGCTCGCGTCCATATGGGCAAAATTCCTGGAATGGAAAACCAGGAGCAGTGGTAAGCGTTTCGATTGGAAATATTAGTGGTTTCGGTGCTAACCATCACCTACGCCAGTCACTTGTTTTTGTTAATGTACCCACCATGGCACAGCCCGAAGCATATATAGCTGAAGCAACAGGGTTATTTGATGAAAACGGAAGTCTCATTAATGATTCTACAAAGAGCTTTCTGACTGATTTTATGGTAGCCTTTGAGCAATGGGTTACCACGCATGCCACAAAGAATTAGAAGGAAATTGCAGTTTTTTAGCCTCCGTACGGATGGCTGTAGCTTTTATGGCTCATTTTCCACATGGACCGGTATAGCTTTTAGAATAAAGGCGAATTATACATTTTCTATTCCTTAATACCAGTTAAATCAAGCCTGACCTCACTGAATTTATGGATAGCAAAATTTAAAAACGTGATTGCAAACAAACATTTCTTGTATCTTTTCTTATTTCTGCTCGTAGCACTTCACTGCACGCCCTGTCTGGGACAAAAAAAATATGAACGGGAATACACTGTCAAAGCTGATTCCGTTCCGGACAGCGCCACTTTATTTGTGTCCCGCCTATTTAACAACTCCAGGGTTCATTGGTATATGGAGGAAAGCGATACCACTAAGACTATCGAAGCGAAACTGAAGCATTCGGGAAAACATTACAGTATCGAGTTTGATGAATCCGGACAAATACAGGATATCGAAATTCTCATTAACATTCGTGATTTGGAAAAAAATATCCGTTCTGTAATAAAAGATAACCTCAATGCTACATTTAAGCGTCAGAAAATTATCAAAACACAATTGCAATGGAATGGAAGCGAGAATAACCTGGAACGGGCCGTTCTCGCCAAAATGCCGCTTGAAGGAATGATAGTTAAATATGAGATAGTCGTCCGAGGGCAGACAGGAAACGAGGAAGCGTATTTTGAAGTGCTCGTTGATAGTACTGGAAAGATTGAAAGTACTAAGGAAATAGCATTAGCAAATGATGATAATCTTATTTACTGATGTGCAGATTTTTCCTCTTTTATTTATTATCCTTTACAGCATTATGCCAGCAAACATATCGGGCCGGCACAACTACTCAATTTAACGTAAACTTTAAGGTTGGCAAAGCTTTAAAGCTTAATACAAAATTTGAGTCTCGTCAAATCCTATCGCAGAAAGAAATGGATAAGTCTCCCAACCATAGATTTCAATATGAGCGCACTGATTTGACTTTGCTGCTTACTACTAAATTGTCTATTAATAATATCATTGGAGGTGGTTATATGATAAGGTTAGAAGATAATACGTATTATCACCGGATCATTCAACAATTTAATAATGTGAGGAAGTTTGAATGGTTTAGTATAGCACACCGAGTCTTAGCCGACGAAACTTTTACCAACCATGGACTTAGTAACTTCCGGATAAGCTATAGGATCGGGATACAGAAACCGCTTAACGGTCAATACATCGATCCAAAGGAATTTTATGCAAAGGTCAACAATGACTTTCTTGGTATTTGGTCACGTGATGAATCCGACTTTGAGATCGGCATTTTACCTACCCTAGGATATACTGCTACCGCTAATAATAAAATAGAGCTTGGGGTGGACTATCGGGTAAATGAGCTAAGAAAAAATAGCATAACCCAGCAATTCTGGGTAACGCTTGGATGGTTCATTAGTATATGAATGATTATTTACCTGCGACAGGTTCAAATCATTTGCCACAATAAATCCAGGGCTATTCAAATCCTTATTTTGGACCCGTTATACCAGCATCCGGGATCGCAAAAAAGCTAATGCTGGTTGGCGGAACCGTCAGCTCACCGCTCTTTACTGGCTTGCCCTTTAAAACTGGCAACTCACCATTGTCTTCGAGTTTCAGATCTGTCCCGTTAAGCTGTATGGTTTGTCCTTCCAATTGAGAGGAAGTCAGCAAATAGTGCTCGGAGTCTATATCGATATGGATTGGAGCTTCTTTCTTATTTGTATTGATTACCAGCAGCGTTACACCTGCCTTGCTCCCTTTCATGTTGTGAGCAAAAACATAAACGCCCTTTGTCCCCTGCCCTGTTTCGTAAACCTGGGTGCCCATAAGTTTGGCCCACAGATACGCTGCCCAGTAATTTGGTTTAGGCAAATGTGTATCCTGGTCGATCAGACTGTACTCGCTGGCAATAAGGGTATTATGCATGATAACCTTTACCCCTTTCTTGGCCAAGGATCCCATTTGGTACAGGTAGCGGAAAGTGTCAAGGAAAGTCGCTGAGAATGGGTCGCCTCCACCCGCAGCCTGCGCCGTTTCTGTGATCCACAAAGGAATGCCAGGGTTATACTTATCCCTTAAACCCGCATAATAATGTGCGACCGTATCTGTTTTCAGCAACCAACCTGCGTCCAGCGCATTTTCAGCTTTTACCGAAAAAGGCCCACTGCGAATCATGCGCATGGAAGCCGCTCCGTAATAATGATAGGAGAAAACATCGAATTTAGGATTGGGTTTAGCAGCTAACATATCCTCGGTTGGCAAAATATTCATTCCCATCCCCTGAAGAGAAACGTTGGGCGACCCTTCACCTACTGAACCTGGCCCTAGCACCAGCATATCAGGAACTGCCTTTTCGGCCCAGGCATTAAAAGCAGCCATGTCCTTGGCGAAGTTTTCCGCGTTATACGCCTTACTGATTTCACCGCCAGCCGTCGGCATTGTTGGTTCATTAAACAGTTCGGCTGCTGCAATTTTGCCACCTACACTCTTGGCAAAATCCGCTAGTTTCTGGGCTTGTTTTGGCGTCCATACGCCTTGCGCATCCCTTACACCATTGGATACTGCAAACGAAGTAACCAGTTTTGAATCGGTAGCTTTAACAAAATCCAGCAACCCTCCAAATTCTTTTCTTGACATCACATTGACGAAACCGGCAGGCGCCTTCGTCAACTTCGGCTGGTCGTTGTCCTGGAAATAAATACCATTTGTCCACGTACCACTCATTCGTACATACGCAGGGGCTAACCCTTTAGCCAGGATTAGCAACCTTTTGTCTGTCAGATCAAGGGGTTTCAATTGCCGGTACAGCTGATCATTGGTTTGTGAGACGTCGTAAGTTGAATTTGCAGCCAGGTCCGGCAAGCTGTCCATCAAGTGATAAGGTTTCCAGAACTGCCCGCCTGCGACCTCCACTGTTTCCACATTATAAGACTGATAACGTTCATCTACCGCTGCTATCTGTTTCACCGTCTTAGGTGAAAGGCTGATGAGCGTGGTATCCTTTCCTTGATCCGACTGTTCAGAAGTGTTGCAGGCAGAGACAATAAATGCTGTCATAACTACTAGGTTGAGCGACTTGTTCATTACATTATCTAGTTTAGTTGATTTGTATTGAAGAACAACATTACATGATAAAGCTGCCTTACTACCCGCTCGTTTGCTGTGCGGTTAAATACTTTCTGGCGGCCTGGGCCATCGTAGCAATCCCTGCACCAAGCATGATAATATCTTTAATCACAAGTCGCCCTGCTGCACTCAGATAAGGGAACCCATACTCGGCGTCACCAAGTGATGGCACCCAGGTTTCAGGTGTGGTAATCAGAAATGACAATGTGACAATTGACATCATGATAACAAGAAAACTTCCAAATGCTGAGACTGCGGGAAATACCGGGTACAGCGCTACCAAAAAGCCAATCAGAATGATTACTGTGCCCAACCCATAAGAAAAAATATAAGTATGGTTGGCTTGATGCCATGCGACATTTTCGGGCTTTAATTCACCTTCCTTATTCATATGCTGCTTATATTCTGGCGCATCGTATTTATAAAAGAAGTTCATAAATGGACTATTGGCTACAAACGGCACGATGCCGGCAGCTTCATATTGAAAAGCTTTCAAACCGCCAATCCATAACATTACAATCACAATACCCCATCGGGCAGCATTAATGCCGGTCGCTTGTAACCCGGCCGCATAGGATAATAGTTTATTTATCATTGTTTCAATTTTAAGATTATAAAGCCATTTACCAAACAATATCAGGGACTAGCCCAACCTCCTCCCAACGACCTGTATAAGTTAACCACTGATTGCAACCGTTGCAATTGGTCATTAATGCTTCCAAGCTCCGCTTGCAACAAACTTTGTCGGGCCGTAATGACCTCGTTGTAGTTGGCAAAACCGTTTTGGAGTAGCTCGCCTGAATAGCTAACCGATTTCTGCAATGCTTCCAACTGATAGCTGCGGATCGCTATTTTATCAAGGGCAGTGTTGTGTAGCGACATGGCATCCGACACTTGTTGTCCGGCTGTAAGCAGCACATTCTCAAAATTGAGCAGCGCCTCCTTCTGCTGGGCCTTGGCAACTTCCAGGCGGGTTATATTGGCGCGTCTGTTGAATATCGGCTGGGTCAGTCCCGCGCCGATGCTTGCCGCAAGGGAGATTGGTTTAAGAAAGTTTTCCAGTTGCAGAGCCGAATAACCCACCGAGCCGGAGATTGTTAATGCCGGATAAAAGTAAGTCCTCGCCACATTAGTCAACTCAAAATAATATCTAAAATTAAGTTCTGCCTGTTGCACATCAGGGCGATTTGCCAGCAGCAGCGCGGGAACACCCGTTTGCAATACATCAAGCGTATCCTGATCCCAAAGCGTGCCGCGTCTGACGGACGTGGCTGGAACGGCAAGTAGAATACTTAGCGCGTTTTCTGTTTCCCTTGTACTCTGGATCAGGTCAGGAATTGTCACTTCTGCTACATAACGCTGCGCTTCGCTTTGCACCACAGCCGCCTCGGTAACTACGGCTGCTATTTTCAGTTCACGCATGGTCTGCACCGTCGTATCCCAATTGGACACAGTCTGCCTTGTAATGGCTAGCTGCTGATCCAAGGCCAGCAGTGCATAATAATAATTGGCAATATCGGCCACCAGGTTTGTTTGTACAGCTTTCGCACCTGCTTCCGATTGCAATAGAAGTGCTAGGTTAGCGCGTTTTGTGCTTCGTAGTTTCCCCCAAATGTCCGCCTCCCAGCCAGAAGATAATCCCAGCTGATATTGGGTCGCACTGTTTCTAATACCAAAGCCCTGAGCTTCCGAAAGCTTTGAACGCGTCACGCCAAGATCTCCGATAACGGTTGGAAATAATGCTGCTCTACTCTGTTCATAATAGGCCCTGGACTGCTCAATACGTGTATAAGCGATTTGCAGGTTCAGGTTGTTTTTAATTCCCCGACTTATCAGGCTTTGCAAAGTCGTATCGGTAAAGAGCCGGTTCCAGGGAAGCTGGCCGAGCCCGCTTGTGTCGGCCGTGACCACATCTCGGTAAAGGTTACCGGGTGCTGTTAGCGGTTTCTGGAAGGGTCTGACAATGTTACAACAGCAAAGCAGCAAACCCAGCAGACAAAACAGAACTAGTCGCTTTAAATGTTTTTTATACATAATCTTGCTATTAAAACGCTTCAATGATCGTCCTGAACTTGTTCTGTAATTGGCTTGGGCGGACCGCTGATCATTTCTTGTAAAGACTGGAATACGATATAAAGCACCGGTATCACAAAAACCCCAATGAGCGTTCCTACCAGCATTCCTCCTACGGCACCAGTTCCAATGGAGCGGTTTCCAATTGCACCTGCGCCGGTTGAAAGCATGAGTGGAACCAAACCCAGAATAAAAGCAAAAGAGGTCATCAGGATCGGACGCAACCGTGCCTGTGCACCTTCGACAGCCGCTTCCACCAGCGACATCCCATGCCGCCTACGTTCCACTGCAAATTCGACAATCAGAATTGCATTCTTTGCCAAAAGCCCTATCAGCATGACCAGTGTGATTTGCAGATAAATATTGTTGGTGATACCAAATAAGCTGGCGAATAAGAATGTGCCTGCCAATCCGATCGGAAGGGAAAGAAGCACCGCGAAAGGCAATATATAGCTTCCATACTGTGCGCTAAGCAGCAAATAGACAAAAACGATGACCAGCATGAAGACGAAAACGGTCTGCCCGCCAGCAGAAATCTCTTCCCTGGTCATCCCTGAAAACTCATATCCATATCCTTGTGGAAGTACCTCAGCAGCCACTTGCTGAATGGCCGCAATGGCATCGCCTGAGCTAAACCCTGGATTGGGCGAACCGGTAACACCAATAGAAGTAAATAAATTAAACCTGGAAATTGACTGAGGCCCATACACTCTCTTCATGGTGATAAAGCCCGTAATAGGCGCCATCTGGCCGTTTGCATTGCGGACATAAATGTTGCTGAGCCCTTCGGGATTAGCCCGCGAAGCAGCCTCGGCCTGGTACATGACCCGGAATTGTTTACCAAACTGATTGAAATTAGATGCATACACGCCGCCGTAATAGCCCTGCATCGTGCTCATGATGTCATTGACAGTGATGCCTGCCACTTTTGCCTTGGCCACATTCACATCGATCTGATACTGCGGAAAATTCACATTGAATGCAGTGGACGCGTACTGAATTTCAGGCCGCTTACTTAATGCTGCCAGAAAATCATTGCCAATTTTAGAGAATAGGGCAATGTCACTTCCACTTTTGTCTTGCAGCTGAAACTCAAACCCGCCCGATGAGCCAAACCCTGAAATGGTCGGAGGTGCAAAAAAGATGATCTTGGCATCCCTGATCCCGCCTGTTTTTGCAAATAATTTTCCAATCAAAGCCTGAACATCCTGTCCTTCCCCTCCACGCTCAGACCAGGGTTTCAGCCGCATTACAACCATCCCATAGTTGCTTCCAACTCCGCTGATCATCCCTCTACCTGTAATTTTTAATATATTCTGTACTTCCGGGATCGAACGCGCAATTGCCTCGACTTGCTTCATGATGGCCTCTGTTCTTTCCGTCGATGCCGAAGGTGGCAGGGCAATATCAGCCATGATAGAGCCAGTATCTTCATTAGGCACGAATGCAGAAGGGGTGGTTTGCATCAGATAATAAAACAGGCCGGCAAACACGGCAATGATCAATCCCGCAACCCACTTCTTCGCAATCAGGAATGAAACGGCTTGTTTGTAGCGCTGGATTGTCTTGTCAAATGTGCGGTTGAACCAGCCATAAACACGTTGTAAAATGTTCTTTTTATGGCTTGTATCTTCTTTATGCGGTTTTAAAAATATAGCGCACAATGCAGGACTGAGCGTGAGTGCATTGACAGCAGAGAGCATAATCGCAATGGCGAGCGTCAAGCCAAATTGTTTGTAAAACACCCCGGATGAGCCTTCGATAAAACTTACCGGCAGAAATACCGCCGCCATCACAAGGGTGATTGAGATGATGGCTCCCGAAATTTCACTCATGGCGTCTTTTGTGGCTTTGAGCGCGGATGTGTATCCCTCGTCCAGTTTAGCATGAACGGCTTCCACCACGACTATGGCATCATCAACGACAATCCCAATGGCCAAGACCAATGCAAACAATGTCAAAAGGTTAATCGTGAACCCAAAAAGCAGCAGAAAGAAAAAAGTGCCCAGAATAGCCACCGGAACAGCAATAGCGGGAATAAGCGTAGACCGAAAATCTTGCAGGAAAATAAAAACTACTAAAAACACCAGAATGAATGCTTCAATGAGCGTATGGATCACCTTTTCAATGGATGCATCCAGAAAATCGTTTGCATTGATCAGCGTGACGTACTTGATACCGGAAGGGAACGATTTGGCGGCATTATCCAATACCTGCAAACTTCCTTCAATCACTTCCTTGGCATTGGAGCCCGCTGTTTGGCTGATGGATACACCTACCGAGGGGTTGCTATTGGTTGTCGTACTGCTGGCATAGCTCATAGCGCCCAGCTCCACGCGGGCAATGTCTTTGAGCCGTAATACCTGACCACTTGGCGTGGCCTTGATGACCACTTCTTCAAACTCGCCTGCATCTTTGAGCCTGCCCGAATACTTGATCACGTACTGAAAGGATTGCAAGCCCTGTTCACCGAACTGACCGGGGGCAGCCTCTATATTTTGCTCTGCCAGTGCAGTGCTGACATCCGAAGGGACAAGCCCATAAGTTGCCATCACATCCGGTTTCAACCAGATCCGCATGGAATAATCCATACGTCCGAACGCATTCGCCTCTCCAACCCCTGATACGCGCTTAATTAAGGGCACCAGGTTTATCTCCGCATAGTTTTGCAAAAATGTCTGATCATAGGCGGGATTCTCGCTGTATAAGGAAAAAATCACAAGGTTACTGCTTTGGCTTTTGGCCGTCGTTACACCGGAGCGCGTGACTTCCTGCGGCAAGAGCGCAGTTGCCCGCGCGACGCGATTCTGCACATTTACAGATGCAAGGTCGGGGTTTGTGCCTAGCTTAAAGTTGATTGTAATCCGCGCTGTGCCATCATTCCCAGCCGAAGATGTCATGTAAGTCATGTCCTCCACGCCGTTGATCTGTTCTTCCAATGGCACAATCACGCTATTAAGCACCACATCCGCATTGGCACCCTGATATGATGTGGAGACAACGACAGTAGGCGGAGCGATCTCAGGATATTGCGCAATAGGCAGGGAAATTAGCCCCAATACACCAAGGATGACAATAAGAACGGAAATGACTGTAGACAGTACTGGCTGATCAATGAATCGATTGAACATAACCTACAAGTTTTTGGCGTAAACACTGTCCGCTTTTACTGGTCTGGAAATGACCTTTGCCCCTTCCCGTAACGACGCTACCCCTTCCAGGATAATCTTGTCCCCTACGGCAAGGCCGGTTTGGGCAACAAAGAACTGTCCATCATTATTGTCCAGCACGCCAACTTCCGCACTCTTAACGGTGCCGTCTGCCGAAACACGGTACACAAACTTTTTCCCTTGTATTTCGTAGGTCGACTTTTGCGGGATGACAATGGCCGAATCAAGCCGGGAAGGAATGCGGACAGTAGCACTGCTCCCACTGCGTATAATACTTCCGGGATTTGGAAAAGTTGCCCGCACCCTAATGGAGCCTGTCTCTGTATTGATAGAACCGCTGGTCGTTGTAATCCGGCCTTTTTCAGCAAAAACGGCTCCATTCGCTAAAACCAGGGATACAGATGGCATTGTCGCGATCCGGGCTTTCGTTGTATTGCCCTTCGTGTTTTTGGAGAATGCTAAAACCTGTTTTTCATTGATCGAGAAATAGGCGTATATGTTGCCAATGTTTGAAACTGTGGTTAATGGTTCGGGTGTATTACTATTGACAAGGCTGCCGATTTTATAAGGAATTAAGCCAACAATGCCATTTGCAGGGCTTGCAATGGTAGTATAGCCCAAATTGGTACGCGCATTGGAAAGCGCAGCGAAAGCCTGTGCCAGCGCCGCTTGTTTTGCTTGCATGGTAAACTGCGCTGATTCAAGTTCGTATTTACTGATAATGTTCTTTTCGACCAATGGCTTCACCTTATTGACACCCATTTGCGCGGCATTGACGTCTGCTTCTGCGATTTTAATATTGGCCTGTGCAGTCCTTACTTCCTGTTCATATTGAGGGGCATTGATTTTAAACAGCGCTTGCCCTTTTTTCACAGTAGCACCTTCATCAACGAAAATCTTTTCTATAAATCCATCAATTTTCGGACGGATCTCAATATCCTGCTGCCCTTCGATGGTTGCCGGGAATTCGCTATTTAATGTGATCGTTCTTTGTGTAATCGTCAGGACCGGATAGTCCTTGATTTGCTCCGCCACATTCCCACTGCCCTGCTTTTTGTCCTGACAGGACAAGAAAAGGACGAACGTCAATGACAAACCAGTTAGTGAGAGCTGTATCCTTTGATTCATAAGAATGGAATTTTGGAAACTCGATCATGAACAGATGATTGCAGATAAAAAACTTAAGAATTGCAGATTAGCCGTGGCGGTGAACTGGGGAGCCTGTTGCACGGATACTGGTTGAAGCTACAATTCATAACCATGCAAAGGATTAGGTGAATGTTATGTCAATGTATAGAATTTTTAGAAGAGTCTGATGCCGGCAAGAATTTAATTAAATTTTGTCACTTCTGCGACTAGCCAATTTTAACAGACGTCATTGTCAGTGAACCGCCAACGGCCTGGTCGTTGAAAAAAGAAACAGGTTCCTTTCCCGCCTTTAAGCCCAATGTATACATCAGAGGAAGGTAATGCTCCGGAGTCGGTATGGCCAGTGCGGCCTCTCTTCCTAACTGACTGTAATTGATCAATGGCTTGTGGTCATTTTCCTGGATCAGAGCTTTGAATTGCTCATTGATTTGCAACGCCCAGTCATATCCATAACCCTGCACGCTAAGCTTGTCCCAGGCTACCATTCTCAGATTGTGCACCATATTTCCGCTACCAATGATCAGCACTCCCTTTTTTCGTAGCGCCATTAATTCCCTTGCCAGGTCATAATGGAATTGAGGCCCTTTGGTGTAATCAATGCTAAGTTGAAGCACTGGAATTTTAGCCTCCGGATACATATGTCTTACCACCGTCCAGGTGCCGTGGTCAAGTCCCCAGTCATGATTAAGCTCCACTTTTGCGGAACGAATGAGCCCGGCAGCTTCTTTGGCTAGTGCTGGATTGCCCGGCGCAGGATATTGTACGGCAAAAAGTGCCGGCGGAAATCCTCCAAAATCATGAATTGTTTGAGGAAAATCCATTGCTGTAATCTTGGTGCCGTTCGTAAACCAGTGCGCCGATACCACCAGCACGGCAGCTGGCGTAGGGATTTCTTTGGCCATTTGTATCCACCTTCTGCTAAACGCAGTGTCTTCAATGCCGTTCATCGGTGAGCCGTGGCCTATAAACAGGACCGGCATCGGTCGCTGCTGGTCTGGAAGCTCATTTGTAAAATGTTTGAATGCTGCTAATGTTGTCATACCAATTGCGCCTGTAACGGCAGTTTTTATGAATTGCTTTCTTTTGATCATTGCTGATGATATTTCTGCCTGGTGATGTAGGATTTTTCACCCGGACAGCCAGTTATAATTGTATTTCATATTGAGTTGGGTCAACAGTGAGGACATCCTTAATAATGTTCGGCTTACGCCAAGCTCGCCTGCTACAACAGGGCTGAAACCGGCAGTTTCGATAAGCTCAATCACAGTTTGGAAAGTCTCTTGATCATTCAGGCAATGAATGAAACGGCCTTCATGCCTACAAGGATAGGCTTGGCAAAGGCAGCCGCAAATACTATATTGAAGGCTTTGACAACTTTCGAATTGGGCAGCAATTTTTGCAGTTCTTCTGCGGCACGCGTACCAGAGACGGTCGCAAAACTGTCATAGGATTCGTTTAACGGGTTAGCAATGCTTATGACCATCTTCTGATTGGCAACTTCCCGGATTTTCTCCGTAATTTCCTGTTGAGATCCATAAGGAACGGCCAGGATAATGATGTCGGCCTCCCAGGATGCCTCTGTCGGACATCCGTAAATTTCGATATCAGCCTCAGGACTCGCGTTTCTAATCTCCTCATATAAAGCTTCCAGTTTATCTGGATGATTACCTAGCAGCAGTAAACGATAGTTGCCTTTTGACAGGCTTTTGGAAATGAAGGTGCCCACATTCCCGGTGGCACCTATGATCGCAATGGTCTGTTTCGTGTTCATTTTGTTTCACTTTTGATACACAAAATTACCCCAATGGGCCTACTCGGGACGATGACTCTGATCAAGAAATTCCATTGATTTTGGTCAAGATAAGCCGTCAGGGGAAAGCAAAGGGAAGCTATTGACTTTTACCGATCCTGCTGCGGATCCTACTCAATGTTTCGGGGGAAAGTCCCATGTGAGAGGCAATCATATGTTGGGGGACACGCTGGACAATGTCAGGGTATTGGTCAATAAAAGATTTATATCGATCATCCAGAGACATACTGATAATGCTCAGCGTTCTTTTCTGGAGTGCAATGTAGGCCTCGGTCATTAATATCCTGAAAAATGTTGCGTACTTGGGCACCGAAATCAGCATCTGGTCATGTGCAGACTTACTGATCAAAACTAGCTCGCAGTCTTCGAGGGCATCTATATTCTGCGTTGAGATCTGCTCAGTCAGGAAACTGGATAGATCGCCGATCGCCCATCCTTCCAGCGCAAATGAAAAAATGTGCTCTTGTCCATTAGAATCCACAATGTAACTGCGCATAGCTCCCTTTTCTATAAATGCTACAGTCTTGCAGATATCTCCTTCCTGTAGCAGGTATTGACGCTTCCGCAGTTTTTTCGGCGTCAGAAATTGTTTCATGGCATATTCTTCTGATTCGCTCAGTTGTACCTTCTCGTTGAATTTGCTGAAAAACACCTCATACATAAGCTACCAGATTCGCATAAACAATTAGTTAATATGTAAGGATATAATCTTTACAAAGCTAAATTCTCCTCATTAATGCACCAACAATATCAATAATTATCAAAATCTGAATATGCCAGATTGAAAGAATGACGCAAAAACCATAATTTTAAGTAACTACAAAAAAGAATCTACATTGAGCAATCAACAAACGATAGCCGGAAGTACAAATGCGTTTCCCTGGCTGATCATGATTTTGATGTCGTCTGTAACATTTGTCGGGATTCTTTCTGAGTTAATGCCATCCGGTGTGATGCCGCAAATAAATTCCGATTTAAATATCAGTGAGCTACAAGGAGGTAATCTGGTAGGCTACTACGCAATTGCGTCCGCTATCTTTGCCATCCCACTTGTTGCGGTAACCCTGAAATTTAACCGCAAAATCTTGATATTGATTTTGCTCGCCGGATTTGCTGCTTCCAATATCATGGTCGGCATTTTAGCCAATTATACTATCATCATTATCCTAAGGATCATAGGCGGTATTTGTGCCGGCGTGATGTGGCCCATGATAGCGGCCTACGGGATGCGCCTAGTCAACCATGAGCATCATGGAAAAGCGATTGCCGTGATTATGGCTGGAAATACCTTGGGTATTAGTGCAGGAATGCCGTCTATAACATTTATTGGCAACCGATACGGGTGGCGGGCAGCATTTATCGCACTTGGGATAATTATTATCGCCATTGCTGTGACATGTGCTGTTGCATTACCATTTACACCCGGCGAGAAACTTACCAGAAGTTCATCGCCTTTTTCCCTGTTCAAAATTCCGTCGGTATTGACAGTCCTACTGCTCACCCTTCTTGGCGTAATGGCCCACTATGGTGTATATGTATATATTACCAGGCTTGTTGATGAAATTGAATTGCTAGGTGGAATAGAAAGTGCCTTACTACTTTTTGGATCAGGGTCTTTGATTTCAGTATTGCTGGCCATAAAATACATCGACAAACATTTGAGGCTGCTTACCACAGCGATGTTTGCACTCGTAATTTTTTCTATGCTTGTTCTATTGCTATTTGGTAGAAAGACATTAGTAGCTCATGTTGCATTCTTTTTATGGGGACTTTCCTTTGGTCCATTAGTGACCTTACTGCAGGCAGCCGTAAGCAGGCAGGTAGAAAGTGGAAAAGACGTTGCCACTTCGGTTCAATCTTCTGCGTTTAATTTATCTATTATGATCGCAACTTCCGCAGCAGGTGTATTGCTCGGAAGTTATTCTCCCATGAGCTTGACATATTTTGCAATCGTTTTAGCAATTCCAGGTATGATCATTTCCATTTTTGCAAAAAAGGCACTAGATTAATTTTCGAATGGACTAGGTTTGGTATCTAAACCAGGCACTGTCGTCACCAAAATAATTCTCATGGCCTCTATTGACAGAGTGATTATCACGACAGTTAAAGTTGTGTTATTAAACCAGGATTTGGCATTATTGCTATTACAAGTTGGGATTTGTCAGTAATTGTATATGTATTCAAGGAAATACGATTGTAAAGATATACATCATCAGATTGACCAAAAGCACAATAGCATATAAGCTGTTCGTTTGTCCCTTATTAAGCGATAGCATTACCGTGAAAATTGAAAGAACTAGCAGGACCATGGATTTCATGGTCAGACCGAGGATAAGTGGTAAATCCATTATTGTACAAACAATGACCACAGTAGGAATACTTAGCCCTATACTTGCTAAGGCTGAGCCTAATGCGAGATTGATGCTTGTCTGATATTGGCCACGTCTTGCCGCACGGATAGCAGCTATGCCTTCTGGTAGTAAAATAACAGCTGCAATAGCCACACCCACCAGTGCCGTGGGTAAGCCGGCTGCAACAATTCCGCTTTCAATTACAGGAGAAAGGTTTTTGGCCAGGAAAATAACTACGCCTAAACATATCATTAAAAAAGCTAGGCTTATCAGGGCTTCGCTTCTAGAAACATCTTTTTCCTGGCCTGAGACTTCTGTTAGAAAATACTTACGGTGCCTGACGGTTTGCGTAAATATAAAAGACCCGTAAATGACCAGGCAGCAAACGCCAATGGCGATTAGCTGAGGCGTGCTGTAGGAAGGTCCGGCAATACTGGTGGTAAAATTAGGCAACACCAGCGTAAGTACTAAAATAGACACTAGGCTGACTAATGCAATTGTAACGCTTTTCGTTTCAAAACTCTGTTCCTTAAATTTCAATGCACCAAAAAACATACTAATACCCAGAATGCCATTTAATATAAGCATAACGGCAGCAAATAGGGTGTCCCGTGCATAAGTATCAGCACCGGCTCCTCCTGTCAACATGAGTGATACGATAATCGAAGCTTCCAAAAGCGTTACCGCTACTGCAAGGATAATTGTTCCATAAGGTTCGCCCACTTTGTGTGCGACTACCTCAGCATGGTGCACGGCTGAAAATACACCTGCAATCAAAGCAACTACGGCTAACGAGTTGACCAGAAAGCCTGAACCAATAGGCAGCACAAGGTAAAAAATCCAGGCAATAACAGGTGCAATGTAACTCCACTGAAATATTTTTTTCATACGAAAAGGTTAAAAAATAAATTGTGCTGAATAGTCTTTCAACTCGAAAACGAAAGTCACTTATCTGATATGGTATACGAGTAAAGGCAGATGCGTTTCTACAACCAACCTTTTAGTCATACTTGGATTCGTCAAATACTGCTGCAAAAAGTGTCTTTCACGATTCGAAACAATCAATAAATCAGCGCCTTGATGATAACAAAATTTATTTATTCCTTCAATAAAACTTACATCCTCAACAATGACCACGTCCATGTCTGCCATATCCAGCTCCTGAATGGTTCTGAGTATGCGCGCTTGATTTGCATGGCTCTCAGGTTCGTGGAATGAATTGATTTTAACCAGGCTTAGTTTGGCACCAAGCTGCTTTGTCAGCACTTTTATCTGATGTAAGATATCTGTTTCCTGTTGATCAAATTGCGTCGCATAAATAATATTCTTAAACCCACTCAGCGTTGCCTGGGGCGGAACAACCAACACAGGACAAGACGCCTCCAATGCAACGCCGGTTGACGAACTGCCGATCAGTTTATCTACGAATGTCCCCTGCCCTGTCCGGCCGACAACTATCAAATCGGCATTAATATTAGTTGCCTGCCGCAATATCGCAGTTTGAATTGCATTAGACTCCCAAATACCCTTTACCTGATAACCTTCTGACTGAGCGCCAGCTACATACTCGTCGAGTTGTTGCTTATATGAGTTCTCCAATTCGTTGAACATCACAAGCGTACCTTCGGTCATCGGCATTGCAATGCCGGTGTTTTCAGACTGGGAGGTATGCATAATGGCTAATTCCGCGCCAGTTTTTTTTGCAATTGTTTTGGCAGCTTGCAGGGCCTTTTGTGAATTTTCAGAGAAATCAATAGGGATAAGTATTTTTTTCATAAGAGTATTGTAATGTTTATTTGCACGAGCCAATTTAGCAGAAGCTTGTGCCTTTTATATTTTTTAAAAAACTAGGGTAGAAGCCGATCTTCACCTTGCTGGTAATGTGCATGGGTTTTTACAGGCGCACTTTTAGATTTGTTCATGCGCATCTGGAATACATCCACCAGCAGGGAAAATGCCATAGAGAAGTAAATATAGCCCTTCGGAATTTCCAGCCCAAAGCCCTCACGTTATCAATGCCTAAAACCGCCTCCAAGCGACCAGCGACAAAAGTGAAACGATGACTTCGAATTCCATGAGTATTTGTTGCTTAGAATTTCAATATGAGACTAGTATGCTGTTAACTGACTGTTATATACGGATTTGATTTTGCCATGCCAAAACATTTTTTCATTTATATTTTCTTTCCGATACTATTTTTTGTAAATTTACAACTGTAAAAATAAAAAACAAGAAAAATGACTTATCTCAGTGCTCAGCCGCAGTTCACTACATCATGGGATGAAATCTGCTACCCTGTACATCCGGTGTGGCTGGCAGACTTATTGCCGGACTATGAAATCATGGCCACTGATAAGCAGCAACTTATCGTAGGGCAGCCTTTTCGCGGGACTAAGACGATTTTTGGCATTCAAAGCGCTGACTATGCCATCATACCGAACGTATTAATTAGAGAAGTTGTCGATAAGCTCTTTTCAGACTATAAACTGGAAATAAAATATACTTCTACGGGTGAATTTAGCATTAATATAATTTTTCCTGAGCAGCTTTCCATTGGCGGTGAGCAGTTGCAGCGGAGCATGATTTTGACGAATAGTTATAATGGAAAAACCCCATTTAGCGTACAAGGCAAAACATTGACGGCCATGCTTGATGGTTCAGGGATTCCGGGCACGAGCATGTACCGGGCAGTTTGCCAGAATGGGCTAATGGGATGGGCGGACTCCTTTTCCGAACTCCCAAAATATCGATCGTGGTTGAAGGAACGTGGGCAGGGAAAAGAAAAAAAACAGGGACCCAACAGCAGTGCCATCGCAAAAAAAGATGCAACCAACCGAAAAATCCACCACAGCAGGCAAACACCTGAACTCTTTCAGGAGCAGCTGTATGAATTGCTGGCTGGCCAGGATTACAAAAGCCCTACCCTGACGACCACTGTATATGAGCATTTTCAACAAAAATCCTTTGGCAGAGCGGATGAAAAACTGCTAAAAACAATGCCGATTCCCGTTCAACTGGCCAAGCAAGCTTATGAGCGGCTCAAACTAGAGCAGCGGCTTTTTGACCAGGATTCATCTTACTGGCTGATGTACAATGCCGTTAATCACGCCCTTTTCAATGCGCGAAGCAGTCTTACATTAAATGACCGCTACAAGCTTGATGAAAAAGTTTTCCATCAGCTCGCAGCCAGCTCCTTAATATAACACGGGCCGTCACGCCCCGGTTGCCGTAGGCCGTTGTAGGGTAAGAACCTGGCAGCGGCTACGGCGTAGACCTATATATCCATATGAAAAATAAAAAAACACAGTCATACTTAGCGAAGACGATTTTCGCATGTTAAAACAGTTTGGAAAAAACATCCCAAGCAACCCGAACGAAATGACGCTATCCTACGAGTTAAACTGTGCCATCGTCGTCGAAAATGATGAGCTGCCAGAAGACAGCGTCCGCCTGAATTCGCAGGTGCGTGTTAAGGAACCGGCTTCTAATTTAATAGACTAACTGAAATGATCATGGAAAACGAAAAAATCAGACCGGATAAGGAAATGTTAACGGCAATGTTCTACGCATTTACGATCATGCTTATGTATATCACCATTTGCATATTGATGACAACCATCAAATAAAAAAACACATACAATGGAATTTTTCAACCAAATCCTAGATGTCTTTTTCCACCTGGACACACATTTGGGACACATCATTGAGCAGTATGGCGCATGGACTTATGCCGTGCTTTTTCTGATCATTTTTATTGAAACGGGGGTTGTATTTATGCCATTTCTCCCTGGCGATTCATTACTGTTTGCAGCAGGAATGATGGCTGCAAAATACCCCGATTCGCTTAACATCTGGCTTATTGTTGCATTGCTTTTACTGGCTGCCATACTTGGCGATAGTTGCAACTACCTGATCGGACGCCGTTTTGGAACTAAGATCCAGCATATCCGCCTTTTTGGAAAGAGAATGATCAAGCCTGAACATCTTGCTCATACCCAAGGTTTTTATGAAAAATACGGAGCGTCCACAATTGTAATAGCGCGGTTTGTGCCGATAGTCAGGACTTTGGCACCATTTGTAGGTGGTGTTGCGGCAATGAATTACAGGGTCTTTTTTAAATTCAATATCGTCGGGGCAATTCTATGGGTTGTGAGCCTTGCTTTTGCCGGCTACTTTCTGGGTAGTATTCCCCTAGTCAGGGACAATTTTGAAAAAGTAGTGCTGGGAATCGTTGCGTTATCCGTATTGCCGATATTTTGGCAGTTAGTTAAAGCTAAATTCCGGTCCAGCCGGCCGGAGGTTATAGTTTAATTTTAGCTTCTGGGAATTACCCCTGGCAATCCTAGTATTATTTCCGAGTCAGCGAAAGTTAGTCGCCTGCTGCCCGGTCGACTGCCAGATCACAGGCAGAAACAACCGACGTAACCAGCAACAAACGTTTTCAAAAAAGCTTTATAAACAAGCAGACGAAATTATGCATATATCTTATTCAAAAATTGGCGCTGCTTCGGTAGCGATGGTACTCGCAGAAATGGAAGATATCTTCCAAAAGAAAGGGGTTCATGACAAAAAGGGTACGCCTGCTACCAGGCAGCAAGCTGATTTTGATGTATATGCCAATTTTCTGGCTGAAAATGCAATTGTGCTTGGTGGTACAGGTGGTATACACGATCAGCAGACTTGTGTCAATACGCCAGTCAAAATCAACCAGTCGGCAAAAAAACGGTTTTTGTCTATCCTAAGCCGTGTAACCAAGGCACATGAAGGCGTTTCACGTCAGGAGCGCATTTTTGTTCATTGGTTTTGGTCACAAATCCAAAACAGCCTTCTACACCGGCCATAATTTTACCTTTCCCTAAGTATACCCCATTAAACGTGGACAATCACCAAGACCTGGTGGTGTGTCCAGGTTATGTTGAAAGCACTAATTAACATATAAGAAATGCACGGTAAAACTCCCATCATACTTGGAAAGAGCGATTTCCGTATCCTAAAACGGTATATGGCAGATTTGTCTGAAAATGAGTCGCTGAGCTCTCAGTTGTTGTCATGCGAGCTTCGGTCAGCGATAGTGGTGGAAGATGATCTCTTACCCGAAAACTGTGTGCGGTTAAACTCTACTATTAAAATCAGGGAGTGGCCAAGTAATAGCGTACGGGAATTCAGCATTGTTCATCCGGAATGCGTGGACCCGAAGAAAAAAATGATTTCGTTTTTAGATCCTTGGGGCGCTGCATTCTTAGGCCTCTCAAAAACAGAAAAAGTTGAAAGGGAAATCAACGGTAATTCCAAGTGCTTCGAGATTATAGATGTTAGGCCTTTGGAGACGCATGTCAAATAAATTGATGACTTGACAAATTACACTTTGGTGATCTAAGCGGTGAACATAAATAAATTAAAGTGTTCAATACCGAATTTTGGGGGCGGTAAGTTACTGGAGCTTTCAGTCAATTTACTAATCATCAACCTAAATTGGAAACGACAATCCTTATATCGTGAAAGTAAGAATTTGCTCAGGAGAAGAAAAGGGAACTTAGTATCCCATATCACTACTCTTTCGGAACTGTTCTTTCAATTATATTTTGTCCGGTATCGAAATCCTTACCATAAAAAAGGGCATAATCGAGCTTCACTTTGATACCAGATGTACCCTCCTTGATTTTAAGAAAAATCCTATCTAAAAACATCTTCCTATTGTTGACCGTCACATAAACCTTGGGCATTCCAGATTTGACCAAATTGAGGTAGAAGGTCACTTTCTTGGAAGCTGCCAGTTGCATCTCGTAAACATTAGCTGACAAACGCTTGGATTTTATTCCAAACGCAAACTTTCTTTGAATAAGGGTGAGCGGTGTCCGTTTTCCATTTTCGGTGTAGGCAATCTTATAGACATTTACAGGCTTGTCTGCTTGGATGTTGCCATCTTGAATAAATGCATCATAGACGAAAGTGTTATGGTTTTTGCTATGCTGAATATAGAACAACCGGTTTTTATTAAATGGCGGTACAGGATAGCCTTCCTGTGCGTAACCTGGTAGAACATAGGTTGTCAGAAACAAGATTACAAGATATTCCACAACTTTATTCGTTGGATGGGATTTCATATTCAAGAATTTAAATTCAATCCGTATGAATGCGCTTTTGACATTCACAAGATACGGACGATTGGTAGAAAATGTGGTGGGAAGGTGAAAGTAACTGTACCAGACTATCAAGCATAGAGAATGGAATCCCAGGCTGAAGGTCCCTTGGTCGTCTTCAAAATCACCTACATTTTCCATCCGGAAATCTAGGGCTACAGGTATCTGTCAGAAAGAGGGTGCAACAAGCACCCTTTCTTTACAAACGTTTTAGCCTGGCAAAAACACCGAAGGAAGTTTGTCATATTTTTTGATTACCTGAATATGATTTACCTATTTCTCAACATTGCCATTCTGGACACAAAAGACAAAAGTTAGTATATTAGGGTTTTTGCCTGGGATGCACATCAAGGAATAGTTGCATTTCTCAAAGGACAGATCTTTGCCCGGAATAACGGACAAGACGAATGCAGCGATATCGGGTGAACACACCTTGTTATTTGAATGAAGATCAGTCAAAACCAGAGGTAATCCAAACCGTTTTTCTTTGCATATCAAGAGAAATATCCAAGATAATTTTAATTAATAAAGTTGAGCTCATGAAATTACCTATACTCCTGCTACTAATTATTCTTCAATCTTCGGCAAAACAAGTCTTCGCTCAAAAACAAATTGCCATCACCATTGACGACTTGCCAACTGTTAGCAGGATCATGAATACCGATGCCTTGAGAGCGGAATTGACAGATCAGCTGTTAAGTCATTTGAAACAATACCAAGTCCAGGCAACGGGGTATGTCATCGGGGAGAAACTTGTCAAAGACGGAAAAGTTATTCCTGCCCAATACGGTTTGCTAAGGAAATGGCTCAAAGCTGGCCATTCACTCGGTAACCATACTTTTGGACATTTAGGCATCAACGATATTTCGGCAGGCGCCTATGAAGCGGATGTGCTCGGTGCCGATACACTGCTTCGACGTTTTCTCCATAGAGAAGGCGCTGAACTCAAATATTTCCGGCACCCTTATCTCCATAGAGGAAATACGGCTGCGAAACGAGATTCTCTGGAAATGATACTCGCCAAACACAAATACATTCAGGCACCGGTAACGGTCGATAATGACGAATATCTTTTTGCTGCTGCCTTTGACAAGGCGATTGGCAGCAGAAACGAGCCTCTCGCCGATTCGATATCAAAGACATATGTCAACTATATGATGGATTATGTCCATTACTACGAATCACAGGCCGACTCACTGTTCGACCGGCCGATTCCGCACATTCTGCTAATACACGCCAACCTGCTCAATAGCAAAGCCCTTGGCTTGTTTCTTTCCAGACTAAAAGAGGATGGCTATCAATTTGTCACGCTTCAAAAAGCGCTGGAAGATCCTTGTTACCTCACGGAGGATCAATATATCGGAAAGAAAGGTATCTCCTGGATCCACCGCTGGGCAATTACCAAAGGTAAGAAAGGGGCATTTTTCAAAGGCGAGCCGGAAGTTCCGAAATTCATCTCCGATCTGACGCAATAGGAATTTGTAGACACAAGCTCGCTGGTAGAATGCCTCCATAATAAATCCTTGATTTGCTCAGTCAGTCTGATCATTATGGCAATCAGCAAGGATTTATCTCGTTCCTCAACCCAGTAGCTTTTCACCCTGAAACTACTATGCGAGGTGTCTGCGCGATGTGGCGTAGAAAGATCTTGAATACCTATTGTTGTTGCGACCTTGTTGGACCTGGCAGTTGCTATAAGCGTATCCATATTTCAGGTACATAGTGGGAAACTCGTCAAAAATCAAGCTGCTTCTTAATTTGTTTGGTTGGTTCACTAGCTTAACCAATCGGGTAAAATACAGGGAAAGGACGGCCCCGTAAATCTGTATTTTCTGCGGATTATTACCCATACAGACGATTTTTGGCGCATTGGGATGATTGATATCCACAGTAAAATCATTCCCTGATAATACGTAATACAGCTGGGGCGAAGCAAGACGAGCGAGCGCAATTTTTGTAGAACCGATCTGGCCTTCGAGCTGTTGCATTGCTTCGTTTTGGTATGCGGTAATGAAGGGATTTATCAGCACTTCAATCTTACTATCCGCGCGTAGAATCGTAAAAAAGCGGTCATAATCTAATTGCATTAGCTCTATGACGTGCGGCAACGAACAGAACTCACCATCCCTATACCGGCACAAAAACCAGATAACCGCTGTCATAAAGTTGATAGACGATTCAACAAAAAAATCGCCTTGCCGTTTGATCCATTCCCTGTTTAGTCCCATCAAAATAGTGCGTGCAGACTCCACTGCATCGGTAATGTCAAGCATACTCTCAGGATTCAATGGATTGCATCTATGGCTACGCGATAGGTCATCAAAATTGATTGTGTAAAAAGCTGGCTCGATTGAATAATTGGCCTTATTCCTTAGCCAGGCATTGTACGCAAGCAAAGTCAGATCACTATATTCGAAGTCATACACGAACATCGAAAAACCCTTTTCAATGTGCTGAGCAATCACATGCCGAAAGACAAAAAATGTCTTTCCAGATCCCGGAGATCCGCTCACCAATACTCCTCGAAAAGGATTAATGATGTTGATCCAGCTCAGGCGCGTTTTAAATGAGTGCTACAATCTCTTGGTTTTAATGAACGAAGAGAATAGCCCGGCGGCAAAAATCTTATCCAAAATCCGGTCTGAAATTAAAGATGTCAGGTGCCAATTTTGGAATGCCTGATAACAGAAATAGTAAAAATGTAATGCGAGGACCAGTATGCTGATCAAGCGGGTCATATCATTATTTTGCGAAGGCTTACGTCGTTTTCACCGGTGTTCGATGCCATAATAAACAGGTTTAAAGTGATTGAGAGAACCCTTTTTTCTTTTTACGTTTGTTTCCACGAAGGTCTGCTGGTGTAAAACCATCTTGTTTGACAGGGTCAAATAGTGAATCCTCACCATTGGCAAGTCTTGCCTCATTACTCTGCTCAGGAATTGCGAGCAAATAGCTTTTTGATGTGGCTGACTGTCCATGACCTGTTATTGGATGCTCTTGTTTCTGTGTATTAGATAGCCTGTTAGCCATGGCGGTATCGATAGTCACACAGCGTTCCTGGATGGCTTTTGCACTATAATTTTTACCGAGAGAACTTCCGTTAAAAACTGCTTTCGAGCGGTGATCGACATAAGTAATTCCATAGATCAGTCCGGTATCATTCTTCCAGAGAACGGTGTCGATTCCATCTCGTTCAAGAATATTAATGAGGCGATCAAGTGTCACATTCGTCTTTCCATACAATGTGAAATCAATTGCGTTTTTGACTCTTAGCTTGTCTGTTTGCCGAAGTTGATCGTTGATTTCAAACCGGTTTTGGAGGTAATTTAATGTCGGTTTTTGGTGAAAGTCGCTAGCCTTAATTGGCACACCGACCCGTTCGCCTTTTGCGTTTAACAACCGGTAGTGAAGCCCGCCTTTCTTGAAAGTTCTGGACTCTTCATTTCCGCGATCTGCCGCGACATTGTAGCGATTCAAGACGGCGTTTAGCTCAGGAATGGAAGTGAATTTGTACTTGTCGATAACCCCTGCAAGAATATTCGATATTGCTCGTTTGGTCTCAACCTTACCATAGTTTGCACTAACCATCGCGGGCTTTAAATGTTCGGATTGCTGGTGTTTTTTACTAGATGCCTTCACCAGATGAAACTCTTGTTCGATTTCCTTCCTCGCCCTTTCCGATTGGTTTCGTCCGATATTCTGCGTTTCAATCCGGCTTCCATCATGCGCTACTTTTACGCTCACAATGTGGATGTGCGGATGCCCGGCATCGTGATGTTGATACACCAGGAATGGCTGATCACCAAAGCCAATCTTCTCCATATAAGCCTGCGAAATTTCTTTCAAAAGCGCCTTGGAATGTTGCTCGGAAGGGTCAAAATTTAATGAGATGTGAACGCTGTTTCGGACAACATTCGTGTTCAAGGCAGCCAGTTTCAGGAGCATATTTAACCGCTCTTGCTCATTCAGATTTGCCACATCATCCGGGTAATTTCCCGCCATGATGCACTCGGCTACACCCTCCTTCAACTTGTTTTCGTTGTAGTAAAAAGTGCTTCGAATAGAAGCCCCTGTCTTTATGATCGCAACCATATCTTAGAAGCTTTACTGATGTAAATATTGATCTCTTTAACCAGCTCGAGAAACTGATTTTTGTCATTTTCGTTGGCATCCAACCAACTGCGAAAGTCGGCGATTTGGGACAAGGCATGTAGCCGTTTGACGGCTTGATTTAGGTTATTACCGGCAGCTGTTAGCTCGCGTCTGAGACGGGTCAACTCAACCATCGTTTCATCAAATGACTGGTCTCGATGGTTAATCACAACGGGCTCAGAAAGCAGGATCTTTCTTGCATACTCACTCGTCTTTCGGCATGTTGTCCTTTGTACTCTACGAAGAAGCAGCTGAAACTCCTCAGGCGTTAAGCGGACATGCAGCCACTTGGTTCGGTTGTGTTTGTCTTCATTCATCACATTATCATTTTCACATTTCGACATTCATTTTTCGGTCAATCCCGCTAACGACTCCGGAGTGCCCGGCGGGCCAGATCCTTAGGTTGTGATACAACCTGACATCTGGCCGATTGCGGGTAAGAGGCAATCCACCTAGACTTTTTGTAGTTGGGAGTCGTCAAATTTGGCTCCTCTGATAATTCAACTCTTTTGGCTCGATGATGTACTTGCCAACCACTCATTGAAATCCTTATAGCCAGTATACATTCCACTGGCATCATTGTATTTTTCACTGATGTCCTTTACTGTCGAAGTGCTCCTAACACCTGCAGTATCCCGATCAAAATATAGGTCGATGTTATAATGGCTTTCCAGAAAAGGTCGTGCGCGATCGAAGAGAGATGGAGTTCAGGATGACGTAATTCTCGGGTTGCTCAGTCATCTTTCTCATCAAGGTTTTGTAGGACAGAAAATCGAACATGCCCTCAAACATCGAGACTGTCAGAGCACCGACATTGATTGTAGTAATATCCTTCGGACTGCTTGCCAACTTCGAGTAAGAATTCCGTAGCTCATAACCACCAGAATTATTGAGCAAGCCAATTTCAAAATACCTTCGGTCTCCCATCTGGTAGTTAACCTGTCGGCAGTATTGCCTGGCGATATCAGGTGAAACAGATCTTGAAACTATGTAGTCCAAAAGTGTTTTACTTGTGAGCTGCCCGGTATACAAAACTTGTATGGGGCAATTCGCGGCAGCCTTCTCTGTTGAAGGTAAAAGAATCTTGGGCCTGTGAAAGGACCAGTAATCGGAGAAAGTCTTGATTACTTCCCCAACTGAGCACTGGTAAAAAATCGTGGCGAAGTCAATTAAATTCCCTCCAAGACTGATTCCGCGATCATACCAACGATTAAGTCTCCGATTGACTTTAAACGATGCAGTCCGTTCATCCCGCAAGGGGGACAAATACCAGTGATCTGCACTATGCACTTTGACTGGCTCAAATCCTAATTCTGACAGATAACCAATAAGGTCTATTTCCCTAATTTCTGCCAACGTTAACAGCCCGCGGCTTCCCCTCTCTCTTTCGCTCATTTTGCTTTCTGTTTTTGTTCGTGGAGCGAAATTAAAGAACACAAATGTCAGCTACCTATCCTGGGTAAATTCTCCTTAGGATCGTTTCAGGGGCAATTATTATTTTTGTACTGTACTAAAAACAAGAAAATGATGAACGCAAAAGAGCTGACAAGTGTGTATGATACCATCATGAGTATCTCCGGAATGAATGATCAAATCAAGATCGATTTGAAGATTAGCAGGCGGAATGTTTTGCTTCTGACCCAGGCAATTAAAAGAGCCTTAAGTTTTCCCGGTGTTGAGGGTAATCCTGACTTGATTGAAATCGCCTCAAACGAGACAAAGGAAGAACTATTAGCATTGTCGGCCGATTGCTTGCAGAAATCCGGTCTGGTAGAGTTGAACAAGCGCCTCGCAAAGTTGTAAGAAATATTTGGGTTGTAATGGCTACTCAGTCAGTAGATAACATCTCGAACCAAAAATTATATCTGCATAATCTTTCGTACCCCCTTGAATTTAAAAAGCCATTTGGATAAAATAGGCGGACTGCTTCGCTGAGCTCACGCTATTTCCTGAGAGGATGTGTGAGTATCGATTACGCTATTTAAGGGCATTATGTTATGTGGTTTTATCTCGGTTAACAATTTTGAGAATAAAAATCAGGAAGGCCGCTATTGAAAAACCTAGTAGAACATATTTAAACGAGCCACTGATGAACATGGCGACAGCGAAAGTGACCCACGCTAGTGATAAAATTACACGATTATTTTTCATATGCGGTTTTTTGAGTAGAAGTCGAAGATCATTAAATCTACTTAAAGCACCTTGGTTTTGGTTGTTATTATGTCAGGTAATCAATGCTGCAGCAACCTTAAAACAAAACGAGTTATGGTTACGCATTTATCCTGGACAGGCTACTTTCTGGCGTTAGTGCCCCAGTGGCGATCTACTATGTAATCATTGGCATCCGGTATACCGCCAGGATATCAAGACCATACTTAATTCGCAATCTCGTTTCTAGAACCGGCAGGAAAGGAACCGCAAATTATAACGCAGCCAACGAATAGTTGACCTAGATAGGCTAGTATTATGTTTCTTGACTATAGCAAACTCTCAAATTCCAGCCAAATTCCTTGATGATTCCGGTTGTATTTACTGTGACATTGCCGTCAAGGTATGCCACAGTAAGATTTGTGATTTCACAAAAGACTCTCATCCGAAAACGAACAAAACCCTTCCGCCGTAACGATCAAATGATCCAACACTCGGATATTCAGTAATTCTCCAGCCTTTCTCATATTCTCAGTAATATACTTATCAGCATGACTCGGCACAAGCTGTCCGGAAGGGTGATTGTGGGCCAGGATAATCCCTGTTGCATTGGCTTTCAAAGCAGCTGCAAAAACGATCCTTACATCAGCACTTGCACCTGAAATCCCACCTTTGGAAACTTCAAAAATACCTAGCACTCGGCTGGCATTATTTAATAGCAGTATCTTGAACTCTTCAATAAATTCTAGCCTGTCAGGATTCCAGGTTTGCATCAGCACCTTATATGCATCTCTGGACGATTCTATTTTAGGACGCTGGCTTGCTTGCACATTGGTTTTGTAGATCAGCTCAATCTCTGCTACCTGATACAAGTTTGAAACATTCGCGAAGCTTTCCATAATTACCTTGATTTTGAAGTGATTGAATGAATTATGGCGCTTCATTCTAGCACTGGGCAAGCAAGTAGTGGAAGCAACGGAATAAAGGAAAGCATGTGGGTGAGCCATGCGTTTATGCCGGAATTTCCACTACGCTCCGCGGCCCTGTGCCTAACTTTGGGGCATCATTGATACATGAAACTCTTTCGGGCATTTAGACGGTCTTCAAAAATTTGGCAAGTCTTGTGGCAATTTCCTTTTTCTATTCAATTGATAATCATTGGGGTACTGTAGTCGCGGCGTGGGTACAAGAAAAAGTTGTACTTGAAGAGCCTTGGTTTTGAGTGTTGTTTTGTCAGGTAATCAATGCAGCAGCAACCTTAAAACAACACGAGTTATGGCAACGCATTTATCCTGGACAGGCTACTTTCTGGCAGTGGGTGCCGCAGTGGCGATCTACTATGTGATCATCGGTATCCGGTATTACAGGCAGGATATCCGGGCACTACTCGATTCAAAATCCCGGTTCTCGGAACGGCCGGAAAAGCCCCCACCGGTTAGCCCACCGCAGGCAAGTCAGCCGGAAGAAACCACTGAGCCTGTTGAAGTGAAAAAGCAACCCTGGCAAAATGAAGCCTTGTTTGCCAAGGTCGAAGAGCTCAGCTCGCAGCTCAGGAATAGCATCAAAGAAGCATACCAAAAAGGGTACGAAAAGCGGGACTTTGTTTTTCTAAACCAGATGTCAATCAAAGATTTTTCTGCCGTCAAAGGCACGCCGTTCCGTGAGGCGATCAACAATGTGATCACTTCGGAATCTGCAAAATATGGCTTCATCAACCTCAGTGCTGTGGAGCTAGAGGAGTTATGGAAGGAGGTTTAATGATGAGCCCGCTCTCCTGCGCTCCCGGGCCTTCGGGCTTGGGAGCCGCAAGGAGACAAACAGAGTAAACAAGTTTAAAACAATAATCAACGAGGCGTATGAAATGTGGGAAAACAGCCCTATCAAGCAGGGCAAAACAAGTATGGGCAGCAGCGCTGCTCTCAGTAATGGCAACCATTGCCAAAGCGCAAGACGGCGCGGCGGGCATCTCCGAAGCCGACAGCCAGGCGCAGAGCTACTTCGAGCCAGGCACGCAGCTGATGTATGCCATTGGCGCGGTGCTGGGGCTGGTAGGCGCAGTGAAGGTTTTCCAGAAATGGAATGCCGGGGACAATGATACCGGAAAGGTCGCGGCGGCGTGGTTTGGAAGCTGTATTTTTCTGGTGGTTGCTACCGTGCTGCAATCTTTCTTTGGCCTATAATTCAGTGGCTCGGGTACATCTGTCAGCAACTGGCATTCAAGAAAAACAAGACGACCAAAATTTCTCCGCCTAAACTTAGTGGCTGACAATTAATTTTTGGAAGATAAATATTGAGGTAATAACTAAGGAAGTTTTGCAAGTCTTATGGCGGGAGCTGCTCGAAGACTTAAAGCGGTTTCTTGCCAGCTCGAATAAGGCTCCGAAGAAATCGCTTCGAAGCGCTAATGCAAAAGGAGGATGCTGAACATCTCATCCGGTACGCATCAGAATCTGAGAATAAACGGAAGGTTAAAACATAGCAATATAGGAGGATCATTTTATTATGCATTCCAGGAAATCCAATCACTGGTGCTAGCTGATACAAAACGAATAAAGTGATGGAAAGATCAATAACAAAAATCTTTAACCGGATCCTTATTGACCGAAGAGTAAGGATCTGGCATGTGGGGACTTACCTTGCCTTGGTGCTGCTTTGGGATAAAAACAGGCAATCAAGTCCCTTTCAGGTAACTAGGCGGATGATCATGCAGATGTCCCGAGCAAAAAGCCCGTCGACATATCATAAACACTTGAAAGAGCTCGAAATATTCGGCTACATAAAATACTTGCCATCATACCATCCTAAGCAGGGAAGTAAAGTCTGGCTGGTTGAATCAAAAGCTAATTGAAGCTTCGCTTCCACGGCGGCCAGCTTTGGTGATAAAAAAAGGAAGACAAGCTCCCCCACTAATTGAGGCTATTAGCCGCTGACGGAACACGAACATCCTCGACAATATTTATATATTGCGTTGAAAACACATTTACTCTCCTTCCCTCCAAATCCCACATCACTTCCTTAGTAAGTGCCATGGCAATCTCTATTAGCTTTTGAGCTGCGAATCAGCAATCGGCCTTGTTGCATTAATCGATAGTAGGTCCAATTAACACCCCAGCAAATAGTTTAGCGTTTTCAACCTGGTAATCTAATCCGGCGTTGGTGATTGCCCTCGGCTACTATGGTACTGATCGACCACCTGTGCAAGCCCTTGTTTGGCTTTTTCCTTAACAGAAATGACTGTACTTGTCTTTTTTTAAGATAATTGATGTTGTGAGCCAGAGATACTACATGTGAGAAGGTGGAAATGATTTTATTCATATTCCTCATGCTCATTTAAAAATATATGCTTGGCAACAGAAAAAGCCTGTTTAACAGTTGCCGTTAACAGCCAAAGGAAACGAAATTAGTGCCCCACTGAGTTCGCTGGTAAAACTTGTAGTACCTCAAACAATAGAAAAAGCCGCCACTATGCCGCAAACTTTTGGCGGCTTCTCAGAGTATTAGGAAATAGGGCCACTTGTTTAGCTGCCCTTTTGCCGAGTCTGTTTGTCAAACTTTAATTAATGGTACCATACATATGATCTAAAATTTTGCGCCTATAATCTCTGACAATCGTTGCATATCATCACTGACTTTTTTGTCCAGGACTTTCGCGTATAGCTGGGTCGTTTTCAGGCTGCGATGTCCAAGCATTCTTGAGACCGTTTCAATTGGAACTCCATTTGAAAGCGTAACTGTTGTGGCAAAAGTGTGTCTAGCTAGGTGAAAAGTAATTGGCTTAACTATTCCACAAACATCTCCAATCTCTTTCAAATAAGCATTCATCTTTTGGTTGGAGAGGACCGGAAGCAGATGCTTGTCTAAACGCTCCAATTGGCTCTCGTACTTTTTTAGCAACTTCAAAGCTGGTGGTAGAAGTGGAATTCGGGAGGCAGAGTCTGTCTTTTGACGCTTTATATTTATCCACATTTCACCTGAACGACCTTCTATTATATCCATTTTGCTAAGTTTTGCGACATCGGCATACGCCAGGCCAGTGTAGCAGCAGAAGAGAAAGATGTCTCTTACTTGTTCTAAACGTGGAATCTCAAACACTTTATTCGCAACTGTGCGTAATTCATGCTCCGTTAGTGCAATTCGATCGACTTCGTGCTTTGCAAATTTAAATGCAAAAAACGGGTCTTTCGCTATGATGTCATTTTTCACGCAAATGAGTACTATCTTCTTTAGGTTTGCCAAGTACTTCATTGTAGCATTGTGACCAACCTTTTTTACACCTTTTAAATAAAACTCGAAATCCGATATAAATTTGAAATTGAGTTTTCGGACATCAAAGTCCTTCGTTTTGTAGTTCCAAGTGATAAACTCTTCGGTGTGCCTGAGCGTGGTCTGATATCGCATATAGGTTGCGTGCGCATATTCTAAATTGATCAACTGTTTGACCTTGGCGTTATGTTCTTTAAATATGGTCAACAGCCCGATGATATTTTGATCTTCTCCCTGCCACTTCCGCTTAAAAATTTCAATACACATCAATAGATCCTCCTTGATGATTTGCCGCTGAATGGCATAAGCTTTACCTGCCAAGGTTTCCAAAAATGCGTTGACTTCTTTAGCCTCTATTGTTGCGCCCTTCGCTTTTCCTGAGCTTGCTAACCACTTTTCCGGTGATACAGATTTGCCTGTTGCAACTTCAAACCTTGCTCCACCAATTGTTACCCGCATGTAAACGGGCAGTTGATTGTTTCGATTGATCTTTGATTGCCTAACCGAAAACAGAATTGTCATGCTTGATTCCATCTTTTTTTGTTTTAAAATTAGATATCTCATTTTGTTGAATCAAGATGTTCATTTGCTGCACATGTTATTGAATGACAAACAATTAGGTATATCCAAGGGACCAAAAAGGGACTAACAATCATAATGGGACTCAGTCCCGAATTCGTCCCTTTGCTATTGTTAGACTTTGAAAGATTTGGATAGCGAGCAGGAAAACAGAAAGCCCGCAAATCTTGATTTACGGGCCTATGCAGATTTAGAAACTTGTTGGAGTGGAGATGGAGGGAGTCGAAATCCATCTCTAATCAACTTATTTTCAAATACTTACTTTCCCGTATTTTTCTCAACCCCTAATTCCTCCCTCGGGTTTTGCTGCAAAATCTGCGGATAACAAAAAACCCGCAAATTGATTTTGCGGGTTTTTGTAAGATTTGATTTTTCAATCAGTGGAGATGCGGGGAGTCGAACCCCGGTCCAGAACAGGGAAACCCTGCGCCTTCTACATGCTTATCCGTGATTGAATTTTCGAGCTCGACAAGGTACACGGCCGACCCGCGTCAAAGCCTTAGATACTGGTGTCTCGTTGAATTTCCGTACCACTATTTCAACCAGCGCTGATTTGCGACACCCCGGAGCCCAACCATCAGCACGTAGGTTGGAGGGATGATGGCATTAGCTAAATCCTCCGGATTAGGCTGCCATGGCGTAAGTAGATTCGCCAGTTATTGTTTGAGACCATTATTTACGGGAGGTAATCTCAACTCCCGACATGCTTACACACAGACTTCCAACCCGCTGTCAATTCCAGTCACCCCCATTTGTTTGACTTCGCCAAAGAACCAGGTTACAGTTCAATTGCATTGCTAGTTACACATTTTATAGCCCAAAAGTTCGCCAGGTTAAAGAGGTTTTCTTCAAATGACTGGAAGTAAATGGTTTAGATAGGAAAAAAGTTTGGTCACTCAGAAGTCATGGTTGTTTGTCGTTGGTCATTATAAACTAGAATTCCCATCGGTAGCTTAGGACAGGGATTAGGCCTAGTTGAGTTTGCGTGATGATTTCTTTCTTTAATGTGTCGTAGAATTTGAATGCCTGATTCTTGGTGCCGGAGACGTTCTGGAGGTCGAGGGCGAGGGTGCGGCTGTATTTTGCGTTGCTCTTTTTCCAGTAAATTCTCAGGTCCGGACGAAAGTAATCTTTCATTTTATACGAAAAATCTTCGTTTTGCAAATATACGGTCTGCTGAAATTCCTGCGACGCGGCGAGGTTGATGGGTGTGTCGCGCAAGCCGCCTAGCCAAAGAATTTTAGCATTTACACCCCAGGTGCTCCGATTGCCGGATTTGAACTCTTTGCCACCCGTGAAGCTGAATGTGTGCCTTCCATTGAACCGGCTATCGCGTCGCAAGCCATCTTTGGCTACATACGTGGCGTCGTATAGTGATCCAGACAGCAACATATAATAATTGTCGGTCAGCAACTTTTGATATGAAACCTCCACGCCATAATTACGACCGGTCCCATCATTTTCCAGCCGCTTTGTGACATCGTTTTCAATAAGATTAAGCGCAGAAAAATGATCTTCTTCATAAACTGCAATAGGAATGTTGAAATGTTCCTGCCAGTATGCTTCTACTTTTAAGCTCGCATTTTTAGCAAAACTCCTTTGATAACCTACCACGAAATGGTGTGACTTTGAAGGTGTTAAACTCGGATTCCCCCAAAAATCGGTTGTTGAATAGGCTGCCAGATAGGTTTGCGGCTGTTGCATCTGACTGTGAAGCCCGTAGGAAAAATTGAACTGTTCCTTCTCGTTAACCTGCCATTTCAATGAAGCCCGCGGTTCCACAGAAATGTTGGTTTTTGATGAAGGCAAATCCAGTTTGCTTATCAGTGAATGCAGACCAATTTCGGTCGTCACGCTGCTGGTGATCTGGTAATTCCAGGATGCAAAAGGCTGGACGATGTAACTGCCCACCCCGCCGTAATAGCGCGTCAAAATGTCTTTCTGCCAAGTGAGATAACCCCCGGCACGCATTCGGCTTCGCGTCCCGAACCGGACATTTAAAATAGAACTGACCGAAACCATTCGTTTCTTGATCAAATCTTCACCATTGCCGTCGGCTGGTGTGGATGGCGTATCAAAAACAGGCGCCGCGTCCCGGGACGTGCGCAAGCCCGAAGCTGCAACCACTGTCCTGAGCGATGCATTCCTACCCAGCGGCAGGTCATTGGTGACACCAATTGCGCCCATTTTGTTTTTATAAATGATGTTATAGCCATCCTTTTGCGTTTCCCAGGTTGTGCTGTCGCCCTCGGATTTGAAATCATTGCTGCTTACGCCGCCCATGCCAAACACTGTGAACGTGCCGGCTTTCACAGTGGGTAGATTAACATGGAACGATAAATCCTGGAACCGGATGTCCTCGCCGCCAAACTTCACCCCCAACGCGCCAAGCAATCCTGTGAACGAGTAGCGGTAATTAACGAGATAAGATGCTTTTGATTTCTTGGAAAATGGGCCTTCGGCTGCAAAATCAAGCCCTAGTAAGCTGGCCTGGGCGGTGAATTCAGTTTTCTGATCATTCCCGTTTCGCAAATGCATGTCCAGGATGCCGCCATTGACATTGCCGTATTGGGCCGGAAAAGGACCGGAAAGAAATTGTGATGTGCCCAAAAGCTGCGTACTCAGAATGTTCACACCACCGCCGGTCGATGTGGGCCGGTCGCTGAATGTGCCTGCGTTTGACAAATGGTTTGGGTTGACGATCTCTACACCTTCGAGCCGCCATTGCATGCTGTTGGGCGAGTTTCCTCTTATTACCAATCCATTCGCCTGATCATTGGCTGCTGCGACCCCCGCAAATGAAGTAGCGACCCTGGCCGGATCCATGTAAGTGGCTGCATATCTTAGCGTTTGCTCGATTGTGATTTCCTGGACGCTGTTGAATGCAACGGGCCGCGCGCCGGTGACGGTGGCCTCGTTCAATTGTTTACCGGCTGGTGCGAGCCGAATCTGCTGCACATTTTCCTTGCCCGACTCCAAGAGCAGTTCGGGGATCCGGACAGTTTCATAGCCTACGTAGGAAACCGAAAGCTGATAGCGGCCAGTCGGGAGGTTATCAAATCGGAATGCACCTTGGGCGTCGGTGATGGTCCCGGTTTGTGGCGATATCAGGGAAACGGTTGCGCCTGCAAGCGGCGATTTCGTGTCAGCGTCCTGGACGGTGCCACGGATCGTGGATGTAAAACTTTGAGCAAATCCGGTTTGGGCAAAAAACAGCAGGCAGAGTAAAATTCGGAGCATTTGAAAACGTGTCAAGTAATGTCCACAAAAATAGTTTCTTCCGGTTTACTAACTATCCTGCTTTAAAGTTTTCAAAAAATAAGCTGATCGCATAGGGGAATGACTTTTTTGAATTGTCACAGGGAAAGGTAATGTTCTAATTTAAACACCAATTACATGAAAAAAGCACTCTCAATTTACTTCGTACTAATCCTTTTGGCCGTGACTGGCTGTGATAATGAGAAGGTTGTCGATGAAACCAGCTTGCCGCCGCAAGCCTCAGAATTTATAGAGGCCCACTTCCCAAATGCAAAAGTTGCCCGCGTGGTGCGCGACCGGGATGAGCTGCTCACCAACTTCGATGTGATCCTGGACAATCAGGTTGAGCTGGAATTTGATAAGCAGGGAGAATGTTTCAGTGTGGATGGCAATGCCAATGAAAAATTACCGGATAGCGTGATCCCGCTGAAAATCCTGGAATATGTGCAGAAAAACCATGCTGACAAATACATTACCGACTGGGAGAAAAACAAGACTACGCAGGAAGTGAGCTTGTCGGATAACAAAGAGCTTGTCTTCAACCTGAGCGGAACATTTCTTAGAATTGATGACTAAGTAATCCGATGGATGTTGAATACAAAAGGGAGGGCGGCCAAATGGTCGCCCTCCCTTTTGTTTGTTATGCACAGATCTCAATAACCTGGGTTTTGCGTTAATGTAGGCTTACCATCCAGCTGGCTGTTCAGGATTTCATCCTGTGGAAGCGGATAGTAGTTGTTCTTTTCAGTGAAAGTTTTGCCTGTCATATAGCCTCTTTTGCTGAATGTGCGGCCAGACGGCTCTTTTCCGGGAAGCGCTTCTTCGGCTGCATATTTGTTCAGCACTTTGGCTGCAATGCCCCAGCGAACCAGGTCAAAGAAGCGGTGTCCTTCCATCGCGAATTCGAGGCGTTGTTCCATGCGGACTGCGTTTCTGGCGTAGTCGGCACCTTTGCCTGCGAATGTTCCTGCCGGATAGGGCTCCACTTTGTAAGTAACCGATGCATCCTGAACAGAACCGGTTTTTGCGCGCAGACGGATTTGGTTTACATAACCTTCCGCAGCGGCCAGGTTTCCAAGTTCAACTTCACATTCAGCCAGCCACAACAATACGTGTGAAAGCTTGATCATGCGGAAGTTGTTGTTCACGTTACGCTTGCTTGTGGAGTGCGTTGTGCTGTTTTCCTCAGACAGATAATACATCCATTTTTTACCTGTAAATGGTCCCGCATAAACCTGATCACGGATCCAGGCAGAACCCGGCATAGGGCCCCAATCGAGGAAGTTAACGCCACGACGGCCAACTGTCCAGTCAAGACGTGGATCCACGGGAACTGTTTTGTCCAATGTAAATGCAGCGGAAGAAACGATTCCCTGATCATTTGGAAGATCCACTTTGTTGTATGTATCCAAAGTGCCGTCCGCAGCAGCGCCGATCATTGGCAAGCCATTTTCGGTTTTAAATGCATTCACAAGGTTGTGCGAAGCCTGGTAAAAACCGCAGCAGCCACGTCCCGGTGCACCTGCTGAATACGGCCAGTTCAGGTTATCCCCTGCATTACCATTGTTACCGTTTGTTCCGTCGTTTACAGAAAACTGTACTTCGAAAATAGACTCTGTGTTGTTGTTTCCGGTTGTTCTGTAATTGTCGTGATAGTTTGGAACCAGTTTTTTACCGGAGTTTTTCACCACATCATCCAGCAAAGTTTTTGCCTCCGCCCATTTCTTTTGGAACAAAAGCGTTTTTGCGAGGAAAGATTTAGCAGCCCATTGTGTTGCCCTTCCTTTTTGCGCCTGAACTGCCGGCAAATTATCCGCTGCAAATTTGAAATCAGCCTCAATTTTAGGCCAAACATCATCTGTATTAGGGACTTTGGTTGAGTTAGGATCCGCGGACACATATACAGTTTCGTCGATAAATGGAATCTTGTTCCACATTTTCTTGGCCTCAAAATGGTAGAAACCTCTTAAAAAACGTGCTTCTGCAACGACCTGAGTAATTTCAGCCTCCGTCATATCCTTTACCAAATCACTGGTAGCGATCTGGATTACTTCGTTACATCTTCCAACACCGTCATATTGGTGCCACCATTTGCCCAGGAAATAAGTGTTGTCCGAAAGCCAGTTGTACTGCTCAATGAAGGACTGTTCCGGCTGGTCACCTGCATCGGTTCCTTTCACCGCGTCATCGCTGGCAATTCCACCGAATACATAGTTAGAAACGGTAGACTGACGGCCCGTATTACCGGAACCAACACCGTCAACAAGCGAGTAAGCGCCAATTAATAAGGCATTTACCCCGTTCTTGTTACTGAGTTGCTCCACAGAAGCCCGTCCCTGCGGTTTAAGATCGAAAAAGCTGTCAGAGCAGGAAAAGCTCAGTCCAATCAGAACGATTAATATGGTTATTTTTTTCATTGTAATAATATGAAATTTCGTGAATGTCAAAGGATTAGAAACCAAAACGCAAGCCCACCAGATATGATTTAGAAACCGGATAAGCACCTTCATCCACACCCATGTGCTTGTCTTCGTTGTTGTTACCAGATCTTCTCAGGTTAATGTCCGGATCAAGTCCTGTGTATTTAGTAAATGTGAACATGTTCTGTCCTTGCAGATAAACCTGCGCCGAAGCGATTTTCACTCTTTTCAGTAATTTGGCTGGCAAAGTGTAAGTCAGCTGAACATTTTTCACACGGAAATAAGAACCGTCTTCCAGGAAGTAAGATGAAACTTGCTGGCTGGTTGCATCACCTGAGTTAAGGCGTGGCAATTTGGCGTCGTCACCTGGTTTTTTCCAGGAATTGTAAAGCATATCTTTTGATCTGTTACCCTGGAAAACGTTGAAATCCGTCCAGTATCTAACATAGTTGAAGATCTCATTACCCTGAACTCCCTGGCCGAACACCGTCAAATCGAATGCTTTATAACCAACATTCAGGTTAACACCATAGTTGAAATCAGGGTGCGGGCTGCCGATGATCGTACGGTCGGCGGCAGTAATGATACCATCGCCATTCACATCACGGAATTTGAATGTTCCCTCACGTGTATACGAACCAAATTTAGGCGCTGCATCCGCTTCTGCCTGATCTTTGATTACACCATCCACAAAATAACCATAGTAGCTAGCGATCGGGTAGCCTGCTTTGGAAGCGGACATGGCCGGCAGACGCGTTGAGAAACCAAAGATCGTTGCATTAGGGTCATTGTTCAGCTTAATCACTTCGTTTTTGTAGTGACCAAAGTTCACACCCGCTGCATAGTAGAAATCTCCTTTTTTGTCACGGAAGTTAAGACCGATGTCAAAACCTTTGTTGCTAACCTCGCCAATGTTGGTATACGGGATCGTTCCTGTTCCGGCTGTTCTTGGAATGGCGATCTGCGTTAACATATCGGTTGTTTTACGGTTGTACAAGTCGAGCACAAATTCCATTTTACCGTTCAGCAACACGGCGTCAAGACCAATGTTGGTAGAAGTATTGGTTTCCCATTTACCATTGTTGTTACCAAACTGCACAAGGTCAAATCCACCTACGATGGAAGTTCCTGTTCCGTTGATATCGTAAGCATTGTTCTGTGGATCCGGCGCGTACAATGTGTAAGCATTGTAAACGTTCGGGATCAGCTGGTTACCTGTTTTACCCCATCCAAAACGAATTTTAAGGTCATCCAGCACTTTCTTGGTAGGCTTCATGAATTCCAGCTCTGTCAAGCGCATACCCACAGAAAATGCAGGGAATATACCATAGCGGTTGGCTTCCGAGAAACGGGAAGATCCATCGCGACGCAATGTAAAGTCAGCCAGCAAAAGCTCTTTGAAACCATAATTGATTTTTCCGAACTGGGAGAAAAGTGCAGTTCTTTCAGCACCCGCTCCTGCATTGGCCAAACCAGACGCCGAACCTGCATCCAGGTAACGATAGTCTAGATCGTCAAATGCAAAACCACTTCTACTTGCCTGGAATGCAGCGAAATAGGTTTTAACAGCTTCTGTTCCCACCAGGAAATTGAAGTTGTGCACACCAAATGTCTTGGCATAATTCAACGTATTGAACCAGGTGATGGAGCGGTCCAGGTTGTTGATCACGTTCAGGCTATTCGCATTTCTGGATTCCGCTGCTTCAATGTCGCGGTGGAAATATTCAGAACGGTTTGTCTGGTTGTATTCCAAACCGAAGCTTGTACGTGCAACCAGTCCCGGCAAGATATCCACCTGCGCAAACATGTTTCCGAACACGTGCGTGCCTCTTGTAATGTTGTCCTGTTCACGATACAGACGTGCCAGCGGGTTTGGCGCATTACCAAGGTTACTGCCGCGGCTTCCTGCAAATCCATTATAAGCCGAAAGGTTTGTTCCGCCTAATGCAGCAGGACCGCCTGTAATGTCAAAAACCGGAATAATCGGGTGAACGCGGATGGCAAACATGATCGGGTTACCCTCGTCATTGTTTGTGATTCCTTGTCTTTCATCATAAGAGAATGTAAGGTTCTCTCCCACAGTAATTTTACCTTTTGTAAACTCTGTGTTGGCCCGAACCGAATACCTTTTGTATTTGGTATATCTCAATATACCGTCCTGCTTGAAATGGTTAGCAGAAATCGCATATTTAGCTGATTTTGAACCACCGCTAGCGCCGATCTGATAGTTGGAAATTGGTGCCGGATCGAAGATCACGTCCTGCCAGTCTGTTCCCTCTTTGTTGGCCTTGGTAATGTTGAACGCTGTTTTACCCAGCGCCGGGTCAGCAATGTCGTTTGTATAAGTATAATTGGATGGCAATTCACCGTACACGTTTGGATAAATGTAATCCGCGATGGTCTGGTTGCCATTTTCATCAAACTTATATTGTACAGAAGGCGAAGTAGCAGACGGGTTTTTACCAGCGCCCAGATCCGACTGATACAAATACTGCCCTAACTCTTTTGTATTCAGCAAATCCAGCATCTTACCAGGTCTTTGTGTTCCCGTGTAGAAGTCGAATGTAATGCTGGGGTCGCCTTGTTTTCCTTTTTTGGTCGTGATGATCACAACGCCATTCGCTGCGCGGGCACCATATATAGAAGCCGCAGAAGCATCTTTCAACACCTGCATGGATTCTATATCGTTCGGGTTCAGCTGGTTAAGCGTTCCCTGCGTAGGAACACCATCAATTACATATAGCGGGCTGTTGTTATTGATAGACCCAAATCCGCGGATACGGACCATTGTTCCACCACCGGGAGAGTTGTCATTTCCAACCGTCACACCGGCCGCACGTCCCTGCAACATTTGCGTAACGCTTGCAGAAGGCACAGCCGTCAGTTCCTTGGTGTTGATAACCGTCACAGCCCCGGTAATGTCCTTTTTACGCTGTGCGGCATAACCCGTTACAACAACTTCTGTGAGTGATTTCACATCGGCGCTCATGGAAATGTCAATCGAGCTCCTGTTTCCGATCTCGACTTCCTGGGTGAAATAACCGATGTAGGAAACAACAAGTGTTCCTGTTTTGGAGGGAGTGGCAAGCGTAAAACGGCCGTCAGCATCCGTCGTCGTTCCCGTTGTTGTTCCTTTTAAGAGAACACTTACCCCGGGTAATGGCACATTTTCGGAGGCATCGGTAATGCGTCCGCTTAGCTGGTTTTGTGCCCAGACGTGCAGCACACAAAAACACAGTAAGAAAGTCAGGTAGAGATTTTTTTTCATTAACTGTTCGGGTTTGTTTAAATATTAATAAAAAAAGAAGTATTTGTAACCTACTGTCACATAACAGGCTGGGCAAAAAGTAATGTCTGTGAGGAAAATAGGCTATTACTGGCAAATTATAGAAAAAATCATAGATATCAAGAAATTCGCATGCGAATTAGCAACATTATCTTTCAAACGACGTTGTAAGCATTTTTTCGGTATTAAGTCACCTTTTGTTTACATTTTTATCACTATTCCAGCTGAAAGTTTACTTAATCTAATTATTTCGACACAGCGTTTATTGCTCTCATGCTAAACCATGCCTGTTTTGCGGATCCGCCTGGGGACGTTTTAAGTTTTATCGTATTTTTGCCCGCTACGATAACGGTTAGGTATGAAGGTTGACGAAATAGAAGGTTTTTTTAAGGAATTACAAGACAGCATCTGCAGTGCCATTGCAGAAACGGATGGGACAGGAAAATTCAAGGAAGACTTGTGGGAACACCACTCCGGCGGCGGCGGCAGAACGCGGCTGATCCAGCATGGCAGCGTGCTGGAAAAGGGCGGCGTTAACTTTTCCAAAGTGCAGGGCGAAGTGCATCCACGGCTACGTCAGCAAATGAACCTGGGCGACAACGACGATTTCCACTTTACGGCCACCGGCGTTTCGATCGTCATGCACCCGTATAATCCGCACGTGCCTATTATACATATGAATGTGCGCTATTTCGAGTTAAGCAACGGCACCTGCTGGTTTGGCGGAGGCATTGATTTAACACCACATTATATTAATGCAGCAGATGCAGCTTTTTTTCACAATTATCTGAAACAATCCTGCGACAAGCACCACATTGATTTTTATCCCAAATTCAAAACCTGGGCCGACGATTACTTTTTTATCCAGCACAGAAATGAAACCCGTGGCATAGGAGGAATTTTCTTCGACTATCTGAAACCCGGCGATGCGGGAAATGGAAATGGGTTGTCGAAAGAGGAGCTTTTTGCTTTTGTAAAGGAAGTCGGCGGATCGTTTGCGCCTATCTACACGACGCTCATGCAGAAACACCGCGACGAACCATTTACGGAAGCGCAAAAGCAATGGCAATTTCTGCGCCGGGGCCGGTATGTTGAGTTCAATCTGGTTTGGGACCGCGGGACGAAGTTTGGCCTTGAAACCAATGGGCGCACGGAATCCATATTAATGAGCTTGCCGCCACAAGCCAATTGGGAATACAATCATGAGCCCGAAGCAGGCTCGCCGGAAGCTGCTACTTTGGAGGCGTTAAAAAAAGGGCTGAACTGGGCTTCCTGATTTGTCGTAGGTAAGGTAACCATTTTGAACAACCAGCGGCGACTCGAAATTATTGGTGTAAAGCTGGCCCGTTCCCAAACCCTGCGGAAGCGGATTTTGATAGGACGCTGTGAACTGTGCGATCGCGCTGAGGCCAATGTTGGATTCCAGTGCCGATGTGATCCACCAGCCAATGTTCAGGCGGTTTGCTATTTCGATCCACTCGGCTGTGTGCCGGAAGCCTCCTAATAATGTGGGTTTCAAAATGATGAAAGGAGGCATCAGCTTTTTAAGCATGGCGAACTTCTCGCGATAATCGAAAATGCCGATCAGCTCTTCGTCGAGCGCAACGGGGATGGGCGATGAAACGCACAATTCCTGCATAAGCTGATGTTGCCCCGGCTTCACCGGCTGTTCAATCGAATGCAGATCGAATTCAGCCAATCTTTTCAGCTTATCATCCACGTTATCCGCTTCGAACGCGCCGTTTGCGTCCACTCTTAATGTAATGTTCTCTTTATCAAAACGCTTGCGGATAGATTCCAGGATGCGGCATTCCTGATCAAAGTTGATCGCGCCGACTTTCATTTTTAATGTAGAAAAACCCTGCGCCAATTTATCCTGGACCTGCTCCGACATATTTTCATAGGAACCCATCCAGATCAAGCCGTTCATGAGGATGCCGCTTTCACCTCTCGAAAAGGCATTTTTGAACTGAACCCTTTCCCCGCCGTTCATGATATCCAACAAAGCCATTTCAATCCCAAACCGAACGGATGGCAAATGTTGCGGAATAACCTGATCGAGAATGATGCCGAGGTTGAAAGGAAAAACATCCAGATCCATGTCGTTAAAAAGATCACAGACGGCTGCCAGTTGCTGCTCATAGTCGGGCATGTCGTCGACGCTCAGTCCTGGCAGCGGGCCGCATTCGCCGTAACCTTCAACGCCTGGTTGTTCAGAATCGGTGATCTTGATCAGCCACGACGTCTTTTGTGTAAGAACCCCCCGGGAGGTGCGCGCTTCATTGCGAAAATGCAGCGTGTACGGTTTATACACAATTTTTAAAGGCATGTTTTTGAGGTGTCAGCGTTTTTCGGGGCACAATATTAGCCAAAAAATACGTAATTATGCACCAGTTATGAAAGAACATAATTGGATAAAAATCGCATTGACACCGTTTTCGTGGGTATATGGTTTGATCACCAACCTCCGCAATCTGTGTTACGATTACCGGTTATTCTCTTCCGGAAGGCCTTCCCAATTCGTTATTTCCATCGGCAATCTCACCGTCGGCGGAACGGGCAAAACGCCTGTAACTGAATATCTCACGAAGTTATTTTCCAATAAAATCCCCACAGCCATATTAAGCAGAGGTTACGGTCGGAAAACGCGTGGTTTTCTTTTAGCTGATCCCGCATCAACCCCATCCGGGATCGGTGATGAGCCTATGCAGTATTTTTTGAAATTTTATCCCAATGTTACTGTGGCTGTTTCGGAAAACCGCTTCAAAGGCGCTGAGACCATTGCGGTATCCGATCCTGACAAAAAGCTGCTGCTCCTCGACGACGCGTTTCAGCACAGGGCCATTGCCCGGGATGTCAACCTGCTTTTAAATGATTTCCAGAGACCGTTTTATAAGGATCTTCCCTTTCCGGCCGGCCGTCTCCGTGAAAACCGCAACGGCGCGCGAAGGGCCGATGCCATCATCGTGACCAAAACCCCTGCCCTGCTTGCAGATGATGTACGGAAAGACATTACCATGCAACTTCAAAGATACAGCCGCCCGGAAACGCCCGTCTTTTTTTCATTTATTGAGTACGGGCAACCCGAAAGTTACGCCGGGGACGTATTATCGTTAAAGAAAGTTAAAATGGCGGCTGGCATTGCAAATCCTTTGCCATTCTCTGCACATCTTCGGGCACGGTTTGACGTTACAGATGAGGTTGTTTTCCGGGATCATCATAATTACACTTCCGCAGACGTGGAAGAACTGATTAAGAACTTAAAAAACGATACTTTTGTGGTAACAACCGAAAAGGATATGGTTAAGTTGAGACCCCTGGTTGAAGCGTTGGGCGTGGCAGGAAAGTTTGCCTATATTCCTGTTACCGTGAGTTTCGGCAGTGATACCGGACGCTTCCATGAATGGATTTTTAAACAAACCGCTCACCTCTTTCAGGCAGAACGATAGTTGCTTCTATGAGAATTGCTTTTTATATAATACTGTGGGTTTTAGGCAGTTTCATTTTTTTTACTCCAACAATCCAGGCGCAGGTAAGGATGCCGGGCGGCATGCAAATGCCAGGTAATACGGGCAGCGGCGGCGCCCGCGGACAGCAGGGAAGTACAAGCAACACGGGCGGATCGCAGACGGGCGGCGTAATCCTCGACGACAGCACCAAGAACATCTACGGCCCGAGCACAACGCACCATTACTTCGAAAATGACATTCTAAATAACCGGGATTCAACACGTTACCGGGTAGATACGAGCTTAACGAATTTTCACCGCTGGACGCCGGTGGACCGGTCGTGGGGAAAGCTTACCGACCTTGGAAACACCGTAACTGCCACCCGGAACCTGCTTTTTGCCCCGCGCGAGGACATTGGGACGCAACTAGGTTTCAGAGCTTACGACGCTTATGCGATCAAGCCTGAGGAAGTCCAGTATATGGACACCAAATCGCAGCATACGGAACTTAATTTCATTTCCGGAGCTCGAAAAACCTCGCTGGGAAGCTTTTCTTATACACAGAATGTACATTCCCGTTTCAATTTCGGGCTTGGCTTCCGGAGGCTCACTTCTAATAAGCAATACGGATTTGTAAATACATTGAATTCGGGTGCATTTCTGGGACAAAACTGGACGCTTCTGGCACATACCAGCTTTTTTTCCAAAAATAAAAAATACCTGATCCTCGCCCATTACCGCCACATGAATCAGAAAGTGCGCGAACAGGGAGGAGTAATCCCAAATATTGGCGAGGACAGCATCGTGGAGAAATATTCCTACGACGGTGCAGCCAGGATCAGCGATGACGCCAACTCCTGGGAGCGAAGACAGGGACTTCACATTTACCAGCAGTATCGGCTCGTCAACGGGTTCCAGCTATTTCAGCAAGCTGATTATTCCACGGTGATAGACCGTTACACTGACCTCGACATTACGCGCGGGTTGGAGAAGGAGGTTTACCCAGCTGCAAAATACGATCTGGAAAAAACCAGGCAGGACATTTATTACAAGCTTTTTGATAATAAAATCGGGATTAAAGGCTTTTATTCCGGTTTCAATTACCGGGCTTATATCCGCCAACGCTTCTATGGCATGCGGGCGGCCACGCAGCTGGGAAACGAGATCGGCGAGACTTACGCCACATACCGGACCGGTTTAAAATTTGACAACATTATCGGCGCATGGCTGGGTTACTATTTAAAAGACTCTGCTAATTATCTGACTGCCGAGGCCGACCTCAACCTGGCAGCCAATGTGGAATATCGCTTAAAAGGAGAACTGAACACGCGTTGGGGAAAGGCTGGTTTTCAAAGCATTCAAACGGCGCCAGACCTCCTGGTGCAACGTTATTTAAGCAACCATTTTGACTGGCGAAACAATTTTGACCCTACCAAAGTGCAGACCATTTATGCGTCCCTGCCCTTGAAAACGGATAAGATTTCCTTCGTTCCTGAGATTCAGATCCATCAGGTGAATGATTACATTTACTACGATACATTAGCATTGCCGAAGCAGCTGAATTCGGGCTTCCGGTTGCTCAGGGTTGGTTTTAATTCGGGAATCAATCTCAACAAATGGAATTTCACAACAATGGGCTTCCTGACTTTGAACGACAATAAGGATGTGATCCGCATTCCTGCATTGTTTGCCAGTGGCGAGGTTACTTATGATTTTGTGTATGCCAAAGTCCTTTTTATACAGCTTGGTCTGGCAGCCCGCTATCGCTCGGGTTATCTGGCGGATAGTTACATGCCTATTACGCAGCAATTCCACATTCAGAACAGTTACAGACTGGGACAAAATGTGATTGTGGATGGCTTCGCGAATGTGCGCATCAAGCGCGTGAGGCTGTTTTTCAAAATGCAATACCTGAACCAGGGCGGTAATTTCGGTCTTTTTCCAAAAGGATATTACATTGCTCCCTCCTATCTCGGGCTGGCCAGGTCCTTTTCTTTCGGCGTAAACTGGCCGTTATTTGACTAGTTAATCCTGAACATTATGGCTGCATCGCTTACCACACTGGGACTTGAACTGCCAACCGATCCGCGTTGGACAGACATCGCGGCCATGCAGCTGGACGAAATCCTGATCGACCACGCCTACTGCGAGCAAAAAGCCGCTTCTACCTGCATTTCCATCATTGTACATTATCCCGAGCGAACAGAACTCGTAGAAACCCTGACGCCCATTGTCGCGGAAGAATGGGGCCATTTTCAAAGGGTTTTGAAGGAGCTGAAAAAGCGTAATATTCCGCTGGGACGTCAGCGGAAAGATGAATATGTAGGCCAGCTCATGAAGCTGGTGCGCAATAAGGGCGACTACGAAGGCGCTATGCTGGACCGCCTGCTTATCAGCGGATTAATAGAAGCGCGCAGCTGCGAACGCTTCAAACTTTTATCGGAATCTCTGGAAGATGAGTCGCTGCAAAAATTCTATCGTGAGCTGATGATCTCGGAAGCCGGGCATTACCGCACATTCATTGAGCTTGCCGAAAAATATCTGCCGGTGGAGGAAGTAAGGGCACGCTGGAAGGAGTTATTACACCAGGAGGCCGAAATCATGCGCTCGATAACGCCCCGGGGCGACCGGATACATTAACATTTTTCACGAACACATTCGCATGCAATCCTTTCTTAATCTTGTTGCAAAACACATTCTTGGTAACCATGCAACGCTGGAGAGGGTAAATATCATTGTGCCCACGCGCCGGGCAGCCTTTTTTCTGATGCAGGAACTGGCAAAGGAAACGACGGAAGCCATCATGAGCCCGAATGTGGTTGCCGTGGACGACTTTGTGGAAAGCATGTCTACGCTCGAAATTGAAGATCCGGTTCATTTGCTGTTTGATCTTTATGAAACTTTCCAGGAGATCGATCCCGATGTTCAATTTGATCGCTTCATGGGCTGGGCTTCTGTGCTGCTCAATGACCTCGACCGCATTGACCAGTATCTTGTAAAAACTTCCTATCTGTTTGACTATCTGACAGAAGCACATGCGATCACCCGCTGGCAGGAAAGCATGCCTGCCGGAAAAACGCTTCAAACGGAAGGCGGAACAAAGCAATATTTTTCGCTTTTTGAAAATATAAACAGGGTTTACATTTCATTTCGCAGCCGCTTGCTGGCCAAAGGCAAGGCATACCGCGGGATGGCTTACCGCGAGGTGGCAGAAGATGTCGAGGGGATTTTGGTTGAAAAAAGTGATTTTGAAAAACTCTATTTTGCCGGTTTCAATGCATTCACAGAATCTGAAAAAGTGATCGTCAGCGCATTGATCAAGGCTAAGAAAGCGGAAGTACTTTGGGATACGGACCGTTATTATATGTCTGAAAATGCAGGCGTTGAAGCGGGAAAGAGTTTGAGGGAATATCAGAAAAGCAACGCATTTGGCGCCTGGAACTGGACCACGGACCATTTAATGTCGTCGGAAAAGCACATTACCATTTACGGCGTGCCCAATGCAACATTACAGACCAAGGTTGCCGGACAACTTTACAAGCAAATGCGGGAGCTGGATGCCCAGGGCGACGCTATTCCAACGGCCATTGTGCTTGCGGATGAAAACCTGCTTTCGCCCATGCTGTATTCCCTGGACGAAAACGTTAGCGACCTGAATGTTACCATGGGCCTCTCCATGCGTAACTCGCTGCTTTATACATTAATAGACAGCATTTTTGAGCTTCAACAGAATGTTGTTGAATTTAAAAATAAAAAAGGACAGCTGATCCGCATCCCGAAATTCGGGCATAAATCGATCAATAAGGTCCTTAACCACCCTTTTATCAGACATTATGAATATGTGGCGCTGAAACCGCTCAGCGACGGCCAAACGATCATTCAGAAAACACTTTGGGCCATAACCAGCGGCAACCAGGTGTTTCTGAGCCCGGAGGACCTGATGGCGCTGAGTGACAGCCATCCGCTGTTCAAAATCCTGTTCACACATTGGCAGAAAAACAATTCCCGGCAGGTTATCCAGACTTTCTACCAGCTGATTGAACTGCTCCGGGAAGTGTATAAGGATTACAAAAATGCGCTGGAAACAGAATATCTCTATCTTTTTTATACACTGCTCAAACAATTTGAACAGACGATCGAGGAAAAATCGGAGCTGATCACTTTGCGGACATTGCGTTCGTTTATGTTTGAGTTGATCCGCCAGACCAAAATCCCTTTCAGCGGCGAGCCGGTGAGCAATCTGCAAATCATGGGAATGCTCGAAACCCGTGCGCTTGATTTTGAGCGCATTATCATTCTTTCGGTGAATGAAGGAATGATTCCGCAGGCAAAAAGGCAGAACTCACTCATTCCGTACGACGCTGCACAGGCGGTTGGATTGCCTACGCACCAGCATCAGGAAGCGGTCATGTCTTATCATTTTTACAGGCTTTTGCAGCGTGCAAAAGAGGTGCATATGCTTTATACCAGCACCAATGATGCGCCCGGCGGCGGTGAAAAAAGCCGGTTCATCAGGCAGGTGGAATATGAGCTGTCGCAGTATAATCCGCTGATCCGGATCGAGAATAAAACCGTTGTGCTGGAAAGCCGGAAGCAGGACGAGCTGGACGAGGTTGTGCATAAAGACGAGGCCATGCTGGTCGTTATCCGTAACTATCTGGCTGGTAAGGGCATTTTCCCGACACATTTAAATGAATTCATCCGCTGTTCCATGCAGTTTTATTTAAAACACATTGTGGGCGTGAAGGAGAAGGAAGAGGTGGAGGAAGAGCTCGGCATGGACAAGATCGGGACCTGGCTGCATGCCGCTCTGGAAAGGCTGGACAATGAATTTTTTCTTCAAAAAACAGATCCTTCGGAGGAACAGATCAAGGCTGTTTTAAGGGAAGAATTTGATGACAAATTCAAGGGTTATGTAACGGATATGGGCCTTAACCGGATCTATTATCAGGTGGGTGAAAATCAGATTCTTGTTTTCCTGAAACATCAGATGTCGCAGCGGCCGCGGCGGGAAATCCTTGCGGCAGAACAGCCATTAAGCACGAAAATCCAGCTCATATTGCAAGGCGCCTACACACCCGTGCGCATCGGCGGTAAAATCGACCGTATCGAACAAAGCGAAGACGGAACATTATATGTGATGGATTACAAAACCGGGAGCGTCGAGCTGACCGGAAAACAAAAGCTGGCCGATCCGGTGCGCTGTGAAGAAGTGATCCGCAATGATCCGGACCGGAAAATGGGTTACGTGCGGCAGCTTTGGATGTATGAATATTTGATGTACCGCAAAATGCTGGATGAGCAGGGGCTGAAAATTGCAGGAAAAAATTACGCTTTCGGCGACTACGCGGTAAAGTCAGGATTTTACTCCTTCCGAGATCCTAAGAACCTGATCTCAAACCCGCTTGACCTGACAGAAGAACTGGCTCCCGCACAGTTTATTGAAAAGTCGGAAGTGATTTTGACGGATATTTTAAATGTGCTGCTGGACCCTGATGTCCCATTCCGCAAAACGCCTGACCTGAGCACTTGCCAGTATTGTGATTTTGTCGGGATTTGCGGCAGATAGTGCATTGTAAACGGAAAAAGCGATTGGGATCACCAACCGCTTTTTCATTTATCAAGTTCTTGTTATTTCTTTTTGAATTCCAGGTAACCTTCGTAGGAAGTTTTTCCGTTATCCGGGTCAGCCAATTTTATATTGGTATTCAACTGCGCCACGCCCGAAGCGCCAGCCGCTCTTGTCGCAATGCCCGTTACCACATGCCTTAACGGCTTTCCGTTGTCTTGTTTTACATCCACTGTTTCGTTGATCGTGAATGAATCCTTAGTAGTCTTTACGTCTTTCAGATTATATTCCTGAACCACATCTACTTCGGTGCCGGCAATTTCAACGTGGATATTTCTGGTGTAAACGATCGCCAGTTGATTTTTCCCGGTTGCCGTGATCACCCAGTCATTCTGAACCGAAGTAGGCCCGTCTACAACCAGCGTTCCGTAACTTCCAACGTATTCAGGTGCATAATCAACTTCTGGTTCCACATCGTCTTCTTTATCTTTGCAAGAACCCATTAAAACGACCAGGCAGCAAAAAATCAGCTTTTTCATACTTTAACTTTAAGAGTAAATAACATCTAAATTAATAAGCCGGAGTGCGGCAATTTTCTACTAATAACGGCAATGAAGTGTTAACCGCATATTTAACCGCAACTAAATTGTAATGACTTACAAAAAGTCGCGCCTGAACGCAGCTAAAATGGCAATTTTCCAAGATCTACATTTCCACCGGTCAGGATAATCCCTACCTTTTTCCCTTCAAATTGATCCTTATTTTTAATGAAAGCAGCTAACGGCACCGCACCTGACGGTTCCACGACGAGCTTCATCCGCTCCCACAAAAAGCGCATCGACTGAATGATCTCTTCATCGGATACCGTAAAAATATCGGTAACATGCTGCTTGATGATCGGGAATGTTTTGTCGCCCAGATAGGTCAGCAACCCGTCCGCAATAGTCTTAATATAAGGCGCTCTTTCGATCTTATCGCTTCTGAATGAAAGTACTGCGTCCGCTGCGCCTTCGGGCTCGCCTGCGTAAACTTTGGTTTCCGGGGAAAAGTAATGTGCTGCCAATGCAGTTCCGCTCAGCAAACCGCCACCGCCAACCGGGGCGAAAATAAGGTCCAGTTTTTCGCGGCTGTCTTCCATCAGTTCCTTCGCTGCGGTGGCCTGCCCGGCTATCACTTCGTAGTTGTTGAATGGGTGAATAAATGTTGCGCCTGTTTTCTTGGTTATTTCCTGCACCGTGCGCTCTCTTTCTTCGGGTGTGTTTTTACAAAAAGTAATTTCTCCACCGTAATCTTCCACCGCTTTGATCTTCACCAAAGGAGAATTGTCGGGCATAACAATGTATGCCTTCGCCCCCACTTTTGCCGCCGAAAACGCTATCGCCTGGGCATGGTTTCCACTTGAATGCGTGGTCACTCCGTTTTTCAGCTGTTCCCGGGAAAGCGAAAGAATGGCATTAAGCCCTCCCCTGGCCTTGAATGCACCTATTTTCTGCAAGTTTTCACATTTGAAAAAAATCTCTGCTTTACACAGATCATTCAGGAAGCTGGAAGTCAGAACGGGCGTGTGGTGAATGTATGGCGCTATAAGCCTGTGCGCCGCCTCAATTGTGTTCCTGCTTGGTACAGTATCAGACATTTGAAGGTTTGGTTTTAAGATTCTTTGATTGCTCAAAGTAATCAGAAATTTATAAAAAAAGAGCCCGTCGTACCGGACGGGCTCTAAAAATAATGCAATTCAACTGTTACTTGCCAGCGTTAGGCGTGTACAGGTTGAAGAATTGATCCAATTTCGGCGTAATGATAATTTCAGTACGACGGTTCAGGCTGCGGTTAGGTGCCGAATCATTTGCCACTTTGGGTAGATATTCGCCACGGCCGCCAGCAATCATACGAACTGGCTCAACACCGTATTTCTTTTGAAGCGTACGGGCAACTGACGTAGCACGCAAAACGCTAAGATCCCAGTTGTCGGCCACTTTATCTGTTGCGATAGGCACATTATCCGTGTGGCCCTCGATCAGGATTTCTATTTCTTTGTAGTCATTCAGGATCTTGGCAACTTTGCTCAACACCGACTCAGCTTGTGTATTGATAACAGAGCTTCCCGATTTGAACAACATCTTGTCTGAAAGCGAAACGTATACAACGCCTTTTTTCACTTCGATCTGAACATCTTCATCGCTAACATCTGCCAATGAACGTTTCAGGTTCAAGACAAGCGCCATATTAAGCGAGTCTTTTTTCTGGATGCTGGAATTCAGATCGCGGATCTGCATGCCTTGTGCGTCCATCATAGCAAGTGATTTCTTAATGCTTTCCGAACCTTCCTTGCTGATAACCGACAGATCAGACATGCGGTCAAGCAGATTATTGTTGTTCTTTTTCAGGAATTCAACTTGTTCTTCCAGCTCTTTCAATTTTGCATTTTTGCTGGTAAGCTCATCATTTTTGGCCTTCAAATCATTATTTAATCCAGCAGTTCTGCTGTCGCAATCGTTAAGATCAGCACGCGCTTTGTCAAGTTGGATCTGGATTTCATTGGCTTGTTTCTGTGCAGACAGCATCTTTTTCTTGCTCGCGCAGGAGCCAAGAATAAAAAGCATGGCAACGGCCAAAATCGTTTGTTTCATAATAAAGGGTGGTTAATTAAATCAACAGTGGTTAAGTATAAAAATCGGTACGTTAGGAAATTTTCTAAAAATATCGAGCCAAACCAAAGCAGGCCCTGCCCGTTTCAAGTCGCAAAGGTACAAAAAAAGGGAAGATTGTTTGAGACAATCTTCCCTTTTTACACTTTTTGGATAATTCTAATTAAAAACTAATATGGCATCGACCAGTATGGATTGCGATGCGCTTTCATGCTGTCACGAATATGCTCAGCAACCAGTTGTTCATATTTTAGTGTATCCAGCTTTTTTCCTTTCATCTTCTTGGGAAGCGCCATTTCTTCGTCTTTTACCTCTCTCATTTTCACTTCCTTGGCCGTGATGACTACGTCGCCTTCATTAATATCCAGTTCAAGGATCAGGCCAGGCAAACCAGAATAAAGCTCCGGACCAGCGGAAACGGGAATGTTGTCTGCAAACCAGGCTGTGATTTTCTGACCTTTCGTTGTATCCTCGGTCACGGCCATCATGCACATATAGCCAGCGATTTCCTTGATCTTATTCATGACCTTCCACTTGGGCACTTTCAGGGAATCTTCGAGAATGTAAGTTTTGCCCAGCATAGCAATGATGTCCGTCCGCTTTTCCTTTTCAAAATCTCGGTATATTTTGTACTCATCTTTCTGCCAGGAATAGCCGCCTTCGGACAGGTCTTCTTTGGCCGGATAGCTGTAATAGCTTTGTTTTTCATTGAACAGCAGAACAAAATCCTGTTTCTGCTCATCATTGTTTGCCCATGTCGTAGCCGCACGTTCCTTTTCTTCCTTGCTTAAAAAGGTCATCCGGTTATTGATCCGTGACCAGGTTTTCACGCGTTCGTAACTGATTTCGCCCGAGGTTTTTTGCGCCGTTGCGGCAAATCCCAGCAACATGAATATGAGTAAGCTAACTGATTTCATAGGTGATAGTCTGATTTTTAGAAGTTGTTGCGTTTCACAGAAGCCGTTACACCGCGCATATTATACGTAAAGCTCAGCATGAAATACCGGGACAATGTCGCCACTTTTCGTTCAGTATAATAGTTCTGGTTGACATTTTGGGTGATCCCCAGGTTTTTCTTGAACACGTCATTGGCAGTAAGCCGGATCTCGCCTTTTTTGCTTTTCAAGATAATCTTATAAACAGACAAGTTGAGGATCGGCAGTTTTTGATCAAAGCCAAACTGGTCATTTTTATAAATCCTGTAATTGAAACGTGCATTGAAATAAATGTCTCTCGGCCCTTTCGCATTCACATCAGCGCCGTAAGTCGCATTGAATATCTTCTGGTTCTGATTCGTATTGATGGAATATTCCGAGTTACTGAAACCCCAGTTGGCATTTCCATAGAATGTAAATGCATCGCTAGGCGTCAGATCCAGGCGCGTTCCGAAATTGTAGCTGTTTGTATTGGTTTCGTTTTCAACGTTGTTAATGTAGGTAATGTTGTTGTTCAGATTGACGCTCGCATTCAGGTTCATCGTAGCCTTTGTCTTCTTCAACGGAAACCCGAATCCACCATAAGTACCGTAACTGTAACCGCCTGAAACGTTGATTGGCTTTGTAGTTGTGATCAGGTTCTCGACGTTCACCGTGCGGTTGTAGACGATCTGATTCACATTATAATTGTAGGAAAGACCGATATAAACATTCATGAATGTAGCCGGATTGAACATGTTGTAACCCGCATAAACGCTGTGTGACGACGATGGAATCAGGTCTGGGTTTCCTTCCGTGATGAACAGCGGATTGCTGTTGTCAATGATAGGCTGCAAGTCGGTAATGGAAGGTTCGCGAACATTCAAACCATATTCCGCGTAGATATAGCGGTTGTTTTTAAGGTCATAATTAATTGACACATTAGGCACAAAGGTGAAATAGCTTTTACTGACCCGCATAAAATCGGCGGCAGCTTTGTCCGCAGCAAATTTTCCTCTGAGCTCGAACTGCACACCGGCAAGCCCGGCAGCGACATTGAATCCTTTGTTGGAGTAACGAACGCTGGTTCCGATGCGGTTATAGGTAAAATCGTTGGAATAAAAACGGGTCAAGAAAGGGTTAACCTCGCGCTCGGTGCCCGAAACGTTGAATACATCGCGGTCTACTTTGTCCTTCCGCATGCTGTAATTGTAGAATGTCTCCCAAAAGAATTTCTTGGCAAAAGGCTCAATATAGGACAGGCTGCCTTTAAAGTTGCCGCGCGTGCTTTCGGTCTCATTCAGCTGGTTGATAATGCTGTTCCGCGTCGAATCCTGGAAGAAAACATTGTCCGATCTAAGGTTTTTGTTCTCGTCGCCATTGTTGATGTTATAACCCACGCTGGCCGCAAAGTTCCGTCCTTTTTTCTTGAACTTATGGCGATAGATGAGCAGGTTAGCCATCGCGAAAGAGCTGTATTCGCTTACATTCCGCACGGTTGACTGGTTGGTAGCATTGCCCTCATTCAGGAACGACTGCTGAAAACTGTTAAAGCTGTCGTCCCCCGAGTTGATCCGTGAATTGCTGATCAGGATAATGGTGTTCAGCGAATCAATGTTCTTTTCAAAACGCAGGCTTGGACGGTGGTTTCCTGTAAATCCGATTGTTTTGGAATTGGCGATCGAGCTGTAAGAATCGTTGGTCAGGAAATTCTCCGTGCGCGACTCCACATCCATAATTGCCTTTGTCTGGTTATAAAAATAGCTGGTGCTAAGCTTTGTCTTTTTGTCGTCATAATTATAGTTGGCGCCGCCCGCAAAGTTCTTCGTAAAACCTTCCGATCCACCTCCGCCCCAGTTGGGCTGAATCGTGATCTCATCGCCTCCGTAATAACGGCCGCTGTTGAAACCGAAATCCCCGTCATCGCCCCAGTTGAATGACTGGCTTCCCTTAAAATCCTGGTAATCGTTCCTGGCAATGCCCGATTGGTTCGTATTGTTTCCGAAACCAAGGAGCGCAAACTGCTGCTTGTCGTTAAAGCGGTTATAGCTCACTTTTCCTTCCAGGCGCTTATCGGTTCCCACACCGGCGATTGCTTTTCCGAAACCGCCCTTTTTATGGCTGTCTTTCAATTCGAGGTTTACCGTTTTCTCCCGTTTTCCATCGTCCACACCGGTTACTTTGGACTGCTCTGTCTTACCATTGAAAACCTGGACTTTATTAATGGCTTCGGCCGGCAGATTTTTCGTCGCCATTTTAGGATCATCGCCGAAGAAGCGCTTACCGTCGACGGTTACACGTTTCACTTCTTCACCCTGCGCTTTAATGTTCCCGTCGGCATCCACCTGCATACCCGGCAGCTTGCGCAGCAGATCTTCTACCGTCGATCCAGGCGGCACTTTAAACGCGCGGGCATCAAACTCCACTGTATCGCCCCTGATACTCAATGGCGCACGGGCCGTTTTGATGACAATTTCGTAGAGTTCCTGTTGCAACACTTTCATTTTCATCCTGCCCAGGTCCGTTACATCGCCGTCTTTGGGATTGACTGTTTCCTGATAAGGAACAAACCCTACATAAGAAACTTTGAAAATGTACTGCGCACGTTTCAGGTTTTTCAACTCAAATGCGCCTTCTTTGTTGGTTCTTCCGAAATTCACCAGCGATGAATCTTTGGGAAGCAGCAGCATCACTGTAGCTTCGGGCAGGGTTGCGCCAGAGGTGTCTGTGACTACGCCTTTGAGCGTGAAGCGTCCTCCGGTTTGTGCTTGCACAAGCCCGATTTGAAGACATAAAAAGAACAGAAGTAGGATTTTTTTCAAGGCTGGTCTGGCGGTTAAATGAGTCGAAGTATGTAACTGATAAATTACAATACGCAATAATATAGAAAGTGCTGCAACTTTAAAACTAATAAATTAGTTTTAAAGCGGTTTTATATGATGTTAATAAAAAATTAACTTTAATTAAGATTTGAGATCCCAATATATGAAAAGGTTATATATAAGTTACTTTAATCTTCGAGAAAATAAATTAATTTATTTTGCGGTTACAAAATGCGGAGAATGTTCGCGTTAAAACGATATTTTATTTAAACAGAATGAAAACAATTGGCTTAATATCAGACACACACGGCTATCTGGACGAACGGGTTTTTGATCATTTTAAAAATTGTGATGAGATATGGCATGCAGGAGATATCGGATCGGTAAAGATCATTGAACAACTGGAAATGTTCAAGCCCTGCCGCATCGTCTTTGGGAACATTGATAATAATGATATCCGGGCGAGGACAGTGGAAAACCTGCATTTTGAGCTGGAAGGATTCCGGGTCTGGATCACGCACATTGGCGGCGCGCCTCCGCGTTACAACCCGATGGTCATGCCGGAACTGAAATCACAAACCCCTGACATTTTCGTGTGCGGGCATTCGCACATCCTGCGGGTGATACGCGACAAAGCATTGAACAATATGCTTTACATTAACCCCGGCGCGGCTGGGCGGGAGGGTTTTCACAAATTCCGCACGCTGCTGCGGTTCAATATACATGAAGGATTAATCAGCCAGATGGAGGCTATTGAGCTGGGAAAACGCGGGGCGATGATCAGTTAGAAAGTGATTGAAACCTTTTTCGTTTCGGCTCCGCGTAAGAATTCTGCCTCTACTTTTTCTCCCTTTTCATGCTCGCTGAGCACATCCATGTAATCGTAAATGGATGTTATCTCTTTACCGGCAAGCTTTGTAATGATGTCACCGGCCTGTATCCCGGCTTTTTCGGCTGGACGGGCTTTGGAAACGCCGTCGATTTTCAGGCCTTTGCCCGAATAGCTGTAATCCGGCATCACGCCCAGGGTTACCTTGAAATCAGATGTTTTGTTGCCTGTATGCGGATTATCGGCTGTTATAAATTGTGGATCAGTTGTTTCTTTATCTATATTTTCCAGCAGGCCGGCAATAATGCTCAGGATTTTGGCCTCACCTTCGAAATTAATGCGCTCAATGTCATCGCTAACCTTATGATAATCGCTATGAACGCCTGTAAAGAACTGCACAACAGGAATATTTTTCAAATAAAATGAAGTGTGATCCGATGCGCCTACGCCAGAGGAATCAACCGTATATTTCAGATTCTGCGCCTTGACAAGATCAGGAATCAGCTTTCCCCAGACCGGACTTGTTCCCCAACCCGAGACAATGATCCCTTTTTCATCGCTAAGCCTTCCGATCATATCCATATTGATCATGCAGGAAACGGACGCAAGCGGAATGGTCGGATTTTCTGTAAAATACTTGGACCCGATAAGCCCAAGCTCCTCTCCCGAAAATGCCAGAAAGAGGTAATTATGCTTTTCAGTAATGTTGTTTTTTGCAAAATGCCTTGCCAGTTCAAGCAGGCCCGTTGTACCCGATGCATTGTCGTCCGCACCATTATGGATTTTGTTGCGACTATCCGTTGTGAGCGAACTTCCCTGAAAACCTTTTCCCAAATGATCGTAATGCGCACCGATAACGATTGTTTTCCTGGCTCCATTATCTAAAAATCCTGCAACATTGCGGGCCGTAACCTGGTGCAAGTTGCCTTCAATGGCATATTTCACCTGAAATGGCTGAAAGAAACCGGCATCCGTTCCGGCAGGTTTCAGGCCCAGTTCTCCGAAGATCGTGGCAATGTAGTTCGCCGACCGGATTTCGCCCAAACTCCCCGTTCCCCTTCCTTCCATGTCGTCCGAAGCAAGAAATTCAATGTGCTTGCGGATGGCCGGCGCCTGAAATTTCTGTGCATAGGATGAAAAAGAAGCACTGCCAAGCAGCAGCAAAAGGAAATATTTCATAGGTATGGATGAATTAAAACAACGGAAAGTTACAATGTCTCCTGCAACTCCACGAGGAACTTCCGGACGCGCATTAAGCGCTGAATCAGCAGCTGTGATTCCTCTTTTCTTCGCATCTGCTCACGCGCGCCTTTGATCGTACGCCCCTGCTTGTCGCGCTGGTGCATGATCTTTTTAATAATCTCAATGTCGCGCTCCGTATATCTGCGCCTGTTTCGTGCGTCCCGTTTGGGGTTCAGCTGTGGAAATTTCTTTTCCCAAAAGCGCAGGGCAGATGGCTCGCAGCCAACCATTTCGGCTACTTCATTGGTATCATAGTAAAGTTTGGTGTTCGGTTGCATGACTTTCGGCAGTGATAACTACAAATATACTCACCCCCGGAATTAAAGTCTGTTTTCCGCCAGATTTTTGATTTTCTCCAATGCCGTTTTTGCGAACTCCACAGAAGCGTCATAGTAAGTCTGCCCGTCTGCCAACACCGCAAAATCGCCAATTTCCACTTGCAGCAAAACGCCATTTTCATTTTCTGAGAGCCTGTATGTATACGCAATGTCATATGCAGCAGGCGACTGCTCCCACTTCTCTACGTACAGCGAAAGTTTCAGAAGCGTATTAGGCTCGTGCGCCGTGACGGTGAGCCGCGACCTGCCCGACCAGTCGATCACCCTTCCAAGTTCCAGGTAATAATCGCCAAAATCCGAAGGAAGCTCATCCCACTGCCTGACGTATTTCGGGGCTATCAATATTTCCCACACTTTGCTCAGCGGAGCTTCTATACTTGTCTGATCCTGAACAGTTAACGCTTGATCCATCATATTCAATTACTTTTTGCAGTATACGTTTACAAGCGATGAACTAAAATTGTGCCCACAAGGCCTGAAACGCACTGTTTCATGGAAAATCGCGCCCGGCTGCTTACAAATTACAACATGAAGCAAACTTTAACTTACTTTACAGCCGGATCCCAAACCGCAAAATTTTACTTAACAGAATGAATCAGGAGATAAAGCCGGTCAGCAATCCCTTCGAGTCCAAGATCAACAGTATACAGGTTCTGAGAGCGGCTGCGGCACTAACTGTCACCATTTACCATCTTAAAGACGTCATCGGAAAAGGTGAACCCTTCAAGCAGGAACTTGACTTTTTTTTCAATTCAGGCCCTTCCGGCGTTGCCTTGTTCTTTGTGATCAGCGGGTTTATTATGGTGTACATTACCAAACACACCACATTTTCACTGCTATCGGTTTATAAATTCATGGCGCGCAGGTTTATCCGGATCTGGCCCACCTATGCGATCATTACCCTTCTTTACTTTTTATTTCAAATGAAAGTCGGGCTGCAACCGGGCGCTGTGAAGAGTGTGATCCTGAGCTTACTTTTCATCCCGGTCACGCACACCGATCCGCCATTTTACGGATATGCATTTCTTCCGGTTGGGTGGACGCTCAATTACGAGATTTACTTCTATGCGCTTGTGGCCATCTCCATGTTCTTCTCCCGGTTCAGATGGTATGTGTTCTTCGTGATCGTAATCATCACACTGGTCATCCTTCCGCTTACATTGGGTTACATCACATTGGAAACCCAGCGAACTGCCGACTTCGGGAACGGATACCTGAACATGATCGCAAATCCTATTATCTGGAATTTTGTATATGGTGTGATTATCGGTCTCATTTACACGAACGAAAAACTGTTTCCCATCCTCGCATCCGCGTTTGCAAGGGTCTGGCTTGTGTTTCTCTTCATTTCCCTTGCATTATGGCAATACTGGTCGGGCTTTTTTGGTGGCTTGGGGCCTTCACAATGGGGATTTGGATCCAGTCTGCTTTTTACCGCATTCATCTTCTATAATGCGCGCCGCCCGATTAACTTTCCCGACTGGCTTGTCAAAATCGGCGATATGTCGTTTTCGGTTTATCTTGTACATATGCCTATTGTTGTCATTTTAGGTCAGTTTTTCAAAAGCCTGGGGTATCCGGTTTACAGCACTGGCACTTCCATGTTTTTCCTGGCGCTGTTCCTGACTATGGTGGCGTCCTACCTATCCTATCAATATTTTGAATTGAAATTGTCCAGCTATCTGAAACAATTCCTGCCCTTCATGAAAAAACGATAACGGATTTCAGGGAATCTTGATATCCTGAATGGTTTTCATATCCTCGACAGTTGTTTGCCGCAAGTCTCCGGACCAGAACCGCTTCATGAATTCGGCGTAACGGTTGGCGATATATTCCTGTGAGTAAGACAGAACATGGCCTTTTCCAGGCTGGTAATTGAGGTCATAAGGCACTTTCAGTGAATGCAGCCGCTCCGAAGCAGGTTTTGCTCCCAGCATCCAGAAGTATCTTCCGCATGAGAATAAATTGCCCTGTATATAAGGCAGCACACTGTCGCTGGTTCCCTGGAAAAACACGGTTGGCTTCGCATTGTTTCTGTTAACATAAGTTGTCTTGAAGACAGAGTAACCCATATAAGTCAACAAACTGCGTACGCGAAACTCGGTGCCTCCCTTAGCATTGTCCAATGGTCCGAGCGTCTTGGAAATTCCCGGTTGTAAAGCCTCAAAATCAGCCTCATCCATGTAAACCAGGGCGGAAATGATCATGGAACCTGCGCTGCTTCCGGCTAGCATCATCTGGCCGGGATCTATTCCGAACTCGTTTGACTTGTCTGCAAAGTAATGTAAGGCAGTATACGTATCCTGAACGCCGCGGTAAATGGCCTGGATCACTTCCTTGTTATTGCCGCCACAAGTATTTGTTTCGCTTCCGCCTGCAAACCCAAGACGATAATTGATAGCAGCCGCTGCATAACCTTTCCTGGCCATGGATCTCGCTTTCCCCATCTCGCTGCCGAGATCACCATAAATAAATGCGCCTTCATGCACGAAAATCACAAACGGGCGATATTTAAGTGTGTCGTTTTGTGGGGCGATAAAAGAATAATTGAGGTTCGCAATGCTCCCATTGTAGTCGGGCGCCTGCTTGTAAGTTCCGGTGATAATGCCCAGTTCCGATTCACTGTAAATGTTGGCAGTGCCGAAGCCTTTGGACAATGCCAAAAACCGATTGCTGTTACGGGGCTTTAATGTATCAATAATGACGGGGCCGGGATTCGAATGACCCGTAGTGTCAACGCCGCTGGTGTCGATGGGTTCCGGCTCTTCGCCGGGTTCTCCAATGGGCTCTTTAATGGGGGGCTCGAAGGGACTTGGCCCTTCGCATGCAGCGAACAATCCAACTAAAAGTAAAAAAATGCATTGTAGGTAGACTGTCCGCCACATTATCCAGGTAGAGTATTTATGCTTGACTTGCCTGGTAATCAGGCATTTTAGTTATTCATGCTCGATGCCAGCTGTCCTGCGGTTCCATCCGTGGCCAGTTCGCTTTGGTGGTAAAAATACCCTTCTGTTTTGTTATTCCCGGTAAGTTCGTCCTGTTTTTTTTCAGCGCCGAAATTTCCTTCCATCTGTCTGAAAAATTTGTTGAAGAAAACATACAACACAACGCCTGAAACTGCTCCTACTGCCAATATCTTTTTCATGATCGAATCGGTTTGATGAATTTTTGCTCACTTTTTATATTACAGTAAGCAAAAAGGATACCAACGCACACGTCATAGGGTTTCAGGGCTGCTTTTTCATGCTGGTATGATTTTAACATATCAACGTCAAACACCCACTAAACACATAAGCAGATGGACTTTATCATATTTTTGAAAGCGATAGGCAACCTCGTATTTGCAGTCATTCTTTTCCTGGCAATATTTATTACGGCCGGATTTTCAGTTGTGCTGAACCTGTTGAAACAGTTCGGGCATGCACAATTATCAAGAAGGAACATCAGTTTCAGAAGAAAATGAATGTTGCAACCTGCTAGGAAAGCAGGTTTTGCCTGAGCAGGAATTCCAGCTGACCATTCACTTCGATCAGCTTTTCAATAAGTTCCTTGTTCTTCTCCCGCAGATAAAAAATCTCATGCGCATTTTTAATGATGATCCGCAGCTGGGCCTCGTCCCACGGCTTATTGAGATAGTAATAAATGTGGCCCTTATTCACAGCATCAATCACGGCCGAAACGTCCGTATAGCCCGTCAGCAGAATGCGGACTGGCTCTGCGTAATCCTTTAACACTTCTATCAGGAAGTCCACCCCGGTCATTTCAGGCATGCGCTGATCCGTAATGATCACGTGAACCACATTATGTTTCAGCAGCTCCAAGCCTTCCCGCCCTGATGTAGCGATCAGAATGTTAAAATCTCTTCTAAACGCAGCCTTGAATGAATTGAGGTTGTTGATCTCATCATCTACATACAGGACGCTTATTTTTTCTTTGGTTTCCATTATCACGTAATTCTTTCTTTTTTCGGAGGTTGTTTGAAATTTGAGTTCGATCCGATACGCTCAACTAATTGATAATATTATAATATTAATTCTATATTAGTATAAAAGCGCTAAGTGGTTTTTACAAATTAACTTTTTACCTCTGTGTAACCAACTACTTGTCAACGAATTTAGACGCTTTCCAATCAAATATTTTGTCCTGGATACAACCTGTGATAGTTTTAGAAAAATAATTTCAGCAATTTGTGTAACTATTGATAGACATAGGATCACTTGCCCGGTTACAAAGTTTCAGCGGCAGCGATTTTATACGAAGATCAATACATTTCGTCGAATTTTAAATTTTACGTGAGTTCTTCTGGGAACCGTCCTCCTAATAGCTTAAAAATGTATCCCTATCCAGCAAACAATACGATCTATAAGCCGATTTTTATCTTTCACGAACAAAGCACTGACAAACAAAAGTTTAATGCAGTCCTTTCGGACTATCAACAAAAAATCGTCCTCGATCTGTTTTCTTCCCAAATGAAGGAGCTGATTAAGATACAAAATCCCAGGAAAAGGCTTACAAGTACTGAAATTGACGAAAAGTACGACGAATGGATTTCGGGCAAAGATTCCGATCTGCTTGGTTCGTGGGTCTATTATCCCTGGTCCAACCGGCTGCTGCACATTCTCAACAAGCACGACTTCGTAACATTAAGAACCAGCAGAAACCATTATAAGATCACCCCGCACGAACAGGCAACATTATCTGAACGCAGAATTGGTATCATCGGACTTTCGGTTGGTCATGCGGTTGCACTCAGCGTTGCCACAGAACGCATTTGCGGAACATTAAAACTTGCTGATTTTGATACCATTGAGCTGAGTAATCTGAACCGGATAAAAACCGGTCTGCACAACATAGGCATCAACAAAGCGATAGTAACGGCCAGGGAAATTGCGGAGATAGATCCCTACCTGGAAATAGAATGTTATACGGAAGGAATTACGGAAGACAATATCACGTCATTTCTTACCGAAGGTGGTAAGCTGGACATTCTTGTTGACGAATGTGACGACCTGGAAGTAAAGATCAGCGCACGGCAGATGGCCAAAAGCTTTCATATTCCGGTTGTAATGGAAACGAGCGACCGGGGAATGCTGGATGTGGAACGGTTTGACCGGGAGACGGACAGGCCTATTCTGCACGGAATGCTGGCTGATATTCCTGCTGAAAAATTAAAGAACATTAGTCCCGCCGACCGCTTTCCGTTAGTAATGCGCATTATTGACGCCATGAACACTTCCACCCGCGGGCGGGCTTCATTGCTGGAAATCGGGCAGACGATCACCACCTGGCCGCAGCTTGCAAGTGCGGTAACATTGGGCGGAGGCGTTGTAACCGACGTTTGCAGGCGCATCCTGCTGGATCAATTTACGGATTCAGGAAGATATTATGTAGATCTCGAAACCCTGATCAATAACAAACCAGACACTTCCACGGTCGCCGTTTATAGTAATCCGAACACGTCATTCGACCTGGATCGGGCTCTTGCCATCATTGATTCCCTACCCCAGACTCAGCCCGACGCTGTCCCGAACGCGGATGAAATCGGGCAGATTGTTAACGCCGCAACACAAGCATATTCAAATGGAAATGACCAGCCCTGGAAATGGGTTTTCCGAAATGGTCTGCTGCATTTATTTCACGATACATTCCGCTCGCATTCTTTTTCCAATATCAATAACATGGCCGCGCACCTCGCCCTGGGCGCTGCCTATGAGCATGCGTTGCTGAAGGCCAGTCAGCTTGGCTATCAGACCATTGTACAAAAATCCCCTGTTACAGATTCGAACGAGCTGGTTGCCAGCATTCAATTTATAAAAGACACCCAGCCCGGAAATCAAACACACAGGCTGGCAGAATCCGCGGAATCTTTCGCAATTCACCGGAATTCAACCTTGTCTTATGCATTACACGAAGAAGAAAGGAATGCCCTGCACAAGGCTGTGGAGGGCGTATCCGGTGCTGATGTTCAACTCATTACCGAAAAGGAACAGCTCGCTGGACTTGGAAAAGTTGTCGCAGCATGCGACAGGATAATGATGCTTCATACGGAAGGTCATAACGACTACTTCAACCGCGACATCCGGTGGCCAGGCGCGGAAAATGCGAATGCAGGGGACGGTGTTCCTATCCAGGCATTGGCCTCAACGCCAGCGCATATGGCTGCGTTATCGATCGTTAAGGACAAAAAAATCGCTGCTGCGCTGAGCGCATTTGGCGGTGGAAATGCTTTAACGGAACCTATCCAATTCAGCGTTGCAGATGCTTCCTGTGTGGCTATTATTACATTGCCGGATGCAGCAGATCAGTACTTTGTGGGAGGAGTCGCTTCTCAAAAGCTTTGGATAACCGTTGAACAACTCGGTCTGGGCGGCCAGCCATTGCTATCACCCCTGTTTTTGTTTGAACGGCTTGATTCGGGCGCCGGATTAAGTGTAACGGAAAAAGACAAATTACAAGGTTTACGCAATGAGTTTCAAAATATCATATCTTTAAAAAATAACACAAAAGCAGTTTTTCTATTTAAGATCATCAAACCGGAAATGCCAGCAATTCCATTACCACGCCTTCCATTGAATGAAACCTTGTTTATTGTAAACGACGCAATTTGATGGTAGCAAAAATTAAAGCGTACAAGTCAACTGAGGATATCGAAACCTGTTATAGGTACATTGACGAGCACCGAAAAGTACTGGAAGCCTATGGCGTAAAGCAGGTGACTTCCGCAAGCCATGACTGGCTGAATGATGAAAATACTTATGTGATCATTGTTGAGTCCGAGGACGGTGAAAAGATTTATGGCGGCGGGAGGATCCAGGTCCGCAATGAGAAAATGAAAATGCCGATGGAAGATGCCATTGCCAAGAAGGACGAGCGCATTTACGGGTATGTAGACAATCTGAAAGAAAAAAAGATCGCCGAGTTCTGCGGCCTCTTCAATTCCAAAGAAGTGGCGGGTTACGGCATCGGGAGCATTTTCCTGGGAAGGATCGGCGTTGCGATTACTTCGCAGATCGGTGTTGACCATTTATTTGCATTGTGCTCACCGCCTACCTTGCGCCAGTGCCTGCGGATCGGGTTTGAAATTATCCGTGACCTGGGGGACAACGGAACATTTTATTATCCCAAAGAAGGCCTCATCGCCACCGCCATTATCGTCAACGACCTGGACAATCTGCCCCAGGCGCATGAAGAAGAGCGCGAGCGCATCATGCACCTGCGCAAGCATCCGGTTCAGTTTGCGGTGGAAAAGGGCCCGAAGGGAGAAATTGCATTACATTATGATCTTGATATGAAGATTTAGGATTTTTATGAAATTTTTAAAGCACCTATTTGCAATCACATTTCTACTTTCCGCAAAGCTCGTTTACGGCATCCCGGTGAATTTTTACCAGGGCTCACAAATCATTGGCAAGCAGGTTGAAATTTTTGAAGATGTCACCAATGCGCGCAATTTTGAGCAGGTCCTAAAAACCAACGCTTTCGTTCAGAGTACGGACGACACGCCTAATATGGGGCTGAGCCAGTCCACATTCTGGATCCGGTTTTCCATCGCCAACAAATCGGCCAGCTCGCTGCTATATCTGGAACTCGCGCATCCGCTGATACATACCTGTGAGCTTTTTGAGATTGAGGGCGCAAAGGTCAAGGTTGAAACAAATCGTGAAAATGCGGACTTCAATGAAAGACGGATCAAACACCAGAATCTTGTTTTTGCGCTTGATATAAGGCCAGGCCAGCAAAAGAACTATTATCTGCGGGTGAAGGGCTATAACCAGGTGATCCTGCCGCTCATCCTGCGCGACCAGGAAACATTCTTCGAAGCCGCGCAGATCGGCGAAACCATCAATGGCATTTTCGCAGGGATCATTGCAGTAATGGTGCTTTATAATGTCTTCATTTACTTCTCCACCCGCGACAAGAGTTACCTTTTTTATGTGCTTTATGTGTTGTTCGTAGGATTGGCACAAACCGCATTGTCGGGTTACGGGTTTAAGTATATCTGGCCATTTGCACCAAAATTCAACTCCGTAGCAACCATTTACTTCTCGGGTGTTGCCGGAATCTTCGCCATGCTTTTCGTGAAAAACTTTCTCCAGCTTCCCGAAAAATGGCCGCCAGGGGTCTTCATCCTGAATGTGATCATCGCACTTTATTCGTCCACAGGCTTACTGAACCTGCTTGGGTTTGAATTACTGAGCTTTCGCGCGGTCGATGTATCAGGAGGAGTTGGGGCGATCGGGCTTTTTATAATAGGGTTTAAACTTTCAAAGGAAAATTATCGTCCTGCCAAACTTTTCTTATTGGCCTGGAGTATTTTCCTGCTTGGTCTGTTCCTTCTTGTTTTGCGAAATATTAACATCCTGCCGTATAATATTTTCACAACTTACACCATGCAGTTCGGCTCTATTGCAGAAGTTGTACTGCTATCTATTGCACTGGCGGATAAGATTAATATATTTAAAAAGGAAAGGGAAGAATCACAGGAAGAAGCCCTCCGCGTGTCGCTGGAAAATGAAAAGATCATTATGGAGCAAAACATTAATCTGGAAAGGAGTGTCAACGAGCGAACTGCTGAGTTGCAACACGCTAATACAGAACTAAATGTGACGCTCAATAAACTGAAAGACACCCAGACACAGCTGCTGGATTCCGAAAAGATGGCTTCACTGGGTCAGCTTACAGCAGGGATCGCCCATGAGATCAACAATCCCATCAACTTCGTGAGCTCGAATATCAGGCCCCTCCGCCGTGACATTGACGACGTCCTCGAAATCCTCGATTCCTACAATGACATCCAGGGCGTTGACTCAATTGATCAGTTACAGGTTAAGATCAAAGAAATCGAGCGATTGAAAGAAGATCTGGATCTTGACTACATTAAAACTGAGCTGGGCACCTTGCTGAAAGGCATGGAAGATGGCGCCAGCAGGACGGTTGAGATTGTAAAAGGGTTAAAAATATTCTCCCGCGTAGATGAATCCGACCTCAACGTCGTCAACATTAATGAGGGCATCGAGTCAACCCTTATTATTTTAAACTATCAAATGGGTAATTCCATACATTTGGTAAAAGAGCTGGGGAATATCCCGAGTATCGAATGTTTCGCAGGCAAGCTGAACCAGGTGTTTATGAATATCCTCAATAATTCCATTTACGCACTGTTAAATGCGAAAACAGAGGGAAAAACGCCGACAATCTGGGTTAGGTCATGGCTGCAGGACCCGGAAAATATTTCTATTTCTATCCGGGACAACGGGCCCGGTATGCCACCCGCGGTCCGCGCGAAAATTTTCGAGCCGTTCTTTACCACCAAGCAGGTGGGAGACGGAACAGGCCTCGGATTATCCATTGTATTTAAAATAATTGAAGTTCACAGCGGAAATATCCAGGTAAATACCGAAGTTGGCGAGGGAACAGAGTTTTTGATCACCCTGCCCGTAAAACAGAAAGCACGCCCTATCCAAGATTTCAATGAGTGAAAAACCAATAACCATCCTTTACATTGACGATGAGGAGCATAACCTTCATTCGTTCAAGGCTTCTTTCCGGAAGCAGTACGATATCACAATTGCCTCATCTGTAATAGATGCGGAATTGATCCTTGAAAAACAGGATTTCTGCATTATACTCGCAGATCAGCGCATGCCCATTATGACGGGTGTGCAGTTTTTTGAGAAAATCAGGACTAAATATCCTAAACCAATCCGGATTCTCATCACAGGCCACACTGATATTGGCGCGGCGATCGATGCCATTAACAAGGGAGAAGTGTTCAGGTTTATCGACAAGCCCTGGGATTATGGTTATGTTGAGAATGCAATTTCGCACGCCTACGACATTTATAAAACGCGCGAAGATCTTAAAGAGCGGAATGAAGAGTTGCAGAAGGCGAATGAAGAGCTCGATAAGTTTGTTTACAGCGCTTCCCATGACTTGCGCGCGCCGTTGATGTCCGTGCTTGGGATCGTGAACCTGGCGCTGCTGGAAGACGATATCAAATCCCAGAACGAATATCTGGAACTGATCCGGCAGTCGGTTAAAAAGCTGGATACATTCATTATTAATATCATTGATTACTACAAAAATGCAAGAGGCGTTCCAGTCGTTACGGACATCAGTTTCGAAGAGCTCGTAACCGAAGTGCAGGCCACCATCCAATATCTGCCCGAATACGGCAACCTGAAAATGACCACTGACATTGAGCAGGATGGTGTGTTCCGGTCGGATGTAATGAAGCTCCGGATTATATTCAATAACCTGATCAACAATGCTATAAAATTCCAGGATACGAACAAGCAGAACCAGTTCGTGCATCTGAAAATCAAGTCCACGCCGAGCTCAGCCAAGATCACCATCGAGGACAATGGCTCGGGCATCAAAGATTCGGATCAGGACAAAATTTTCAAAATGTTTTACCGGGCAGGCGCAACAAACAGTGGATCAGGCATAGGTTTGTACATTGTACATGAAGCGATTGCTAAACTCGGAGGTGAGATTAGCGTTTCTTCCAAAGTTGGCGAAGGAAGTATTTTCGAAGTCAACATCCCTTCTATCCATAAATAAGAAATACATGAAGCCACTTTTACACTTTTTCCTTATAGACGACAGCACATTCGATCTGTTTATATACGAAAAGTTACTGAAGAAAAGTGGCATTACGGACTCTGTCAGGACATTCAATTCCGCGCGCGATGCGCTCAAACATCTTGTCAGTGAAGCAGATAGCCTTCCTGAAAGCATTATTCTGCTGGACCTGCAAATGCCCGACATGAACGGGTTTGAGTTTATAGACGAATTCGACCATCTTCCGGAAAGTCTCCATAAAAAGATTAAACTCTTCATGTTGTCCTCCACCATTGATACCCGTGACATCGACAAGGCAAAGGCGAGCCGGCATATCATCGACCTCCTTCCCAAACCATTGGAAATCTCAACTTTGAAGCGAAAGCTAGAAATCTGATTTTTGTATTTTGGCGTGTTTCCGCCTGCTTTGATTGTTAGAAAGTCCTCGCTCCCAAATGAAGGAAGTAATCTAAGTTGCTTAGGCATAGGACTTTAACATTGTTCTGCATAATGCGCAACGACTGAATAAAAATTACGTTTGCAGGCTTCCAGCTAGTACAATTCCCAGTTTGTCCAATAATGTAACAAATTTTCTTCGGGTTAAACCACACATTTGCCATTAGTGGGAAAATTATGCCACATGATATGAACATATAAACTATTAATATAATTTTTTTAATTTTTTTAAAATTGCGCACTGTTGAGGAACAGCTTTATAGCAGGATCTTGGCATATAGTAATCTTTAACATCCCTTTTTAAATGAAAACTGATAGCAAAACCCTGTCTGAGATCTTAAAATTACACGCGGAGTACGTTAAGGAGGTTGAGTATAGCGGCATTAAGCCGCTATCTATGGAAATTTATAAAACCAATTCCAACAATTTCGTTCGCTGGATCCAGGATGATTTCAACCCCGGAAGCAAGTTGCGCAGAGGTGCGTGAGACTTATTATCTAAAAAAGACATTCTTACTCAACGTTTAACTATCATACGACTATCGGGAACACTTTCCGATAGTTTTTTTTTACCCCAAACTTTTCTATGTTTGGTGAACGTTCATAGGAAAGTCATCCTTCAAATATTCAAATATGTTATTCGCTCTTTTTAACCTTTTCAAAGGTCGCTTTTCCAAGGAATCCATAAATGAAGCGAAAGCGAGTGAAAAACGCATGTCGCGCCAGGAAGCGTTGCAGCAAATGCGCAACATTGCCAGCAAACGCCCTGAAAATAAGAACTGATCAGCAACCCTGCCCGTAGTAAGCATCCTTTCCGTGCTTGCGAAAATAATGCTTGTCAATCAGGCCTTGCTTAATGGTCTGAGCGGAGGGGTTAATGTGCATTGTAAGGTAAGCCATCTTTGCAATTTCTTCCAGCACAACGGAATTATAAACGGCCTTAGCCGGATCTTTCCCCCACGTAAACGGCCCGTGGCAAGCCACCAGGACCATTTCCGTTTCTTCATAATTCAACTTTTCGTCCCCGAACAAATCCAGGATCTGATTACCCGTTTCCAATTCGTAATCTCGCTGGATCATTTCATCCGACATTACTTCGGTAACAGGTACAGCCGTAGTTAAGTGATCGGCGTGTGTGGTGCCCAGGTTCGGAATCGCCCTGATGGCCTGCGCCCACGCCACGGCGTAAGTTGAATGCGTGTGGCAGACGCCGCCAATGGACGGGAAATTTTTATAAAGCAATGTATGTGTTTTCGTATCCGAAGATGGCCGCATATTGCCTTCCACAACCTGGTTATCCAGATCCAGCAAAACAATATCCTCGACTTTGAGCTTGTGATAAGGAACGCCGCTGGGCTTAATAGCAATCACGCCCGCATTCCGGTCCATCCCGCTCACATTACCAAACGTAACAATGGCCAGGTTCTCCCGGGGAATCTCCATATTGGCCTCGTAAACCTGCTCTTTTAAATAAGTGTATTTAGACATGCTTTTTCAATGTTATCTATACGAGGCCTCGCTCCATCTCAATTCATTTTTCAACTGCCTGAGCGACGTGTTCTTATCAATCACAACCAGCTCAACGCCAGTCATTTCGGCCAGCATTTCAATGTGATCCGTGGTGAGGTTCTGGCTGTAAACCGTATGGTGTGCACCGCCTGCGTAGATCCATGCCGCACAACCCGTGGCCATATCCGGGGCTGGTTTCCATAAAACCCTCGCAACCGGAAGTTTCGGAAGTGCTTCGGTCACTTCCACCGCTTCTACTTCGTTCACCAGGATCCGGAAACGGTTGCCCATATCCACCAGGGAAACATTAATAGCAGGACCTGCCGCAGCATTGAAAACCAGTCTGACAGGATCTTCCTTCCCGCCGATGCCCAGGGGATGGATTTCACAGGACGGTCTGCCGGAGGCAATGCTCGGGCAGATTTCCAGCATATGTGATCCCAGCACGAGGTTATTAGCCGGGTCGAAATGGTAAGTGTAATCCTCCATGAAGGAGTTTCCGCCTGCCAGTCCGCTGCCCATTACTTTGAGCGCCCGCACCATGGCCGACGTTTTCCAGTCACCTTCGCCTGCATAACCATAGCCCGCCGCCATCATGCGCTGAGAACCTATGCCCGGAAGCTGCTTCATGCCGTGCAAATCCTCGAATGTGTTGGTATAACCCTTGAAATTTCCGTCTTCCAGAAAGTATTTCAATCCCAGTTCAATCCGGGCAGCATCCCAAAGCGCCTGATGCCTCCCGTCTCCCTTACGAATGCCGTCCGCCAGATCATAAAGCGATTCATATTCATCAATCAAAAGTCCGACTTCCTGTTCCGAAACCTGATTTATAACAGCAACCAGGTCGCCCACAGCGGACGTGTTTACCGAAAATCCGAATGTCATTTCAGCAGCAACCTTATCACCGTCGGTAACTGCCACTTCGCGCATATTGTCGCCAAAACGAACAAATTTTGCTCCTTTCATATCGTGCCGGGCAGCCGCCACGCGTGTCCATTTTGCCAGATCTTCTATAATGTGCTGCTCCTGCCAGTGTCCCACGATCACCTTCCGGTTCAGGCGCATACGCGTCATCATGAAACCAAATTCCCGGTCGCCATGCGCCGACTGGTTCAGGTTCATGAAATCCATATCAATGTTCGCCCAGGGAATGTCGCGGTTAAACTGCGTATGCAGGTGGAGCAATGGTTTTTGCATGATCTGCAAACCACGGATCCACATTTTTGCCGGTGAAAAGGTGTGCATCCAGGCTACTATACCAATGCAGTTTTTAGCCACATTCGCGTCCTGCATGATATTAAAAATCTCTTCCGATGACTTCACGACAGGCTTGAAAACCGTCCTGACCGGCATCTGAGCAGATTCGTCAAAATGCTTGCTGATGATCTGGGCGTGTTCCGCGACTTGTCTGAGCGTGTCGGCGCCGTACAGATCCTGACTGCCCGTAATAAACCAAATTTCAAATTGTTTTAAATCAACCATTATGATTGTGGAAAGGGTTACATTTTACAATGAAGCGGATAATATATTCTCGGGAGCCGGCTCCCATTTGCGCAGAAAATCGTTTTCCAGGAATGCACCAGACTGCGTGTATTTTTGATATAATGATTGATAAACAGCCGTTTGCGCCGGTCTGGGCGTATAAACAGCGTCAAAGCCGGAGTTCATGGCTTCCTGTGCTTGCGGCAGGGTCTTATGAATTCCCGAAGCAACTGCGGCGAACATTGCCGCGCCCAGCGCACAGGCCTGCTCGGAAGCAGCGACTTTGATAGGCATATTAAGCACATCCGCCAGCGTTTGCATCACAAATGCCGATTTCTTGGCAACACCACCAATCGCAATGACTTCATGAATCGGAACGCCTTCCTTCCTGAACCGTTCCACGATGCTTTTGGAGCCGTAAGCCGTGGCTTCCACCAGCGCTTTAAATATCCGGACGTGATCGCTGGCCAGGTTCAAGCCCAGTATAGCGCCTTTTAATGTATGTTTCGCATCGGGCGTCCGGCGGCCGTTCATCCAGTCGATGGCGATAATGTCGTTTTCGGTAACTGGCAGTTTTGCGGCTTTTTCGGCCAGATGCGGGATGAGTTCTTTGGACAATTTTTGCGCAGCTTCCTCGCCCAGCAAGGTCCTCACCGGCTCAACGATCAACTTGGAAAACCACGCATAAATGTCACCAAATGCAGATTGACCCGCTTCCATACCCAGCATACCGGGAATAATGGAGCCGTCGACCTGGCCGCAAATGCCCTTGATCAATAAATGTCCGACTTCCTCGTTCGGAGCGATCAGCATGTCACAAGTCGACGTCCCGATCACCTTACAAAGTGAATAAGGCTCGATTAATGCTCCTACTGCGCCCATATGCGCATCAAATGCCCCTACACCAATGACTGTGTCGGCAGGAATGCCCAATTTTGCTGCCCATTTTGGCGAAATGGTGCCCATCGCTTCGTCCGAAGTTTGTGTCTGGGAGAAAAGCCGGTCGCGGATGCCATCCAGAAGCGGATCAAGCTTGGTCAGGAACTCATTGGGTGGCAAACCGTCGAAATCGCTGTGCCATAGAGCCTTGTGTCCGGCTGCGCACCTGGATCGTTTCAATGTCAGCGGGTCTGTGTTACCGGTCAGTTCGGCAGAGATCCAGTCGCAATGTTCCACCCACGAAAACGCTTTGTCACGCACTTCGCTGTCTACCCGCAGCGTCCGCAGGATCTTGGCCCAAAACCATTCCGACGAATAAATCCCGCCGACGTATTTGGTATAATCTGTTTCTAGACTGTGTGCCAATGTGTTGATTTCCTCCGCTTCGGCATTGGCCGTGTGATCTTTCCAGAGGATAAACATGCCATTTGGATTATCGGCAAACTCAGGGAGCAGCGACAAAGGCGTGCCGTTCCGGTCCACAGCAACAGGCGTAGAACCCGTCGTATCCACAGAAATGCCCCGGACATTGTTCCGCGCATCTGCGGGTAATTTGTCCAGTGCTTCCAGCAAAGCAGCCTCCATGGCTTCAAGGTAATCCAGCGGATGCTGTCTGAACCGCGACGACGCTGGATCGCAGTATTTTCCCTGCTTCCAACGGCTGTATTCCCGAACCGCCGTTCCGGCCTGATCGCCCGTATGCGCGTTCACAACCAGCGCCCGCACGGAGTCCGTGCCAAAATCAATCCCTATGACGTAACCTTCTCTCATGATCGTATTATTTCACTTATCACGTAACAAATATAAATAAATTTGTTTATGGTGTTATTTTGACACAATTAATATTACTGATTGACGCCCAAACTAATCTCCTACCCTACGACTGCTTCATGCTGTCGGGCATAAAATTCCAGAACGAATGAAACTTCTCCTTATATCTCACTTCGTCCAGCTTGTACAAAGTAGCCTTTTTAGTCGTGCTGTTGCTGTTTTTGTTTCCGGTGTCGATCAGTAATCCCGTTGACAAAAGTTTGCGGCTGAAATTGCGCCTGTCGAGCGGGATGTTGTAGATGGCTTCGTAGAGTTTTTGGAGTTGGGGAATGGTAAAAAGCTCCGGTAAGAGCTCAAAACCAATGGGATGCAGTGCAGCTTTGTATTTTAAATGTTCGATGGCCTTGCAAACCATATCCTCATGATCGAATATCAGCGCCGGACGATTTTCCAGCGTAATCCAGGAAGCATTATGGCTTTTAACCGCGTCGGCGTCATGGTCGTCAATCTGGATGAGTGCAAAAAACACAACCGAAACAGTCCTTTCGGCCGGATCGCGGTGGATCTTTCCGAACGTTTCTAGCTGCTCGACGTAGATGTTTTTCAGCCCCGTAAGATTGTATAAGATGCGCGCTGCGCCATCCGAGAGGTCTTCATCCGCATTGAGAAAGCCGCCCATCAGCGACCATTTCCCCTTTTCAGGCTCAAAATTCCTTTTAATCAGCAACAGCTTGATATCCTTCCCGTCGAACCCGAAAATAATACAGTCTATTGCCAGCAGAATGCGCGAAGCCTGCGGATAATTATTCATTCATTTAATTGTGTAGGGATAAATAGTCGGCAATTTAAAGAACCGGCGGTTACAAAAAACATTTGCCGTCCGGACGATTTTATATTATTGTTAAGAAAGTAAATAAAAGAACGAGATTACTTAATCTGTTAAAAGATTCAATAAGGAAATATTGTCCGAATTTTGTGAGCTATTCCAATCCGGGCAGCCGGAATTCAAAGGAAATCTTCGTTATGAACGCCATCTATACTTCCTGTTCCGATGAAAATATCCTTGCGCTGATCAGCGAGCAGGACGACGAGCTGGCTTTTGCCGAGCTATATAACCGCTATTTTAATGTGCTTTTCAATTACGCTTACAGCAAAGTGAACGACCGGTTCGCTGCGCAGGAAATTGTGCAGGAATTATTCGTAAACATCTGGCAGAAGCGTCACGGGCAGCAGATCCTTTGCTGCCGCACATTCCTTTTCGCTATCGCCAAGAAGCAGATCATTTCTTTTTACCGCAAAGAATTTACCCGAAAACAACATTACGATCATTGGGAATCACTGCACGCAGATCCAGTTGACTTTGCCGACCAGCATACATTAACAGCCGACCTGCAAACCCGCTACGAACAGGGTCTGCATTTGCTGTCACCCAAATGTCAGGAAGTGTTTGTGCTGAGCAGGCAGGGCGTTTCCAACAAACAGATCGGGGACCGGCTTGCGATTGCCGAGAAGACGGTGGAGCAGCACATTTCCAAAGCGATCCGGATTTTAAGGGCGCATTTGAAAGACCACATAATCTCCGGCATCCTCTTTTTCCTTTTTAATTAAAAAAAAATATACACCCCGCCTAAGGGTTTGCTTTCCGGCGTGCGACTTGAAGTTTGATACCATACTTTAAGCAATGAAGGCACCCTTTATCTCCCCGGTTTTATTAGAAAAATATCTCCTCGATCAATGCAATGATCAGGAAAAAGAAGAGGTTGAGGCGTGGTATGCTGCCATCAAAGGAGATGCCGACCATTTGGAAAAATTATCTGAAACAGAAAAATCTTCCATCAGGGAAAACACTTTCGAAAGCATTAAAGGTGAACTTAATATTCTGGACGAATCGCCGGCACGGCCTTTCCCATGGCGCTGGATTTCGGGCATAGCGGCGTCCGTGGCCATTGCAGCGGGACTTTATTTTAATTACCCGATCCGGAAGGAACAGCCGGTTTCTATCATTGAAGAGATCCAGCAGAAGAAAAAATCGGACATTGTCCGGTTTGTCAATACGGAATCGAGGATCGTTACGCATATGCTGCCGGATAGCAGCTCGATCATCATGCACCCGGAAGCTTCGGTAACCTATCCCGCCCGCTTCGATGCAGACCGGCGCATAGTCACATTTTCGGGGGAAGGTTTTTTTGATATAACAAAAGATAAAACCCGGCCTTTCCTCATTCAGAGCGGGGAAATGGTCATTAAGGTGCTGGGGACAAGCTTTAATGTAAAAGCTGCTTCGGCTCAGAAGGTGTTTCAGGTGGATGTGCTGACGGGTAGCGTGGAAGTTACCGCGCCGGGCACCGAGACAAAGCCACAGCAGCTCGTCCTGAAACCAAAGCAGCAGGCCATCTTTGAAATTGAATCCAAAAGGCTGACTGCGAGGCAAATAACCATACAACCCCGCAAGGAAATATACGAGCCGGTAACGGTCGTTTTCGAAGAAGCGCCGTTGAATAAGGTTATTGAGCAGCTCCAAAAACGGTTTAATGTAAACATTCGCTTGTCCAATCCCGCCACTGCCACGTGCAGTGTAACCGCCAATTTCGAGTCGCAGCCATTTACGGTAATCCTGGAAATGCTCTGCACCACCTTGGAAGCCAACTATACTATTTCAGGAAACACGATTTTACTCAATGGAACACCTTGTGAATAACCGCCTATGAACCACCGATCTATTCCGCCATGAAAAAACCGGAGGTGTACCACCACCCCCGGTCCAGAATTCCATCCTTTTAACCTCGTACCACCGAAACTAAGGGATGTTTTACCCAACAGTGCTTAACCATCAGACAATCAAAATTATGCAAAAAACAGTACGTAACAAGCCCGTAAACTGGCAAATGATTATGCGCATTGGATTGCTTCAATGGCTTTTTGTAGCCTTACTGGCAGGCAGCAGCTATGCAAAGGAAAGTACAGCCCAGTCTATCCTGAGCAAGGATATGACAATCAGTCTTAAAAATGTTTCGCTGAAAGAAGCATTGGATGAGATTCAGGAGAAAGTGGATGCGAAATTTGTCTACAGCAGCCGGGTTTCTCTCAAAGAAAATGTAAGTATCGAGGCAAAAAATCAAAAATTGTCGAAAGTCCTGGACCAGCTGCTGGTTTCCCGCGGCATTAACTACCGGGTTATAAACGGGCAGATCGTGCTGGCAAGAGGAAAGGCCGCGAAGGAAGAATCCAACATTCCGGATCTGGAAGAAAAGCTGCAAAATTATGTCCTGCCGGTTGAAATCAATGTAAAAGGCACGGTAACCTCTTCCGATGGCCAGGGCTCCCTGCCCGGCGTAAGCGTTGTTCTCAAAGGAAGCTCCACCGGGACAACGACGGATGGAAACGGAAACTTTGAGCTCGTGGTGCCGAATGTGGAATCTGTGCTTGTGTTCAGTTTTGTGGGTTATACTTCCCAGGAAGTCGTGGTAGGGAACCGTTCGACAGTGAATATCACGCTGGCAGCCGACAACAAGGCTTTGGAAGAACTGGTTGTGGTAGGTTACGGAACGCAGAAACGCGTAAACCTCACCGGCGCAGTAAGCCAGGTGCAATCGAGGGATCTGGAAAACAGGCCATTGAACAATATGTCGCAAATCCTGCAAGGCATGGTGCCCAACCTGAACATTACATTCGGAACAGGCCAGCCAGGACAAGGTGGAAACTTGAACGTCCGTGGTGAAACCTCGATCAACGGCGGAGGCCCGCTGGTTCTGGTCGACGGCATCCCGGGTGACATTAACCGCATTAATCCTAATGACGTGGAGTCGGTTTCGGTGTTGAAGGATGCGGCCGCGTCCGCCATTTATGGTGCACGGGGAGCATTCGGGGTGATTTTGGTTACTACAAAAAGTGCGAAGAATGGGAAGACGAGTGTGAGTTACAGCAACAACTTCGGCTGGTCAACGCCAACAGTGAGTACGAACTTCCTGACTAATGGTTACGACCATACCCGCATCAATGACGAGGCATTCAAGCGCGCCAATGGAAATACTTATACGCGTTATTCCGAAGAAGATTATGCCGAGCTGGAAGCGCGCCGTTACGACAAAACGGAGAATCCTGCACGTCCATGGACAGTGGTGAAGAATGTCAATGGAAAGGACATTTACAATTATTATGGTAATTACGATTGGTGGAAAACGCTTTTCAAGCAGGTTGAGCCGTCCATGCAGCATAATATCAGCCTTTCGGGCGGCACGGATAAGGTCAATTATTTCCTGTCAGGTTCTGCATTCCAGAAGGATGGGATTATGCGGATCAATACAGACAGGTTCAATTCCTATACATTAAGAACCAAGGTGAATGCGCAGCTGACGCCCTGGCTGAAAGTGAGCAACAACACACAATATTTCGATTCGCGTTATAAATATCCAGGTTTGAAAGGCGGTGCAAATGCCAACTTTACCGCCATCACCGTGCACGCGCTTCCCGCGTATGCACCGCGCAACCCGGACGGGACCGCGACTTACAACACATTGAAAAACAACTATTCAATTGGTGACGGATTGTTTGCAAACCTCTTGAAAGGCGTGGCCGGCGGTGAAAAGAAAGTGCATGAGCTCACGACCATTAACTCGGTTACCATTGATTTTACCAAAACCTGGAACCTCGTCGCAAACCACTCCTACTCGTTCTACATCACGGATGATTGGTATCGGTCAGCCATTGCCCAGTACTCGATCCAGCCGGGCATCCTGGCAACGGTCCCGAACTACAATACCGACCAACTAGAAAAGACATTCTGGTTTGATCCTATGCATGTTACCAATGTTTATTCTTCATATAATAAGACATTGGGCAAACATTACCTGGGCGCAACTGCGGGGATCAATTACGAATCCAAAAAGCATCAGGTGCTGACAGGCGCACGCAAAAACCTGCTTTCCGAAGACATTAACGACCTCAATCTCGGAACCGGAGAGCAGCTTGTGAACGGCGGCGCTTACGAATATTCGCTTTTTGGTGCGTTTTTCAGGCTGAATTACGACTATATGGGCAAGTATCTGCTGGAAGTAAATGGTCGCTATGATGGCACATCGCGGTTTGGCGCAGGCAGGCGTTACGGATTTTTCCCGTCGGTTTCGGCCGGTTGGAGACTGAGTGAGGAAAAATTCTTCGAATCAGCCCGCAATGTGGTTAGTAACCTTAAAATCAGGGCTTCATATGGAACATTAGGCAACCAGCTTCCGCCTAAGTTCAATGATAATCCAAGTTCAGCGAGCTTTTATCCCTACATTGAAATCATGCCGACGGCTCTTTCGTCGTGGATCAATAACGGACAAAAAATCCCGTACGTCGACAGCCCCAACCCCATCGCTGCCGGCCTGACCTGGGAATCGGCGACGACTTCCAACATTGGTCTGGATGCCGATCTTTTCAAAGGCAAGCTGACTATTGCCATGGACGCTTATATCCGCGAAACCAAGGATATGCTTGTGCCGGGACGTGTGCTTCCGTCGGTGTATGGCGCCACGGTGCCTACGCAGAATGCAGGTGATTTGAAGACAAAAGGATTCGAACTTTCCGTGGCGTGGAAAGACCAGTTCAAACTGGCCGGGAAGACATTTGCTTACAACGCCACATTCATGGTGTCGGATTATAAAGCGAAAATTACGCGCTATGACAACCCAAACAAGCTGCTTTCCAGCCGTTACGAAGGACAAACGCTGGGTGAAATGTGGGGGTATTCCATTGACGGATATTTTAGAACCAATGACGAGGCGCAAGCCTATCCGATTGACCAGACATTGGTTAACAAGCAGCGTTTGAGCGCGCCAGGCGAGTGGAGTAAATTACAGGCAGGCGATCTGAAATTCCTGGATTTGAACGGTGACGGCAAGATTTCGGAAGGCGCAAACACATTGGCGGACCACGGCGATTTGAAAGTGATCGGAAATACCAACCCGCGGTTCAGATATGGCCTTAATCTGGGTGCTTCCTGGGGTGCATTTGATTTTTCTGCGCTGGCTCAGGGGATTCTTCGCCGGAACTGGTATCCCGGAGCAAATGCGGATAAATTCTGGGGCCCCTACTCCCGTCCTTACTATTCATTTCTTCCTGAAAACTTCGAGGATGATATCTGGACGCCTGAAAATACGGATGCATACTTCCCTATCCTGCGCGGCTACACAGCGCTTAACGGCGGTGGCGACCTCAATGCTCGCAATGATCGGTATGTTCAGAATGTGGGTTATCTGAGGCTGAAAAATATCGTGCTGGGTTTTACAATTCCTGAGCGCCTCAGCAAGAAAGTCCGCATTCCCCGGGCGCGCATTTACGTAAGTGGCGAAAACCTGTTCACTTACACGCCATTAAGATCTAAGTATATTGATCCCGAGCAATTTGACGGTGATTTTACCAACGGAAGAACTTATCCGCTTTCGAAAACATACTCTGCGGGCCTAAGCATTAATTTCTAAAATCATTTGCCAAAAACATTAAAAGAAATCACATGAAAAAGCTGATATATATCATGACCCTGGCCATCGGGCTCGCTTCGTGCGACCTCGACAGGCTTCCGCTCGACGCCATTTCTCCCGAAACTTTTTTCAAAACAGAAAACGACCTGCTGCTTTATACCAATTCATTCTATAACATGCTGCCGAGCGCGGAAGATGTTTACAATGAAGACGTGGATAATGTGGTCAAAAACAGTTTGCGCGACGAGTTGCAGGGAACGCGTATCGTGCCTACCAGCGGCGGCGGCTGGGGCTGGACTGAGTTGAGGAACATTAATTACTTCCTGGCCAATTCCGGCAAAGTCCAGGACCCGAAAGCTGTGGCAAAATACAATGGCGTCGCGCGTTTTTTCCGGGCTTATTTTTATTTTCAAATGGTCAAAAGATTCGGTGACCTGCCCTGGTATAGCGGCCCGATTGAAGCAGGAGATGAAGCATTGCTGAACAAAGCACGCGATCCGAGAACGTTAGTAATGGACTCTGTAATGGCAGACATTGACTTCGCAATTGCCAATCTTGAAGCTACGCGACAAGTCGGCACCGTTACAAAATGGACGGCATTGGCTCTGAAATCCCGAATCGGATTATATGAGGGCACATTCCGGAAATATCATACCGAATTCAACCTGCCCGATTCGGAGAAATTCCTGGACGCCTGCATTACGGCTTCGGAAGATCTCATGAAAAACAGCGGATACAGCATTTATAAATCAACTCCTAAAACGGCTTACCAAATGTTTTTCGCATCCGATAATGCGATTGCAGACGAGGTGATCCTGGCGCGCGATTTTAGCGATGCATTGCAGGTCTATCACAACCTGAACTATTATACCATGACGGCATCTTACGGAAAGCCCGGATTGGAAAAGAAGCTCGTTAACAGCTATTTAATGGCTGATGGCTCCCGGTTTACCGACATAAAGGGCTACGAAACCATGCAGTTTTATGACGAAGTCCAGAACCGCGACCCGCGCCTTACACAGACGATCCGCACGCCGGGATATACGCGCATTGGCGAAACAACCCCGCTTGTTCCGGAGTTCGGAGCAACGGTTACAGGTTACCAGCTAATCAAATTTGTTTCGGAGCCAAAATGGGACACATTCGGGAAGGACATTACCGACATGCCTATCTTCCGCTATGCCGAAGTGCTGCTCAACTACGCCGAAGCAAAAGCAGAAAAGGGCACATTAACGCAGGCTGACCTGGACATTTCTACCAAACTCACCCGCGACCGCGTGGGCATGGTGAACATTAATATGGCGACTGCCAATGCAAAACCGGATCCCTACCAGGCCGCACAATACACAAAACTGACCGGCAAAAATACAGGCGTGATCCTGGAAATCCGTCGGGAAAGACGCATTGAGCTGGTTATGGAAAACTTCTTCCGCTGGGATGACATTGTGCGGTGGAAAGAAGGCCAGTTGCTCACGAAACAGTTTAAAGGAATGTATTTTCCCGGTCCAGGAAATTACGACCTGGACAAAAACGGAAAGATTGACCTTGTTATTTATGAAGGCACGAAGCCGGCTGTTCCGGGCGCGCAGTTGTTAAAACTCGGCAGCGAGATCCTTCTGGAAAATGGCAACAAAGGAGGGAACATTGTTATCAATAGCCACATTACCAAAAGGTTTGACGAAAACAAGGACTACTTATATCCAATCCCCACGCAGGAAAGGTTATTGAATCCAAACCTCACCCAGAATCCAAACTGGAAGTAACTTTAAGCTTTGCATCTATTCCTAAACCCATAAAATATGCTTTCAGACAGAAGGTCGTTTCTTGAAAAAATGTCGCAGATCGGCGCGCTGAGCCTCTTGCCATTATCTGCTGCGCAAGCCGGCGACTCCAATGCATTGTTAGAAGAAAAAAACCAATTCGTTGCGGGCCCTTATTTACAAAATATGGGCACCAACGAGGTGACCATCATGTGGATCACGCATAAAAACAGTTTCAGCTGGGTCGAATACGGGGCCGGGACTTACACCAGCAAGCGGGAATTTGGCTATAACAACGGACTGATTGAAGCTAATAATCGCATCAATAAGGTCACATTAAGCGGATTAAATGCGGGCACGGAGCACAAATACAAAATTGTTTCCACGGAAATAACCGGCTATAAAGGCTCGAAAGTTGAGTTTGGCGACACCATTGCCAGTGCGATGTTTGGCTTTAAAACACCGGCTGAAAATGAGGAAGAGTTTAAAATGGTAATCTTCAATGACATTCACGACCGTCCGCAAATTATCCCGCAACTTCTTTACCGCCACGGTTATACGGGTAACACCCGCGATTATGATTTTGTGGTTTTCAACGGCGATTGTTTTGATTGGGTAACCGAAGAAATTCAGATGGTTAACCATTTGATCAAGCCCGCAACGGACATATTTGCTTCCGAAATCCCATTTATCCTCACGCAGGGAAATCATGAATGCCGGGGAAGCTTTTCGAGGCATATCCCGGCTTATTATGCCTATCCCGAAAATAAATATTACTATGCTTTCACGCGCGGACCGGTGCGGTTCGTGGTCCTGGATTCGGGTGAGGATAAGACGGATGACAGCGTGGAATATGGCGGACTTTCGGCCTTTGACCGTTATCGTGAGGTTCAGAAAAAGTGGTTGGAAAAAGAAGTGGAATCCACGGATTTCAAAAAAGCCGATTTCCGGATCGTCCTCATTCACATATCGCCTTACCATTCCGGGGACTGGCATGGAACATTACATTGTCGCGAGCTTTTCGGCCCGGTTTTGAACAAGGCAAAAATCGACTTGCAGATCTCCGGCCATACACACCGCTACGCCACGCACGAGCCGGACGCAACGCACAATTATCCGATTGTGATCGGCGGAGGCCCGCTGGAAGGCAAAAGAACATTGATCAAACTGCATGCAACCAAAAAACACCTGGACCTGAAAATGATCCGGGACGATGGCGAAGTGGTCGGAAAGTTTCTGCTTGCAAAAAAGGGAAAATGATCACGCAGTCAAAATATCAATAACCGGCAAGCCTGTTAACTTTGCTTCCGTTCACAAATCATAAGTTTTAAATGAAAAAAATCGCCTTCGCCATTTCCCTGATGTTAGCATTGTCGCAAAGCACTTTTGCGCAAAAAAATACGATCAATGTTGCCTCCTATAACCTCCGCTATAACACCGCGAATGATGGTGTAAACGCCTGGCCCAACCGCAAGGAAAATGTGAAAGGGTTGATCCGGTTCCATGAATTTGACATCTTCGGTGTACAAGAAGCACTGATAGGTCAATTAAAAGATGTGGCCGAATTGACAGAATTCACATTCTACGGAAAAGGCCGGGATGATGGCAAGGAAGGCGGAGAACATTCGGCCATCTTTTACAAAAAAAACCGTTTCAAAGCGCTGCAATCGGGCGATTTCTGGCTTAGCGAAACACCCGACAAGCCTGGCAAGGGCTGGGACGCAACCTGCTGTAACAGAATTGCTTCGTGGGTAAAGTTTCAGGATCTGTTAAGCAAAAAAGAATTCTATTTTTTCAATGTTCATTTCGATCATCAAGGCGTTGAGGCCCGCAGACAATCGGGTCATCTGATGGTGAAGAAGATCAGCGAGATTGCCGGAAAATCTTCGGTTATCCTCACTGGTGATTTCAACTCAACGCCTGAGACCGAGCAGATTAAAACTATTCAGGGATTGCTTAACGATTCGCATGAGGTTACAAAACAGCCTCCTTACGGTCCGGAAGGAACATTCAACAGTTTCAAATTTGACGCGGCTATGGACAAACGCATCGATTATATTTTTGTAAGCAAGAACATTAATGTGCTTAAATACGGCGTTCTAACAGATGCCAAAGAACAACGTTACCCATCTGATCACCAGCCTGTTTTGATCAAGGTTGAGATCAAGTAATAGACGCAGTCCTCGTGCCGGCTTCTGGCAAATCGATTCTGGGATTTTTTTCCTAATTTACTTGTCAAAAGCCGGCCACTAAAAGCCGGCTGCGTCTAAATTTCCGTTGTAAGATGACCAAATGTTTCCTTCGGGTTATTGCTTTTTTCTTCCTCCTATCCCCTGCTTTTGGTCAGATTATTAAAATAAAAATTGTCAACCCGGAACCAATGAAAGGTCGCAAGGCCATTTTATTGACCCGGGAAAAAGGCTTCGCAGCAACTGTACATTCGATCAAGCTCGGCCAGGACAGCATTAATTTGCTCATGGAAAAGGACTTGGTTCCCAACCTGTACCAAATGCAGGTTTCCCAGCTAAAAGGCCAGCTTTTCTTTTTTCTTGAAAATGGTGTAAAGATCCAGCTCGACACTACGGACATTTCAAGATCCATCGTCAGCAATTCCAGAAGCAATGATGAATGGCGGGATTACTGGAACAACATTCAAAAGCCCTCCGACGACCGCCTGCTCATCTACACCGCCGGTGAAGGACGCGCCAGAAACAAGTCGCAAGCCGACAGCATCGATTACTGGCGCGGTCTGCAAGCCCTCGAACGCCTGGACCTCCAAACCAAAACCAGCACCTTCATCCAAAGCAACCTAAGCTCATTCGTAAGCCTTTACCTCTTAAAAATCAACTGGTACGCGCTCAAAAGCCAAGGATTATTCGAAAAACTCAACCCAGCCCTATCCAAACACCGAACTTATAAGTTTTTGAAAGAGAAGAGTCGGGGGAATAGTTGAGGTTGCATATTGTGGTTCAAGGATTTCCCCTAACGCCATCAGCAATTACGTCATTAAGCCTGTTTCGAAGGACAACTTCCAAAACACCAATCAGCGGATGAAAGCTTGGGAAACCAAGAGATTCCTTTTGTATAAATTTAGGGCAAAACTTGGATAGCCATCAGTGGCCTTTAGATATCTTGCTACCCTTGATTCAAAAAAAGATAGTGTGATTTCCCCCTAGAATTAAGATTTATAGATACACTTGCTTCATAAATCCGCAATATACTTCTGCCCGCCCAGATACCGCATTTGCCGTACGATCTGACCGGTTCGTTTTTGGACGTAGCCGGATGGGTTTTTGATGGAGAAACGAACGGGGTTTGGGAGCACTGCGGCGATGCGGGCGGCTTCGGCGCGGGATAGCTTTTTGGCGGATTTCTTGTAGTATCTTAACGAGGCTGCTTCTACGCCAAATGTCATTTTTCCCATTTCGGCAACATTCAAATAGACTTCCAGAATGCGCTCTTTATCCCAGATAACTTCGATTAAGACAGTGAAATAAGCCTCCAAACCTTTCCTGACAAAGCTTCTGCCATGCCATAGGAAGACGTTTTTGGCAACCTGCTGCGAGATCGTACTGGCTCCGCGCGCGCGTTTTCGCTTCTCTGTCACTGCATTATAGATCTGGTCAAAGTCAAATCCCCAGTGGTTTGGGAAATTCTGGTCTTCGGATGCGACAACCGCCAGCGCAACTTCCTTTGAAATATTTTCATAAGGCTCCCAATCGTGATGGATTTCCGTGTCCTCGTCGGCCCGGAAAGCTTCGATTTTTCTGGATAGCATAAATGGCGTTACCCAAACCGGTAAGAACTTCAAAACCAGCACCCAAAAGATTGAAAGAACGAAAAAAACAATGAGAATTCTAAGCGCAATAAATTGCAAACGGCGGAGCATAAAACTTTTTACTTCAAAAACCTGTGACCAAACCAAAACATCAGCGTACAAAGAACAGAAACTAATCAGGTTTAGACAAAGAAAATAAAGGCCATTACATTAAATATTTCTACACACGCTAATTCTAAATGCGATGAATGAAGATATCCTGAGTTTTATATGGCGATTCCAATATTTCGCCAACGAAGCCCTCTGCACCGATGAAGGCAGCCAGCTCTCCATCCTCCGAACAGGCCACAGGAACGCCAATGCAGGCCCTGATTTTTCCGAAGCGCGGGTCAATATCGAAGATTGTCAATGGGTAGGAAGCATTGAAATACATGTTAAATCCTCCGACTGGTTTCTGCATAATCATGAGACCGATCCTGCCTATGAAACAGTGATCCTGCACGTGGTGTGGGAAAATGACCGGCCTATTATAAGGCACGACGGCACATTACTGCCGACTCTGACATTAAAGAACATCGTCAATCAATCGGTTCTGGAACGATATGCGACATTGCAGGACGAAACAGAGACGATTCCATGTGCATCCATGTTCGCGCAGGTGCACGACATACAAAAATACGGAATGCTCGACCGCGTCCTGCTCGAAAGGCTCGATCGGAAAGCCGCTCTGGTGATGGATTTACTAAGTAACAACAACAACGATTGGGAAGAAACGGCTTATCAATGGTTGGGAAGGCACTTTGGTTTTAAATTAAATGACGCACCATTCGCGCGGCTTACTGAAATTGTTCCCTGGAAAATAATCCGGAAACACCGCGAAAAAGTGAACCAGATTGAAGCATTGCTTTTCGGTTGTGCAGGACTTATCCCCACCGACTCCAATGACCCTTACATTCGTCAGCTACGAGCGGAACATCAATTTTTGAGTGCGAAATATGGTTTGAAAGACCAGCAAATGAATGGTCATGAATGGAAGAACCTGCGGATGCGGCCTGCTGGTTTTCCAACGGTTCGCCTCGCTCAATTTGCCAGGTTGCTGCATAAAAACGGGAATCTGTTTCCTGAGATTATATCTGCGCAGTCGTTTTCGAACTTGCAGGGCATGTTCCAGATAGAGCAGTCGGATTATTGGCAGGACCATTATCTTTTTGGTAAAAAATCAAAAGGTAAGGTGCCATTTCTAGGAAAAGACTCGGCAAACTTACTGATTGTCAATGGCGCTGTGCCACTTTTGGTCGCATATGCAAAGCATCGGCAACAGCCCGAACTGCTGGAAAAGGCCATTTATTGGTTGTCGGAAATCGGCGCAGAAAAAAATCGCATTACGCGGGAGTGGGAAATATTGGGAATGAATGTCAAGACCGCCGCTGATTCTCAGGCGCTTATAGAGTGGTATAACAATTACTGTACATTCCGGAAATGTCTGGAATGCACAGTTGGAGCCACATTGGTGCGCTCGGTCAGCCCTTAACAAGGTTCACACCGGTAAGCAAAAACACGGTGCCGACCAGAAACGGAACCACGGATTCCCACTTGGAAACGGTAAGTCCCAGAACGGGCTTGTCGGATAAAAATGCGATGCAGGCAAAAAGCAGAACCGAAATGCCCAGGATAGTGAGAAGTGCGCCGAAGAAGCGTTTAAACTGCGTATTGTTTTCCATTTAATTGTAATGAGGAGTCAGATTTTATGATTGTAAAGTTAAGCCCATTTTTTCGCCCTCTTGCACCATATACGCGTATGCGGGATCAAATTCATTTGGAATAATGCCTTCCAGAATGGCCTCCCGTATCACTTCCTTGATGATGCCGACTTCCTTTGCCGGTTTCAGGCCGAACGCCTGCATGATCATTTCGCCCGTAATAACGGGTTGGAAGTTGCGCAGCTTATCGCGTTCTTCGAGGTCCTTCAACTTCTGTTCCACCAGATCAAAGTTTTGAAGGAAGCGCTTTACTTTGTCGGGGTTTTTGGAAGTAATGTCGGCCCGGCAGAGTTTCATCAATGCCTCAATATCTTCTCCCGCTTCCACGAGCAGGCGTCGCATGGCGGAGTCTGTTATTTCTTCTTTGGACAAAACGATGGGCCGCAAATGCAATCGCACAAGCTTTTTTACAAAACGCATTTTTTCATTCAACGGCAGTTTCATCCGCCGGAAAATGACGGGCACCATGCGCGCACCTACTTCCTCGTGGTTATGGAATGACCAGCCGACGCGTTTATCAAATTTTTTGGTCGCAGGTTTCGCAATATCGTGCAGGATCGCTGCCCAGCGCAGCCAAAGATCATCTGTGTTCTGAGACACATTGTCCAGCACTTGTAATGTATGGTAAAAATTATCCTTATGTCCCTTACCATCAATGGTTTGCACGCCCAGCAGTTCGATCATTTCCGGGAAAATGATTTGTAAAATGCCTGCGTGATACAGCAACTTGAAACCGTAAGAAGGTGTTGGTGACAGGATTATTTTATTCAGTTCATCCGAAATGCGCTCCATCGAAACGATCTCAATGCGATCCTTCATTTTAATGATCGCGTCGAATGTATTGGGCTCAATGTCGAAGTTAAGTTGGCTCGCAAAGCGGATCGCCCGCATCATACGCAGCGGGTCGTCGGAAAATGTAATCTCCGGTTCCAGCGGCGTTCGGATGATCTTTCTTTTTATATCCCGCATCCCTTCAAACGGATCCACGAGCTCACCAAATGTCCCCTTATTAAGGCTGATCCCCATGGCATTGATCGTAAAATCACGCCGGTTCTGATCGTCGCTCAATGTGCCGTCTTCCACTGCGGGTTTCCGGGAATCCGCGCGGTAAGATTCTTTGCGCGCCCCCACAAATTCGATTTCCAGATCGCCCTGCCGGATTTGCGCCGTGCCGAAGGTCTTGTATATGCTCACAAAAACGTCGGGGCCGAGCTGGCTGGCAACACTTTCGGCCAGTTCAATGCCGCTTCCGATCGAAACGATGTCAATATCTTTACTATTCCTTTTGAGTATCAGGTCCCTTACAAATCCACCGATAACATATGCCTCCACCCCCAGCTCCGCCGCAGCCTTCGCCACAATTTCAAGAATCGGATACTGGATTAACTGCTCTTTAAAATTCATGCGGCAAAGGTAAAGATTTCTTGTTCTGCCTGACTTGGAGAATTAAATTATCGAACAAGCTGGTAGTCCCCAATGAGGCTGTTTGCTGATAAATGCAGACGTGAGGCAAGGTTGCGGATCATCTCCACACTCAATTTTCTCCTTTTATTCAAAATTTCGGAAACCCTACTTTTGCCTCCGATCGCCTCAATCAAATCGACTTGCTTCAACTGCATTTCCTCCATCCGGATTTTAATTGCTTCGATTGGATCCGGGGCTTCTATAGGATAATATTGTTGCTCATAGGCATCAATCAGCAATGCGAGCACATCTGCTTCATCACTTTCAGGTGTTCCGATTGCCGCATCAAAAAGGATTTCCATGCGTTTGAGCGCTGCCTGATAATCTTCTTTTGTTTTAATGAGTTTCATAACGTTAGATCAAATTAGCGTCAATGCCGTCATATTCCTGATGTGTTCCAATGAAGCGGATAAAGGCCCATTGCTTTTCAAAATTAAACTTTACAACCAGTCGGTACGCATTGCCTTTAACATTAAAAACGATCCTGCCATCTTTCAGAATGCTCGCAGAAGCGTAAGTCTGCTTAATATCAGCGGGGGTTTTCCAGCTGGCGTTAAAAGCCGTATCATACCAGGTTTTTAAATATTGTTCAGTGTCAGGATGTGATTCCCAATATTCTCGTAGTGTGCTTTTAGCAAAGATGCGTTCCATCTAAATTTTATTGACGACACAAAGATAGGAAAAGTTCCCAAATCAAGAACTTTTTAATTTATAATAAGAATTAACTCACCGATTTACCATAAAAAATGCTGTCCTGGGAAATCGGTCGAATAACTCGTCTTTGAGCTCCTTGCTGATGGGGAGCGTTCCTACTGCTTCCGACATGCATTGGAGCCAGGCTACGGCGTCGTCTTCGGTGATGACGTGGGGCATGTGGCGGGCGCGCATCATGGGGTGGCCGTGAATGTCGGAGTAGAGTTGCGGGCCGCCTAGAAATTGGGTGAGGAAGAGGCGCTGTTTCTCCTTTATTTCTTCTTTATCACTTTTGAACAGCCTGGAAATCAACTCGTGATTGAAAACCAGGTCGTAAAATTTATCCGTTAGTTGCCGTAGCGCCGCATCGCCGCCGATGCGCTCATATAATGTAGCTTCACTCATTTTGCTGATCAATTTTCAAATCGCAGATGTTTCACAGACGCACCGGACCTCGCCAGTTCCGTCAATGATTCAATGCCGATTTCAAGGTGCATTTTGACATAATTAGTAGTCACTTTTTTATCACTTTCCTCTGTTTTTACCCCTTCCGGAACCAACGGGTTGTCGGATACCAAAAGCAATGCGCCATGCGGAATGGAATTGGCAAAACCGACAATAAAAATCGTAGCCGTCTCCATGTCAATGGCCATAGCACGGATATCGCGCAGATATTCTTTGAAGCTGTCGTCGTGCTCCCAGATTCTTCGGTTCGTGGTGTAAACCGTTCCGGTCCAGTAATCCATTTTATTTTTGGCAATACTGGCCGAAACCGTGCTTTGCAGGCGGAATGAAGGTAATGCAGGAATTTCCGAAGGCATATAGTCATCGCTGGTTCCTTCGCCGCGAATGGCTGCGATGGGCAAAATAAGATCGCCTACCTGAGTCTTTTTCAAGCCGCCGCATTTACCTAAAAACAAAACCGCTTTTGGACTAATGGCAGATAAAAGGTCCATCACCGTAGCGGCCATTGGACTTCCCATGCCGAAGTTAATGATGGTAATATCCTTAGCAGTAGCCGTTTGCATCGCACGCCCTTGACCCTTTACCTCAACATTGAATTTCTCCGCAAACATGGTCACGTAATTCCCGAAGTTGGTCAGCAGAATGTAACTTCCAAAGTCCTCAACGGCCGTACCAGTGTAGCGCGGCAGCCAGTTTTCGACGATTTGTTCCTTAGTAGTCATGAATTCAATGAGTTTATTGGCTGCGTTTGTTGTGATGTGTATCTTCGTTCATGGAATCTTTGAACCTCCCGACGTTTGCTTACAAAGTTAAGCACGTTAACGGGAAACCGCATATTTTCGACATTATACGCAGGAAATTCGTGTCGCTCACGCCGGAGGAATGGGTAAGGCAGCATTTTATTCATTTGCTGATCACAGAATATGGTTATCCTAAATCCCTTTTCGCCGTAGAAACGGGCCTGCAATACAACACATTAGCGAAACGGACGGACATTATGGTCCTGTCCGGCGAATCGCTTCCGTTTCTGCTTGTGGAATGCAAAGCACCTTTCATTACCGTGAATGATGCCACCTTTGCCCAGATCAGCCGATACAACTTCACATTACAACCTCAATATCTGGCTGTTACCAACGGCATGGCCCACTATTGCTTCAAAGCGGTGAACGGACAGATTCATTTTATGGATGATTTTCCAAAATACAGGGAATTCAACAACTGAGTTTTTTGGTATAAAAAACAAAAACCTGCCCAACCAAAAGGTCGGACAGGTTAACAATCTTAGCCATGAAAATCTTAAAACTCAGTTGATTATTTTGAAGCAACCAATTTCACGTCAATTGTGAAATCATCGTTGATCATTTTGTCACCAAGGTTTTCGAAGAAAGACTTGGAGTTGTATTTGATATCGTATTTCGAACGGTCAACAACAATTTTGCCAGTTGCTTCTGCACCAGTTGCCGTTGTTTTAACAGTTACTGGAAAAGTGACAGGTTTTGTAATGCCTTTGATCGTCAGGTCGCCCGTAACTTCGTAAACGCCAGTTGATTTTGGTGTCGCTTTCGTTACTACGAATGTTGCAGTCGGGTGTTTTTCAACGCCGAAAAAATCGTCAGATTTCAAGTGGCCGATCAACTTTCCATTGTATTCTTTGTCGGTAAGATCGGTGTTTGTAATTGTAGTCAGGTCGGCAACAAATTTTCCGCCTGTCAATTTAGCGCCGTCCATAACGATAGTGCCTTCCTTCAAAGCGATTTTGCCGGTATGCTCACCAGTAACTTTTTTGCCTACCCAGGTAAGCTCACTTTTTGAAGTGTTTACTTTCAGATTAGTTGCTTTTTTAACTTTGTCATCAGCTGAAACAGAGCCTGATACGAATAAAGCAACAGCAATAGAAGCGAGGAAGAATTTAACGGATTTCATTGTAGTTTTCATTTTTGGATTAATTGATTGTAATTAAATTATTGGGTTATTCATTTTTGGGTATTCATGCTCATTATCACTTGTTTGATTCCCGAAGTTTGTCAAGCAAAGCGCTTATCTGGTCTGCCTCTTCGCTGGAAATCACATTGAAACGGTTTTCCCATTCTTCCACGAACGGATCAAGTTCTTCCAGCAATTTCAAGCCGTCTTCGGTAATCAACACATCCACAGCGCGCCTGTCGTTGGGGCAGGATGATCGTTTTGCGAGGTTTTTGGCCAACAGCTTATCCACTAACCTCGATGTATTAGAATTTTTATCCAACATCCTTTCCGTAATGTCACTTACCTTGATCGGGTTTTGTTGCTGTCCGCGCAGGATCCGAAGTACATTATATTGCTGGCTGGTGATGTCGTGCCCTTTAAAAAATTCAAGTTGTTTGGATTCCAGCCAGTTGGTTGTATAAACCAGGTTCAATGCAAGACGCTGATAGGCGCTTCGAAATTTTTTTTGTTTTATATCAGTTTCAATAGACATAGCTGCCGACAAAATGTAATTATGATGTATATACATTTAATGTAGTAACATCAATATTCTCATGAATGGTTCATGCATGTGAAAGAAATTTAAAAATATCTGCTAACGCAACGCAAATACATTGATTATCAGCGTCATTTCCCTTTTTCCTTAAATGATTCCGTTAAAAAAACCCCTTATACTCGCTTCTAATTCACCGCGCCGCAAGCAGTTGCTGGCAGATGCAGGATTTGATTTTACTGTGGAAGTGCTGCCCACGGACGAGACATTTCCAGCCACGTTACCAGCCGAAGCGGTTGCCGACTATACTTCACGGGAAAAGGCAGAAATGTTCCTCGGCCTCCGGCCGGACGACATGGTCTTGACCGCGGATACGATTGTGGTCGCAGATCATGAAATCATGGGAAAGCCGGCCAATTTTCACGAGGCATTTCAAATGCTGCAAAAGCTGTCCGGCAAAACGCATACGGTGATTACATCGGTGAGTTTGCTGGATGATAACAGCATTCAAACTGTTTCAGATGTTGCTGAAGTGACATTCAGCAGACTGGAAGATTGGGAGTTAACGCACTACATTGACCAATATAAACCTTTCGACAAAGCTGGTTCCTATGGCATCCAGGAATGGATCGGGATGGTTGGGGTTGAAAAAATTCAGGGATCATTTTACACGATTATGGGCTTACCGGTGCATATTGTTTATAAATTGCTGAAACCTTATTTCATCCGCTGAGCCGGTCCGGTTTCGGGCAACATTCATATGATTGCAGACAAGTCAAGATTTATTCCAAGGGTTTGCTACGAGATATTTGTCCGTTCTTTCTGCGATTCCAACGGCGACGGGATTGGTGACTTAAATGGCATTACTTCAAAACTGGATTACCTGGCCGACCTCGGCATAGAGGCAATCTGGCTCACGCCTATCCATCCATCGCCCAGTTATCATAAATACGATGTGACGGATTATTATGCCATTGAACCGGAATTCGGGACAATGGATGATTTCAAAAAGCTGCTCGCCAGTGCGCGTGAGCGGGGCATTGAAATTTACCTCGACCTGATCATTAACCACACCAGCACGCTCCACCCGTGGTTTTCCGAAGCGCGTAAAAACACGGCGAACGCTTATCGAGAATTCTACTGGTGGATGACGCCCACACAAATCGAAGCCCTGGGAATTTCAGAAAGGGAAACCTCGGACGATTCGCAGGTGGTTTATCCATGGCACGAGAATCCCGAAGATTTGGAAAAGTATTACGGCCTGTTTTACAAAGGCATGCCCGACCTCAATTACCATTCGCAGGCATTACGGGAAGAATTGGAAAAAATTATTCGTTTTTGGCTTGTGGACGTGGGTGTCGACGGTTTTCGTCTGGATGCTGCCCGGCACGTTTACCCGGAATGGGAGAAACATTTAAGTGTTGAATTCTGGCAATATTTTTCAAAACTCGTGCAGGATATCAAGCCGGGTGCATTTACGGTTGGTGAAGTATGGGCGGAGACGGAAGAAGTAGCACCCTATTTCCGTTATCTGGACGCCACTTTTCATTTTGATCTTAGTTTCGCTTTGCAGCGTATGCTTATCGGTGAAAAGGATGAAGACATTGTTGAGAAGCTGCAATCCAGTTATGCGGTTTTTGAAAAATATAACCCGCTCTTTGTGGACGCTATCATGCTTACCAACCATGATCAGGACCGGATTGCGAGTGTCACCGGCAACCATAGAGAGAAAATTAAGATGGCGGCAAGCATTCTGCTGACATTGCCCGGCCAGCCGTATATTTATTATGGAGAAGAAATCGGCATGCTAGGCACGAAGCCCGATCCTTATATCCGCGAGCCTTTTATATGGTCCGATGACCTGGAAAGCAGCGGAAACACCAATTGGATTGATGCCCAATTTTCAAAAAAAGAAACCGTCGTGCCGCTGTCTGTACAAATGGAAGATCCTGATTCCGTTTACAATCATTATAAAACATTGATACATCTGCGGAAGTCCGAGCCGGCGCTGAGCCAGATCTTTGCGCCAAACCTCCACCGCGTGTGCCTGCAAGACGATCAGATGCTCTCCTATTTCCGGCCGCATGTGGATAAGTCGCTGGTTATCATTCATAATTTAAGCAGTCATGACAAGCCTATCTTGATGCCCGACGATAAAGCTGACTTCAAGCACATCCTTTTTTCAACCGATCCCCAACATTCTGGCATGTTACAAACCATGCAGCTCGCGCCACATTGCAGCCTTATTCTGGCTTCTCATTCGTGAAATCCGTACAGTAGGTTGCGGTGTATCCGCTTCTTTCTTCCATATTCAGGTTGTAATTTAAATAAACTTCGGAATCATGAAGCTCTGCGCGCCATTTCTATGTTCTCTCCTATTGCTTTCGGTATCTGGTTTTGCCCAAAAATCGTATCCCACGATGGGAAAGATCATTTACGAAGATCCCGCATTTGAGAAGCTGCTTGCCAAAGACGCGAAAATCGAAGTGCTTGCTTCGGGTTTTGAATGGTCCGAGGGGCCGGTTTGGGTGAAGGACAGCAGCTTTTTGCTGTTTTCGGATGTGCCTAAAAACAAGGTCTATAAATGGGATGAAAAAAGCGGTCTGTCGGTCTTCCTGGAACCTTCGGGTTATACAGGCCGGGGCGTTTACAGCGATGAGCCTGGTAGCAATGGCCTGATCATCGACAGCAAGGGACGGCTTGTTTCCTGCGAGCACGGCGATCGCCGCATTTCAGCAGTTTCATTAAAAGTGGGAGGAAAAGTTACGCTTGCGGATCATTTCGAAGGCAAAAGGTTTAATAGCCCAAATGATGTGACAGAGCATACGAATGGCAGCTACTACTTTACCGATCCACCTTACGGGCTTGCTAAAAAGCATGAAGATCCCACCAGAGAAACCAAACAATTCGGCGTTTATCGCATTGCAAAAGACGGGAAAGTAAGCCTGCAAATCCCCGACCTTACCAGGCCCAACGGGCTCGCTGTTTCCCCTGACGGAAAAATGCTCTACATTGCCCAATCCGATCCTGAAAAAGCCATAATCATGGCCTATAATGTGGATGAGAGCGGCAATGTGACAGGAAAAGGAAAACTCATTTACGACGCTACACCTATGGTAAAAGCAGGAAAACCGGGCCTTCCGGACGGTTTGAAAATAGACAAAGACGGAAACCTCTGGTCCTCCGGCCCCGGCGGAATGCTCATTATCACCCCGGCTGGAAAGCTGATAGGCAGGATCGAAATGGGCGAACTGACCTCCAACTGTGCCTGGGGAAATGATGGCTCTACATTATATATGACCGTGGATGGTTATGTGTGCAGGGTCAAAACAAACACTAAAGGCGCAGGCTGGTAATTAGCGGTCCGCAACACGCCGAACCGATCGCAGATCATTCTCTACATCCCGTTTTACGGAAGCCCAATTGGTTTTGCCATTGCGGTAAATGTTCGTATACGCCCTGTAAAGAACCAGTTGATCCGCGCTAATCCTGTCCAGCTGATCCGCCAGAACGCCTTTTTGGGAAGATTTGGCCGTCCGGTATTCGTTGATCAGCACATTATAGCGGCTTTCCAGGTTATCCAGTTCATACAACACCACTTCGCCCAGCTTGTCCATTTCCTGATATTGGGCGATCAGCTGCTGGTTGTAATCCGAGCTTCCGGCTGAAACCGCATTATCGCTGCGCGGCGTTTCGTTGAGAACGCGGTCATAATCTCTTTTGTACGTGCCGTTATTAGAGCGATAATCGCTGTCGTACGAACGGTCGGAAGCATCAGTACTGCCGGAAGATGTGCCGTGGCGCTGGTCGTAGCGACGTTGTAATTGCTGGGAGCACGATGAGCCGATCACCGTCAAAGCGGCCATACAGCAGATAAGATAAATGTTTTTCACGATTTTGATGGTTAAAAGTTGTGTCTTAATCCAATGCTCAGATTGGGATTGAAGTAAAAGAATTTGGGAATCAATTCAAGATAACCACCGCCTTCTACGAAAAATGAAGCAGGTTTTTGTGAGAAAAAGAATTCCAGCCCCGCTGTGGCCGACGGCCCTGTTGAAATGTTGGTTGTATAAACTGATTTTACATTCCGGTCTGGGTAATATCTTCGCGAATTCACCTGCACACCCGGACCCGCATACGCAATCATCCGTTCATTAAAAAACGGCGCATACCAAAGATACGTTCCATTGAACATAACGCCTACACCGCCCAGATCGTCATTGCTAACTTTGTAATTATCTTTGCTTTTGAACAAACCAATGTAGGTTCCGATACTGATATCCAGCGCATTACGTTCTCCATATTTACGAATGCTGACGGCGATGGGCTCACCGACTTCAAATCCGACGGCCCATTTTTGAGTCTGGGCAAAGGCAGGGGATGCGATAAAAAACAGAGAAACGAGCGTAATAAATTTTTTCATAATCACTATTCAAAATTGTAAAGAGGACAAAAATAGTGCCATAATAATGACATTGCCTTCCATTTCCAGTTGCTCAAATTACGATTCTGCTTTTGTTTCAGGATCATTTTCTTTCTAATATTGGGTCACAATTGTTCCCGGCAGTCCATTAACCAACTCTCAAGTGGCCCAAGTAAAGCAGGATAAAATTCTCAATGCCAAAGATTTAATAGCGTATTTTCTTGTTGCGGGCACCGGGGCAGTTATACAACTTGTTTCAAGCAGTTTAATCCAGGATTGGTTCGATGTGACATGGAGCGAGTCCATCACATTGTCTTATTTAGTAGGATTTGTTGTCGGTTTTATCCTTACCAAATTATTTGCATTTGATGCCCGCCGCAGTAATCAGACGCGCCGGGAAATGGTGAAGTTCTTAATCGTTGCTTTAATATCACTGGGCGTCACGAAGATTTTCACATTAGGATCATTCAAGCTGGCAACCGAAGTTTTAGGCATGGACATCTACATTGTGAAGCTCCCATTTGGCAAAAAACAGGTTAACATCACCGAAATGGGCTCATATGTGTCGGGAATGGGTTTTAGTTTTGTGAGTAATTATATTTTGCACAAAACCTTCACCTTCAAAAGCACAGGATTTTACAACCGCCTCAAAGTCCTTATCCGCTAATTTTCCTGCAATCTTTCAACTATAAATGCCGAAGCGCCGCCGCCGCCATTGCAAATGGCCGCCAAGCCATAACGCCCGTTATTTTGTTCCAGAACAGAAAGTAACGTCGTGATGATCCGCGATCCCGAAGAACCCAGCGGATGGCCGAGCGAAACGGCGCCTCCAAAGACATTGACCTTCTCTAAATCAAGTTCCAGCATTTTAATGTAAGCCAGCGCCACCACAGCAAACGCCTCATTCACTTCAAAATAATCAATCTGGGAAAGTGACAGTCCGGCTTTTTTCAAAACTTTTTGTGTGGCCAGAACGGGCGTTGTCGTAAACCAGGCCGGTTCCTGTTCCGCGTCGGCATAGGCGACGATCCTGGCTCGGGGTGTAATGTTGTTATTTCTGACAAATTCTCCTCCTGCAATAACCAGTGCCGAAGCGCCATCATTAATGGTGGAAGCATTTGCCGCGGTCACTGTTCCGTCTTTGGAAAAAGCAGGTTTAAGAAAAGGGATTTTTTCAAATTTTACTTTCTTAAATTCCTCATCCTCAGAAACAATCGCAGGCTCTCCACCCTTCGGCGAAGGCACTTCCACTGCTGCTATTTCATTTTTAAAAAAGCCGCTTGCCGTTGACTCCGCACTTTTTGTATAGGACCGGATGGCAAAAGCATCCTGCTCCTCTCTTGAAATCTCATATTTTTCAGCCGTCCGGTCGCCGCAAACGCCCATTCCGATCTGGTCGTAAACATCCACCAAACCATCTTTCAGCAATCCGTCAATGATCTCGCCATTTCCATAACCATAACCATTTCGGGCTTTGGGCAGATAATAGGGCACTTGCGACATATTCTCCATCCCACCTGCCACCACCAGATCCGCATCGCCCAGCCGAATGGATTGCGCCCCAAAAACCACGGCCTTCATGCCCGAAGCGCATACTTTATTGACCGTCGTGCAGATCACACCGGAAGGCAAACCGGCATATAACGCAGCCTGACGCGCAGGCGCCTGACCCAGATTGGCAGAAATCACGTTGCCCATAATCACTTCCTGAACCTGCTCCGAAGAGACACCCGCTTTTTCAACAGCGCCCTGAATGGCCGTCGCACCCAGCTTTGCGGCATGAACAGCAGACAAACTTCCGCCGAAACTGCCTATCGGCGTTCGGGCTGCGGACAAAATAAAAACTTCCTCTTTCATGGTTATTGGCTTGTATGATGAGATCGTCAAAAATAAAAACTATCCTGACAAATTCATGTTAACAAGCACCAAATCCACAAAAGAAGAAGTTTGTGCAATCCTCCCTCCTATAAATCAGCCGAGCTTCCGGGCAATTTTTCGTACTCGCCTTTCCAGCCGTAGTAGCCGAAAATCACCAGTCCCGCGCAAATGGGGATGAAGATCAGGATGATGATTGACCATTGCAATGTTGTGTTTGTCCGTGCAATTCCCTCCGCTGCCAATCCTATTTTTTCAATGGCCTGCATGAAGAGGAAAATAATGATAATGGGCCCCAGCAGCATCCATACTACGCCCAGATATTTCTTTAAAGCATTCATATTAAGCTATTTTTAAAATATTTTTTACAAATCAAAAACTCAATCAGCCACGTTCTCATCTCCCTTATTATTAATGTAAACCGCCCCGATTACAAAGGAAAGCGCAGCAATGCCGATCGGATACCAAAGTCCGGATAATGGCGTAGAGCCGCTGAACGAAGCAACCAATGTAGCGATAAACGGAACCAGACCGCCAAAAACGCCATTTCCAATATGGTAAGGAAGCGACATGGAAGTATAGCGGATCTTGGTAGGAAACAATTCCACCAAAAAAGCTGCAATAGGCCCGTAAACCATTGTTACCAGCAAAACCTGGAAGAAAACCAGCGCAATAATGATAATATAAGATGACCCCGAAAGCGTCACGTCCTTGATCACCGTTTGCGGTTCGGGCAATGGCGCCAGCACATCGTCGGGAATGATCACGACTTTTGCTTCCTTAAACGTCATTCCGTTGTTGAGTGTCTTGAATACGGTGGTTGTGATCAGCGAATCCTTGGTATCGTTCAGTAAAGTCCTTTCAACAACCGGATCCGAAGCACTTTTCAACTCTGTCTTCTGGAATTCCTTAACATTGGTTGCGTCAATAAAATATTGGTAAATAGGGCGATAGCAGATCACCCCCAGCAGCATTCCGGTAAGCATGATCCATTTCCTCCCCACTTTATCGCTCCACGAACCAAACACAACAAAGAACGGAGTCGCAAATAAAATGGCCCAAAGCAGCACATAACGCGATTCATTGAAATCCAGCTTGCAAGTATTTTCCAAAAACGATTGGGCATAAAACTGGCCGGTATACCAGATCACCCCCTGCCCCATTGTGGCCCCGAATAATGCCAGCAGCACCATTTTGAAATTCGCTTTCTTCTGAAAACTCTCTTTCAGAGGATTGGTAGAAACCTTACCCTCCGCTTTCAGTTTGGTGAAAACAGGGGATTCATGCATTTTCATCCGGATATAGATCGAAACGCCCACCAGCAAGATCGACACCAGGAATGGGATACGCCAGCCCCAGTCCGCAAACGCTTCGGCACCTAACATGTTCTTGGTGAGCACAATAACACCCAGGGAAAGAAACAAGCCCAATGTTGCCGTGGTCTGGATCCAGCTCGTAAAAAATCCTCTTCTGCCAACCGGTGCATGCTCCGCCACATAAGTCGCTGCGCCGCCATACTCACCACCCAGCGCAAGGCCCTGCACCAGTCTAAGGATCAAAACTAAAATCGGAGCTGCATACCCGATGCTTGAATATGAGGGAATCAATCCAATCAGAAATGTGGAACCGCCCATTAGCACCAGGGTCAGCAGAAATGTATATTTCCGGCCAATGAGATCACCTAACCGACCAAAAACCAATGCCCCGAATGGGCGCACGATGAAGCCGGCGGCGAAGATGGCCAATGTGTTGATTAATGCGGATGCGCCTGCGTCGCTGGGAAAAAGTTGTTGCCCGATGATAACGGCCAGGCTGCCAAAAATGTAGAAATCATACCATTCAATTAAAGTACCAAGAGAAGAAGCAGCAATTACCTGGGTAATGCTTTGGGTAACATTTTTGTCTGTGGACTGCATGGGTTTAGGTAAAGGTGAGGATAAGATGTTCTTCCTGAATTAGCTGGAAAAGCCTTGGGACGGGTATCATTACTCATTATATCAATAAAAAAGCCCCTGGATAAATCCAGAGGCTATATTTATTTAAATCAATTTATTGGACGGATCGTTATAAAACGTCGTCGTCCTCATCGTCATCTTCACGGTCGATAATCTCGTCCCCGTCAATGATCACAGGCTCCTCATCATCGAGCAGGCTGTCATCATCATCGTCTAGGACATCTTGTGGCAGGACATCATCTGCATCGTCGTCGCCATCCAGATCGTCGTCATCATTACCGCCTACCAATTCCGGATCATCGGCTACTGCGCGGGTTTTTTGTGTATTTGTTGGAAAGTCCGGAACTACCGGTGCTTCCAGAATGGGTTTGCTGGTATCAGCTATTGCGGGTTCTCCTCGTTCGCGTATCATAATGCTAAAAGTTAAATGGTTTTCAGTTGATTGATATGTGCCAATTGTTAAATAATCATTCCAAAGCGTGCCGCAGTCTGGAAAATCGGGGACTTATGGAAAATAATCATTTGGTAATATCTAAAAACCTGAGGAAATTGCCGGAACCTGCTTCCCGCAGCCCCTATTCCATTCCTAAACCATACAATGATGTTGAAAAAAATCGTCCCCTTTTTTCTATGGGCGGGCATTTTGACGGGCGCAATTGCTCCTCGCGCCCAGGCGCATGCCGCAATCCCGGATTCCTCCATGGTGATCAAAAAAACGACCGACTTTAAAGTAGACGGGCAAGGCAGTGCTGCAAACTGGGCCACTGCAAAGGCTTTTGACATCACGGTCCAGAAAGGTCCGAACCAGCCCGCGCCGGGAAAACAATTTCCCACCAAAGTAAAAATCCTCTACTCCGAAAAAGGAATGTATTTCCTCTTCGACTGCACCGATAAAAAACTGACTGCGACCATTATGGAGGATTATGGTTTACTGTTTAAAGAGGATGTTGTGGAAGTTTTTCTCTGGCCGGACACCACAGTGCCCATTTATCTGGAATACGAGCTTTCACCATTGGATTACGAACTTCCCATCATCATTGCCAACATAAAAGGCCGGACAGAAGGATGGAAAGCCTGGCATTACACAGACCGCAACCGCGTACAACATGCCACCAGCGCCCAAGGAGGCCAAAAGAAGAGCATGGCCTCAGTAGAGGGCTGGAAAGCCGAATTCTTTATCCCTTATGCATTGATGAGCCCTATGGTAACAGCCGCACCAAAGTCCGGGACCAAGTGGCGCGGGAACTTCTACCGCATTGATTATGATGAAGAAACCGCCTATTACTCGTGGCAGAAAACAGGCGGGAGCTTTCACGAGTTTAACAAATTCGGCACCTTGATTTTTGAATAGCAAGTCGCTGCCACTCCTAACATTGATCCAAACATTAAATTCCTGAACCATGCGCAATACAATTTTAACATTCATTTGCCTATTATCCGCAGTCATGACATTTGCACAAAAATCCGGAAAAGAAATTCTTTACATTGGCACTTACACCCAAAAAGGTGAGGGTATTTATGTCTACGAATTTGACAGAAGCAACCTGTCTTTCAAAGAAATACAGGTAATGGTGAATAAAAACAGCCCCTCATTCCTGGAATTCCATCCTAACAAAAAATTCCTGTATACAGCTAACGAAGGCAACAGCACGGTTTCTTCTTATGCCATTGACGCCGCCGGAAAACTGACGACAATGAATTCCAAACCCTCGCTCGGCAAAGGCGCCTGCCACGTCAGCGTAGATCCGAAAGGCCGGTTTTTGTATGTTTCCAATTACGGAAGCGGGCAACTAGGCGTTTACCTCATCAATAGTGACGGCACAATCGGCGCAGTGGCCGACAGCATTCAGGACAAAGGTTTAGCGTCCCAAAAACCACATATGCACTCGGTAATCCCCTCGGCGGATGGCAAATACATCTATGCTTCGGATCTTGGCATCGATAAGATCATGGTATACAGCGTTGATGCCAAAACAGGCAAGCTCACGCCCGGAGCCGTTCCCTATGCAGAAGTGAAGGCCGGTGATGGCCCCCGTCATTTTGCTATTCATCCTAATGGCAATTTCGGTTACTCAGCTTGCGAGCTGGGTTCGGCTGTTAACTCCTTCAAAATTGTTAAGAATTCCGGCGCGCTTGTGCCTATGGAGCGGGTAACGATGCTTCCTGCGGATTTTACGGGAAAAAGCTTTGCCGCTGACATTCATTTCTCGCCGGACGGCAAATTCCTGTACGCTTCCAATCGGGGACATGAAAGCCTTGCTATTTATGCAGTAGATGCCAAAACCGGCAAATTAACCGTCGCCGGGCATGCCGAAACGCACGGAAAGCACCCGCGCAACTTCCTGGTGGATGCCAAAGGTGAGCTTGTATTGGTGACCAATCGCGACAATGATAATGTGGTGTTTTTCAAAAGAAATGCAGAAACAGGCCAACTGACTTATACCAGCAAGGAGATCAGCATTCCTACGCCCGTATGTGTAAAGCAGCTGTTTATCGATTAGGAATTGAGCCGGAATAAAAAGGGCGTCAATATTTACATTGACCAAAGTTTATTTTCTAATTTTCAATAATTAAAAAAAATAATCTTACAAAAAAGAGTATCAGCATGCATTTCCTGCATCATTGATATGTTGATGCTTTCATCGTAGATTTTTAACGCCCTTAACACTTTTCAAGTCCTTTCCAATATCATGATAAACCGTAGAGATTTAATCAAACATTTGTCCGCTGTGCCCCTAATAGGCGGATTTTTGGGGAACGGCAGTGCAGAAGCTGCAACTTTCGCGGCTAAGCTGCCTGCGAGGAACCTTGTAAAGGAGCTGGGGATCCGAACTTTTATTAATGCTGCGGGTACCTACACGGCTATGACCGGCTCGCTCATGCAGGACGAAGTGGTAGAAACGATCCAGGGCGCTGCCCAGAATTTCATGATGCTGGACGAAGTTCAGACCAAGGTTGGTGAAAAAATTGCTGCATTAACGCATGCCGAATCTGCGGTGGTTACTGCCGGATGCTTTTCTGCATTAACATTAGGACTTGCGGGTGTGCTTACCGGAATGGATCAGAAGCGGGTGGAAGCATTGCCGCATCTGGAAGGAACGGGCATGAAATCCGAAGTTATCATCCAGAAAGGCCATAACATTGGCTACTCCCACGCGCTGACCAACACAGGTTGCAAAATTATCCAGGTTGAGACGGTTGAAGAGTTGGAAAAGGCCATTAATGAAAAAACTGCATTGCTTTGGTTCCTGCATATCCAGTCGGACAAAGGGCAGATCAAGCATGAGCAATGGGTGGAAATTGCAAAGAAAAATGGCATTGCTACGATGATAGACATGGCTGCGGATGTGCCGCCTGTTGAAAATCTTTGGCGATTCAATGATATGGGCTTTGACCTGGTGTGCGTCTCTGGCGGTAAAGCCATGCGCGGACCGCAAAGTGCAGGCATACTGATGGGTAAAAAACACCTTATCGACGCTGCCAGACTGAGCATGCCGCCACGCGGCTCTACGATCGGGCGCGGTATGAAGGTGAATAAAGAAGAGATCCTGGGCATGTATGTGGCTTTGGAAAAGTTCGTGAAAATGGACCACAAGAAGGAGTGGAAAATGTGGGAAGACCGCGCGGCACTGATCAGCAATGCGGCAAAAAGCGTGGCTGGTGTCAATGTTGAGACATTTGCTCCGGAACTGGGCAACCATACGCCTACCCTCCGCATTTCCTGGGACGCTGCCAAAGTGAGCCTGCCTGTGAAATTGTTGCAGGAAAACATGCGGAACGGCAACCCTTCCATTGAGATCATGCCCGGCGAAAACAACACATTAACCATCACAACCTGGTGCCTGAAACCCGGGGAGGAAAAAATAGTTGCCGCCCGCCTGAAAGAAGAATTATCAAAGGCAGTTGTTTAAGATTTTGCATTACCAAGAATACCTATTCCTAAGCCCTATAAAAAATGAAACACAGATCCCTGCTTATCCTTTTCCTGATATGCAGTGTAACTCTCGCCGTTAATGCGCAGACTTACAGCATATTGATCAAAGGCGGAACGGTCATCGACCCTAAGAATAACCTCAACCAGATCATGGATGTAGGGATATTTGAAGGAAAGATCAAGAAGGTTGCCAGGGACATCGATCCTAAGGAAGCCCGACAGGTTGTGGATGCCAAAGGCATGTATGTCACGCCCGGACTCATTGATATTCATGGACATGTGTTTTTCGGAACGCAACCAGACCATTATTTAAGTAATGGTTTGGTTGCATTACCACCCGACGGCTTCACTTTCCGCGTAGGCGTTACGACCATTGTGGACGCCGGCGGTGCGGGTTGGGATTCGTTTTCTGAGTTCAAAAAGAATGTTATTTTTAATTCCAAGACGCGCGTTCTTTCCTTCCTTAACATTGTAGGCGAAGGCATGCGCGGGGGAAATTGGGAACAGGATACCAGCGACATGAACCCCGAGCTGGCTGCGGGCGTCGCGCTGAAAAATAAGAATGATGTGGTCGGCTTTAAAGTCGCACATTTCATGGGCAATGACTGGAAGCCGGTCGATAATGCTGTGAAGGCGGGCAAGCTGTCCAACATGCCCGTCATGATCGATTTTGGCGGAAGCACGCCGCCCTTGCCATTGGAAGAATTGTTTTTGAAACACCTTCGCCCCGGAGACATTTTTACACACGCATATACTTTGCTGGAAGGCAATGTAAGAGAAACCATTGTAGATGAAAAAGCGCGGAAAGTGCGCCCGTTCGTTCTGGAAGCGCGCAAGCGCGGGATTATTTTTGACGTCGGCTACGGCGGCGCGAGCTTCAATTATTCACAGGCTATTCCTGCCATCAAACAAGGCTTTTTCCCCAACACCATCAGCACCGACCTGCATACGGGCAGCATGAACGGCTCCATGAAGGACATGCTGAGCATTATGTCCAAATTTTATGTGATGGGCATGGATCTGCCTTCGGTGATTAAGGCCAGCACCTGGGAACCTGCGCAGGTGATCAAGCGCGAAAACCTGGGACACATTTCAGAGAATGCCATTGCAGATGTCGCCATATTTTCGATGCGCAAGGGCAATTTTGGTTTTTATGATAAAACCGGTTATAAAATGGAAGGAAAAGAAAAGCTGGAATGCGAGATGACGATCATGGGCGGCAAGATCGTCTACGACCTCAACGGCATTGCCAAGCCGATCTATCTGAAATAGCTGCTGACCCTGTTATTCCTAAACTCCTCTATAAATAATGCGCTACCATTCTCTCAAACTCTCAGCTTCGCTTCTGCTGCTTTTTGCATTGGGTTTTACCCATAAGAGTGACCGGCAAAGTGACGTGGTTAATGACAAGAACGGCGGCCTGTTCCTACCGGACGGCTTTGAAGCAACCGTTGTGGTGGACAGCCTGCCCGGCCGCGCCCGCCACATTGCCGTGAATGACAATGGTGATATTTATGTAAAAGCGCGTTTTTCCGGAAAAGGGAAATCCGTGATTGCGCTGCGCGATACCAATGGCGACGGCCGTGCAGACATTATTAAACATTTTGGTGGACGTGACGGTGAAGGTGTTTACGGAACTGCCATGCGCATTTACAAAGGATATCTTTATTTCAGTTCAGAACTGATTGTTTCACGTTACAAACTGAATCCGGGCGAGCTTGTTCCGTCTGGCGAGGAAGAAATAATCCTTACCGACGACCACGCGCACGGCATGCACGAGCACATTGCAAAGCCGGTCACATTTGATGACAAAGGATTTATGTATGTGCCATTTGGCGCTAATTCCAATGCCTGTCAGGATGATAACCGAATCCCCTCATCCAGCGGCCTCGATCCTTGCCCTATCCTCGAAGATCACGGCGGGATCTGGCGTTTTGACGCGAATAAGAAAGGTCAGTTGCAGAAAGACGGCCTGAAATTCGCGACCGGCTTGCGGAGCGTAGTGGCGCTCGACTGGAATTTTGCTGATAATAATTTATATGCATTGCAGCATGGCCGGGACGATTTATTGCGCCTGTTCCCGCAGCTTTTTTCTCCCTGGCAAAGCGCTATGCTTCCTTCCGAGGAGTTTTTACGGATCAAAGAGGGCACGCATGCAGGCTGGCCTTATTGTTATTGGGATCAAATGCAGGGCAAAAAGATCCTTAACCCTGAGTATGGCGGTGATGGGAAAGAAGTGGGCCGCTGCGGCGAGTATGAAAAACCGCTGATCGGTTTTCCTGGCCACTGGGCTCCGAATGACATTCTGTTTTACCAGGGAAACCATTTTCCGGAACGCTACAAAAACGGCTCCTTTATCGCATTCCACGGTTCTACCAACCGCGCTCCTTACCCGCAGTCAAGCTATTTTATTGGATTTGTTCCTTTCAAAAATGGCCAGCCAGCAGGTGATTATGAGGTCTTCGCAGACGGCTTTGCTGGCGTAGATCCGATTGTGAATGTCAGCGACGCGGTTTATCGACCAATGGGCCTGGCGATTGGTCCTGATGGTGCGCTTTACATTGCGGAGACAGAAAAAGGGAAGATCTGGAAAGTGACTTACAAAGGCGATAAAAAGAAATTTACAAAAACGGCTTTGGTCAAAATGGAAAAGAGAAAATCCATGTCCAACATCCGCACGCCGGACGAAGTTGCCGACAACCTGGACAAGGATAAGCCCGTCGCCGGTGGGAAGGTTTACAGCGTTTACTGCTCAGCTTGTCATCAGCGAAACGGCATGGGCGATATGCAGCGTTTTCCACCTTTGGGCGGTGCCGAATGGGTAACCGGAGACAAGGAACGCCTTATAAAAGTATTGCTCAAAGGGCTGGAAGGGCCGTTGGAAGTGAAAGGGCAATCCTATAACAATGTAATGCCCCAACACAGCTTTTTAAAAGATGAAGAAATCGCAGAAGTTCTGACGCATATCCGCAGTAATTTTGGAAACACCGCCAGCGCCGTTTCTGCTGATGAAGTTTCGAAAGTCAGAGCAGCCGTTGAAAAAACAAATTAGCAACAACGTTTTTCTCCTTCCAACCTCGTTTAAGTGGATATTACTCTCCGGCAATTGAGTGTTCCTTTAAGGGGTTGGAGGGAGAAAAATCAGACATTTATATATATCACGTTTCTTTACATTTGATGTTTAAAAATAAGATTTTAGCCGCAAATTTTATCGTTTTAGCCGGAATTATTCTGACTGGATTTTCTTCCGGGCCTTTCAATCCGCACGTCAGCCAGGATCCCTGGAAAGCACCCGCCTGGGCCGACACACTGAAAAGTCCCTATCACGAGGAACCGCTGACATTGGCGCAGGGCGAAGAACTTTTCACACTTTACTGCGCCACCTGCCACGGCGACGCTGGTTATGGTGACGGCGCAGCGGGCGGCGCGTTGGGGCAGAAACCCGCTAATTTTCACGACACATTGGTAAAAGCCCAGAGCGACGGCGCCATTTTCTGGAAAATCTCCACCGGCAGGGGTAACATGCCGCCATTTAAAGATGTGTTCACCGACGAGCAGCGCTGGCAGCTCGTGGCCTACATCCGTCATTTAGGCAAAACTGAATAAACTGAACCCATAGGATAAAATGCTGACTATTAGCCGTTATTTCAAACCCAAAGTCGCTGCATTGCTGCTTGCCACCATTGCAGGACATGCATTTGCGCAGCCCAAAGAAACCGTCACAAGCACGCCGAAATCACTGCGCGACGACATTACCATTGAGCACTACATGAAAATTGAGCCGGAAGCGGTGCGGATCATTCAGCATCCGGTCACGGGGGAAATTTATTATACGACGTTCTTTGGCGATGTATTAAAGATCGTCACCAACAACGGTCAGCCCGAAAGTAAGAAAATCCTCAGCGCCGAAGACCACGGCATTACGCGCTTGCAAGGTGCGGCATTCAAAGGGAATACATTGTTTTTGGCAGGAAACATTAATGTCAACAACAACAAAGGGAACAAAGGCCGCATGGTTCGTTATGAGCTGAAAGCTGGCGTAGATACGAACTCAACTGAAAAGCCTGCGATGACGGTTGTTTTCAATACGGTGGAATATGGTGCCAACAAAACGACATTTGACCACGGTTGGAACGCGTTGGAAATCAGTCCGGATGGCAAATATATTTTCGTAAACACCGGCGCCAGAACGGATCACGGCGAAGTGCAGGACAACGGCGGTGAATATCCAAATGCGCGCGATAATGCATTAACAGCCAACATCTTCCGCTTCCCGATCGATGCCAAAGACTTGCTGCTTTCCACCGATACACAAAAATTAAAAGCCGACGGCTATCTCTACGCAGAAGGCATCCGCAATGCATATGACATGGCTTTTGATCCGAAAGGAAATCTGTTCGCAGTCTCCAATTCAGGTGATTACGACCATTCCGAAGATATGTTCTGGGTGCGCAAGGGCCATCATTACGGTTTTCCGTGGGTTATGGGCGGCATCGATAATCCGCAGCAATTTCCAGATTATCAACCCAATCCGGACACCGATCCTTTCCTGAGCAAATTTGCTTTTGCCTGGCTGATGAAGTATTTTCACAATGACCCAAATTTCCCGAAACGCCCCGCGGGCGTGAAGTTCAGCCCAGGCGTGCAGAACATGGGCCCGGACGCCAACGAGTACCGCGACCGCAAAACCGGCCAGGTCTACGACGGCGATTCCACGGGCGTGGGCGTAAGCACATTCAACGCGCACTCCTCCCCGCTTGGGTTGTTTTTTGATACTAAAAATACGCTGGGCAAAGACCTTACCGGTGACGGTTTTGTCATCCGTTACACGGGCGGACCAAGAAACGGGGTCGCTAATCCAAGTCCGCTAAGGAAGCAAGGACGGGATTTGTTACACCTCGAAATGGCCTACGACAAAGCCTCAGACAATTACAAAGTTAAAACCACCCGCATCATCGACGGTTTTACTTCGCCTACGGATGCATTGCTTGTTGGCAATACGCTTTACATTATCGAGTACGGCGGCAAGCAGGGCGGAAATAAATCGGGCGGAAGCATTTGGAAAGTGACGCTGCCTGCGAACGAGAAAATGGCTAAAAAGAGCAAGAAAAAAAGATCATAATACATTCGTTAATAACTTAATTATACTATCATGTCCGAAAGAAGATCAATCCTTAAAAAATTATTCGCCTCAGTTGCCGGAGTAGCCGGAATTGGCGTTGCTTCCAAAGCAATCGCAGAAACGCCTGCTGCGCCAGCGCCCGAAAAGGAAGTCGGTGATGTTGTTATGTATCAGGATGTTCCCTTGTTTTCAGGCCATACCAAGTTCAATAATATGGTGTTCATTGCCGGCAAAGGCGCCCACTTCGAAGGCGATATCACCGCCCACACCAAGCACGTCCTGGACGAACTGGAAAAAGAATTGATCAAAGCCGGTTCTTCAATGGAGAAAGTGCTGAAATGCAGTGTTTTCCTGAACGATTTGAATGACTATAAGGCAATGAATGAGGCTTACAAAGGCCGTTTCGGCTCAAAACCGCCTTGCCGGACGACGGTGGCTGTTTATGGTGGAGTGCCGGGGGACTCGTTGGTGGAGATTGATTGTATTGCTTATATCTAGGAGGATAGCATGGTGCTGCCCTTCGGCCGCCGGGCGGGGCCGCCCGCTAAGGGTGACAACGGCAGTTGTTAGTGTCGCAGGGGTATGCCCTTCGGCTCCGCTCAGGGTGACAGGGCTGGTTTAGCATGGTGCCTGCCCTGTCACCCTGAGCGGAGTCGAAGGGCAGGCACCATGCTAAACCGGTCTGCGTAACGCCCGACCGGCCAACAATAACCCCCTCCCCCAAAATCAAATCTTTATTCTGGCATAATCCAATTTTGCCGAATCTAATTTTAAAATAAAAAATAAAGTCGGTGTTATATTTTAAAATTAAGCGATTAAGCAGTTTCTTTGTTGCCTGACCCAATAAGATTTGAACAAACGACAACGCATCGCTGAGGAGAATGTAATTCTTCTGAATCTCTGGCAACAATCCCAGGCCGGGGACAGTCTTGCATTTTGTCAGCTTGCCGATAAGCAATATCGCACGCTGTTCAACTACGCCACCAGCTTCACGTCGGACCGGGAATTTATCAAGGATTCCATTCAGGAATTGCTGATCCACATTTGGGAAAAGCGCGAGACAATTCACATTCAGTTTGTTTCCATTTACTTTCTGAAAGCGCTTCGCAATCAGTTGCTGCAAGAATTCCGGAAAAACAATCCGGCCAATTCACTGCTGGACATTGAAGAAGTTGGGCAGATGTCAGATTATCAGACTGTCGAAACGCAGATTGAGCAAAGTGAAATATACTCTGAAAACCAGATTAAAGTACGCTCGGCCATAGAAGAACTTCCACGCCGCCAGAAAGAAGCCGTTTTCCTCAAATATTTCGAAGGAATGGATAATGAGCAAATTGCAGACCTCATGCAAGTCAACCGCCAATCCGTCGCCAACCTCCTCTTCAAAGCCATATCCTCTCTAAAAACCCATATCCGCGCAGTAACAAGCCTGATGCTGCTGGTTTTTGTGAATAATGGTTAGCCTTGCTATTGATTAAGCTCATCAGATTTTTTCAATCCCCAATTGCTTACATATCGCCTCGCAAAGGTGCTTGTCAATCTTAGGATGCCGCGGAATTGTGGTTTGTTTGCTGTTGAGGACATTGGAGTAAAGATCATGTTTTGCCCCGTTTCTTTTTAAGTAACAACTGTGATTTTCAAGATGCCTGATTAGTTCGTTTCTTTTTATTGACATCAGGCAAATTCTAATTCTTTCGTAGAGATAATTGCGCCATAGATCTCATCCTCAATGAATTGATCATCTTGTGGCAAACTCTCGAAAGAATCCTGGGCATATAGACTGAGCGCGTCGCTGATGTTTTCCATCACTTCGTTGATGGTTTCTCCTTGCGTCATGACAGATGGAATTTCCTTGATGCGTCCGATCAGGAATTCCTCGCCCTTTGATATTAATACTGTGAATTTCATATGAATGTTTAGTGTGGTTTAAAACAGAATTAAAACTAAACATTAAAACGCCATCTCACAAACTTTACGTCTCAGAACATTCATACTCAAAACGGCTTCCCTCAAAAAATAATTTCTAAAAAAAGAGTATTGACCGCAGGAAAGTGCATCCTTAAATAAAATAGCTATACAATTATTTGCCCTATATGCACAATTACCGCAATTTTCTTCCGGAGGAACTCGCAGCCGATCCATCGTTCAGACGCTGGACGTTGTTTAACGATCCCGAAGAAGACATTTTCTGGGCTGAATGGCTTGAACTTAATCCGGATAAAAAAGAGCTTGTAGCAAAAGCAAAATACTTTCTGAATAACACCAAATCGGCATTTGACCAGATTTCCGAAGATGAAATTGCAAATGAGATTTACCGGCTTTCACATTCGATTGGCGAAAATAAGGCGAAGAAATCGGGTATAAGAAAGCTTTTCAGGCCCAATTGGTATAATATGGCGGCTTCCGTATTGCTGCTGATGTTTGCGGGATGGTGGTTTAACAAGCAAACGCCTTCACAACAGCAGTCAGACCAGTATAAGGTGATCCTGAGCCAGATTAAGGAGCCGTTGGTGAAGGCTGAGAATGTGACGGACAAGGCGCAGCTGATCGTTTTGGCGGATGGAAGCTCGGTGCTTTTGCAACCCAATAGCCGTATTACCTACCCTTCCAGGTTCGAAGGAAATAAGAGAGAAGTGTTCCTGAGCGGGGAAGCGTTTTTTGAAGTTGCCAAGAATCCGGACAAACCCTTCTATGTATACGCACATACACTGGCGACCAAAGTGTTAGGCACCAGTTTCAAAGTGAGCGCATTTGAAGGCGACAAGGAAGTGAAGGTTGTAGTAAAAACAGGAAAAGTTTCGGTGTTCCCGATGACCAAAGAAGCCATCGCAACGCAGCAGGCTGACGATAAGCTTGGCGGAATGGTGTTAACACCGAATCAACAGATCGTATTCGCTCCCAAAGAGTTACGCCTCACACGCAGCCTGATTCCGGACCCAAAACTGCTTGAATTACCGATCCAGAGCCAGTCATTTGAATTCAAAGGCACACCTATTACCGATGTTTTTGAGACGCTTGAAAAATCTTATGGCGTGAAGATCATTCACGATGCCGATGTAATGAAGGATTGCTATCTGACCGCATCCCTTTCCGACGAACCGCTTTTTGAAAAAATAAACCTGATCTGTAAAACGATAGGCGCCCAATATGAACAGCTGGATGCCAGCATTATCATTACCAGCAAAGGTTGTTACTAACGTTCCTCACCAATCCCCTAAAATTCTGACAATGCCTATGACGAGATCTGCTACCAGTCCCCTAAAAAATGAGCCGATGATGCTGCAACACCACCGGCTCCGTTAATCCCCTGTTTGTTTCTTCTTACGGTTATCGCCTCGCAGCGGCCGTGGGAATCAATTAATGCCAAATTTTAATCCGACAAAAATCAAAATTATGTCAAAAACAGTACAAATTCATCATGCTTTACAGAAAATCATGCGCATTACGCTGTATCAAGCCATACTCGCTATCGTCGTCAGCACATTTGTGCAAGCCAATGACGTACGCGGTCAGCGGGTTTTAGAACAAAAAGTAACGCTGCGTTTAGCCAATGCCGAAATTGACAAGGCACTGGAAAAAATTGAGAATGTGACCAAGGTTAAGTTTATGTATAACCCGCAGATTTTCAATGCACAGAAATATACATTCAAATTCCAGGACGAAGCATTATCCGATGTGCTGGGCAAAATCCTCGCTCCGCATAAAGTAACCTACGAAGTGGTGCAGGACCGTATCATTCTGAAACGCGAAACGGCAGCCTCTGAAACAGGATCTTCCTCCAAAGAAGCACCGAAACGCAATGTTACAGGTGTGGTTACGGATGAAACGGGCGCGGGTCTTCCGGGTGTAAGTGTTTTGGTAAAAGGCACCCAGCGCGGAACATCTTCGGACGCGGAAGGAAAATTTACGATGGACATTCCGGATGCAGAAGCAGCGTCAGCAGTGCTGATTTTCAGCTTTGTAGGTTACACGCCACAAGAAGTTGCAGTCGGAACGCAGACAACACTCTCCGTTCAGCTGGCTCCCGAGGCCAAAGCATTAAATGAAGTTGTTGTAACGGCTTTGGGTATTTCCAAAGAGAAAAAAGCACTTGCCTATGCAGTGACCGAAGTAAAAGGTTCTGAATTCACACAGGCCCGCGAAAACAACGTTGCGAATGCATTGACAGGTAAAATTGCCGGTGTGAATGCAACGGGGATGTCGACAGGACCGGGCGGATCGAGCCGGATTATCATTCGTGGTAATGGTTCTTTGAGCGGAAACAACCAGCCTTTGTATGTGATCAATGGTATGCCGATGGACAACAGCGTTCCGGGCGGTGGCAATGCTTCTGACGGAAATGGTAACAATACCGACCGTGGGGACGGAATCGGCGGGATCAACCCGGACGACATTGAATCGATCAGCGTTTTGAAAGGTGGCCCAGCTGCGGCTTTGTACGGTGCTCGTGCGGGTAATGGTGTTATTTTGATCACCACCAAAAAAGGTCGCGCGCAAAAAGGCATTGGTGTAGAATTCAACAGCAACTTTACAACGGAGAACCTGGCGATCATTCCGGACTGGCAATATGAGTTCGGACAAGGTGTGGACGGTGTAAAACCAATGACGCAAACGCAGGCAAAAAGCTCAGGACGCTTGTCATATGGCGCAAGAATGGACGGCACGGATGTGATCCAGTTTGACGGCCAGATGCGCCCCTATTCACCTCAGAAAGACAATCTTAAGAACTTTTACAGAACGGGAACGAACTACATTAACTCCATTGCCTTCACAGGTGGAAATGACAAGATCAACTTTCGTTTTGGTTTGAACAATACAAAATCAAACAGCATTGTCCCTAACTCGGACTTCACGAGAAGGATTGCGAATTTGAACGTAAATGCATTTTTGGGTAAAAAACTGAGCATCGAAACGGTTGTTCAATACAACATTGAAGACGGCCACAACCGTCCGAAAGTGGGTTATGCCGATTATAACCCGCACTGGGCAACACATTTGATCGCCAACACGGTGGATATCAGAAGCCTTTCTCCTGGTTATGACGCCGTTACAGGCAAAGAATTGGAATGGAACCCGGTTCCGGCTGCACCAAACCCTTATTTTGTCATTAATAAATTCAAAAACGACGACCGTAAGAATCGCTTTTTGGGACAGGCCAACATTCGTTACGATATCCTTGATAACCTGTTCATCAAAGGAAGCGTGAGCCAGGATTACTATAATTTCAAATACGAATTCATCGTGCCCACGGCCAATGCTTTCGAACCGCTTGGAAAGTACGAATCCAACAGCACGACTTCGTCTGAAACCAACGGCATGCTGACATTGAACTATAACAAGGAGTTTGAAAATTTCAGCTTCTCGGCATTACTTGGCGGTAACACGCAGCGCAGCATTTACGACGAAATGGCTTACAGAGGCGCTGAATTCACAATCCCGAATTTTTACAGCTTTACCAACCTTGCAACCACAACAACGACGCCAAGATATTTGAAAAGCGGCATTAACTCGGTGTTTGGATCGGTGGATTTGGGTTACAAAGGATTGGCTTACCTGACCATGTCGGGCAGACAGGACTGGTTTTCTGTTTTGAACAAATCAAACAACAGCATTTTTTATCCGGCAGTTGGTGGAACGGTAATCCTTTCTGAGGCCATTGATATGCCAGCGGCGATCAGTTTTGCCAAAGTGCGTGCTTCGTGGGCGCAGGTGGGTGCTGTGAACGTGGATCCTTACCGGATTTACCAAAGCTATCAAATGGCGCAAGGCGGTCATAATGGTCGTCCCGTGCAGCAATTGGCTTCGGCATTGGTTCCTAACCCTGATTTGCGTCCGCTTACTTCCACCACTTATGAAGCTGGTTTGGAAGCACGTTTCCTGAACAACCGTTTTGGTCTTGACCTTACTTTCTACAATCGTAAGACCACCAATGACATTGTGCAAAGCAACATTGCATCGTCATCAGGATATACGCAGGCACTTTTGAATGTGGGTGAATTGAGCAACAAAGGCGTTGAGCTTTTGCTGACTGCAACACCGCTTCGCAAGAATAATTTTACCTGGGATATCAGCTACAACATGGCTTACAACCAAAGCAAGATCGTGAAACTGGCCGACAACCTGAAAACATTGAGCATCGGACTTGGTGTAGGCGGCGGTATGATCAATAACGTTGTCGGCGGGACTTACGGAGAAGTTTGGGGTTACAACAAGAAAACGGACGGCAACGGAAATGTGGTTTTCAACACAGCCAGCGGATATGCCGTAAGAGGTGATCTGGAAAAACTAGGCAATGGTATTCCTCCGTTGACGATGGGTATAACCAACAATTTCAAATACAAAAACTTCTCGCTGAACATTCTGATCGACGGTAAATTCGGAAGCGTGGTGTACTCCAACATGTATCAGTATGCCTACCGTTTTGGTTTGCCAAAAGAAACATTGCCAGGCCGCGAAACGGGTGTAACGGTAACGGGCGTAACGCCTGAGGGTGCTCCTTTTACCAAAACCTGGGAGAAAAAGGACGTGGATACCTACTATGACAATGACAAAAACTACACGGGAATTTTCACTTTCAACAACGATTTCGTGAAGCTGCGCCAGGTGATTTTGAGCTACAACCTGAATGTGAGCAAAATGTCATTCCTGAAATTGCAATCTGCTTCTGTGTCGCTGGTTGGCCGTAACCTGCTGCTGCTTTACAAAGACAAGCGCAACAATTATTTCGATCCGGAATCGAGCTACACCAATGGCAATGCGCAAGGTCTAGAAGCATTCGGGGTTCCAAGAACGAGGAGTTTGGGTGTGAACCTTACAGTGAAGTTTTAATCATTAAAAAGCATTTTAGTGAATATGAAAAATTTAATAAAAGTCCTATATCTGGCTCCGGCCCTGTTCATTGCCTCCTGCGACAATGGATTTGAAGAAATGAACATTAACCCCAATGCTTCGACGGAAGTTGTGCCTGGCTTCCTTTTCACAAGGGCGCAACTCGTGACGGTTAGCAACAACTTTACGGGCGCGGCTTACCTGACGATCGGCGGTTCGATGCAGCATTTCGCAACTTATAAGGAAGTGCCTGGCGCGGGTGACAAATATTTCAATTTCGGTTACAGCCAGGGCAGCTGGCAGCTGTATGGCGGCGATCCGGTTTCTCAGGGTGCGGTGATTGACATTGCGCAGGTTATTGAAGCTGTTTCAACAAATCCTGCCGACGTAAACAAGTTGTCCGTTTCGCGGATCTGGAAAGCTTATCTGTTCCATCGCTTGACAGACTTATACGGCGACATTCCTTATTTCGACGCAGGAAAAGCACTTTCCAGCCAGAATTTCACACCGAAATACGATACGCAGCAAGCCATTTACGCGGATATGCTGAAAGAGCTGGACGAGTCGATCAATGCATTTGATGCGGCGCAACCTACTTTTGGAAATGCGGACCTGGTTTACGGCGGGGAAATTGCAAAATGGAAAAAATTCGGTTACTCGCTGATGCTCCGCCTCGGAATGCGCCTGACAGAAGTTGATCCGGCGAGCGCTGAAACCTGGGTAAAAAAGGCCATTGCAGGCGGTGTGATCACATCTGATACGGATATGGCGACGATCGCTTACGTGGATGGCTCCATCACAGCCAGCAGAAATTTCATCGCTGCGGGCCTCATGGCAACAGATTATGTTTCTCCTGGCGGTGACAATGTGGAAGGTGGAAAATTGGCCAAAACATTGGTTGACCATTTGAAAACAACCAAAGATCCGCGTTTGAATGTAATCTCTGTGGTTTGGACAAAAGCATCTGCAACAGCTCCTTACGTTGCCGACACAGCTACTGCCTTGCAAAAAGGAATGCCTAATGCGGCTTTCAACTCATTGCCAGCAGATTTTGATTCTTATTCCGAGCCAAATCCGAATACGATTTTGAAATACAATGCGCCCTTATTGGTTTTCACCCCTGCGGAAGTGCATTTGCTGCTCGCTGAGGCTGGTTTGAGAGGCTGGTATACGGCGACAACGCCAGCCGCGGAATATGAAAGCGCGGTAACATCAGGCATGAAGCAATGGGCTGCATTTGGTGCAGGCGGTGTCATTTCTGATGCTAAAATCGCTGCTTACCTGAAAGCAAATCCCTTTAAAGCAACAGGAACATTGGCTGAAAAAATGGAGCAGATCGGCACGCAGAAGTGGGTCGCGCTGTTTTTGGAAGATGAATATGAAATCTGGTCCAACTGGAGACGCACCGGATACCCTAAGCTGACGCCTACCAACTATCCTGGTAACCTCACCGGCGGCAAAATCCCAACCCGTTTTGTAATTCCTGATTCGGAAGAGCAGTATAACCAGGCCAATTTCTACGAAGCAAGAACCAGACAAGGCGGCACGAATACGCTTTCCAGCATGGTTTGGTGGGATAAATAATTTTTGCAAAAAAATGTAATGTCAGACTTCCAGGCCACAAACCCGGAAGTCTGATTTATTCATAACCAACGCACTAACATTAAACGCACTTGTAGCATTAAAAACGAACTGAGAATTCCTTTAACTATCTAATGCCCATATTCCTAATCCTGAAAACATGAACAAGAAATTACGCTTAACTTGTTTTGCGCTGCTATTTGCATGCGCCGCCAACGCCCAGCAATATTCTGTGGTGATCAAAGGCGGCCACGTCATCGACCCTAAAAACAATGTGAACGGCATTATGGATGTCGCGCTGAAAGGTGACACCGTCATGCTCGTTGCCAAGAACATCGATGCCAAAGAAGGCAAGCAGGTCGTGAATGCCAAAGGGCTTTTCGTAACGCCCGGCCTCATCGACATGCATTCCCACAACTTTTACGGCACCAAGATGGACCAGACTTACAGCAATGGTCCGAATGCACTGCCACCGGATGGTTTTACATTCCGCACCGGCGTTACAACGGTGGTAGACGCAGGATGCGCCGGCTGGAAATCTTTTCCTGATTTTAAAAAACAAACCATTGACATTTCAAAAACCCGCGTGCTCGCATTCCTGAACATTGTAGGAGAAGGCATGCGTGGCGGCACTTACGAGCAGAATGTGGACGATATGGATGCGGCTGCGACGGCAAAAGTGGTGAAGGAAAATCCGGATTACATTGTCGGCATAAAACTCGCACATTACAACGGTTACAACTGGACGCCAACCGAACGCGCCGTGGAAGCCGGAAAACTTGCTAATGTGCCTGTAATGGTTGATTTCGGCGGAAGCAAGCCCGTTTTACCGCTCCAAGAATTGTTTACAAAATACCTGCGCCCAGGCGATATTTTCACACATTGCTTCGGCCAGCTCAGCAGCCGGGAGCCGATTCTGGACATTGCTACCGGCAAAATTAAGCCTTTCGTTTACGACGCGCGTAAGAAAGGGATCCTTTTTGACGTGGGTTACGGCGGCATCAGCTTTGCCTTTTCACAAGCCATTCCAGCTGTTAAAAGCGGTTTTTATCCCAACACCATCAGCACCGACATTCACACCGGCAGCATGAACAATGCCATGAAAGATATGCTGAATGTTATGTCCAAATTTCTGGCCATGGGCATGGATCTTCCGGCTGTGATCAAAGCCAGCACCTGGGCGCCTGCACAAGCCATTCACCGCGAGGAGCTAGGAAACCTTTCAGTTGGCTCGCGTGCAGATGTGACTGTTTTGAGGGTTCTGGATGGTAAATTCCAATTGAATGACACAGGAACATTCGGATTCTGGGATTACACAGGAACCAAGATCCAGGGAAAACAAAAACTGGAAGCAGAGGTGACGATCCGCGCCGGAAAAGTCGTTTACGACCTCAATGGCCTCACCGAACCGCTCGTGATTACCAAAAGATAGTTTGAATGATAAGCCATTCGATGCATCTTTGACATTTATCTTGCCGCAATTTTATTTTTCAAACATGAGAGTACAATTTTTAGGTGTAATAGCCCTTTTAGCCCTCAATTTTAATGGTCTGCAAACGACGCAGGCGCAAATGATGCCCAAGGAAGAACTGATGTTCCTCACTTCTGAGTGGAAGGGCGAACGCTTCCCTGATGGCCGCCCGAAAGTGTCCGACGAACTCATTAACCGCGCCAAAAACATCTCCATCGAAGAAGCGTGGGTGGTGTTGCAAAATGAGGGTTACAACTGCCAGTTCGACGGAAACTGGAAAATATTGAAAGACGACATCGTCATCACGGGCCGGGCACTAACCGCCCAATTCATGCCCTCCCGCCCCGACGTTGAAAAACTTGTAAAAGACCGCGGCAACAAAAACGGCATGTTAGGAAACACCAATTCCTGGCCCATCGATAAGCTTTCCAAAGGCGACGTATACGTAGCAGACGGCTTCGGCAAGATCGCCAGCGGAACATTGATCGGCGACAATTTAGGAACATCCATTTTTACAAAATCAGGCAATGGCGTTGTTTTCGACGCATCGGTCCGCGACCTGGAAGGACTTTCCAAAATCGAGGGCTTCAATGCATTTGTAAGAGATTTTGACCCATCATTCTTAAAAGACGTTTTCCTGACCGGCATAAACACACCAATCCGCATAGGCCGCGCGATTGTATTGCCAGGAGACATTGTGCTTGCCAAAAAAGAAGGCGTGATCTTCATTCCCGCGCACATGGCCGAAAAAGTGATCCTAACCGCCGAATTCCTCACATTAAGGGACAAATTCGCCCTCCAAATGCTACGCGAAGGCAAATTCACCCCCGGCCAGATCGACAACCAATGGACCGATCAGCTCAAAGAAGCATTCCTGAAATGGCTGGACAGCAATCCAAAGGAAATCCCGATGAAGCGCGCCGAACTGGACGAATACATGAAGAAAAGAACCTGGTAACCTTCTTATTGAAGTGCCAGGGCACTTTTGCGTTCTTTTTTAAATAGCATTATAACGATAATTATATGAATGTTTACAAGCTACTAGCCGGTGTTGCAGGTCTGTGTCTTCTCGTTGCGCTTTTCCTCGCGCTCTCCGGAAACCTGCCGCAAGCTGGCCCCTTCTTTATTGCTTTTTTTCTTGCCTTAGCAGTCAGTTTCAGGGGTTTTGAAAAACTGAAAGGTTTCACTTATACAACCGTCATTTTCGCCGCCGTAACCACCGCACTTTACTATCCGCAGCATTTCCAAACGGTGAACGGCTTCAAGCTGGCAGCATTAATTACGCCTTTGATCCAGATTATCATGTTTGGAATGGGCACGTCAATGAGTTTTGGGGATTTTGTAGGTGTTGTAAAAATGCCAAAAGGCGTGCTAATAGGCGTGGTAAGCCATTTTATCATCATGCCAACCATTGGATTCACATTGGCTAACCTAAGCGGCTTCCCACCCGAAATCGCTGCCGGAATTATCCTCATCGGCTGTTCACCAAACGGAATGGCTTCAAATGTAATTTCCTATCTGGCCAAAGCAAACCTGGCATTATCGATCACCATCACAGCGATCTCTACAATGCTCGCTCCTATCGTGACGCCATTGTTAATGAGTGCATTAGCAGGTGCATTTGTACAAATCGACACCCTGCACATGATGTGGGACATCATTAAAATGGTCATCATCCCAATCGGCGCCGGATTGCTTTTCAACAAATTTTTCAGCGGCAAAGCCAAGTGGCTCGATGACGCCATGCCGATCGTTTCCATGGCCGGCATCGCATTCATCATCGTCATCATCACCGCCGCAGGCCGCGACAGCCTGCTCACCATCGGGCCAACATTGCTCTTGCTCGTACTAATCCACAATTTATCGGGATACACATTAGGTTACTGGTCCGGCCGCCTCTTCAAAATGAGCGAACGCGACTGCCGCACCATAGCCATTGAAGTAGGCATGCAAAATGGAGGACTGGCATCAGGAATAGCCAAAGAAATGGGGAAAATGGCCACCGTTGGGCTAGCACCCGCGATTTTCGGGCCGTTAATGAACATTACCGGATCAATTTTAGCATCCTGGTGGCAAGGCAAACCGACGGGCGATGAAGAGACGTATGTGGAGACCGGAAGGGCGCATTGAACGCAAATCCCGGAGGGATGAGATATTGGCGGCCGCCGCGCGGTAGGAAAAAAGGGAGATGTGAAAATGTAAATCCCGGAGGGATGTAATATCGGCGGCCGCCGTGCGGTAGCAAAAAATGTAGATCGAAAAATAAAAATCCCGGAGGGATGTAACAACGTTCATGCTGTTACATCCCTCCGGGATTTTTTATATCGGACATGTTTCCCGATGGCTACCAATATTATATCCCTCCGGGATTTCTATTTTTTGTATCTTTTTGGATTCCTACCGCACGGCGGCCACCAATATTACATCCCTCCGGGATTTGCGTCTATTTTATCTATCCTTTTTTCCTACCGCGCGACGGCTACCGATATTACATCGCTCCGCGATTTATTCCTCAATCTTCTTCCAACAACAACTGCATAAAAACCAAATCCAGCCACTGATCGAACTTATATCCCACCTCCTTCAAATAACCCTTCTCCACAAACCCATATTTCTTGTGAAATTCAATGCTGCCGCGGTTGGCGGCATCTATACCAGCGATCATGCTGTGCAGGCCGGATTCGCGGGCGCGTTGGATGAGGCTGCCGAGGAGTTTGCCTCCCACGCCTAAACCTCTTGATTTTTCATCAAGGTAAATCGAATGCTCTACGCTGAATTTGTAGCCTATTTTCGGCCGGAAAATATTGTAAGAGCCGTAACCAATCACTTTTCCTTCCCTTTCCGCGACAATCACGGGCATGCCGTCATTGAACATTTTCTCAAACCATTCCCTTTGCTCGTCCAGCGTGCGGGGTTCGTAATCGTAAATGGCGGTGGTGTTGAGAATGGCGTGATTAATAATTTCTAACAGGGATGGCAAATCCTTTGGAGCAGCGCTTCTGATAATAAGATCCATCAAGTAACGTAGGTTCGATATAATTGGTAAATATGACCTTAAAGTTACCCGATAATTCTTAAAATAAAAGTGCTTCTATTGCTTCGTTTCGCCGTGTTTTCTCTGGTTAATTTTTGAAAATACATTTTTTGCGATAGCTTTGTCCAAACTTTAGGGGTGTCCCGAAATGCGGACTGAGATAATACCCTTTGAACCTGATGCAGTTAGTACTGCCGAAGGGAAAAGTAAGAGATACTGCTATTGTATCTCAATGTATCTTTCTTCCAAAAGGTCCATTCCTGAAGTTTTTCTCAAAAACATTATTCAGAATGGAAATTATCATCAACGGTCAATCGCGTGAATTTTCTGAACCGCTCTCGGTCCAGCAATTACTTTCTGCTCTTTTCCCAGATCCTGCCAAAGGGATCGCTGTCGCTGTAAACCAGTCGGTTATCCCTAAAACGGCGTGGGCTGCGCATCCGTTGCAACCGCACGATCGTGTCATGCTGATCACAGCCACGCAAGGCGGCTAGCCTCCATTCTTCCCATTTGTTTTATCCTTAATCCAACATTTTATGAAAACCGAAAAAACGCCACAAAGCGGCAGTGTAACCACCGACCCGTTCCCGAATTCACGGAAAATTTACGTAAAAGGCAGCCTGCACAATGTGTCCGTTGCGATGCGGGAAATTGCACTAACCGACACGCGTTTGCATGGAAAGCTAGGCCAGGTGGAGAAAAATGCGCCTGTCACGGTCTACGACACGAGTGGCCCTTTTACAGATCCCAATGTTGAAATCGATGTAAAAAAAGGATTGCCTGCGTTGCGTGCAGAGTGGATTAAAGCACGGCAGGATGTAGAGCAGCTGGAAGGCATCAGCTCGCAATACGGACAGCAGCGACTTTCGGATCCTTCATTGGATGCACTGCGCTTTGCGCACATTACCAAGCCGTTTCGGGCCAAACCGGGTGCGAATGTATCTCAATTGCATTATGCAAAAAAGGGCATTATTACTGCGGAAATGGAATACATTGCGATACGGGAAAATCAGCGTATCCAGGAAAATCTGTTGGAATTAAACGGCAAAGCGGGTTCGCTTTCGCACCAGCATCGCGGCCATAGTTTTGGGGCAAATACGCCGGTTAACTTCATCACACCCGAATTTGTGCGCTCCGAAGTAGCAGCCGGCCGCGCAGTGATTCCGGTGAACATCAACCATCCGGAAAGCGAGCCGATGATCATTGGTCGTAATTTTTTGGTTAAAATCAATGCCAACATTGGCAACTCCGCGGTGTCATCCACCATTGAGGAAGAAGTCGAAAAAGCCGTTTGGGCTTGCCGCTGGGGTGCTGATACGATCATGGATCTTTCAACCGGCAAGAACATTCACGAAACCCGCGAGTGGATCATCCGCAACTCACCCGTTCCCATTGGCACCGTTCCGATTTATCAGGCTTTGGAAAAAGTAAATGGTAAGGCCGAAGACTTGACTTGGGAATTGTTCCGAGACACGCTCATTGAGCAGGCCGAACAGGGAGTGGATTACTTCACGATTCATGCCGGCGTTTTGCTGCGTTACATTCCGCTTACGGCCAAAAGGATCACGGGAATTGTTTCCCGCGGCGGCTCGATCATGGCCAAATGGTGTCTGGCTCATCACAAGGAAAATTTCCTTTACACGCATTTTGAGGAGATCTGCGAGATTATGAAAGCTTATGATGTCGCGTTTTCGCTGGGTGATGGTTTGCGTCCGGGCTGCATTGCAGATGCCAATGATGCCGCACAATTTTCCGAGCTGGAAACCTTGGGCGAGCTGACAAAAATTGCCTGGAAGCACGACGTGCAAACCATTATTGAAGGTCCGGGCCATGTGCCGATGCATTTGATCAAAGAAAATATGGAAAAGCAGCTGGAACATTGCCAGGAAGCGCCGTTTTATACATTAGGGCCCTTAACAACAGACATTGCACCTGGTTATGACCACATTACGTCGGCTATTGGCGCTGCCATGATCGGCTGGTTCGGGACGGCGATGCTGTGTTATGTGACACCGAAAGAACATTTAGGACTGCCGAATAAAAAAGATGTGAAGGACGGCGTGATCACTTACAAAATCGCTGCGCACGCCGCGGATCTTGCCAAAGGGCATCCGGGCGCGCAATATCGTGATAATGCATTGAGCAAAGCCCGCTTCGAATTCCGCTGGGAAGATCAGTTCAATCTTTCCCTCGATCCCGAAACGGCCAAATCCTTCCACGACGAAACATTACCAGCCGAAGGCGCCAAAATCGCCCATTTTTGCTCTATGTGCGGACCCAATTTCTGCTCCATGAAAATCACGCAGGACGTACGCGACTATGCGGACGAAAATGGCCTGAACGACGAGGCGATTGCGGAAGGTATGGAGGAAAAATCGCGGGAATTCGCGAGTCTGGGCAGTCAGATCTATCTATAATCAGCTCTTTTATAATATGGAACTGATCGCGATATCTCATCCAGATTTCATCCCGAATGAAGCCGAACGGATTAACGCGCTTTTTCGGGATGGCTTGCAGCGCCTGCACATCAGGAAACCACATTGCAATGTCGCTGACCTGAGTCAACTAATCGGAGAAATTGACCCTGCTTTTCATACCAACATTGCCTTGCATTCACATCATGAACTTGCGGCAGAATTTGGCATCAAAAGACTGCATTTTCCCGAAAAGCTAAGGCAAGGGACGCCGGATTTTATGTTGGAAAAGTTAAGCAATGCTGGCTTCACGCTAAGCACTTCGATCCATGATATTGATGCGCTTACCCAGCTTTCCAAGGGTTTTGATTACACATTATTCGGGCCGGTTTTTGACAGCATTTCTAAAGAAGGCTATCAGCGCGTTATTAATGATGATTTTTATTTGAAAGAAGAACAAAAAACAATCAAAGTGATCGCTATTGGAGGAATTGATCATTCCAACTTAAATAAGATAAAGCAGATGAACTTCGATGGCGCCGCCATGTTAGGAGCAATCTGGCATTCAGATTCTTTTTTTAAATCTTTTTCAAAAATTGCCGGGGGCTTAAGCCCCCGGCAAAATGGATTAGATTCAGATTTAAATGTTGATTTGAAATCAGATCAGAATTTTATTTCAGATTCTTCTTCAAAGATTGCCGGGGGCTTAAGCCCCCGGCAAAATGGATCAGATTCAGATTTGGATATTGATTTGAAATCAGATCAGAATCTTATTTCAGATTCTTCTTCAAAAATTGCCGGGGGCTTAAGCCCCCGGCAAAATAGATCATATTCAGATTTGAATTTGATTTCAGATTTTAAAAAGATCACAAAGCTTCATTTCATCTCTAATCAAACATTAGAAATAAGCCATTTAGATAGCATTAATCTAGCATTAGAAGCTGGGTGCAAATGGATCCAATTGCGGGTTAAGGATCAAGACGAAAGTGAAGTTCTTCAAATAGCCAAGTCGGCAAAACCACTTTGTGAAAACTATGGCGCCAAGCTGATTATCAACGACTTTCCAAACATTGCCAAAGCAGTTTCTGCTCACGGTCTGCACCTTGGATTGAACGATATGCCCATTCCCGAAGCCAGGAACATCGTAGGTGACAACATGATCATCGGCGGCACAGCCAACACATTCGAAGACATTCTTTTACGGATTGAAGAAGGAGCGAATTACATTGGGTTAGGCCCATTCCGATTTACCAAAACCAAACAAAATCTCAGCCCAACCCTGGGCCTGGAAGGTTATCGCGACCTGATGCAAAGGCTCGCGCAGGAGAAAAAGGAAATCCCAATCATTGCCATCGGTGGCATCCTGCCCGATGACATTCCAACATTGCTAAGCACCGGAATACACGGTGTCGCCATGTCTTCTGCATTGATTCAATCAAAAGAACCAAGAGAAACAGTCCAAAACTTGAAGAAATATTATGTTGAAAATTGCAGATAAAACATTTGAATCGCGGCTTTTTACCGGGACTGGGAAGTTCAGTTCTGCCGCATTGATGGAAGGAGCTTTGCTGGCTTCGGGCTCGGAACTGGTGACCGTTGCGCTGCGGCGGATAAATGTGAATGATGCGCAAGATGATATGCTTTTGCATTTGAAACATCCGCACATTCATTTGCTGCCCAACACTTCCGGCGTCCGAACGGCAAAAGAGGCTGTTTTTGCGGCACAGCTTGCCCGGGAAGCATTGGAAACCAATTGGCTCAAACTGGAAATCCATCCCGACCCAAAATATCTCCTCCCCGATCCGATTGAAACGCTAAAAGCAGCCGAGGAACTGGCAAAGCTCGGGTTCGTAATCCTGCCCTACATTCATGCAGATCCGGTTTTGTGCAAAAGATTGGAGGAAGCTGGCGTGGCCGCCGTAATGCCTTTGGGTTCTCCCATTGGCAGTAATAAGGGTTTGAAAACCATTGATTTCCTGGAAATTATTATTGAGCAGAGCAATGTTCCCGTCATTGTAGACGCTGGGATTGGCTCACCTTCTGATGCTGCGAAAGCGATGGAAATTGGTGCGGATGCAGTTTTGGTCAACACAGCGATTGCGGTTGCTGGCGATCCCGTGGCGATGGCGGAGGCATTTAAGATGGGGGTGATCGCAGGGCGTATGGCATTTGAGGCGCGAATGGGAAATCAGGAAAATTTCGCCGTGGCTAGCAGCCCGTTAACCGCATTTTTGGATGAGCTTTAAGGACAAATTTGAGGCCTATGACTGGGAGGAGGTTAAGGTCAGCATTTACTCCAAAACGGCACAGGATGTCCGACATGCACTTTTGGCCCAAAAACGAACATTGGAGGATTTCAAAGCACTCATCTCCCCTGCAGCATCCCATTTCCTTGAACCCATGGCCCAGCTCAGCCGCAAACTGACCCAAAAGCGGTTTGGTAAAACCCTGCAAATGTACATTCCGCTGTATTTATCAAATGAATGCACCAATATTTGCACCTATTGCGGGTTTAGTCTGGACAACAAAGTGCGGCGAAAAACGCTTTCTAAGGAAGAGATCCTGCGCGAAGTAAATGTGATCAAATCCCTGGGCTATGACCATGTTTTGCTCGTAACCGGTGAAGCAAACCAAACCGTGCACACGGCCTATTTCAAGGAAGTGATTGAGTTGATACGGCCTTATTTTTCACAAATATCCATGGAAGTCCAGCCGCTGGAAACCGCTGAATATGAGGAATTGATCGCATTAGGGCTATATTCGGTGCTGATTTACCAGGAAACTTATCACAAGGAAGATTACAAAAAGCATCATCCAAAAGGCAAGAAATCAAATTTCAATTACCGGCTCGAAACGCCCGACCGGCTTGGAAAGGCAGGCATTCATAAAATGGGTTTGGGCGTCTTAATCGGCCTGGAAGATTGGCGGACAGACAGTTTTTTTACGGCCGCCCACCTCCAATATCTCGAACGAACCTATTGGCAAACGCGTTATAGTTTATCATTTCCCCGGCTGCGCCCATTTTCCGGCGGGCTCGAACCAAAGGTAGAAATGACAGACCGGGAGCTTGTACAGCTGATTTGTGCGTACCGGATCATGAATGAGGAAGTTGAAATTTCACTTTCGACGCGCGAATCTGAGCAGTTTCGTGATCATTGCATTCAGCTGGGCGTTACGTCAATCAGTGCGGGGTCCAAAACCAACCCGGGCGGATATGCCGTTGAACCTGAGTCGCTTGAACAGTTTGAAATTTCAGACGAGCGCTCGCCCGCGCAGATTGCAGCAATGATCCGGGAAAAGGGTTATGAGCCGGTTTGGAAGGATTGGGACACGGTTTTTGTGCCATAGAAATTTAAATACAATGTTTGAAAAGGAAGAAAGGAAGCGTTATAGTAGGCAGATCATTATGCCGGAAATCGGCCTGGCTGGGCAGGAAAAGCTGAAACAGGCCAGAGTGCTTGTTGTTGGCGCGGGTGGTTTGGGTTGCCCGGTGCTGCAATATCTGGTGGCGGCTGGTGTTGGTAACATTGGCATCGTGGATGATGACGTGGTGGATTTGAGCAACTTGCATCGCCAGATTTTGTATTCTGCCGCAGATGTCGGCAAAAGCAAAGTCACTACCGCCGTCCAAAAGCTCAAAGCATTGAATCCCTTTGTGCAGCTCACGCCTTTTGCCGTTCGCTTACAGGAAGATAACGCTGCCCACCTCATTGCCAATTACGACCTCATCATCGACGGCTCCGACAATTTTCCGACCCGCTATCTGGTCAACGATACCTGCGTGGCATTAGATAAACCCTTCGTTTTCGGTTCCATCCTGCGTTTCGAGGGACAAGTGTCTGTCTTCAATTACAAAGGCGGCCCCACATACCGCTGCCTTTTCCCCGACGCCGAAGAAGGCGACAACTGCGCCGAAGCTGGCGTTATCGGCATTTTACCCGGAATGATCGGAAGTTACATGGCCAACGAAGCCATTAAAATCATTTGTGAAATTGGAGAACCGCTATCCGGTAAACTACTTATCATCAATACATTAATCAACACCACCAACATTTTTACTTTCACAAGATCCAGTAACATCACAGCATCCGCCTCCAAATCAACCCAAACACACTCAGCAAAGGCAGACACAGCAAAAGCAGACCTAAAATCCGACCTTAAAGAGCTAACCTTTGCAGAATTCGAACGCATTGAAGCCTCCTATCCCGGCCAGATCCACCTTGTCGACGTCCGCGAATACAACGAATTCGAAGCCGATAACTTCGGCGGCATTAACATTCCCTTATCCGAAATCCCAGACATTCTCGCCACATTACCACCAAACAAAACCATTGTTTTCTACTGCCAAACCGGAAAAAGAAGCGCGCAGGCTGCAAAGCTGCTGGCGCAGAGCGGGTTTGACGGGGCAAGTTTTTGGGCTGGGAATTGGTAAGTTGTTAGGCAGGATTAGTAGTTTTTCTGTCGGCTATCCTTACCAATGCGAATCACCAACTTTTGCTTATTGCAATAATTCGCAGCCCATGTCGACCATAAAATTACTCTTTTTATCTCTGTTACTTCTTGGCTCTTCTTTTGTTGAGGCCGAAAAACCAAACAAAAAGCCGTCGCTATCGAAATCAACCTCGCTGTCGAAAAAGGCCTGGCGAAGCCGATTTGGGCTTGGTTTGGGTATGATGAGCCGAATTATACTTATATGAAGGATGGGAAGAAATTGCTAACGGAGATTTCGCAGTTGAGCAAGGTGCCGGTTTATGTTCGGGCGCATAGTATGTTTGTAACGGGTGATGGCGTGGCGGCGTTGAAGTGGGGCTCGACGAATGTTTATACGGAGGACAAAAAGGGAAATCCGGTTTATGACTGGACCATTGTTGACAAAATCTTTGATACTTATATAGAAAGAGGCATGAAACCGATCGCGCAGATTGGCTTCATGCCCGAAGCATTATCGTCCAAACCACAACCTTACCGCCATCATTGGAAGCCGGGCGATGATTACAACGACATTTACACAGGCTGGGCTTATCCGCCCAACAATTATGAAAAATTTGCGGAGCTGGTGTTCCAATGGGTGAAACATTCGGTGAAGCGATATGGCCAGGCCGAAGTTGAATCCTGGTATTGGGAGCTTTGGAACGAGCCTAACATCAGTTACTGGAAAGGTACGACGGAGGAATACATTAAACTTTACGATTATTCCGCCGACGCCGTGAAGCGTGCATTACCAACTGCGAAAATAGGCGGACCGGAAGTTACGGGCCCAAACTGGGATGTATCTGCCAAGTTTTTCAGGACTTTTCTGGATCATGTCGTGAGCGGCAAAAATTATGTAACAGGCAAAACAGGCTCGCCGCTCGACGTCATCACCTTTCACGCAAAAGGCAATCCCAAAGTCGTGGACGGCATTGTGCGCATGGATATGGGCACGCAGCTGCGCGACATTAACAAAGGTTTCGAGATCGTGGCCTCCTACCCCAGCCTGAAAAATCTGCCGATCATCATCGGCGAATCCGATCCCGAAGGCTGTGCGGCTTGCTCGGAAGATCTGCATCCCCAAAATGCTTACCGGAACGGCACCATGTATTCCAGTTACACGGCTGCCTCATTTGCCAGAAAGCATGAACTGGCTGATGCGCATGGCGTGAATCTGCTGGGTGCGGTGACGTGGGCCTTTGAATTTGAGGACCAGCCCTGGTTCCGCGGTTTCCGCGATCTGGCGACGAATGGTGTCGATAAACCCGTTTTGAATGTGTTCAGAATGTTTGGGATGATGGACGGAAACCGTGTGGAGGTGAAGCAAAATTTGGCTTATAATTTTGAAAAACTAAGAAAGGAAAGCGTTCGAGGCGAGCGGGATATCAATGCTTTCGCAACCAAAAATGACCATGAAGCTGCTGTTATGGTCTGGAATTATCATGACGACAACAAGATCGTCGAAGCCTCTCCGGTAAGTGTGCAGCTCAGTGGTGTGAAGGCAAAACGCGTTCAGGTGCAGCATTATCGCATTGATCAGGAACATAGCAATGCGTATGAAGTATGGAAAAAAATGGGATCACCGCAAAAGCCGACGGCGGAGCAGATCGCAACATTGGAACACGCCGGTCAGTTACAAACATTGACTTCGCCACAATGGGTTAATGTTGAGAACGAGCGAATTAATCTTAATTTCGATTTACCCGCCCAAGGCGTTTCACTTTTAAAAATTATCTGGTAAACAAAAAAAAGGATCGAATTTTAATAATCTATTAATTACGTAGATTAAATAGTTTTACTACTTTTGTAACTTCCTGTTCACGGCGATTCCAAAATCCAACAGTAATGCTTACAAAAGTGCTCTCCCTTAAACTGCCCACAATATCCAACTGGTACTTTGTTCCCGCGGGCATCGTGGTCATATTATCTGCGCTATTTATTTTCAACGGCTCATTTTCAATCAGCGAAGAAAATGTTAGTGCGTTTATTGGAAGCGATTTTGCATTGTATCTATTGGTAGGTCTGGCCGCACAGCTTGTGGATGGCGCTTTGGGCATGGCCTATGGGGTTACCTCCACATCGTTTTTGCTAAGCCTGGGCGTGCCGCCGGCCATCAGCAGCACTAGCGTGCACGTGGCAGAAATGTTTACGACCGGCGCTTCCGCGATCTCGCACTTTCGTTACAAAAATATCAATAAGAAACTCTTCAAAAGTCTGCTGATCCCCGGCGTGCTGGGCGCGGTTACAGGTGCTTATCTGCTCTCAGACGTGATTGATGGTGATTTAGTTAAACCTTACATTGCGGCTTACATGCTTATTTTGGGCCTGATCATCATCAGGAAAGCATTGCAAAAGAATCTGATTAAAAACAAAACCAAGAAAATAGGCATCCTGGCAGCAGCAGGCGGTTTCCTGGATTCCATCGGCGGCGGGGGCTGGGGACCGATCGTTACTTCAACATTGCTTGGCCAGGGCCGCGATCCACGCTACACCATTGGTTCTGTGAATGCCGCTGAATTTGTAATTGCATTTGCCAGCGGTGTTACATTTCTCATTTTCACGGGAGTTAGCAGCTGGCAAGTTGTTTCGGGTCTTATTATCGGAGGGGTTATTGCTGCTCCCTTTGGTGCAATGCTCGTTGGAAAAATAAAGCGCAAACCTTTGATGCTGATTATCGGAGCGTTGGTAATCGGGCTGAGCGTAAGAACAATCTGGCTAAGTCTTTAAGCTGCAAGCCTCTTCTTTGCCACTTCAAACGTTTTAAAGCCTGAATTAACGTCAAAAGCCTAAATTCAGTAGCTTTGTAAAAACGAGTCCCTGACTATGATCACTGATTTTGGCTACATCCTACTCTTCATCATTGCAGCAATCGCCTTGCTGGGCTTAATGCTCACCATTGCCAAATTCCTGCGACCGCACCGGCCAAATGAGGAAAAGCTGACCACCTATGAGTCAGGCGAAGATCCATTGGGAAATGCCAACATTCAGTTCAATGTGCGTTTTTATGTGATCGCATTAATCTTTGTCTTATTTGAAGTTGAGCTGCTTTTCCTGTTTCCCTGGGCGATAGTTTTCGGAAATGAAGACCTCATCACCCAAACGAACGGACAATGGGGCTGGTTCGCCCTCGCCGAAATGACCGTCTTCATCGGAATCCTCATCCTAGGCCTCGCCTACGCCTGGGGCAAAGGTTACCTCGACTGGGTAAGGCCAAAACCACAAGTTCCTGTGATTGACTCGCCTGTTCCTGCGGATTTGTATGCTAATGTTAATGAGAGGTATAGCAAAAAGTAGGCTTAGTGATCTTAAATTAATACGCCTTCCCTCTCAGACAGAATTTCAAGAGCCTACCAAATCTATATCATTAAAGAAGCATTGCATTGGTATAGAAAACCCTGACCGTATTAGCAGCACCTCGTATTTCAGGCATAAAATCAGAGGCGTCAAGCTTGTCCTGCTTTCCACCTTGCTTCATTATTTTATAGAACCTTTTTAGCCCACCACTATCACAAAATGACTCCAAATTTTGTCAGATGTTTCATGAGGAAAGTTAGTGTTGATAAGAACAGGTTCTCAAAATCAATGACACAATGCCAACATAACGCTCAACTTCATTCAAATTTAGCTGTCGGCTCGTAGGTATATCCCAATGTATCCAGTTCGGGTTTGTATACGGTGCTTTTCATTAAATTACTCAACTTAATCTTGGTTGTCAGTCCCGCAGTAACATCCTGATCAATGACTGCCAAGAATCCGTTCGTTTCATCCATTCTGTAATAGAATGCACTCTGCTTCGTCTTCTTATTGTATCTGTAATCGTATAAAATGCCCAAATAGCGGGACGTGCTATCCATATTTACGTCGTAAAATGAGAATATCCGATAGCCTGTCCCTTGCTTGTAAAAAGGAGTTTTAAGACTATCGTTTTGCATAAAACCAATCAGCGTTTTTAGAAATGACATTTGCGAGACATTATCCAAAGGCATATCTCTTCCTTTAACTTCATATTTTGTCATTTTCCAGTATCCCGTAATGCCATCGCCGCCATTACCGATAACATCCCCTCGAGGCCCTAAATTTTTAGGATGGCACCCAATCATCAGATTGATACACAACATCAGTATGAAAGTTCGCATACAAGTATATTAAGGTTAAGTGGTCTTGTTGAAGTTACTATCTCATTGAGCTTCCAAGTTCTAAGCAGAAACATGATTAGCGGACCACCTGCGGTCCAGCCGATCGTCACGTTGACAACGACCAGCGAGCAGGATTTAATTAGCTAATATCATGACGGGTATAACTAACTTTTTCATATTCAATCTTTAAAGTTTGCTATGCTGACATTATGAAAGCTTCGCAACCAGCATTGTTATAATACTACCACACTTCTTTATAAAAGAATTTAACAGTATCAGCGTCCCCGCCCAACTCTGGTAAATAGGCTGATGCTTCCAGCAAGGTTGGCTGGCCCGTTTGCTTTATAATTTTATAAAGGCGTTTAAGCCCATATCGATATGTGATGGAAACGGTCATATCCTTTGTTTTTGCGATTGGTGCAGGATTGATACGCCAAACTTCTGTCCCAGTCAGGGTGTCATTTCGAAATGTACTTTCAAAATGACCATCATTGTACACTATTAACAACTTTTCTGTAAAGCCCATTTGACTTCCTACCAGCGTTTTTGTAGGAGTTACTATCTTGTCAAGCTTCCAGGTTCCAAGCAGAAACATGGTTATAGGACCACCTGCGGTCAAGCCGTCGTCACGTTGACAACGACCGGCGAGCAGGGATAAACAGATGAGTGTAAAACATAGCTTGGTCGCAGTTTTCATTTCCATATTTTTAGGGTCTGATACCGGATATAACATGCATATTAGCATTGTAGTCATTGCCGTTGGGACTATATTTCCCGAAAGCGTAGTATTCATTCCGATCTCCATTCCATCCCCAATTCATTCTTAGGTAGGTAAACGACCATTCTTTGCATTGTTTTGTAGCGCAATCAAATTCACTATAGTGGTTTTCCTGATATCCTTCACACACCCATATATGGTATTTCTCAAAGCAACTTAGACATGTTGAACCCCAGAAAATTAAAGGATGTCCGCCACCGAGCTCGCTCTTAATTATGGAATAGTTATAAGCTTCACTTCCTGATCCGCCACTTGAAAAACCAAAGCTTTTTAATCCACTCTTTACATCCGCGGGCCAGGTAAATGTATTGCAACTCCCCAAATAATTGTAGCTTGCCTTGGACTTGTCACCCATAGATTTCATAAGTGTGCCCAAACTATGTTCTCCGGCATTACCAGCAATGCACTTGTCCTTTGACACACGCGGTCGGCTAAGATCAGGATGGTAATATTCTTCTAGTTGTGCCATTGCGACGGGTCCGCAACCAGCCAACCTCCTGCCACAACCATCACAATTTCCAGCCGTGCTTAATTTTGTAGTAGATAAGAATTGCTGCCCCCAAATTGTAGTAATAAGCGGCCCTTTAATCGTCATCTTATTCTTACACTGATACTGCCCGTATTGATACCATTCAATACAATTGGTGTCAGTAACTCTTAGCTTTCTGCCGAGGAATTTCTCCCATTCTTTGAGGACAATAGAATGTGGTGGTGATTTGTCGGCTTTGGCTCTTTTGATTTTCGTTGTAGCACTTTCTAACCAGAGCTGGATGCCGTTTGGAATGTTGTGCGGGTCGATTTCAGACTTGTCTGAAAAAGCCAGAATGGGCATTACCCGCAAATCTGCCGATACAACTGTGAATCCTCTTGCTTTCTTGAAAATATAGAGAAGCGGGGTGCCGTCTGTAGAATCCCTGATGGTTACCTGATCCACAATTTCATTTCTTTCACCTCCTATTCTGGCGGAGGAATCCGCAGTCGCGCCGGTTACAGCGGCGTTTGCGGCAGAGGCAACTTCGGACGCTTCAATTAGGGAGACTTGCAAAGAATCAGACCTGGCCTCTTTTAACGATTCCGATTTTTTGATCGGTTCATCGCGATGGCATTTTACAAATACAAGCGCGATGATCAATAGCAATAGCGCAGTCCCAGCTGCTTGATAGTGTGTCTTTACCATATAAAAGCATGTGTTAAATCCCGTCCTCCCGCCGCACTATTTCGCAAGACATTGGATGGTTTGCAAAATTGCTTTGTAATGATACTTCAATCCAACAAGCTGTGCTTATAAGTCAATAGCTAATGCTTATAAAATATAACCGGTGCTTATAATTGAATTTTGGGCTTGGTTGAAATGGAAAAAATATTGATTTTGCGCACCGAATAGCTTGCGTGCTTAAATACTTTCAACACACTATTATGAACATATTTGCGAATAACCTGCTCACTAAACGTGAGGAAAAACGGCTTACACAAGCTTATATGGCGTTTCTCAGCGGGATGTCACAACCCAATTACTCGGACATTGAAAGAGGTAAAACCCGCCCGTCGATCGACCAGCTCAAAAAGTTTTCTGAGATTTTAGAAGTGTCTGTCGATGAGCTGATTTCAGATGTAAAAGCTCAAAAAAGCCCTTGGGATGCCGACGTTACGGAGAATCCCAAGGGAAGACAATCTGCCCTGATCCGGGCCATTGAGGAAAAAGACAGCTATATTAAAATTCTGGAAAGGCAGCTGGATGACCTACGCAAAAAAGATATGGGATGTCAGTGATGTTTTCCCATTCCATTCCACATTTTCGCATCCTTTTTTGGAAAAAACACCAGACCCAGTTGCAAGTAAACCTGGTTAAGTTTCAGGGACGACAAGTCGCTGATCGTTACGTCCTCTCCTTTCCATTTTCTACGTCCCAGCAAGGGTAAATGATACGATGCTTTTCCGCTCAGATAAACCTGATCGTGCCATTTGGGTAGCACATTCATTTTATAATCAGCCCCAATACCCGCGTGGAAGTTGATATTCCCTGTCCGGAGCCTTACAGGTTGATACGATTGCGGATTTTGCGTTACCTGGCCAATAGTTGCAGTCTGGTTGCTTTTGATTTTCAGTTGGTACAACATCAGGTCAAAACCGATGGGGACCAGCACATTCCAGCGACGGTTGTTCACCAATTTCGGGCCTCCGTCTGTTCCGATACCGATGCCGTTGAGATATGCTTTTCTTTGGTCCTTATCCGTTGTATAATTGGTGCTGTTCATGATAATAATCCGGCCTTCTGTAAACCAGCGCTGGGATTCGGTCCGCTTGGCGAGGACGATTGAGCCCATGAAGGAAGTGAAAGGCTTAATCTGCAATCTGTCAAGCTGTTCGCGCATGGTTTTGTTATTGGGAAGCAATCCGAATTCGGCATAAATGGCCATGCCGCTCTTGAACATCCGCACGGTGCTGTCGGTTTGTGCCTGTACATTAGTGAAAAAAGACATAGCCAGAATGGCGCTGAAAAGTAATTTGTTTTTCATAGAGTTGTGTTGTTGAATGGCTTCCAGATGAAAGCTTGAAACAGATTTTTGCTAAATATGGTTACTTTTGTATACATTGATGTAGCTTAACAAGCAATATCTGTACCACTGGATTTTTAGGAGCACAATAGGATGAGTGATAAAATAAAAACGGGAGACGGAGGCATTATTCTTACAAATGCTGAGGATCTGATGAATTGGGCGAGACTGTCTTCTCTCTGGCCGATGGGGTTCGGGATTGCTTGCTGTGCGATTGAAATGATGGCTGCATATGCTTCAAACTATGATCTGGAACGTTTTGGTATACTTCCCCGCCCTTCCCCGCGCCAGTCGGATGTGATGATCGTGGCGGGAACTGTGACATTTAAAATGGCAGACCGGATCAGGAGATTGTATGAACAAATGCCCGAACCGCGCTACGTTATTTCGATGGGCAGCTGTTCAAATTGTGGCGGGCCGTATTGGGAACATGGTTATCACGTTGTAAAAGGTGTTGATAGAATAATACCGGTGGATGTATACGTTCCCGGCTGTCCGCCGAGACCCGAGGCCCTGATCGGTGGTTTTATGAAGTTGCAGGAAAAAATCAGAGGCGAACACCCGCTCGCTCCGGAGCTCTTTCTGGAAATGGAAGCAACTGAAACCGCAACTGTCTAATTAATTGATTACAATGACTTTTCAGGAAATTTCGGAGCTGGTAATTACTACTTTTTCGGATAAGAATTTCGAAACGGACACAAAAGGGCCTCAGCCTGTTTTGATTGTTCCCGTGACGGATATCTACAAGATCTGTGATTTTTTATATCGGGACAGCCGCTTGTATTTTGATTTTCTGGCTTGTGTTACCGCGATAGACAATGGCTTGGCTGCTGGCACGATGGAGCTGATCTACAACCTCACATCCATTCCATACGGGCATGATCTGATGCTGAAAACAGTTTTTGCAAGAAGTGCGGAGGGCACTCCCCTGCCCGTTGTCTCTTCCGTAGCAAGCATCTGGCGTACAGCTGATTGGCACGAAAGAGAAGCATATGATTTGATGGGCATTCATTTTGAAGGACACCCTGATCTGCGCAGGATCCTGTTGCCTGAGGATTGGAATGGTCACCCTTTGAGAAAAGATTATAAGGTCCAGGATCGTTACCATGGCATTTATGTGCGTTATGAAGATGGCGTTTCTGAGCAGCTGCCTGAGAATGAGGACAGGGCTTAATGTTTTAAATTGATAAATTCCTAATGTATGGGCATGCGCTTCATCGGTCTGGCGATTATTTTTTCAGGCTTTTTTACATTCTCTTCTGCTTCCACTGACTCCCTGATCGTTAAGGGGCGCATATTAAACCTGAATGGCAGACTATACCGCCAAGCTCCTGTCATCACGTTTTCAAGAAACAACATTTTACAACCACAGTCCGAGCTTAGCATGCAGACGCCACTCGAAGCGGACGGAAGTTTCAGAGTGTCGCTCCCTATCCTGTTTCCGCAAGAAGAATTTTATCTGGATTACGGTGGAAAAGCTTTTACAACATTTCTGGGCTCACCGGGCACTGTGGAGATCACGTTTGACGGCGATTCGATTGCTAAGGCTTCAAAGCTATTTTATTTTGCAGGCGTAAATGCAGACGCAAACAATCAGTATGCTCAGTATCTGGCTGCTGAAAACAAGCTTTTGGCAGCGAACAGTTACTTAGGCGCCAATTTTTTTAAAAATTTCTGGCAAAACAGTGCTTCCGGCGCCCGCGAGATCGCACAGCAACGCGCTGCCCTGCGACTTTCCGCCGTGAAACAAGCCGCAGCCAATACGGTGCCTTCTCCTACATTATCCCAATGGGCTAAATCGATCACGGACGAGGAACAGTTGCAGATCTTGTACGAACATGCATTGAGCAACCAAACCGATGTGAGTAAGGTGCTGCTCGACAGCCTCAAACGCCTTTCGGAGCCGCCGCTGACTGCGCAGCGCGTGATCTGGGCTAATCGCTTCGGTAACTATGCCGACCTGAAAGTGGAGGAACGGAAATACACAAATCCAAGCAAAACAAATTCACTGCCCGTTCGCCTTATGGCTACATTGATAAAAGACAATGCGGCGAACCTGACTCCCACGGAAAGGCAGCGCCTGAATGACATTAATGCAAATGGCCTGGCAGAGAAAACTGACCTGGATTTTTTGAATAAACTCTTTGCAAAAAATGAAACGGTGCTGAACATCCTTTTCAACTACGAGCGCGAGAGCCGTATTTATGCGGATCTGTTTGACAGCACAGCGACTGAATTTCTCAAAATCCGTTATCTGGCTAAAAACCTTTTTAAATTCACCTACCCACAACAACTACAACTGAACAGGCACATTCAGTCAAGGAGCAGCCTGCCTGTATTCCGTGAATCGCTGGATGAGATCGTACGCCTGGAAGTAAAAGATAGCGCTGATATCCGCAAAATTGTAGAATATAAGAATGTAAAAACCGACCCGACCGAAGCATTACCGGGCTATTTTCTGGCAGCTTCCAATGACCGTGGAACAAGCTGGTTTAATCGCGTTCTTGATCAATACAAAGGCAAAACGGTGTATCTCGTAAAATGGAACCTGGACGACGCTAAAAGCCGTGAAGAACTCGACTATATTCCTGCATTACAGGCGAATGTGCCGGAAGATGTCGTTTTCCTTTTCCTGCATTTATCAGGTGATGAAGTCGTTCCTGCCGATGCATTGCTGAGACAATACATTGTGCGGCACAAGCTCAAAGGCACACATTTATTCATGGATGCTAACCAGATGATGGACCTGCTTTTCCGCCTCAACCCACTGGACCCTGGCACTTTTTCACTAATCCGGCCCAATGGTAAGTTTGCATCCAGGAACGCCTCGGCACCCAGCGCCACCGACAAGACGATCAAAGCCATATTGGATGCCGGGAAGTAGCGGCCTCTTTTTTCATATCAATTTTGAAACCGGTTTACAACGCCATATATATCTATCATTCGTACCTTATCGTTTAGTCTGTTGATTTGGAATTGAAAGTACACATGTTTAGATATGTCCTGTTTTTTTTGCTGTTATCCACCTATGCGTCGGCGCAAAAAAACCCCGATAGCCTGGAAGTGTACAGCAGAGACAGCCTTCGATATACCAACCTGAAAGTACGGATGTCGAAAACCAAGTTTTCGCGTGCGGTTTACAGGCTTTTGTTCAGGGATGTGTATAACCAGGGGCAGGTGACGGAGGTGAAGGAAATTGAAACTAACCCGTTTACGCCTTACGAAGGGATGGTGATCCGGAAAATCTACATCCGGCAGCTCGACATCCTCGGTGAATCGGTTTATGACACCTTGCGAGAAGGGAAAAGGCTCGAAAAATTTCTCAGTAAAAATCTGCACACGAATACGCGGGAAGGCATCATAAGGCGTTCTTTTCTGCTGTTTTCCGAGGGGGACGACATTAAAGCACAGATCCTGAAAGATAATGAGCGTCTGCTGCGGACTAACAAAACAATTACCGATGCGCGTATCATTGTTGTGCCCAGGAAGGACGTAACCTGGATGGCAGACGTGGTCGTGCTGATTCAGGATTCCTGGTCGCTCAATTTCAGGGGCGGTTTCAGCTCTTTTAATAAATTCAATGTTGGCGTCGAGGATATCAATGTACGGGGAACGACGCATTCACAGCTCACGCGGGTCCGATGGGACGGAAATGATGACCTGGGCAAAAAATTTCAGTTCCGCACGATTTATACGGTTCCCTACATTAGTAAAACCTTCATAACCGGGCAAGCGAGCTTCATTTATGAAAGGGACCTTGAAGAAAGATCGATCCGGTTTTTTCGTAGGTTTTTGACCAACGAAACAAAATACGCGGGCGCGGTGGAAGCCGGTCAAATGATGGTCAGGCAGATAAAAAGAAATCCAAGCGATACCGAAGAGCCTATCATATTTCCCACCAGATTCAATTATTATGATATCTGGCTGGGTCGTTCATTCAAGTTTCCGTTTCCAGCGAGCCGGTTGGCCGAGAATTCCAGGATCGTAATTGCTGCCAGGCACAACAAATATCATTATACAGAGCGTCCGGAGGTTTCACCCTACATCAATAAAGTATATTGGAACAAAAGTGCAACATTGCTCAGCTTGGGTTATTCCAACCGTAATTACAAGCGAGACGTCCTGATCTATGGTTTCGGACGGACGGAGGACGTTCCGGTAGGTAACCTGTTTGCGCTCACCGCGGGCCGGGAGGACACCGAATTTGGCGCCAGAGGGTATGCGGGCCTGCAATATGCACGCGGGAAATATCTGCCGCACAACCTCGGTTATATGTATGGATTGATCAACATCGGTTCCTACATTAAGGAGGCCAAAGCGCAGCAAGGCGTCATCAGCGCGCAGCTCAACTACATCAGTAACCTTATCCCGTTCAGATACAGCTTCTTCCGGCAATTCTTAACCGGCCGTTACACCCGCGGTGTGAACCGCGATCCGCTTGATTATCTAAACATTAGCGGAGATCAGGGCATCAGGGGCATTAACAGTGAACAACTAATAGGGACGACGCGGCTGACGCTGGGTACGGAAACCGTGTTCTTTTCAGATAAAAGTTTACTGGGCTTTCGTATCGCCTACTTTGTTTTCGCAGATATCGGCTTGGTCAATGGCGCTGAGTCGATCTGGAAAAGTCCGCTTTATCAGGGTTACGGGCTTGGTTTGCGGCTAAGAAATGAAAACCTGACATTTAATACCGTCCAGTTCCGGATCGGTTACTATCCGAATATTCCGGGAAATACTTCTGTGTTCCGTTTAGGCGCTAATGGCAATGTTCCGCTGAGATTGAGGGATTTTGACATCTCTGCGCCTTCAATTGCGCCACTCCAATAATTGCATTTAACTGATAATTAGTTTGTTAAATATCTTGCGGTAAAAAATAACAGTAATTTCCGCTAACCTTCCCTTCTTTTTCGGATATGTGAATTAACTTTGTGGAATTTTTGGACGTACCCCTGCTGAGATTAACAGGAAATGTTGCCAAAAGTTGCTAAAAAAGTTTTCCTCATTTCTACAAATTACCAATTACTGTGCCCAAAAATACGAATATCAATTCCGTTCTAATTATCGGTTCAGGTCCAATTATCATCGGTCAGGCATGCGAGTTTGACTACGCCGGCTCTCAGGCCGCCCGTTCACTTCGCGAAGAAGGGATAGAAGTTGTATTAATCAACTCTAACCCTGCCACGATCATGACTGACCCGATTAGCGCAGATCATGTCTATCTGCTTCCATTGGAAAAGAAGTATATCGTTGAAATTCTTGAAAAACACAAAGCGATGGGTAAACCTATCGATGCGGTGCTCCCTACTATGGGCGGTCAAACTGCATTGAACCTGGCCATCGACTGTGATAAAGCAGGTGTTTGGAAAAAATATGATGTTGAAATCATTGGGGTTGACATCAAGGCCATTGAAACGACGGAGGATAGAGAGAAATTCAGGCTGAAAATGCTTGAACTTAATGTGAATGTCTGCAAAGGACGCACAGCAAGGTCGTTTTTGGAAGGAAAAGAAATTGCGCAGGAAATCGGTTTCCCGCTGGTTATCCGGCCTTCATATACATTGGGAGGCACAGGAGGCGGTTTTGTTAACTCGGAAGCTGAGTTTGACAAAGCATTAAACAACGGCTTGCACGCATCGCCGGTTCATGAAGTTTTGGTAGAACAAAGCGCAATGGGCTGGAAAGAATACGAGTTGGAGCTTTTGCGCGACAGCAAAGGAAATTTCATCATCATCTGCTCCATCGAGAACTTTGACCCGATGGGCGTGCACACAGGCGACAGCATTACCGTTGCGCCGGCTATGACGCTTCCGGATACATTGTACCAGCAAATGCGTGACCTGGCTATCAAGATGATGGACGGGATTGGTAAGTTTGCAGGCGGATGTAATGTTCAGTTTTCTGTAAATCCTGCAGATGACCAGATTATTGCCATTGAAATTAACCCGCGTGTTTCGCGCTCGTCTGCACTGGCATCAAAAGCGACCGGCTACCCTATCGCTAAAATCGCTGCTAAAATGGCGATCGGTTATAACTTGGATGAACTGATCAACCCGATCACGGGAAGCACATCTGCATTCTTCGAACCATCGATCGACTACGTGATCGTGAAAGTGCCGCGTTGGAATTTTGATAAATTCGTTGGCGCTGACCGCTCACTGGGACTACAAATGAAGTCCGTTGGAGAGGCCATGGGAATCGGCCGTAATTTCCAGGAAGCATTGCAGAAAGCTTGTCAGTCACTAGAAATCAGAAGAAATGGTTTGGGAGCAGATGGTCGCGAACTGCGTGATCAGGAAGCGATCAAGCACAGCCTGGCGCACCCGAGCTGGGACCGTCTTTTCCATATTTATGATGCTTTCAAGATCGGTTTGTCATTCAAAACGATTCAGAACCTTACTAAGATCGATTCCTGGTTCCTGCGTCAGATCGAAGAATTGATCGAACTGGAACATGAGATAGAAAAATTTGACCTCAATGACCTTCCAAAGGAGCTTTTGCTTACGGCCAAACAAAAAGGCTACGCTGACCGCCAGATCGCTCATTTGATCGGAACCAAGGAAAGCAAGGTTTACGATCGTCGGAAAGAGCTCGGAATCAAGCGTGTATACAAGTGCGTTGATACTTGTGCGGCTGAATTCGAAGCCAAAACGCCCTACTACTACTCTACTTTCAATACATCTCAGGAATATCCGGACAACGAATCGGTGGTAAGCGACCGCAAGAAAGTGGTTGTTTTAGGTTCAGGCCCGAACCGGATCGGACAGGGAATTGAGTTCGATTATTCCTGTGTGCACGGAGTTCTTGCTGCGAAAGAGGAAGGTTACGAGACCATTATGATCAACTGTAACCCGGAAACGGTTTCGACAGATCCGGACATCGCTGATAAACTTTATTTCGAGCCCGTATTCTGGGAACACGTTTTCGACATTATCGAACATGAAAAACCGGAAGGTGTGATTGTTCAGCTGGGCGGACAAACTGCCCTTAAAATGGCAGAAAAGCTTGAAAAATATGGCATTAAGATCATCGGAACCAGTTATCAGTCACTCGACTGGGCCGAAGATCGCGGACGTTTTTCACCGCTTCTGGAAGAGCTAGGGATTCCTTTTCCAAAATTTGGAACCGTAAGAACTTCTGATGCTGCGGTAGAATTGTCGCGCACGCTCGGTTTCCCGCTGCTGGTTCGTCCAAGCTACGTTTTGGGTGGACAAAGCATGAAGATTGTGATCAATGAGAAAGAACTGGAGCAGCATGTGGTGAAGATCCTGCACGACATTCCGGACAACAATATCCTGCTTGACCACTTCCTGGAAGGCGCATTGGAAGCAGAAGCAGATGCGATCTGTGACGGCGAAGATGCCTACATTATCGGGGTTATGGAGCACATTGAACCTGCTGGTATCCACTCCGGCGACTCACACGCTGCACTTCCGCCATTTGACCTAACAGAAGATGAGATCCGTCAGATTGAAGAGCATACGCGCAAAATTGCGCTGGCGATGAATGTGATCGGATTGATCAACGTGCAGTTTGCGGTGAAAAACGGCGTTGTTTATGTAATCGAAGCAAATCCAAGAGCATCCCGTACAGTTCCGTTCATTTGCAAGGCCTACAAAGAGCCTTACGTGAATTATGCAACGAAGCTGATGCTGGGCACGAAAAAATTGAAGGACTTTACATTCAATCCGGTGAAAAAAGGCTGGGCGATAAAAATCCCGGTTTTCTCTTTCAACAAATTCCCGAATGTGAATAAAGAACTCGGCCCGGAAATGAAATCGACTGGTGAAGCGATCTATTTCATTGATGATCTGCAGGATGATTTCTTCCAGAAAATTTACAGCGAGCGGAATCTGTATCTGAGCCGCTAGTATAGATCATGGCATACAAAATCAAAAGCCGGTACAAATGTGCCGGCTTTTGATTTTGTATATTAAAAAAAAATTACTTCACTTCTTCATAGTCTACATATTCGCCACCGCGGAAACGGGATGATGGATTTGCGTCGGGGGGCGTGTTATCCACTTTCACACCCGCATTCGCACGCTGGCGCTGCTGCTGGGCCTTGTATTGCCTTTCCTGTTCTTTAATAAGCTGGCGGCCTACAAGCAAGTGGAAAACAAACCTTCTGAAAAACGGGACAAACGCAATCAGTAGTAAGAATATGAGGATTATATTGAATAGCAGTTTCATTTTTCAAATTTTGTTACATTAATATATAACGTAAAGCTGGCATAAATAGCACACGAATATAACGAAAACCTAATGAATGATCCAATCCCTCATGGGAAAGGCCATATGAAATTATGAGTGGCTATGCTGTGCTTCCTGTTTAACTGCTTCTTCGTTCTTCTCATTTTTGTTTGATATCTGCTCAATGGTCTTGGGTTTCAGGATAAGACGCAATGATTGGTCATAAGTTGCATAATTCCAAACCCAGTTGATTAATATCAGCAAACGGTTTTTAACACCGACAATGGAAATCAAATGCACGAACATCCAGGTTAGCCAGGCAAGGAACCCCTGGAATTTGATAAAAGGCAGATCTACAACCGCCCTGTTACGCCCGACTGTGGCCATCGAGCCCAGATCTTTATATTTGAAAGGAACCGCTTTTTTCCCGTCCATCACACGCCACACATTTTTGGCAAGCGCCTTACCCTGCTGAATCGCCGGCTGTGCCAACTGCGGATGCCCGTTTTCCCATTCACCCTCCTGCATAGCAGCCACATCACCTAATGCAAACACATTGTCATAACCTTCAACGCGGTTGTATTGATCGACTTTAATGCGGCCACCGCGCACGATTACCTCCGGATTTAAGCCATTCAACGGATTTGCCTTGATCCCTGCCGCCCAAACGAGGTTATCGGCCCGGATGCGCATTCCTTGTTTGGTAGTCACATATTTTCCATCAAAGCCAGTTACAACCTGCTCAGTATGAATGTGAACACCCATTTTTTCAAGATACTCGCGTGACCTTTGAGACGATTCATCTGACATTGCGCCAAGCAGTTCTTTGGAACCTTCGAGCAAGTGGATTTCCATGGACTTAAAATCCATTTCAGGATAATCTTTTGGCAGAATAAAATGCTTCATTTCAGCCAGCGTTCCCGACAATTCCACGCCGGTGGGCCCTCCTCCTACTACAACTACGCTCATGAGCCCCGCGCGCTGCTCGTCAGAATCCACTGACAATGCGTCTTCAAAGTTTTGTAAGATCCTGTTTCTTAATGCCAAAGCCTCCGAAACTGTTTTCATAGGAATCGCGCGCTCCTCGATTTCTTTCATTCCAAAATAATTGGTGATAGCACCCGTTGCAATGACCAGATAATCATAGGTAATCTCACCCAACCCCGTCATGATGGACTTTCGGTCGGTGTTTACACTCTGCACCTCGGTGATGCGGATATGTACGTTTTTTTTGGATTGAAAGATTTTCCGGAGCGGAAAAGAAATGGAGCTGGGTTCAAGGCCCGCCATAGCCACCTGGTAAAAGAGCGGCTGAAACTGGTGATAATTATTGCGGTCGATCAGCACAACCTGGAGGTCTTCGCGCTTGGCGATTTCTCTTGCCAATGCAAGCCCGCCAAAGCCCGCGCCTACGATTACTACCCGCTTGTATTGTGTATATGGAATGTTTGGTAACATGGTCTGGTCGTTTGTGAATTTCGACCAGACCATAAAAATACCATACCTATATCGCTACTGCTTTGCTATTTTCGACAACTTTCTCATAATAAGCTTCATAATGAGGAAGTATCTTGGCTATATCAAAATCTTTTGCCCGCGCCAGTGCGTTCGCTTTGAATGTTGGCAAATTCGCATCATCCAGGATGTAAGCTGCATGTTTCACCATATCATCCACATCGCCAACATCACTCAGAAATCCGGTAATGCCGTGCAGGTTCAACTCGGGAAGCCCTCCGGCGTTTGAGGTTATTAAAGGAACTTCACAAGCCAGTGCTTCCAAAGCCGCCAAACCAAAACTTTCTGATTCAGAAGGCATTAAAAATAAATCCGCCACGGAAAGCACTTCTTCGATTGCATCCAGTTTACCCAAAAACCTTACATCCGAAAGCATATCCAGGTCTTTACACATGCGTTCGATGCGTTGCCGGTCCGGGCCATCGCCGACCAATAAAAGTTTGCTTGGCAATATTTTACGCAGCTTTTCAAATATCATGATCACATCATCGATCCGCTTTACTTTCCTGAAATTGGATGTATGAACAATCAGTTTTTCGTTGTTCGGACAGATCGCTAATTTGAAATGCTCTTTTTTCTGACGATTGAAACGGTCCAGATCAATGAAATTCGGGATCACTTCAATATCTTTTGTAATCGCGAAATGTGCGTAAGTATCTTTTTTCAACGATTCCGAAACAGCTGTTATGCCGTCGGACTGGTTAATGCTGAATGTTACAACCGGCTCGTAAGATTCGTCTTTACCAACCAATGTAATGTCTGTCCCATGCAATGTCGTGATTACCGGAATGTGAATGCCTTGCTGCGCCAAGATCTGCTTCGCGAGATACGCGGACGACGCGTGCGGGATTGCATAATGCACATGCAGCAGATCCAGATTGGCACTTGCAGCCACATGGACCATTTCACTGGACAATGCAGATTCGTAAGGCGGGTATTGAAACAGCGGGTAAGCCGGGATATTTACTTCGTGATAGTAAAGATTTTCATTGAAGAAGTCGAGTCTTTGAGGCTGCGAATATGTAATAAAATGAACCTGATGTCCCACTTTCGCAAGTGCTTTGCCAAGTTCGGTAGCTACCACTCCGCTTCCACCGAAGGTAGGATAGCATACAATACCAATTTTCATAATGCTATTTAAAAAGTTGAAAGTCGCACTCGGGCGAGCTGCTGTAATAACAGATCTTTTAGCCTAACAACAAATGATCCATTTTTTATCCCCAAAATGGATAAAGATGTTGAGATTTGTCGTTAATGGGATAAAATGAATAATTTTATTCCCTAAACCTTCTGTTTCCAGAGTTAGCCTCCATGAATGTGTCTGCCAGACCAAAAATTACTTTATGGGATTACATTACCGGAAGTGCCCGTCTGGTCCGTATGACCAATCTGGTGATTGTGGTCGTAACGCAGTATTTTACACGCATTCTCCTCATAGGCCCCCGCGACGAATGGCGCAGCATCATCGCGAATGCGGATATGTTCTTCCTATCGCTTTCCACAGTCTGCATCGCCGCAGCGGGCTACATTATCAATGATTATTTTGACATAAAAATCGACATTGTAAACAAACCCGAACGTGTTGTCGTGGGGCGATATCTGAAACGGCGCTGGGCAATGGGCGCGCATCAGATCCTTAATGTTTTAGGCGCAGTGTTGGGGCTTGTGGTCAGTCCCTATATATTTGTGATCAATGTTTTCTCAATTACATTACTCTGGTTTTATTCCGAGCGTTATAAGCGACTTCCTTTTATAGGCAACTTTATCGTTTCCCTGCTTACCGGTTTCTCTCTGCTGATCCTTACAGTCCATTTTCCGGCAAATCGCCATTTGGTGTTCATTTATGCGGTTTTCTCTTTCTTTATTTCCCTCGTCCGTGAAATTGTGAAGGACATGGAAGACATCAAGGGCGACGAAGCGCATGGCTGCCGCACATTGCCTATCATATGGGGCATCCGCCAGACCAAAAACTTCCTGTATGTGATTCTTTTAATGTTCGTTACCACTTTATTTGTAATGGCGCGGGCGCTGGACAATAATGTACTGATCATTTTATTCTTTCTCCTTTTGATCCCCATTGCCCTGCTTACGGCAAGCCTGGCTCGGGCGGATACACGTCGTGATTTCAAGCGTATCAGCAGCCTGTGCAAGATCATTATGCTGCTTGGCCTCATTACGATGGTTTGGGCATAGCGCCTTACCGTAAAATCAATATTCCAAACAAAAAGTGGATTTCTGGCAGCGGGGACTATCTTTGTTTACCGCAAACTAAATCACGTATCCAAGTTACATTCATGAAAAAACTGCTGTTGTGGAGCCTGCTGCTGCTCTTTTTTATCCAAACAAAATCCATTGCCCAGGACTGCGGCGGTCTTGTATTAAAGCAAGGCAGCGGATTTGAGATGATGAACTACGATGGGAAGGGAAAGGAAACTGGAAAGATCATTTACAAGATCCTGGACGTTTCGACAGAGGGCGCTTTTACGGTTTTCAACATTGAAATGGAAGCAATGAATCCTAAGGGCAAGTCGGAGCTGAAAAACGTTTATAAAATGAAATGCGACGGAAATGTGATCAGCATGGACGCCAAATCGCTCATCAGCCAGGAGCAACTCAAATCATTCCAGAATATGGAAATGAAATTTACCTACGAAAACATTGAATATCCGACCAAATACAATGTCGGGGATAAATTAAAAGATGCGTCTGTGAAAGGAAATGGTCAGTCGGGGCCTATGGCAGTGAATTTTGATATGATGATAAAAAACCGAAATGTTACCGGCCAGGAAAAACTTACGCTGCCAGCCGGAACATTTGATGCCTACAAGATCAAATCAGATCTGAGTTTTGAAATGAGAATGGGCTTTCCTGTAAAAATGGAAATGGAAAGTATTTCCTACCGCGCACCCGGCGTTGCCTGGGATTTGAAAACGGAAACTTATCGTAAAGGCAAGCTGATCGGGCGCAGCGAACTCACTAAAATGTATTGAGACTCAAACATTTAACTTATTATTCTTTGGGTACGGCTTCCGGTCATCTACCGTGAGCCGTTCTTTTTATAAATTTGCCAAAGAATTTTGACACTACATTACGAATAATTAATTCTTGACGACAATGAAACGACTTGCCATCTTCGCCTCCGGATCCGGATCAAATGCGGAAAAAATCGCTGAATATTTTGCTGAGCGGCAAGATGTAGAAGTGTCACTGATTTTCACCAACAATCCTCAGGCCGGTGTAATCAAGAGGGCTTGTAAGTTGCAGATCCCTGTTGTTTTTTTCGATAAAAAGACATTCTACGACACACGCAAAGTGCTTCAAATTCTGCAAAATGAAAGAATTGATCTGGTCGTGCTTGCAGGTTTCATGCTATTGGTTCCTGCCTTGCTGGTGGAAGCTTTCCCTAACAAAATCATCAACATTCATCCCGCTTTACTCCCTAAATACGGCGGGAAAGGCATGTACGGGCAGTTTGTCCACGAAGCGGTTGTGAACGCAAAAGAGTCCGAATCCGGCATTACGATCCATTATGTGAACGAAAATTATGACGAAGGAAACGTAATTTTCCAAGCCACCTGCCCCGTTGCTCCTACCGACACTTCGGACGATGTGGCAAATAAGATCCATGCATTGGAACACGAAAATTACCCGCGCGTGATTGACGAGGTTCTTTATCAAAAGCGCTAGAAACTGCTCATGCTTTATTTCCTGCTGTCGGTCCTCTTCACCGTTGCCCTTTACCTGATTATGCGCGCGTTTCCGCGCTATAAAGTGCATTCTTTCCATGCAGTTGTGTTCAATTACTATGCATGCGTGCTTACCGGGCTGGTGCTCACGCCGGACTTGGGCCTGTTCAGGAATGTGATCTGGAATTCGGAAGGAACGCTGGTAACCCTGGCGTTGGGCGGAATGTTTGTGGTCACATTTATGCTGATAGGGCTTACTGCGCAAAAGGTGAGCGTCACCGCTACGTCGCTGGCCGGCAATATGTCGCTCGTTATCCCTGTGCTTTTTGGTCTGTTTGTATTTCAAAACAACAATAAGGAATTCACTGTCGTCAACTATGCCGGGCTTGTTATTGCACTTGCAGCACTAGCATTAGGCGCAATTCAGCAAAATAATAAAGACGCTGCCTCCGCTACAACCACCTCGTCTGCAAATTCGGTTTCAAGGGCGAGATTGTTGCTGATCCTTCCCCTGCTCACTTTTCTTGCCGCCGGAACCAACAACACATTGATCAATTACTTGTCGGTAAAGTATTATGCAGCCGGCGAAACCACGCTGTTTATGATAATTGCCTGCTCGGGGGCTATCCTTATCGGGTCAGTCATTTTGCTTTTCCGGGTTTTGGTTAGTGGTGAGAAATTACATTGGCGGAGCATTTTGGGAGGATTCATTCTGGGAGTTCCTAATTTTCTTTCCCTTTATTTCCTGCTGCTCGCGCTTGCATCATTCAGCAACAGCGCCGCTTTCGTGTTCCCGATCTACAACATTCTGACCATGCTGGTATCTGCGGGTGCCGCCTGGCTGATTTACCGCGAAAGACTGAACCAACTTAACAAATTTGGACTTCTATTGGCAGTCATTGCGATCATCATGATTTCCTATCAGGAGTTAGGCTTTTGATCGCAAATTTTTCCATAAAATTACCTCCATGCCCGAAACTGCTATCTTACATATTAATGAGCGGAAAAATGTCTTGAATAAAAGACAGAAAGAGTTTAACCAGCTGTCCGAAAAAATAGAAGAACTGGATCGCCTGATCCCCGAGCTGGAAAGCGCTTATGACCAGATGATCCAGCGAATTCCCACGGATCTCGACCCATTGGTCAGAGAATATCAGGAATTCCGCGCGGAGATTGTTCACATTATGGACCGAACATATTCCGCCGATCTTTTCAGGAAAATTTACCAGGATAAACTCGCTTACCTGATCACTGAAAGTGCTTATGACCTCATCGCACATTACGGGTTCGATGATTTGAAGCCGGTTTTCAATAAATACAGTGCGGTTGACATTGAAGTCCTGCTTGCAGCGGAAAGGGCAAAATCCGAAAAAATTACGGACCCGGCATTTTTGATAGAAAGTAAGTCTGCGCAGGAGCCCGTCGAGTACGAAAACTTCCATGACCTTCCCGAGGAAGAACAACAGCGCATTAAAGCAGAGCAACGCGAAGAACGGCTTAACAAGCGCATACTGGAAGCAAAACAAAACGCAGAACAGCAGAAAACGACGAAGTCGGTGCGGACCGTCTATATGGACCTGGTAAAAGCTTTTCACCCGGACCTGGAAAAGGACGAAGCGGAAAAGTTGCGCAGAACGGACATTATGCAACAGGTGACGCAGGCATATCAGGAAAATAACTTGCTGAAACTTCTGAAATTACAGATCGCGCTGGATAGGATTGATCAGGATCAACTGGAAAATTTGAGTAAAAACCAGCTCAACTACTATAATAAGGTGCTTAAACAGCAAGTAGAGGAACTGGAACTGGTCAAAGAAGCCATTCAGAAGAAGATCTCAGCCGTTTGCGGATTGCCATTCCAGCATGCCAATTCTCTTACGACCGTAATCGTCAAGTTCAACACCAATGTGAATGAGATGAAAGCGGAGATAAAAAACATCCGTAATGTGATCAAAAACTGGAAGGTGCCTTCACAACTTAAAGCCTATCTGAAAACCTATCAGATACCTGGCCAGTCTTTCCTTGATGAAGAAGAAGACTAATAAGTGAATCAGCCGATTTTTGAGGGTAACGTATACAGTTGTAGAGGTAATTCCCCGGTTCAGAGTTTAGTCTAAATATAAATATACGAACATTGCGCTTGCAATGAGCACATTGACTGGCGGGCGTTTTTTCATTCGTGTTGGTACATGTTTTGTTGTTTTGCAGCAAATGTATATTTAACCTACTCAGATGAAAAATTGTATTATTCTATTACTTGCGGTTACATTGTTTGTAACGCAGGCACAAGCACAAGAGAATGTTTCCATTGGACCTATTGTTGGGGTTTCCATCGCTAATTTCAGGGGAGACGTTGCTAATACGGATTGGAAACCGGGCATAACGGTCGGTGGTTTCTACAATTACAGTTCAGAATCCGGCTTTGGATTTAGCGGACAGCTCTTGTTTACGCAAATGGGCGCTCAGAACAACAACAAGACAAATGAGCTTAACCTGAACTACATTCAGGCTCCGTTGCTGGCAACATTCTTCTTCGGACAATATGGTGACAAAGTTCGGCCGAAAATTTTCCTGGGACCAAGCCTTAACTTTCTAGTAGGCGCACGGGACAAAGACGGAAATAACCTGAATGGCGATTCCAACAACCGCGTTTATTCTCCATTTGACCTTGGGTTGACTTTCGGAGCAGGGATTAACATTCGTCTGCAAGAAAAAATCTGGCTGAACCTGGACGCACGTTATGGATTAGGCCTTATTGATGTAACCAAAGATGGCAACACCAATGTGAAGAACCAAAATTTCGGAATCAATGCTGGTCTTAGCTTTCCGCTAGGAACTTACAACAGCAACACCGGCAGATTGAGGACGCGTTAATTAGCCAAGCTATTTAGCCATATTTAAAAGAACCAGATGGGATCATCCATCTGGTTCTTTTTTTGGTGTTGCCCTTTATACCGGCAAATGATGCCGCGCTAACCGCAGATTAGGCGTAACTTTGTGCTTTATTATAATCATTGTTATGACTTTTGAAGAATTAAATCTCACCAAACCTCTATTACAGGCCCTCGCTGATCTGAATTACGAAACGCCGACAACGATCCAGCACAAGGTTTTTTCAGTAATGATGTCTGGGAAAGATGTATGCGGGATTGCGCAAACCGGAACTGGAAAGACTTTCGCCTATCTGCTTCCTACCCTCCGGCAAATCGAGTTTTCCAAAGATCGCCTCCCACAATTGCTGATCCTGGTTCCTACCCGCGAGCTTGTGGTGCAAGTGGTGGAAGAGGTGAAAAAACTGAGCGCATACCTGACATTGCAGGTCGTAGGGGCATATGGCGGTGGCAATATTAAAGTACAAATGGCTGAGCTGAAAAACGGGGCAGACGTTGTTGTCGCTACACCCGGCCGGCTTTTCGACCTGGCATTGAATGGCTCGCTCAAAACGAAAGCGATTAAGAAACTCGTGATTGATGAAGTGGACGAAATGCTCAACCTGGGCTTTCGTACGCAGCTAAAAAATATTCTTGACCTCCTGCCGCAAAAACGCCAGAACCTGCTCTTTTCCGCGACATTAACGCCGGAGGTTGAAGCATTAATGCAGACTTACTTTAATAACCCGGTAAGAATTGAAGCAGCACCTGTTGGTACACCATTGGAAAACATTGAACAGAAAGCATATTACGTTCCGAACTTTTATACCAAAGTAAACCTGCTGGATCTGCTGCTGGAAGAAAATCCGGATATGACCAAGGTGCTGGTGTTTGTTGCAACTAAAAAGCTGGCCGACCAGCTCTTCGGACAACTGGAAATGGGTTACCTGAACAAGATAGGTGTCATCCACTCCAACAAGGAACAAAATCACAGATTTAACACTGTTAAGCAATTTCACGAAGGTAATTATCGCGTTCTGATCGCCACAGACATCATTGCGCGTGGATTGGACGTTGCAGAAGTTTCCCACGTTTTCAATTTTGACATTCCGGAAATCCCTGAAAATTACATTCATCGCATCGGCCGGACTGGTCGCGCGGATAAAAAAGGCGTAGCCATTTCCTTTATTACAGAAGGTGAAAAAGAACGCCAGGAGCAGATCGAGGAGTTGATGAATTACCAGATCCCGATCGCAGATCTTCCCGAAAACCTTAAAATATCAGAAATCCTTACGCCGGATGAAGAGCCGCAGATCTACATGAAGAGCATTGATGTGAAGCTGCCCAAAAGAGAAGCAGGCGGCGGTGCATTTCACGAAAAGATAGATAAGAATAAGAAGGTAAACGTCAGAAGAAATCACGCGCAGGAAAAAATGCAGAAATACGGACGCCCTATCAAGCGCTCCGGCAAAAAGTAGGGCATAGTTATTGGGATAACTCCTGAAATGAATCTAATTAGCTTCCCCGAACATTCACTATGAGTATCTGGCAAATATTCCAGCGCCTGCAGCCTTACGTAAAGCCGTATAACAAACAAATCGTTTTCGCGCTCTTCCTTACACTGCTTGGCGCGGTGACTGCCCAGGTTAACCCCTGGGTTTTGCGTTATACAGTGGATTCCGTGCAGGCAATGCTCGACAGAAACTGGGGCATCATTCAAGGTAAGGATTTGCTGATCAAGATTTCCCTCATTCTTTTTGTAAAGGAAATTGTTAACTCGCTCATCGTTTTTGGCCAGCGTTATTTTGGTGAAAAAATCAGGATTAAGGTGTCCAGCGATCTCGCTCAGGAAGCCATCAGCAGAATCCTCACCTATAACCTCGCCTTTTACAGCGACAATGACAATCAGAAAGGTAAGCTGCAAACCCGCATCGACCGTGGTGTGGAAAGCCTTACCAAACTGATTCAGAACTTTTTTATTGACATTCTCCCGCTTTTTGCCAATTCCATCGTTGCGCTTGCGATCATGTTCTCTGCCAATTTTTATGTCGGAGCGATTGCCCTTGCGATCTTACCGGTTTACTTCTGGATCAGTTACAAGCAGGCGGGCGAATTGCAGGGCGTAAGGCGCAAACTGAAAAGGCAACGAGAGAATAAAAGCAGCGGACTCATCAACCTGATCGAGTCTATCATTGTCATCAAATCATTTGTAAGGGAAATATTTGAGGGGCAAAAGCAGTATCAGACTCAGATGGAGCTAATGGAGACGCAGCTCAAAACGCGCCGCACCAACTTTGCCTACGACGGCATTAAAAGCTTTATCGAGCAAATCGGCGTCGTGCTGATCATCATTCTTACGGCCTATCTTGTGCTGGATCAGCAGATGTCCATCGGGGCGATTATGTTCCATATCCTGCTTTTCAATAATGTTTCAGCCCCTATCCGCCAGCTGCACCGGATCTACGATGAGATGAACGACGCATTGACCTATTCCGAAGGCTTTTTTGAAATACTGGACGCCGATAATGCAGTTGAACAAAGTGGAAAGGTTATTCCCGAGACGATCCGCGGCGATTATGCCTTGAACGATGTTTCCTTTACTTATCCGAATGGCACTCAAGCATTGTTTAATATCAATGTCAACATTAAATCCGGGCAAACGACTGCGCTGGTCGGGTTGTCGGGAGCTGGAAAAAGTACATTAATCAACTTACTCATTGGTTTTTATGCGCCGGATTCCGGCACGCTTACGCTGGACGGGCGTCCTCTGGAAGATTATGATCTGCCCGCATTGCGCAACTCCATCGGAATGGTTTTACAGAAAAACCACATTTTTAAAGGGTCTATTGCGGAAAATATCCGTTATGGGCAAATGAACGCAACCCAGGAAGAGTTGATCGCCGCAGCTCGAAAAGCATATCTGCACGATCAGATTATGGAGTTGCCTGCGCAATACGAAACCGACGCGCAAATGCTTTCAGGCGGTCAGCAGCAACGCATTGCCATTGCACGACTTTTTCTGAAAAATCCACCCGTCATTTTCCTCGACGAACCCACAGCCAGCCTTGACGCCATTGCAACCGAGCAGATTAAAAACAGTCTGGATGCCATTAAAGAAGGCAGGACAGTTGTCATCATTTCGCATAGCCTTTCCCAAATCCTGGATTCGGATCAGATTTATGTCATGAAAAAAGGACGAATCGCAGAGTTCGGGACGCACACCGAACTGTATGAGAAAGAGGGCGTTTACAGGGAAATATTTGACGCTTCGGCCAGGAGCCTCAACCTGGATAAGATGATCGGCATGATGTCCAAAGAATAACAACTCTGATCCATCTCCATTAAAAAACCATTAAATTGGACCCCATACGCATTAAAAATTAATTAAATGCGATTGATCTAAATCGGGTTGATGGTCGTATGTGGTGTGTCAAATTACTTGTCACACTCAACCCAAATGGTATGAACATCTCTAAAATTTTGCGATCCGTCTCGGGCAGTTCGCTGCTTCTCGCTGGTCTGGTCTTCGTCAATCAGGCATGTACGGAACAAACCCAACTTGACAGCCAGCCGGTGCCGCTGGTGAGCGCTCCTAACCAGATTTTTTACGCATTAACAAGCGACAACAAGATTTATGAACTAAATGTACAAAACCCAGGTACGCCCATCCGCACACTTACGATCTCCGCAGGATTAGAGCCGGATGAAAAATTATTGAGCATTGATTTCCGCCCTGCCACAGGCCAGCTTTATGCAGTAGGAAACAAAAATCACATCTACACTGTCAATCTCCGCTCCGACATTAACCCGGGAAGAGTTACAGTTATTAGCCCTGTTCCATTTAATCCTGGCATTTCGGGCCCGGAAGTGGTTGGTTTCGACTTCAACCCAACTGTTGACCGCATCAGACTGGTTACAAACACAGCGCAAAATTTGCGTTTACACCCTGAAACCAACGCATTAGCTGCGCTTGATGGTTATCTGAAAGGTTATAGTGATGTGAAAGTGGCTGCTGCTGCTTATACAAACAATGTTGCCGGTGCAACAACTACACAGCTTTACGATATTGATCCGGACGTTGACAAGCTTTTCCTGCAAATGCCTCCTAATGACGGTGTTTTGAAAGAAGTTGGCCCGTTGGGAACTGACATTCAGGATGTAGGCGGGTTTGATATTTCTTCGGTTAACAACTACGCGATTGCATCCGTTAAGGTGAACAACATTTGGGAACTTGCCGAAATTAATCTTTCGACAGGTGCACTTTCGAAAATCGGCAATCTGCCTGCCGGTAAGATCATTGGCGTTGCCATTCCTACCAGCCCGGTTGCTTATGCGGTTGATGCTTCCAACAAGCTGCTGATCTTCAACCCGATGAACGCCGGAACACGCATCGAAAAAGCGATTACAGGCTTGCCAATGGGCGTTAACATCGAAGGAATCGACTTCCGTCCTGCTGATGGCCGCTTGCACGCACTGGGTTCTGATGGAAAACTGTACGGACTTGATCTGGCATCAGCTGCTGCAAAAGCGCTTCCTCCTTTGCATTATCTTGGTGATCCTAATTTTAAAGTAATGGGCACAAGCTTTGGTTTCGACTTCAACCCTGTTGCTGACAGGCTGCGCATCGTAAGCAACACAGGACAAAATCTGCGTATCAATGTTACCAGCGGCATTACACTGCTTGACGGACCATTGAAATTGGTGCCGGGACCTGGCACGCCATTCGTGAATGCTGCCGCCTATACAAACAGCTTTGCAGGCACAACCAGCACGGTGCTATATGATATCGACAGCGAGTCGAATTCGTTATTCAAACAAAATCCACCAAATGACGGCGGTCTCGAAAAAATCGGTGCGTTGGGCATTGATATAGATGCAGCCAGCGGATTTGATATCGGCGGCACTACGGGCATGGCGTACGCTTTGCTTACGGTAGGCGGAAACACCGGACTATACTCCATTAACCTGACCACCGGAAGCGCAACGAAAGTTTCCGATTTCGCAGGATCTGTAAAAGGATTTGCACTGGGCTTTGGCTTGTAATCAAGCATGGTAGAAAAGGGCGCTATTTAGTCATAGCGCCCTTTTTTTTATTTATTTTAAAGAATATGAAAAATATTTTTAAGTAAATAATACAATGTTTATACCAAATATCCTTCGTTTAAATTGGATTAATACAAAATCAAAAAATAGTATTCCTAAAAGTTGCAAGATAATTCCCTGATACTTAATCCATAAAGATTTATGCAGCGTAAGTCTGCCAGGACCAGGATGGAAATTCTGAAATGGTTCACAATAAACTTCAAACACTTTCCTGATTATGAAACAAACATTAACTCAAATTTCTGAACCTTCTGAGGGCGCAATGCTATCAAAAGTGGGCAGACGTTACTTCCTGAGATCTGCGGGCGTTGCCGCTGCCACGGGAGCATTCATCCTTGGTGCCTGCACAGAGCAGGATCTGGCATCCGACGATACTGTAAACCTAGGAACAGGTGATCTTGGTATCCTGAACTATGCGTATGCATTGGAACAGCTTGAAGCTGCATTCTACACGCAAGTAATGATGACTCCTTATCTGAACATGACAGATATGGAAAAATGGATCCTTACTGACATTCGTGATCACGAAATCATCCACAGAGAATTTTTCAAAACAGCACTAGGCAGCAACGCTATCAAAGGCCTTACTCCTAATTTTTCTGCTATTGACTTTGCTGACCGCAAGAGTGTACTTGGCGCGGCAAAATTGTTTGAAGATACCGGCGTAGCTGCTTACAACGGCGCTGGCAAGCTTATTAAGGACGTTAATTATCTGCTTGTTGCTGGTAAGATCGTATCTGTTGAAGCAAGACACGCTTCTGCAATCGCCGATTTGATCAACCCGAATGCATTGGAATTCGCAGGTGGACAGATCAACAATATGGGCTTGGAAAATGCTTATTCTCCGTCCGTAATTTTGAGCGGTGTTGCACCATTTATTATGGATAAAATCAGTGGAAAAGATCTGCCACGCTAACTTTTAAAAAACTTACTGACATGAATATTTTTAGAATACTAGACAGCATTCAACAAGTTGACGGTGATGCAGCAGGGCGTCTTGCGCACTCTACCCGTCGCATGTTTATGAATCGTGTAGGCAGCACACTCGCTTCGGCAGCTGTCCCAACCGTTTTCGCTTCCATTGTAAATAAGGCATATGCCGCTACGCCATCTGTAACAGATATACTTAATTTCGCTCTGACGCTGGAATATCTTGAAGAGACATTCTACTTCCAGGCAAACAGAATGACCAATTTCATTCCTGCGGAATACACATTGGTTTTCTCACAAATCGAAAGACACGAAACACAACACGTTGAATTCCTCAAATCTGCTTTGGGAAGTGCCGCTGTTGATCGTCCTCAGTTTGACTTCACATATGGTGGAGCTTTCCCAGATGCATGGACTAACTTCATGACATTCATCACGATCTCATCTGCTTTGGAAGACACCGGTGTACGTGCTTACAAAGGACAGGCAGGAAACCTGATCGGTTCTCCTCAGATCCTTGAATATGCATTGCAGGTTCACTCGGTAGAGGCGCGTCACGCTTCACTGGTAAGAAGAATCATCGGTCACCTGAAAAAAGATCCAATGATGAAAGGCTGGATTACACAAGATAAAGGTTTCCCGGAAGCAGTTTATAAAGGCGCAACGCCTGAGTCTAACACAGTTCACGCTGGTTTGGACGCTGCTACGCTACCAGGTGTTGTGGGCATCAGCAGAGACGCTGTAACAGAATCATTTGACGAACCTTTGACTATGGAAGAGGTTTTGGCAATAGCAGGACCATTTATCAAGAAAATGGGAATGTAATAAGAAACAATTAATTATTGTGGAGGGTAAGGTAATACATAAGAAAGGATGGCAAATGCCATCCTTTCTTTTTGATATACATAAAAATATAAAATCTTGATTAATGCTTTTCCGCTTGTTTTTCCAGATTGAAGAGGTCATTCAACACGTCGATGAGCGTTTCTGCTTCTCCTCTCTTGCAGGCTGCTTTCAATTGAAGCACAGGAAGTTTCAGGATTTTCTGCATCATGCTCGTTGTGATGCGTTCTACTTTTTCAAGTTCTGAATCCGTCAGGTTTTTGGTAAAACGCGTCAGTTCTTCTTTTCTGATCTGTTCCAAAGCCCCTTTCAGTTTCTGAATGGTTGGTGACACCACCATTTCTTTGGACCAGTCGTTGAATTCAATAACGGCTTCATCAATAATCTCACGCACGTGCGGCACGGCTTCCAGGCGGCGGTGCAATGCCTGATCCGCTTTGGAACGGATGGAATCAATTGTATAAAGCATTACGCCAGGAATTTCTTCTACTTCCGGCGAAACGCTGCGTGGTACGGAAAGATCAATGAAATATTTGAAAGACATTCCGCGCAAGCGAACCATCATTTCCTTGGTAAAGAAAGGATCATCGCGAACGATGGAAGAAACAATGATATCCGCTCTGGAAATCTCACCTTCAATGTCAGAAAAGTCTGCCACGCGGAAACCGAGCTCCTCAGCCAGCTTATCAGATTTATCTCTCGACCGGTTTACGATGGTAACCTCGGCAGTTCCTTTTTTCTGGGCCAGGTTACGGCAAACATCCGCTCCTATCTCGCCCAATCCTACGATTAGCACTTTCGGATTTGGCATTAATCCTTCCAGCAATTCTACGGCTGCATAAGAAATAGAAGCAGCTCCATCCCGGAAGAAAGTCTCCTGCGCTACGCGCTTATTGGCAAAGAAAATGGTATGTAAAAGTCTGTGTAAGAACGGCCCGGCCATATTAAGATCTGCCGACCACTGATATGCATGTTTGATCTGATTTGGAATCTGCATATCCCCCACAACCTGCGATTGCAAGCCCGTAGCAACCTGAAATAAATGCTGCACTGCACTCTCTCCCGCTGAAAAGCGCTCAAAATAGGATTTGAACGATTCAATGTCAGCAACGCCTTTTTGGATCAGGAGCATTTTGATGATCTCCTCATTCAGGTCCGTCGCGGCGGAATAGTATATTTCGGTGCGGTTGCAGGTGGAGACAACAAGGACATCGGAAACATCAAAGAAATCTTTCAGCCTGAGCATCATGCTTTTCGCCTCCGCCTCATTCAATGCAAGCTGTTCTCTGATTGCCAGAGTCGCATTCCGATGTGATAAACTTATTGATTTGAACTGATTATACATCACTGGTTCTTATTCGGTACACAAAAGTACGGCACAAAACTTACAATAGGAACGTGTGTAAAGCACCGGAAGTTTATTTAGAAATCTTACAAATAACAATCGCCTGCAAACACCGATTTCTTTCGTTACAGGCCACTAAGCACGAATATTTTACGTTATTTACAGGATATAACATTAACTGCGGGAAATGCGTGCCCGCCCATGAATGATTAGCGAAACTCCAAAACAAAAGCCTCGTTTTCGACTGCATCCCGTTGCCATTCTGAACAGCCAGCGCCTGCGCCGCTCTCTGATGGACACGTATGATCAGAAAAGCTTTTATAAATACATCATTGGCATTATCCTGCTTTTGCTCAGCATCGGATCATTATTTTATACTGATAAATTGGTGGAAGAGCTTGAACAACGGGAAGAACGCGAAGTGCAGCTTTATGCGGAGGGAATGCGATATGTGTTCAACAGCCCTTTTGACGAGAACTTCAATGTGGTGTTCCAGGTGATCCAGGATGCGGTGAATTTTTACCAGATCCCGGTCATTTATGTCAACGAAAATAATCTCCCTAATCCCAACAAGAACATTGAATTCCCGAAAAATGCCGGCCCTGCCGAGCGCGAGCGCATTATTCAGGATAAGCTGGCTGAAATGAAACTGGAACATCCACCAATCCCGGTTGATTTGGGCAAGGGTCGCACGGGGAACATCTATTATAGTAATTCATTCCTGCTTACACAGCTACGTTACTACCCGTTTTTGCAGCTTTCGGTGATGCTTTTGATTGGTTATCTGGCCTATCTGGCGTTCAGTTCGGCCCGAAAAGCAGAGCAAAACCGTGTTTGGGTTGGTTTGGCTAAAGAAACTGCGCATCAGCTGGGAACGCCACTTTCGTCATTAATGGCGTGGGTGGAATATTTCCGGAGCGACCCGAGCATTGATCCGTCCATCGCAGAAGAGATAGAAAAGGATGTGATCCGGCTGGAAATGATTACTACCCGCTTTTCAAACATTGGTTCGGTGCCCACTTTGAAGGAAGAGCCTGTTACCGAGATCGTGACAAATTTTATCAGTTACCTGGAAAAACGTGTTTCTTCCAAAGTGAAATTTTCGGTCTTCAACCAGCTCGCGGATGAGCAGACGGCATTAATCAATAAAAACCTGTTTGAATGGGTCATTGAGAATGTCTGCAAAAATGCTGTGGATGCGATGGGTGGGATCGGCGAGATTAATGTGACTCTTCAAGCACCGCCTAACACCAAAGAAATCTGGATTGATATTGCAGATACAGGAAAAGGAATGAGCAAGGCTAATATGAACAAGATTTTCAATCCCGGATTCAGCACGAAGAAACGTGGCTGGGGATTGGGATTGACATTAGCCAAAAGGATTATTGAAAATTACCATTCGGGCAAGCTATTTGTCAAAAGCTCCGAAATAGGTCGGGGAACAACTTTTCGCATCCTGTTGAATGCAAATATCATTGAGTAGCGAGAGCTTTTATCTATAACCAGGAACAGTGACAATGTCCGTTTCGACCTGGTTGCTGTAATGCAATGCCCTGTCGCGTATCCGGACCTTGTATTTTTGCTCAATATCAATCGAGGAATTCCCATAGGGTCTTTTCAGCTCATAATCGAGCTTACCTTTTATAGGGCCTGTCCTACCGTCGGGTTTAAGGATAGGCATCCACATAACAGAATCACTGGACAAAATACGCTCATCCCAGGAGCCATCGGTATTTTTGGTAAGCGTCACGAGTTCATAATTACCACGCTTGCCATATACGGAATTGAAGTTTTCGTCAGAACGTTCATCCGCCGTCGCTCCCAGATCTCCGTCCTTATCTTCAAAAGTGACTGTGATCACGACATTCTCCCGCAGCTTCTTGCCTGTCACAGGATCTGTCTCCGTGGATTGATCAATGGACGCATATTCGATTCTGGGGACCGAATCGAAATCCGGCGCAGGCACGCAAGCGGTAAATGAGGCTGATATACAGAGAAATAATGCGCTGGAAACTTTCATAATCAATCTGTTGAAGGGTGTGAACAATGCTTAACGGTAACCTGGGACCTGAATGCTGTCTGTCTGGATCTGGTCGCTGACATTCAATGCCCGGTCACGGATACGCACTTTAAATCTCACGTAAACAGGAACCGTGCTGTTACCATATAGAAAACTTGTATTCAAGTCTAACTTTCCTTTGATAGGACCTGGCTTGCCGTCAGGTTTCAAGATAGGCATCCATTTGTATTGATCTTCGGCAAGAATAGACTCAGTCCATTTGCCATCCGATCCTTTTCTTGCCGTGACAAGCTCATAGTTACCCCATTTTCCGTAAGGCCTTACAAAGGAAGAATCCGAACGTTCATCCGCGGAAGCGCCCAGGTCACCGTCACCGTCTTCAAAATCGATGGTAATGATTACATTTTCGCGAACTTTCTTGTCGGCAGAATCAGTTTCTGTAAACTGATCGATACCATTATAATATATTTTGGGTGTGTTATCAAAGTCCGGGATATCCACGCAGCCTAATGCTCCTGCTGCCAAAATGATGAATAGGGAAACTTTCAATTGCATATTAGCTTTGTATTTATATTTCTACGAAAGTAACAGTATTGGAACTTCAAAACAACAAATCTCAAACCGAAAAACGGCAGGCCCTGCGTGAGCAGATCCTCGCTTTACAACCTGCTAATTTCGAGCGCCTTACACTGGAAATTTTCCGCTATCAGGCAGCATATAACCCGGTTTACAATCAGTATATCAAAAATCTGAACATTATCCCGGAGCATATAACCCGCCTGACCCAGATTCCCTTTTTGCCCGTTCAGTTTTTTAAAAACCACATTATCCAAAGCGGCGACCTGCCCGCAGCTTCCGCTATTTTTCAAAGCAGCGGAACAACCGGCCAACAAACAAGCCAGCACCATTTGTTCGACGGGACATTATACAAGGACGTCTCCGCTCGCATTTTTCGGGAAAATTTTGGTGACCTGAAACAGTTCCATATTCTGGCGCTGCTTCCATCATATCTTGAACGAAACAACTCTTCGCTGGTGTATATGATGCAACATTTTATTGCGGAAAGCGGGTCAGATTTGTCCGGTTTTTACCTTAAAAATGTGGATGAACTGCTTCAAACGCTCGCTTTTCTCGCAAACAACCCCGATGGAAAGAAGGTCCTCATGCTGGGTGTAACGTTTGCCCTGCTGGACCTGGCCGAGAGCGACCACGATCTCTCGTTTTTAGCCAAGATCAAAGAACTTACGGTAATGGATACTGGCGGCATGAAAGGACGCCGGCAGGAGCTTTTAAGAGAAGAAGTGCATGACATCCTTACGGGCAGACTTGGGGTTGACAAAATCCATTCTGAATACGGCATGACCGAAATGCTTTCGCAAGGCTATTCACACGGCGCGGGGCTGCTCGTGCCAGGATTTTCAATGCGTATTTTGCTACGTGATATCAATGATCCTTTTGCGATTTACGATCACAATATAAACAGTTCCAAAACCGGCGGCATTAACATTATCGACCTGGCCAACCTGGATAGCTGCTCATTCATAGAAACCCAGGACCTCGGCAGATTCGGTGAAAAGGAAGGCTCGTTTTATGTCATGGGCCGCTTTGATAATTCTGACATCCGGGGTTGCAATTTAATGGTAATGTAAGTCGTTCATTGTTGCGGCAACCAAAATTGACCATGCTAAGAAAGTACACATTAATGCGTTTTTAATATCACCGTACGCATTGACAGTGAGTTACATAACCTTTGTTTACATTATATAGAATTGTTCTAAGAACCCGTAAACAGAGAATATTTCATAAATTAGCAGGCTTTTTAAAATTGCATTAATCAAATGTATTATTACATTTTGGATTGTTAACCTATCATATAAAGTATATCAAATGAAAAGACGTGATGCCCTTGGTCGTGTGGCACTTTTAATGGGTGGTGCACTCTCAGCCCCCACCATGCTGGCTTTTCTTGAAAGCTGCAAAAAAGCTTCTGATACTGCTACCGGGATTACTTTTCCGTTTACCCCGGAAAGACAGGCGCTGGTTGCGGAGGTTAGTGAGATGATTATCCCAAAAACAGACACCCCGGGAGCAAAGGATGCGAAAGTCGGTGAGTTTATCGAAAAAATGATGAAGGATTGCTATTCCGAGCCTGAGCAGAAAAGCTTTAATAAAGGATTGGAAGAGCTCGAAAAGAAAGATTTCATGAAGGCAACGCCACAAGACAGAACGGCGATCCTGACCGAAATGGAAAAAGCATCGAAAGCAGATCAGGCCAAGGCGGACACGGAAAAGAAAAAGTATACAGAAGCCGGAAAAGAATATACGGACGCACCGGTCCCATTCTTCCGTTTGTTGAAGGAGCTAACCTTACTAGGTTATTTCACATCAGAACAAGGTGCAACACAAGCACTTGAATATGTGGCAGTTCCGGGTCGCTACGATGGATGCATCGATTACAAGCCGGGACAAAAAGCGTGGGCCTTGTAAGCACCGCATTTCCAGAATTTATCAGGCCGGCATCTGGCCAAGTCATTAATATCGAAAAACATTCATCATGAATTTAAACATAAAGGCAGCGAAACAAACCACTTACGACGCAATCGTGGTTGGATCGGGAATCAGCGGCGGCTGGGCAGCTAAGGAATTGACAGAAAAAGGCTTGAAAGTGGTCATGCTCGAAAGAGGCCGTGACATCAAGCACATTACCGATTACAAGACAGCAACACTTGCCCCCTGGGAATTTGAACACAGAGGCCGCGTTACCACCATTGCCAAAGAGCAATATTGGGCAGGGATCAGGACAGGTTATACAGCCAACGAAGAATGGGCGTATCTGTTTGAAAACGATAAAGAGAACCAATACGAAGAAACCCGCAAATTCGACTGGATCCGTGCCTATCACGTAGGCGGACGCTCGCTGCTGTGGGGGCGTCAAAGCTATCGCCTCAATCCAATGGATTTCGAAGCCAATGCCAAAGACGGCATCGCGGTAGACTGGCCGATCCGTTATAAAGACATTGCTCCGTGGTATGATTACGTGGAGAAATTCGCGGGGATCAGTGGTGCAAAGGATGGACTGGATGTGTTGCCGGATGGCAATTACCTGCCTCCTATGCAAATGAACTGCGTTGAAAAGCATGTAAAAGGGGAAGTAGAGAAGAAATTTGCAGGCCGCCACATCATTATGGGCCGCGCCGCGCACCTTACCCAGCCACAAGCTTTCCATACAGAACTGGGACGTGCTGCCTGTCAGTTCCGTAACATGTGTATGCGCGGTTGCCCTTACGGTGCCTATTTCAGCACACAATCGGCAACGCTTCCAGCTGCGCAGAGAACAGGTAACCTTACATTAGTGCCTGATTCTATCGTTTCAGAAGTGATTTACGATGACAAATTAGGCAAAGTAACAGGTGTTCGTGTGATCAACCAGAACACATTGGAAACCAAGGAATATTATGCGAAGATCATTTTCATGAACGCTTCGGCTATTGCTTCGGCTTCTATATTAATGAACTCGAAGTCGAAACGTTTCCCGAATGGTCTGGGAAATGAAAGTGATCAGCTGGGACGTAACATTATGGACCATCACCTGGCAGTTGGCGCGAGAGCGGATGTGGATGGTTTTGAAGACAAATATTATTTCGGAAGACGTGCAAACGGAATCTATATCCCACGTTACCGCAACTGGGGCGACGACAAGCGCGATTACATTCGTGGCTTCGGTTACCAAGGAGGCGCAAGCCGCGAAAGCTGGGGACGCGGCGTCGGAACGGACGGTTTCGGTGCTGATTTCAAGAAGTCGCTCTCAGAGCCAGGCGGATGGAATATGAACATTCAGGGTTTTGGAGAGATGATCGCGGATGAAAAAAATCGCTTCACATTGCACCCGACCAAGAAAGATAAATGGGGTCTTCCGCTTGTGGTTTTTGATGCAGCTTACGGTGAAAACGAGCGGAAAATGCGCGTTGACATGATGAATGATGCAGCGGAAATGCTGGAAGCAGCAGGTCTGAAAAACGTTACACCATACATTGACGACTCCAAACACCCTGGCATTGGTATCCACGAAATGGGCACAGCCCGGATGGGTAATGATCCGAAAACCTCTGTTTTAAATAAGAACAATCAGGTTTGGGGCGCAGAGAATGTGTACGTAACGGATGGCGCATTCATGACTTCCGCATCTTGCGTGAACCCGTCGCTTACCTACATGGCTATGACCGCACGTGCGGCCGACCATGCCGTGAAAGAGCTTAAAAAGATGAATGTTTAGTTAAGCACATTTCAATTGAAAAAACCTCGCTGGGTATATCCGGCGGGGTTTTTTCTTTTATGCTCTGACTAAACCCATCAAAATTTGAAAGAGTATATACCCGCGCCGAAACGTGTTTCCTCCATCGATGCCTATCGGGGATTTGTAATGTTCCTGATGATGGCCGAAGTACTGCGGCTGGGAAAAGTCGCGGAAGCCTTTCCGGGCAGTGCATTTTGGGCATTTCTGGATTATCATCAAAGTCATGTGGAATGGGTAGGCTGCTCCTTGCACGACATGATTCAGCCGTCTTTCTCGTTTTTGGTCGGGGTGGCACTTCCCTACTCTATCGCCAGCCGTGCAAGCCGGGAACAAAGTACGACTGTAATGTGGCTGCATACATTCAGGAGGTCGCTGACGTTGATTTTGCTTGGCATTTTCCTGCGTTCCATGCACAGTGAGCAAACCAATTTTACATTCGAAGACACATTAACCCAGATCGGCTTAGGCTATCCGATCCTGTTTGCGCTCGGCTTTACGGGCGAACGCACGCAATGGGGCGCGCTAGGCGGGATATTACTTGCATACGGACTCGCATTCGCCTTATACAGCCTGCCCGGGCCATATTTCGACTGGTCGGAAACGGGCAATGTTGCCAACTGGGAGCACAACCTTAAAGGCTTTGCCGCACATTGGAACAAGAATACAAACATTGCGTGGGCGTTTGATCGCTGGTTCCTGAATTTATTTCCACGCCCCGAAACATTTAAATTCAACGGAGGCGGATATAGCACATTGAGTTTCATTCCCACATTAGGAACCATGATCCTCGGCCTTATTGCAGGGAAATGGCTCAAATCCGCCACATCTTCCGCCTGGTTGCTCAAACGCCTCGCTATAACAGCAGCAATCCTGCTGGCGCTGGCATTGATCCTTAATTTCGCGGGCATTAACCCCATCGTGAAGCGCATATGGACGCCCGCATGGACGCTTTTCAGCGGAGGAATTTGTATGTTTTTCCTGGCTGGATTTTACTTTATTGTTGATGTAAAACAAAAGCAGCGGTTCTTCTTCCCGCTTATCGTCATAGGCACCAATTCAATTGTGGCCTACGTTATGGCTGAAACCATTGTCAGCTTTATAGACAGCTCATTCCGTATTAATGTCAGCCAAAACTATGACCTGCTCTTCGGGCCCAATTACCAGCCGTTGGTTCGCGGTGCAATTATCCTGCTGGTGGAATGGGCGATCCTGTATTGGTTATACGTGCGAAAGATATTTATCAGGATTTAAAATATGCGGTCTATATTTGAGCCCTATATTCCTGTATCATGAAACTACTCAAAGCCGTACACCACATTGCCGTCATTTGCTCGGATTACGACAAATCCAAGCACTTTTATACTGATATACTTGGTTTTGAGATTGAAAGAGAGGTGTACAGATCAGAAAGGGATTCTTATAAGCTTGATCTTTCGCTCAACGGGCAATACATTATCGAGCTATTTTCCTTCCCAAGTCCGCCTAAGCGCACGTCGCGGCCCGAGTCGACCGGCTTGCGGCACATTGCTTTTCAGGTGGATGATATTGAACCGGCGATTGCGCAGTTGCGAAAAAAGGGGATTGTTACAGAAGCTGTGAGAGTGGATGAATTTACTGGCAAAAAATTTACATTCTTTGCCGATCCTGACGACCTGCCTATTGAATTATATGAGATCTGATTCTTGTGGATCAGGCAGCAGCGGTATAACCTACCCTGCTTCTGGTTCCGACTTCCAGCTTGCATAAAGATTCGTAAAACTCAGAGATACGCACCAAGTGTTCGTCCAGCATTTGTCGTGCTTCGGAATCCTTATCAACGTAAGTACGCAGCTTTTTGTAGAGCTGCAATGTAGCTGCTTCTACCTTTTTTAGACAAGTTGCAATTTCTTCTTTTTCTTCTACGTCTTCCAGCAGTTTTAATGCTGTCCGGGCTGTGATATGATTGGTCTCGCCCAACTCTTTGTCCGTCAGAAAACACTTAAAATAATCATAAATCCATTTGATCTCCTTCTGGAATAATAAAGCACTTACATGGCCCTGGCTGAGAATGCGCCTGCAAGGGCCCATATTATCCTTCTTCAATGCTTCTAAATAAAGGAGTTCTCTGGTTTTCTGCTCGATCCACAATGCTCTGATTGCCTGAACGAAATCATTTTTTCTACTCTCTTCCATAACCAACCTTTTTTAAGAACTACTTTTGCCCGCGTCCGCTAAAAAAATTGTGCCTGAAACGCCAAAAAAGGGCATTTATAATAATTAAACCAAAGATTCATGCAGGAGTACAAATAGAGGGACTTCTACACCGGCTTCCTAAGAATGGCCATGTTGCAAACGTTTGCAGTGGGGCGATCACGCCATACTGAAAATCACAGCTACTGTGGACAACAGAGAACAAATCGCCAGCCTGTACGTTATATTTTTGATCTGTTCGGAAAGCGTCTAACTTTGCCGGCTTTACCAGCGTCGTAAGGCAGCCGTACATTGCCGGAAGCCCCTTTAAAATTCGATTTGTAGATATGCCTAAAATACAATACAACATTGCCCTGCTTGCGGTTTTAGCCGTAAGCTCCTGTAAAACAACCGCACCTCCTCAACAAGCAGCAGTAGTAACCGAAACGCCCGCCTTACTGGAAATAGGGAACGAGAAATTTTCGATTGAGGATTACCAGGATTCATATAATAAAAACAAAAATGCTTCTGATTCAACGCGTGAGTTAACCCCGGAAGAATATTTTAATTTATACAAAGACCTCAAAATAAAGGTCCTGCATGCCAAGCAAGAAGGAAAAGACACCACTCAGGACTATAAAGAAGAAATCACCTCCTACCGCGAACAGCTCGCAAAAAACCACCTGGTCGACAAATCACTTGTCGAAAAACTCTCAAATGAAGCTTATAACCGCCTGAAACAGGAAGTGAGAGCTTCCCATATCCTGATCGGTGTTTCGGAAGATGCTTCTCCGGCCGATACTTTGGAAGCCTACCGCGCGGCCATCGCATTGAGGGGACGATTGGAGGAAGGCAATGATTTCGGCGACCTGGCCGCAAAATTCTCGAAAGATCCCGTTGCATCAAAAACCAAAGGCGATCTGGGTTATTTTACCGCTTTTCAGACCTTATATCCCATAGAAACGGCAGCTTATACGTTGCCCGTCGGAAAAGTTTCGCAGCCCGTGCGTACGAAGGGAGGCTATCACCTGGTGAAAGTAACAGATCGCCGTTCGAACCGGGGGATGGTTCGGATTGCGCATATCATGGTTCAGCAGGATACGGCAGGAACTGCGGCGCAGAAAGAGTCTGCAAAAGCGCGGATCGATGAAGCCTATGCCCTGTTACAAAGCGGTGAAGATTGGGAAGCAGTCGTGGAAAGTTTTTCAGACGACAAACAATCCAGGAAAAACAGCGGGTTACTCCCCATGTTTGGCATCGGGCAAATGGTGCCTGAAATTGAAGAAGCGGCCTTTGCATTGACCAAGGTGAACGCCTATTCCAAACCTGTGCTGACCATGTATGGCTGGCACATTGTGCGACTGGCAGAAAAGCGCAGCCTGGAACCATATGCAACCATGGCGCCATCGCTGCGGAAGAAAGTGGTGACGGATTCGAGAGGAAAAGTGCTGGAACAAGCCAATGCGAAACGGCTCAGGGAAAAATACAAAGTCCAGGAATTTGCAGAACAGTGGAAAACAGTTGCTGCGTTGGGAGACAGCAGCATTACCAGCGGAAATTGGGATTATTTAAGTGCAGTATCAACAGATTGGGCTTCGGTTGCGTTATTTAAGATTGAAGAGCAATCGTACGATGCACTGGGCTTTTTGAATTATGTAAAAAGAAAGCAGCAGGTAAAACCGAAAGATGCATCGCCTGCGGTTGTGTTTAGGAAATATTACAATGACTATGTGACGGAAAGCCTGGCTGATTTTGAAAAGGAGCATTTGGAAGAAACCAATGCTGAGTTCCGGAGCCTGATCAGCGAGATTAAAGAAGGGGTGCTGCTTTCACAAGTGATGGAGGAGAATGTATGGGGACGTTCATTGACGGATTCAACGGGTCAGAAGGCTTTCTATGACCAGCATAAGGACCGCTATCAGTTCCCGGAACGTGTGCTGGCGACCATTGTGTCGGCCAAGGACACGCAAACTGTGAATGCGATTAAGAGAACATTGGCACAAAGCCCTTACAAGCTCGAACGAAGATCGAAGGAAATTTTGTTTGCAGCCAATGCCAGCGAAATTGATAATGAGCAACTTGATGCGCTGACCGACGTTTATATTGTAATGGAAAAGAATCCTGATTACATTGTAGAAATCGCAGGGTACAGGTCAGCGGACGAAAGTGAGATCACATCTGCCAACCGCATCAGGAATGTTGTTAAGTATTTGAATGGCCGGAATATCCCGATTTTACGGATCATTGAAAAAGACTATGGCTCGTTCAGGCAGACGGCCGAAGCCGACCGCAACCGGCGGGTAGGCTTCCAGTTCTACAGCCAGTCGAAAGGTGACGTGGAGAAGGTTTATAATGCAGACGCTCCCGACGCCGTTATGATCCGGGATGGATATTTTACAAAGGACAACCCTTTATTTGCCCGGTTCAAATGGCAGACAGGCGAACAAACTGTGACGGATAACAACATGGTTTTCTGGACTTCCGTACAAAAAATAGAGCCGTCACGCGGGAAGACATTTGCAGAAGCGCGTGGAAGCGTGATCAACGATTACCAGAAAGAGTTGGAAAAACAGTTGGTAAACCGGCTGGAAGCGAAATTCCCTATTAAAGTGAATGCGCAAGAATTAGAAAAAATTAAGCGTTAAGCGTATTTTAGCATTTCGTAAACCGTTTTGTAATCAAAACCATAGTAACCCGAACAGATTAAGGAGAATCAAATAACCATATGAAAATAAATAAAGTAATTGCGCCCGGTCTGATAGCAGTATTCTCACTGTTTTTCAGTCTCATCAGTTTCGGACAGGGGCAGCAGGGGATCAGCATTGATAAAATCATTGCCCGGGTTGACAATCACTACATTTTGAACTCCGAATTGGAGGAAATGTACAATCAATACAAAGCAGAAGGACGCGCCGCTCCCGAAAAATGCCAGCTTCTGGAATCACTTATTATCAACAAAATGCTTCTTGCCAAAGCCGAAATTGACTCGGTTGTGGTGGAAGACAAAGAAGTAGACGGCGAGCTGGATGCCAAAATGGGCTATATGGTGCAGCGTTTCGGATCTGAAAAGAACATTGTAGAAGCCTACGGTAAAAGCATTGAAAACTTGAAAAGCGAGCTTCGCACGCAGGTGAAGGAGCAAAAGATCGTAGAAAAAATGCAGCGGACCATTTCAGGCAATGTAAAGATTACGCCGAATGAAGTGCGCAAGTTTTTTAATTCTATTCCAAAAGACAGTCTACCTTACATTCCTTCCGAAGTCGAAATCGGCCACATTGTGAAGCTGGGAACAGTTACCCGCGAGCAGAAGGACAAGCTAAAACAACAATTGCTTGAATTGAAGCAACGCGCTGAAAAAGGTGAAGACTTCGCTACATTGGCGCAGATCTATTCAGAAGACCTTGGTTCAGCAAAAAATGGCGGTGACCTGAACTTTGCCAAACGTGGTGCAATGGTTCCCGAGTTTGAAGGAGCTGCATTATCATTGAAACCAGGTGAAATGTCGGATATCGTTGAGTCGCAATTTGGTTTTCACTTGATCAAGCTCATCGAAACGCGCGGTGCTGAATATCACGCCAGACACATCCTGCTTCGTCCTGATTATAACAAAGGAACAGATATGACTTCTGCGGTCCGCGCCCTGGATAGTCTTAGAAATCTGATTGAAATCGATACATTGAAATTCGCGAAAGCGGCTTTGGACAACTCGGAAGATAAAGAAACAGCCGAATCGGGGGGTTTGATCATGGATAGAAATACAGGTTTAGCTCGTCTTACACTGGATGCTTCTATGGACCCGGCACTATATTTTGCTATCGACACCATGAAAGTAGGCGAATTGAGCAAACCGGTTGCCTATCGTACCGAAGATGGAAGAAGCGCCATGCGCATCATCTGGTACAAGAGCAAATCGGAGCCGCATACGGCCAATCTTCGTGATGATTATGAGAAACTCGCTCAGATCGTGTTGAGTAACAAACGGAACAATGCATTGGAAGAATGGTTTAAAAAAGCGCAGGGCGACGTTTTCATCAGCATCGAGCCTGAATATAAAGATTGTAAAGTGCTCGGATTAGAGGCTTTGGCAAACGATATTTAGCTTTCAGGACAGGATTGCGGTTAAGGAATTGAAAATTTAATCTGACACATTGTGAAGTATTCATCGGACGTTGAAGCTGCCGAAGCTATGAAAGTAGCTTATGATAAAATCCGGAGTGAGATTGGAAATGTAATAATCGGGCAAGATGAGGTTGTTAAAGGACTACTGACCGCGATTTTCTGCCAGGGCCATTGCCTTTTGGTGGGTGTGCCCGGACTAGCCAAAACGCTTCTCATCCAGACGATTGCTTCTTCGCTAGACCTCAATTTCAACCGGATCCAGTTTACGCCTGACTTAATGCCGTCAGACATTCTGGGGTCTGAAACATTGGATCAGAACCGTAATTTCAAATTTATTAAGGGGCCTGTTTTTGCCAACATTATCCTGGCCGATGAGATCAACAGGACGCCGCCCAAAACGCAATCTGCACTATTGGAAGCGATGCAAGAATATTCTGTTACAATCGCCGGAGCAAAGCACGCGCTGGAACGTCCTTTCTTCGTACTCGCTACTCAAAATCCTATTGAGCAGGAAGGAACTTATCCCCTGCCAGAAGCCCAGCTCGACCGCTTTATGTTCATGATCCAGCTGGATTATCCTTCCTATGCAGAGGAAGTAAACATTGTTAAAAACACCACCAACGACGTTCGTTACCAGGTAAAAAAAGTCGTGACTTCCGAGGAGATCATGGATTTCCAGCATTTGGTAAGACGCGTTCCGGTAACCGATCACGTCATTGAATATGCGGTGAAACTGGTCCACAAAACCAGGCCCGCTGCCGGCCTTGCCGTAAAAGACACCAACGATTACCTCGACTGGGGCGCTGGTCCCCGTGCCTCACAGGCGCTGATCCTGGCAGCCAAATGCAACGCATTGCTTTCAGGTAAATATTCTCCCGACATTGAGGACGTAAAAGCAGTTGCATTGCCCGTACTACGGCACAGAATCATCCGGAATTTCAAAGCCGAAGCCGAAGGAATTTCAGTAGATGACATCATTGCACGTCTCGTCTGACACAATCTTAACTTATGGAAATCAAAGGTAAAAACTACATTGGCTATTCACTTTCTGGCCAGGGCGACCGCACATTTCAATCCTATGTGCCAGCCAAAGATTCATTTCTCCCTGAAAATTTCCATACGGCGACGATTGAAGAAGTAGAAAACACCATGGCGCTTGCCAGCAAGGCATTTAGTGAATACGCAAAAATTCCTGCCGCAAAAAGAGCTGATTTTCTGATTGCCATTACCGAAGAGATCCTGGCGATTGGCGACGTCTTACTTGAAAGAGCAAATCTGGAAACAGGCCTACCTATGGCCCGCCTGCAAGGTGAACGCGCCCGCACGATCAATCAACTGACTCAATTTGCGGAATTGCTTCGCGAGGGCTCATGGGTGGATGCATCCATCGACACAGCCCTACCCGACCGCACGCCCGTTCCCAAGCCCGACATCCGGAAAATGCTCGTCCCGATCGGTCCGGTCATCGTTTTTGGTTCCAGTAACTTCCCTTTCGCGTATTCCGTAGCAGGTGTAGACACAGGCCCGGCTTTGGCAGCCGGAAACCCGGTCATTGTAAAAGCCCACGCAGCACATCCCGGCGTAAGCGATCTGACGGCGCAGGCCATTGTAAAAGCTGCGCAAAGGACAGGAATGCCTGATGGCGTTTTTTCCATGCTATATGACGATGGTTTTGAAGTGGGGACAGCATTGGTTAAGCATCCTGCCAGTAAGGCTGTTGGTTTTACAGGTTCTATGAAAGGTGGAATGGCGCTGTTTAAAATGGCGCAGGAGCGCGAGGAACCCATTGCCGTCTTTGCTGAAATGGGCAGCGTTAACCCCATCGTTGTTCTTCCTGACTATCTGGAACACAATGCATTGGAATTTGGGAAAACGCTTGCAGGTTCGGTAAGCCTGGGCGCCGGACAATTCTGTACCAATCCCGGACTTGTGTTTGTTACTAAAACGCAGGGCCTGATTGCATTTGCGGACTCTTATAAAAATGAAATCCTGAAAACCACATCTGCCACAATGCTTACGGCGGGCATTTGTAAAAATTATTACAAGCTCCGCGATCATGCGTTTGAACAGGAAGATGTTTCCAGACTCGCCGTTTCAGAGCAAATGTCTGAGGGAGAAAATCAGGCGCAGGCATCCATAGCAACAGTTTCCGGGCAAAGCTTTATTGCCAATCCAAAATTACATGAAGAAGTTTTCGGACCATTTTCGCTGCTTGTCATTTGTGAGGATACGGGTGAAATGCTTGAAGCGATTTCACATTTAAAAGGACAGCTTACCTGCTCGCTGATGGCAGAAGAGCATGAGGTCCACGCGCACCAGGCTATTGTAGACAAGCTCGCACAAATATCCGGCCGATTTATCCTGAATGGCGTTCCTACCGGCGTGGAGGTTTGCCCTTCTATGCATCATGGAGGGCCTTTTCCGGCAACTGCGGATGCAAAATTCACTTCTGTTGGCAGACATTCGATCCTACGTTTTGTCCGTCCGCAATCATTTCAGGGCTGGCCCGACGCACTGCTGCCGGATGAGTTGAAGAACAGCAATCCGCTGGGCATTTTCAGGCTGGTTAACAATCAGTTCAGCCAGGAGGCCATTAAATAAAATCATAGCCCACTTCAACCAGAAAAAGACCTTCCGCAGGTGCCTGGGCGCCTGCTGCTTTTCTGTTTTTTGCCAGGATAACCTGTTCGAATTCAGCAACGCTCCGCTTACCTTTTCCTACTTCCAGCAGCGTCCCTACCAGCGCCCTAACCATTCCGCGCAGGAAACGGTTTGCACGGATATGAAAAACGAGCATATCTCCCGCTTCAATCCAAATTGCCTCCTTAATCGTGCATCTGAAATTATTCACTTGTGTGTGGATCTTGCTAAAACTCTCGAAATCATTGTATTGCAACAGCAGCGCTGCCGCTTCGTTCATTTGCTCAATGTCAAGATCCGCTTTTAATTGAAAAGCCAGATCAGTTAGAAAAGGATTTTTGCGTTTCGTGATGCGGTATTCATATTTGCGGTGCGTGGCTGCAAAACGGGAGTTAATGTCATTCCCAACCGGAATGATGCGCTTTACAGCAATGTCCCTGGGAATAAGCCCATTAAGCTTGTAAATCAGCAGCTCAAAATCGGCTATCTCATTTTCTAAATCAAAATGCGCAAATTGTTGTTCTGCATGTACGCCGGTGTCTGTCCTGCTGCTGCCTGTGATTTCAATGGGTAACCTCAGGACTTTCGCGAGTGCTTCTTCCAGCACCTGCTGGACGCCTAATGCATTGTTTTGTTTTTGCCAGCCATTATAGGCCGTTCCTTTATAGCTGAATTCGAGAAAATAGCGCATTTTGCAAAAGTAACGGAAACAGCCCGGATTTGCGATTTGCCGCGGTTCGTTGCTGATAATGTTCGGAAGAAGGTTAACTTTGAAAATCGAAAAATATTTCCAGTTAGTATGATTACGGAAGAGAAAAAAGAAGAGAAAAGCCTGAATTTTATAGAGGAAATTGTGGAGGCGGATTTGCAGGCAGGAAAATACACCCAGATCATCACCCGATTTCCACCCGAACCAAACGGCTATTTACATATCGGCCATGCATCCAGCATTTGCCTGAATTTTGGTTTGACCAAAAAATTCCCTGGCTATACAAACCTTCGTTTCGACGACACCAACCCGGTTACGGAAGATACGGAATATGTGGAAAGCATTAAAAACGATATCCGGTGGATGGGTTTTGAATGGGAAAACGAACTTTACGCTTCCGATTATTTCGATACATTATACGAATATGCCGTTGAGCTGATCAACAAAGGGCTGGCCTATGTGGACGATTCAACTTCCGAGGAGATAGCGCTGCTTAAAGGCACTCCGACGGAACCCGGGAAAGACAGCATTTACAGGAGCCGTTCGGTTGAAGAAAACCTTGCGCTTTTTGAACAAATGAAAAATGGTAGTTTTCCTGACGGAAGCCGCACATTACGCGCCAAAATTGACATGGCGCACATCAATATGCTCATGCGTGACCCGATCCTTTACCGGATCAAACACGCCCATCACCATCGCACTGGCAATAAATGGTGCATCTACCCCATGTACGACTTTGCGCATGGTCAAAGCGATTCAATTGAAACGGTTACACATTCTATATGCACATTAGAATTTGTGCCGCATCGCGAATTGTATGACTGGATCATTGAAAAGCTCGGCATCTATCCATCGCATCAATACGAATTTGCACGCCGCAACCTGAATTATACTGTGACCAGCAAACGGAAGTTGCTGCAACTGGTTCAGGAAAAGCATGTAAACGGCTGGGATGATCCTAGAATGCCGACCATCAGCGGCTTGCGCAGGAGAGGTTACACGCCGGAAAGCATCAGAGATTTCTGTGAGCGGATCGGTGTAGCGCGACGCGAAAACATGATCGATGTAGGTTTGCTTGAATTTTGTGTTCGCGAAGATTTGAACAAAAAAGCGCTTCGCCGAATGGTGGTTTTGGATCCTTTGAAAGTGATCATTACCAACTTCCCCGAAGGCGTTACCGAGATGTGCCACAGTGAAAACAATCCGGAGGACGTAGCAACAGGGAACCGCGAAGTTCCTTTTTCAAGGGAGATTTATATTGAGAAAGAGGACTTTATGGAAACGCCATCCAAGAAATATTTCCGTTTGGCGCCTGGAAAAATGGTCCGACTGAAAAGTGCATACATCATTCAATGTGATGATTTTGTAAAAGATGAAAATGGCGAAATCACAGAAGTGCATTGCTCATACATTGAAAACAGCAAGAGCGGGCATGATACGACCGGCATCAATGTAAAAGGAACATTGCACTGGGTTTCCGTTCCGCACGCACAGGAAGTTGAAGTTCGCCTTTACGACCGTCTTTTCTCCGTTGAAGATCCATCTTCGGAAGAGGGTGATTTCAAAGATTACATCAATCCCAATTCACTGGAAATCATCACCGGCTATGCCGAACCGGCACTTAATGAAGCCAAAGAAGGCGAATCATTCCAATTCCTAAGAAAAGGTTACTTCGCCAAAGACCCCGACAGCACCGCCAAAAAACTCGTTTTCAACAGAACAGTAACATTAAGAGACAACTGGGCCAAAGCTGGGAATTAGCATTGCCGTTTTTCTTAATTACACACACTAATATAAATGATTGTCACCTTTAAGCATAAAGGGTTGTTGGCATATTACCGGGATGGCGACGCCTCCGGATTGCCGTCAGTATATGTGCGAAAAATTAACCGGATCCTGGACCAGCTCGACGCGGTCACTTGCAATGACGATGTTGCTCAACTCGGATCCGGTATACATAGGCTCACTGGAAAACTTAGCGAATTCTGGTCAATCAAGGTTTCGCCGAATTACAGGATTATATTCCGGTTTGAAAAGGGAGACATTTTTGATGTTGATTATTTAGATTATCATTAAATGATCATGGTAAAAAGAAATCTTGCTCCGGTTCATCCCGGAGAAATTTTACGAGAAGAATACATAGTAGAACGAGGCTTGACCATCACGGAAGTGGCTCATGGGCTGGGCATAACACGCCAAACTCTTTCTGCTGTGGTAAACGAAAAATCCGCCATAACTCCGGAACTCGCTGTTAAGCTTTCGGAAGCTTTCGGTAACACTGCACAATTTTGGATTAATCTTCAAAAAAATTACGAGATATGGCACGCGGAGAAAAAAGTGGACCGCACCATTATCAGGCACTTTGGCAAAGATCACAATATGCAGACGGCCTCATAACATCTTCCATGTAATTAGATTGCTTACAAATAAACTTGCTTGACATTTAGTTTGCGGTTATATTTGTGCAACAATTTCCACGATTCAAATAGATTGCTGTCAGTGAATACCCCAAATGAATTGTTTAGTACTGCGAAAGGATCTAGCTTACAGTGCGATTTAACTTCTAAGATCATTCTTCATTTTGGTGAAATGCAGGCTTCGTTCAGGATTCAGGACTTTCTGAGTTTCCGTCGCTTCATTAACAATATCGACATTCACAGCAAGATTTTTGACCTGTCAGATGAGTCTGACTATGAGTTTGTTGAAGCGCCTCAGCTTAACATTTACCAAAAGCTTACTCTTTGCGAGCTGATCCAATTGAGAGAACTTGTAAACGGCACCCACTTCGCAATCGAACTCAATTCCCTTCTGCACCAACTTCTGTTTAGTGAGCCGGAATTAGTCTAAATAGCTCATTTCGATCATATTAGACCAATTCCAAATTTCGGGTTTCGTTTGCAATGCTGAACTTTCGCATGATATTTGTACTTGTTAATACAAATAAAAGAAAGTAACCATGAGAGATTTATTAAGACAACGGACATCCCTGAAAGAGGAAATAGAAATACTTTTGAACAATCAGGTAAAGATGGAAGCGGAAGCTTCTGCAAAATATCTGGCCATGGCTTCATGGTGTGACCGTAACGGATTCAAAAACAGCGCTAAATATTTCCTTAAGCAGTCTGACGAAGAGCGCGGACATATGCTTAAAATATTCAATTACATCATGACTGTGGGCGGAACCGCCGTTTCACCGGAAGTAGCAGCAGTAAAACAGGAGTTTGCAACATTTAGAAGCGTGTTCGAAGCAGCATTGCAAAGCGAGATTGCAGTAACGCAATCTATCAACCGCATTGTTACGCAGAGCCGCAGAGAAGAAGATTATGGCACGGAAAGCTTCCTGCAATGGTTTGTAAATGAGCAAATTGAGGAAGAAGACAATGCACGTCGCGCCATCGAATTGTTTGACGTGATCGGCGAAGAAGGAACTGGTCAGTACTTCATTGACAAAGCAATCCTGAAAATCGGCTCTGAGAACTAAGCCAAGTTTAGATATTTATATAAAGTAAAATAGCTGCCCCGCAAGGTGCAGCTATTTTTTTTATGCCGTTTTGTTAAGCAGCGAGTAAATCTCAGTATCGAGGAATTTACCATTCTCATAAAAGCTTTCCTTAAAATAAGCCTCTCTTTCAAAACCGTGTTTCAGCAAAATCTTTCTTGAAGCCTGATTATCAGGGCTAATTTTAGCTTCAATGCTATGAAACTGCATGTTTTTAAAACCGTAGTCAATAATCCGCCTGACAGCCTCGCTCATTAGCCCTTTTAACCAATGTTCCGGATGGATCATATAACCAATCTCAGCGCGGTGATTATACAGGTCCATTTTGTGAAAGCCTATGGTGCCTATCAGGCCAGTGTTTTCTTGCAGGCCTTCCACACGCTTCATTGAAATGCCCCAGGTAATGCCAATCTTATCCCGCAGATTTCTGGAATAAGCATCAATCAGATCCTTTGCATCGCTTTCCGATTGCATCAAGGGCTTTCCAATGTACTGCATGGCAAGCGGATTGCTTCGCAATCTGAACATATCCGCCACATGCTTTTCTGACATTGCGTGCAGGAGCAAACGGTCTGTCTGCAATGTTGGAAAGGTGTCAAAGTTTACAAATAGCATTGTGTTCTGATTCCGTTGAAAGCTGTTTCCGGAAGCAATCCGGTCCTGGATTTACCAAAAATACAAAAACAACGCAATATCCGTGACGGCTATCCCGATACAAATAATCCTGATATTTGGAACGCGTTTTGTTGCTTGTGGATTATTAATAAGTAGTATTGCACAGCTACCGATTGCCGTTTTCATGAATTACCTCGACGAATTCAAAAAGTTTATTTCAAGTCATTACCTTTCCACGGGCGTAAGATTAACCTTGGGTGCGGTTGTCCCGAGCCTTATTTTTCAACATTTCGGCATATTGGGCGAGATGATCGCATTCCCGCTGGGCACATTGCTGATTGGATCAACGGACAATCCCGGCCCTCACACCAGAAGGCGCAACTCACTGCTCATTGCCATTGCGACGTGTTTTTTGGTTGCATGCATTACCGGCTTTCTCCGGCACATTCACTTTATCATATTTCTCGAAATCGTTGTTTTCGGGATGTTCTTTTCGCTGGTCGGTGTTTATGGAAACCGGGTGAATAGTATCGGCCTTATTGCCTTGCTTGTTTTTGTTTTCAACATTGATGATCATTTGAGCGGCGATATGGTTCTGCGCACCGCCGCCATATTTGCGGCTGGCGGGATCTGGTATTTTGTCCTGTTTATGATCTTACAGAAATTGCTTCCCTATAAGCTGATCCAGCAGCTTTTGGGAGAAAATTTCGTGGAATTAGGCAAGCTGCTCTGGATCAAAGCAGGGTATTATTTTGCAAATCCCGACTATGACGACCTCTTTAACCGGATGATCCACCAGCAGGTTACGCTCCGTGAAAACCACGAAAACCTGCGCGAGATACTTTTTAAAACAAGGGAAATTGTTACAGAATCGACGAATAAAAGCCGGATCCTGATGCTGATGTTCCTGGATAGCATCGACTTATTCGAAAGAATCCTGAACTCGCAGCAAAATTACGCGAACCTCCATCGGGCATTTGATCACACCCAGGTTTTAAGGCTTTTCGGCACCTATATTACCTGGTTATCAGCTGAGATCCAACAAATTGGCCTTGCAATCCAGAGTGGATCACCCTCCCACCCGAAGCGCGACCTGGACGAAGCATTTAATAAATGTCAGCGGGCTTTTGAAAATATGCGTGAGCATAAAATGACGCACGATAACATGGAGGATTTCATGATGCTGCGCCAGATTCTCAATAGTTTGCAGGACGTTACAGAACGTGTGAAAAAGCTGCACCGGGCGACCACGTATGATGCAGAGGTGGGTAAAGGTTATAAATTAAATGTTGAAGCCGAGAATTTTATTCCGAAGCAAGAATACCATCCCCGCATCCTGCTGGACAATCTTTCGTTGAAATCCAGCCATTTCAGACATGCATTAAGGATTACGCTAGGGCTTCTGATCGGCTACATCATCTCTCTTTTTCTGACGGTAGGTCATGGTTACTGGATTCTCCTGACGATTGTTGTGATCCTTAAACCGGCTTTCAGCATTACAAAACAGCGGAACGTACACCGGATCGGGGGAACGCTTGTGGGCGTTTTCACGGGTTTCATGCTGTTGTATCTGATCCAGGACGGGACTGCATTGTTTATCATTATGATGCTGGCAATGATCATGGCTTACAGCTTTTTGAAGATCAACTACTTCATTGCTTCCACAACCATTACATTATATGTCATCCTTTCTTTCAATTTCCTGAACCCGCAGCAGATTACGGCGGTTTTACATGACAGGGTTATTGATACGATCATCGGATCCATTATCGCTTATCTGATTTCGTCTTACGTGCTGCCGGTTTGGGAGCATACGCAGATCAACCAGTATATCCGCGATGCACTGGATGCAAACCGTAAGTATTTTGACGTTGTAGCAGCGAAATTCACGGGGAAAGACCTGGATATCAACGAATTAAAGGTGCTCCGGAAGGATGCGATCATTGCGATGGCGAATTTGTCGGATAACTTTCAAAAAATGCTGTCAGAGCCGAAACGGCAGCAGTTGAACATGGAAGAATATCACCAGTTCGTTGCCACAAGCCATATGTTGACGTCCTACATTGCATCGCTCTCGACCTATGCGCAAACGCTGGAATATTCGGAATTTTCGGTTGAATTTGAAGTCATGATCAGGCAGATCGACCGGCAGATTAAAGCTGCTACGGACATTATTGAAGGAAAGCTTGAAAACACTTTTGAAATAGCCCGCGAATCATTGCCCCAAAACCAAAAGCTCGTAGCGCTTCTGGCGAAAAGAAAGAAGGAAATCAAAGAAATGGGAATTGAAAAGGCAGACCAGTCGCCAGCCCGGAAAATGTTGTCGGATTTAAAAACGATCAACGGACTGTTTGAGCTGATCAGTACGATTACCATTGATGAGATTAAAATCCTTCAAAAAATTAAAACATTAAAAACCTAACATTCAACGCATGTCATCCCTATTATTCACTCCGCTTACCATTAAAAGTGTCACATTAAAAAACCGTATCGTTGTTTCTCCCATGTGCCAATATTCGTCTGTGGACGGATTCGCCAATGACTGGCATCTGGTGCATCTGGGAAGCCGCGCCGTGGGCGGAGCATCCTTACTGATTGCCGAGGCCACATCCGTTTCTCCGGAAGGCAGGATTTCACCCGAAGATCTGGGTATCTGGAAAGATGAACACATTGAGAAGCTAAAACAGATCACCACTTTCATCGAAGGGCAGGGAGCAGTTCCGGGCGTGCAGCTTGCCCATGCTGGCCGGAAAGCCAGCACCTATCCGGCATGGAAAGGTCGTGGCCAGGTGCCCGAAAATGAAGGGGGCTGGCAACCATTGAGCGCGTCGGACATTCCTTTTCATCATTCAGAAAAGGCGCCGCTTGCCTTGGATGCGGATGGCATTCAAAAAGTGATTTTAGATTTTGGTAAAGCAGCCAAACGGGCTTTGGACGCAGGTTTCAAGGTTATAGAGCTTCATGCAGCGCACGGTTACCTGATCCACCAATTTTTCTCACCGCTTAGCAATGTACGTACTGATGCGTATGGCGGCAGTTTTGAAAACCGCGTACGCATTCTGATCGAGATCATTGACGAAGTTCAGAAAGTCTGGCCGGCAGAGCTGCCTTTATTTGTGCGCATTTCGGCCACGGATTGGGCAGAAAATGGTTGGGACGAAGATCAATCGGTTCAATTGGTGAAAATATTGCAAACAAAAGGTGTGGACCTGATCGACGTGTCAAGCGGCGGACTGGCTTCTCACCAGAAAATCACAGTTGGCCCATCTTATCAGGTGCCTTTCTCCGCAAAAATCAAGAAAGAGACCGGTGCCCTGACAGGTGCAGTCGGATTGATTACTGAGGCAAAACAGTCGGAAGAAATTTTACAAAATGGCGAAGCCGACCTGATCATTATGGCAAGGGAGCTGCTGCGTGATCCTTATTTTCCATTGCACGCGGCACACGAACTTGGCGAAGACATTACCTGGCCTATTCAATACGACCGGGCAAAGCCAACTCTTTAATCAGGAAGACTTCGACAATGTCCTTGAAGTGATGCGGGTGAGTTGAATGCTTATCTTTGCAAGAATTTATTTTATTAGTAATGAATCCGCGCGTCAGCCTTCTTATCGGACTTGTAAGCATTAGTATTTTCCCCGTTTTGGTCAAATGGGCACCGGTTTCAGGGATTACTTCTGCTTTTTACAGGATGTTGTTCGGGTTCTTGTTTTTGCTGCCCGGCATGCTGTATACGCAGAAATTCAATTGGCCTGCAAGGAATTTATGGCTTCCAATTGTGCTCTGTGGGATCATTTTTGCGACTGATATAGCCGTTTGGAACCTTTCTATTCACTATTCCAATGCGACGCAGGCAACGCTACTGACGAATCTGGCTCCTGCCTGGGTGGGAGTCGGATCGTTCTTTTTCCTTAATAATAAGCCAAAAGCAAGTTTCTGGATCGGGACGCTTATTGCGGTTGCGGGAATGGTGGTGCTTATCGGTCCGGCGGCTTTTTTTGAAATGCGTCTGGACAAAGGTTTCGCGCTGGCCCTGCTCTCCGGCATGCTGTATGCTTCTTACATGCTGATCAGCAAACCGATCCTTAACCGATTGAATATCGGCAGTTTCATGACCATTAGCATGGCGGTTTCTTCTGTCTTCCTGCTGATTGTCTGCTTAATGTTTGGAGAGCCGCTTTGGAATTTCAAACCTGCCATTTGGACCGTTTTCGCTGTTCAGGGCCTGATTTGTCAGCTGATCGGCTGGCTGGCTATCAGTTATGCAGTTCAGAAAATGGACGCGCAGCGCGTTTCCCTGAGCCTTTTGAGCCAGGCGGTTGTTACCGGATTGCTTGCCTGGGTTTTTATCGATGAAAAAATAACCTGGCAAATGATCCTGGGAGGCGTTATCATTCTCACCGGCATTGCCATTACATTTCAGAAATCCCGCAACCGTGCCGACAGCGAATCAAGTTTTTAATCAGAGCGGCAGATAAATAATGAAAGTTGAGCCTATTCCTGGCTTGCCAATGGCATCGATCAAGCCTTGATGATTTTCTACAATTTTTTTACAAATAGCCAATCCGATGCCCGTTCCTTCATAAGCGCTTCGGTTGTGCAGCCGCTGAAATACCTGGAAAATGCGGTCCTTAAACTGGGGATCAAAGCCAATCCCATTGTCACAAAATGACAGATATTGATAAGTCTGGTTCGCCTCAGCACCATTGACCGGGATAAGCTCACCCGAAATGCGGCCCGACCGGATGACGATAACAGGACTTGTATCAGTTTTTGTAAACTTAATTGCATTGGCAATTAAATTCGTAAAAAGCTGCTCGAATTGATATTCAATAATGTTCCAAACGGGCAGTGTATCGCTGATGACTTCTGCATTTGCCTGATGGATCAGATCCCCGAGCTGCTCTTTTACGCTCTGCAAAACCAAATTTAAATCAATTTTTTCATAGTGCTTTTCAACCGCATTCGCACGCGAGAATGCCAGCAGATCTACAATCAGCTGCTGCATCCGGGTAGACGACGCCTGCATCCGCTGAAAATAATCCTTACCCCGTGCAGACAAATTTTCGTTTTCGGTTTCCAGTATCCTCGTCGCGAATGTCTGGATTTTCCGCAATGGCTCCTGCAAATCGTGGCTGGCCACATAGGCAAATTGCGCAAGTTCCATATTGGTCTTCACTAGCTCGCTGTTGGCAATGGTAAGCTCTTTTGTACGGAGCTGAACCTGAGATTCCAGCTCATCAGCCAATGTTCTGTATTTATCTTCGCTTATTTTAAGTGCTAATTCGTCCTCTTTCCGGTCGGTAATGTCCATCATGGTGCCAAGCATCCGGTGCGGACGGTGATGCTCGTCATACATAATTTTTCCCTGTGTCCGGATCCAATGGATCGATTCGTCCGGATGGATAATACGGGCCTCGTAGTAATAGGTGCCGGTCTCCAAAGCAATCTGGAACGCTTTTTCCACCACAGCTTTCCTGTCCTCCGGATGGATCAGCTCACGCATATCCTGATGCGTCAGAAGTTTGGTTTCTTCAAATCCAAAAATAGTAGCAAGGCGGCCGGAATAGATAATGTGCCTGGTTTTCAGATCCAGATCCCACGTAGCAAGCTGCGTTCCGTCAGTGGCGAGGGAAAGTCTTTCTGCAGCATCCGTAATCTGTTTGCGAAATCTTACTTTGTCGGTAACATCATTCAGGGAGATCATTATGCCCGAAACTTCATCATCTGCTTCAACCGTAGGCGCATATTGGAAATCCACGTAATGTTCCTTCGGGCCATCGGGGCCGCTAATGATCATGGATGCCTCGCTATCCCGGTATAATGTACCTGTCTGGTAAGCATTCCTTAGGATTTTACCCATATTCTGGTGTTCCAGCTCGGGAAAAACGTCAAACAACCTTTGCCCAACCACTTCATGCATTTGCCGCCCCCAGAGGTTGGTAAGCATACTTTCGTTGGCAAGGCTGATCACAAACTCCGGGCCTTTCACAATGGCCTTGGCAAATTGCGACTGAGTAACCAGCGTCCTGAACTGCGTTTCGCTGCGTTCAAGCCGGTGTTTGGCAAGCACTTGCTGGGTAACCTCCGTCGCAACCACAAATATGCCCGAAATCTCACCTGTTTCCTCGCTAATGGGCTGATAGACAAAGTTGAAATAGCATTGCTCCGGCTTGCCGAAACGCCTCATCGTGATCTCAAACTCATTCCCGTTATAGGCAATGCCTGTTTTGATCACATTATTGAGGATTTCTTCAATGGAGACCCTCACCTCGGGAAGTGTAACAAACAGCGGTTTATTGACAAACTCCTCTTCACTTTTATCAATGATACTGAGATACGTATCATTGGCCATCTCCACAAAAAAATCAGGCCCCCGCAGGATAACTATTCCCACGGGCGCCTGTCTCATTGTATTTCTGAACCTGCTTTCGCTATCGACTACGTTAGTCTGCACATTGTAAGATTCTGTTTTGTTGACACGATCATCTGAATCCGTGTGCTGCTGTAAGTTGTCCACTGCTTTCTATAAAAGATCTTTTTACAAACTTAGGAGGTGAACAATTGAGGATTAGTATTGATAGTAAAAATTTTCTGCAACCGGCTTCCAATTATGCTTAGCCCAGTCGATATCGAGGATCTGCTTAATGGCCTGTTTCAGTTTGGGGAAAGATCCTGGTTTCCTTATAAAGAAGTTGGCTCCCTGTTCGTGTACTTTCCGCACCATTTCCTCTTGTCCGGTTGTCGAAAATATGACGACGGGGATCGACTCCCAAGCTTTTGTACTCCTGATTTGTTCCAGGCACTCGAAACCGTTTTTTCTGGGCATGTTCAGGTCCAGAAAAATCACGTCAGGCGGCGGCGGAACGTTATTTTCCATTAAATGGATCAATTCAACCCCGTCATTTGCCGTAGTAAGTTCCGTCGATGTGCTCACCTCTCTCAATGCATCTTCGAACAGCATGCAGTCATCTGCATCGTCGTCTGCAAGGAAAATAGTTTTATTTGGAATAGCGCTCATAATACGGTATTAAATTTCTCAGTTAACGTTTTCTACTGGCCTTCGACAAACATGGAGAATTCATTCAATGCATTTTCAGCCAAATCATAATAAAGTTAAAAAAGTTTTACCGTTTAATAAAATTTCGGCGCTTAAAATTCGCCTTCAACACCTTCCTTCGGTTTCTTCTTTGCCTGGTGTAATCTGTAATTTAAAGTCAGGTTGATCTGCCTTCTGCGGCCTTGCGAATTGTTCACCGTGTAGAAATTCGCCCCTTCAATGACCGACCTGAATTTACGCGAGTTGAAAACATCTATCACGCTCAGCGTCAACGTCCCATTGTTCTTCAAAATATCCCTGCTGGCAGCCAGATCCAGCGTAGCCAATGCTTTGCGTTTGCCCTGTGGAGTCTGTTGCGGCGCTTCGTAATTACCCCTTAACTGGACGTCCGTATTCTTCCATAATGTGAAGCGCGACATCATCCGCACGAACCAGCTGTAAGTATCGCTCTGGAAGTCTTCGTCCAGGCCCGTCCCGTCCGTAATGGCGCGGAAAAAGTTGACGCTGCCATCGAGCTTCCACCATTGATATGGTGTAAAAGAGCTCGTGAATTCTGCGCCGTAGGCATCTTCGGTGCCCAGGTTTTCGGGACGCGTGTAAGAGCTTCCGTCTTCCTGCACCCTTCTGATACTCGTAATTTTGCCATTCGTGTGGCGGTAATATAGTGAAGACGTCAGCGAACCTTTGCCCATATACTTAATGTGCCCGAACTCAAATGCATTGGTAAATTCCGGGTTAAGGTCCGGGTTACCACTCCAATAATTACGATTGTCACTATAAGTGGCGAAAGGGGTCAGGTCATTATATTGGGGCCTGCGGACGCGACGGCTGAAACTCAGCTGAAATGCGTTCTGCTTGGCAAAATCGTAAGTCACATGGACGCTTGGGAATAAGTTCGCATAATTGCGTTCATTGACTTCGCGGGTTTGCTTTAATTCTGTTGTAACACCTGTCCATTCAGCCCGCAAGCCAGCCTGATAAGAAAATTTGCCCGTTTTATTTCCAACAATCCCGTAGGCTGCATTGATATTTTCTTCATACAAGAAGTCATTAGTCAGATTGGGCAAAGTAATCCAGCCTTCGCTGGTTTCCTGCGTGACCGCATAGTCGTTTGTCATATCGCGTGAACTGCTTCTTGCCCCGGCTTCCAATTTCCCGTCTTTTCCAAACGGATGCACATAATCCACCTGAAAAAGCAATTGTTTTTCTGTCTCATAGTTCACGGCACGTTGCAGCAGCGGCGGAATATCCGATGGACTGCCGTCGGGCCGGTAAACATTCTCCCGGTAATACTGGTCCGAATCCTCCCAGTTGTCGAGATACCGAACGTCAGCCGTAAGCTCCTGCCCTTTCTTGTTAAATGTCTTCCTGTAAGTCAGCGAATATTCAGAGTTCGGTTCCGTTTCGGTCTCGTCCTGCGTCCGGTTAGTGAAGCTTGTCAGATTGTTGACGCTCCCCAGATAATCCCTGTATTTTAATGTTGAAAAGCGTTTTCCCTTGCTGGTGCGCCAGGTGTAGGAACCGGTCAGAATATTTTTTGGATTAAAATAATAATCTATTCCGCCGCGTGCGCTGTTGTTCATCCCTTTAAGATTGGATGTCATATCCCGCTCCATAATGAAGGTCGAATCGTTGCGGTAAAGCTCCTGGTAGAGGTAATTTTTCCCGGGCGTATTCCGGTAAGACAATGTATAATTGATGAAAAAGTTCAGGTTTTTGCGACGGTAATTTACATTCGCAGCCGCACCATAATTGGTTGGATAACCTGTTATAATGTCAAATGAGCCATTAATCCCCTCTTTACGCTCTTTTTTTAACACAATATTAATTACGCCACCCATCCCCTCGGCCTCATATCGGGCAGAAGGATTGGTAATGATCTCGACGCGCTCGATCATACTTCCCTGCAATTGCTGCAAGCCGCTGGCGCCCTTGATACTCACTAACCCGGAAGGTTTACCGTCAATTAATATACGCACATTTCCGCTCCCCCTGAGACTGACATTGCCCTCCACATCCACAGCAACGGATGGAATGTTAGTCAGGATATCCACGCCTGTTCCGCCCGCATTAGCAAGATCTTTTCCCACATTGAAGATCTTTTTATCCAGCGATAATTCCATTGAGCTTTTCTCGGCCTGCACGGTGACTTCATCCAAAGTCCTTGCCGATCCCGAAATTTTAATGGTGCCAATATTCAGGGGTGAGTTGGCGCCGTTAAGCTTGATATCCTGGGTGATTTGTGGTTTATAACCAATAAATTCGGATAACGCATAATAGGAACCGGCAGCGATATCGACAACGAACCCTCCCGTTTCATCCGTAATGGCACCGGCTGTAAAAGTGCTGTCCGCAGTCCGGAAAAGCCTGATGCTCGCATATCCCAGCGGGCTGTTGTTCTGACCGTCAACGATCTTCCCGGTAACGGTCAATTTATTCGCAGTTTGCGCAAGCAATGGCTGACAGCCGCAAATAATCATTATTAACACTCCCAATCTGGCAAACGTATACGTTACCGTTGCCCTACTGAGCCCTCTCGCTGCAATGCTGCTTTTAATAGCCATTATAAAATTTTGTAAGCGTTCTGTCGATATTCTCTTTTTTGTACAAATATAGAAACCTATTTTCTCATTGTTTTTACTCTACCAACTTACTGGACAGACGAATAATTCCGGGGTTGACCTGGACTGTTCACAGATATTTAAAGAAGTTGACTTTGCATCGAATCAAAGTTTATCCGGATGGGTTATCTAACTTTGCATTCTTTTTTAGTATCTGTTAGCGTGCCATGAAAACCGAAGCATCACAAACATTAAAATTAGCTTTACCCATCATCATCGGAGAACTTGCCCAAATGGCCCTCCACCTTATTGACAGTGCGATGGTCGGCGCGATCAGCTACAAGCAACTCGCCGCCGCCGCCTTGGTCATCAATGCCATGAACATTCCTTTTGTGATCGGCATAGGAATGACTATTTCGGTTTCCCAAATGGTTTCTCTGGCCAACGGGCGCCGCGATTCCCAGCTGGTTTCACATTATTTGTTCAATGGTTTTTGCCTTTGCGCATTAACGGCCGTTGCCATCTCGCTTACGCTGGTTTTTGGAAAAGGCTTGCTGCATAACCTGGGACAGGATCCCGAAGTGGTGGAGCTGGCGATCCCGTTTATGAAATTAATGGGCCTTTCCATCATTCCCATGCTGCTCTTCATGACCTTGAAACAATTTGCGGACGGCCTGGAATATACCAGGACGGCCATGATATTGTCGCTGGCCGGGATGCCGCTGAACATTCTGCTGAACTGGCTGCTTATCTACGGCAACTGGGGTTTTCCACGCCTTGAATTGGAAGGTGCAGGCTGGGCAACATTGATCACGCGGTCCTGCATGTTTCTGGCGCTGGCCGCCGTTGTTTTAAAGCACAAAACCTTTTCGCGATACATTGCTGTCAGCAGCAGTCAATGGAAATTTAAAGCGCAAACCTGGAGGGAGCTGCTGCATATTGGCATTCCCAGCAGTTTGCAGATTGGTATGGAGGCCGGGGCATTCGCTGTTTCGGGTATCATTATAGGAACATTGGGCGCGGTGGCGCAAGCCGCGCATCAAATTGCATTAAGCAGCGCTTCCTTAACATTTATGGTTTCTATGGGCCTTGCGCAGGCGGGCTCGATCCGCGTAAGCAACGCGCTGGGCAGGAAAGATTGGCTCAAAATCTTTGTTATCGGAAAAAGCACCATTCTCACCGCATTGATTTACGGAACGCTCTGTGCGATCCTGTTCTCGGTTTTCCGATTCCAGATCCCTACCCTGTTCAATAAGAACACAGAAGTTCTGGCGCTGGCTGCACTCCTCTTATTGTTTGCAGCCGTATTCCAGATCTCCGACAGCACCCAGGCGATCGGCGCGGGGCTTTTGCGTGGGATTAAGGACGTAAAAACGCCAACCGTCCTGATTGGCGTGGCCTATTGGGTCATTGGAATTCCAGTTGGCTATCTGCTGGCATTTCACTTCGGTATGGGCGCTGTGGGCATGTGGCTGGGCCTGATCCTCGGGCTGACGATGGCTTCGATCTTTTTGATCACCCGGTTCTTCAAAATGACAAAACATAGTAATATTTGACAATTTTAAGTCATTTTATGTCGAAATCAATCCATTAAAGAATTGTAAAGTCCGCTAAGTTTGTTTCCGTATTAGGGATAAAATGGCTAAACCTCGTCATCATCCCAGTGTGTTAAAATGTTACGGTTTCACAATAAATAATGACTCAATGGATTTCAATTCCACGTTAAAAAACATCTTTGTTGAAGAACAAGACATTCCCGCAGCGTTTTTGCTGCCTTCATTGATCCACCAGCGCGAGTATCTGAGCAATGGCGAAATGAAGACCTGGGATGGCCCTGTGCATGAGGTTTACTCACCTGTTTGTATCAAAACAGAAAATGGCCTTGAACGCAAACTGATAGGCAGTTATCCGATATGCACAGCCGACGAAGCAGCTGCTTCGCTGGACGCTGCTGTTGCCGCTTACAACAATGGCCGTGGCGAATGGCCTACGATGAGTGTTGCCGAACGAATTCACTGTGTGGAGCAGTTCACCGGTAAAATGATCGAGCAAAAAGACATTATCGTAAAGCTCATCATGTGGGAAATCGGTAAGTCGTTTGCCGATTCAACAAAAGAATTTGACCGGACCGTTGAATACATTTACGCAACCATTGATTCCCTGAAAAACCTGGACCGCGACTCTTCCGGGTTTGACATTGTGGACGGCATTGCCGCTCAGGTAAGACGCTCACCCTTAGGCGTTGTGCTTTGTATGGGACCATTTAATTACCCCTTAAACGAAACTTTCACAACCCTGATCCCCGCATTGATCATGGGTAACACGATACTTTTCAAACCTCCGAAGTTTGGTACATTGCTGCATTATCCTTTGCAGGAAGCCTTCATGAACAGCTTTCCGAAAGGCGTAGTGAATGTGATTTACGGCCGTGGCAATGCGATTGTTCCGGGGCTTATGCAGTCCGGGAAGATCAATGTGCTCACATTGATCGGTTCGAGTAAAGTGGCCAACGAACTGAAAAAATCCCACCCGAAAGTAAACCGCTTACGTGCAGTTCTGGGTCTGGATGCGAAAAATGCAGCGATTGTTACGCCGCATGCAGACATCAACCTCGCTGTAAAAGAGATCATTACGGGCTCGCTTTCCTTCAATGGCCAGCGTTGCACGGCTTTGAAGATCGTCTGGGTACACAGGAGCATTGCGGATCAATTCCTGAAAGAGCTTTGTGATGCGGTCGGTGAATTGAAATTCGGGATGCCGTGGGAAAAAGGCGTCGCCCTCACTCCCCTGCCCGAAACCAATAAAATTGAATATCTGAACGGCTGCATTTCTGATGCACTCGAAAATGGCGCGCAGATCATGAATGAAAACGGCGGCGCTTCGGAAGGCTCGTTCTTTTATCCGGCTGTGGTTTATCCGGTTAATGATAAAATGAAGCTTTATTACGAAGAGCAATTCGGCCCCATCGTGCCCGTTGTGCCGTTTGATGACCTGGAAGAAACGATTGAATATTTAATTGAATCTACACACGGACAGCAGGTTAGTATATTCAGTAACAATGCCGATGAAGTTGCTTCGCTGATCGATCCGCTCGTAAATCAGGTGAGCCGTGTGAATGTGAACAGCCAGTGCCAGCGCGGTCCGGACGTGTTCCCATTCACCGGACGCAAGGACAGCGCAGAAGGAACATTATCTGTTGCCGACGCAATCCGCTCGTTCTCCATCCGCTCATTGGTTGCATTTAAAATGAACGAAGCGAATAAGCAGCTGATCAACGAAATTGTTCACGAGGATACTTCTAACTTCCTGAGCACTAAATTTATTTTCTAGAAATACCCGTGTTTTAAGCTAAGTGATATTCAAAAAACCGCAGCAGATGTCACAACGAGTGTTTGGACATTTGTTGCGGTTTTTGACTTTTATACTGCACATTGCTTAAAAGCAGCAGGCTAAAAATCGCCCAACTAGTTTTACAAATTCACGTTCCAAACAGTAACATTGCAATATAAATTATCTTAATTTAGATGAATATTGGAACAGGTTAGCTAATGAGTTCAGTGTTTACAATCGAGTCTTTGGAAATGGTGATTTCCGGTATAAATGCCGGAATATGGGATTGGGATTTTGAAACAAATAAGCAGACTTGGTCAGATCGGCTTTTCGAACTTCTTGAATATCAGCCAGATGAAATTACGCCGGGTTACGAGAATTTCACAGAAATGCTCGTCCATCCCGACGACCGGGTAATTGTGAGAACGGCAATCAATGCCCAGCTCGAACAAAATATCCCCTACAATGTGCAGGTCAGGCTGCGCACAAAATTTAAAGGTTACCGCTATTTCGAATGTTGCGGGAATGCCAAGTTTATCGATGGAAAGCCGGTGCGAATGGTGGGTTCCATCACGGATATTCACGAACGCTATTCGCTGCGGGAAAAGCTGAGCGTAGTTTTCGAACGTTCAACGGATGCTCATTTGCTGATTGACAGCCAGGGCGTCATAGACTGCAACAAAGCAGCCGTAACGATGCTGCGATGCAAGGACAAGAGCGAGCTGCTCTCAATTCATCCCGCGAAATTTTCACCTGAATTCCAGCCCGACGGAAGGAGCTCTGACGAAAAATCGTTGGAGATGGACCGCATTGCGCACGAAACGGGTTACAACCGCTTCGAATGGATCCATAGGCGCCTGGATGGCGACGAGTTTCCGGTAGAAGTGACGTTGAATCCGGTCCATGTTGATGATAAGATGGTGCTCCTGGTGGTATGGCACGATATCAGCCACAGGAAAAATGCGGAAGAATTAATCAGGCGGAATGAAGCCATGCTTGCTGAATCCCAACAACTTACACACAGCGGAAGCTGGGAAGCGGACCTGGTTACCAACCAGAATTACTGGTCCGATGAAGCATTCCGCATTTTTGGCCTCGAACCCAATTCCACCGGCCCGAATACGGAGCTTTTTTCTAAAATGATCCATCCGGATGATATGCACTTATACATTTCGCATATCAAGGATGCTGTAAATAACCTCAACCCGGCGAGCTTTGACCTGAGGATTGTGCTTCCGGATGGTAGGATCAAGTTTATCCATGCCATAGGAAAGCCGTTTGCCGACCATACCGGGCGTGTCGTGAAGCTTTACGGCGCCATTATGGACATTGATGCGCAAAAGAAAAATGAGCAGGAACTGATCAAAGCGAAGGAACAGGCAGAGATGGCGGCTGTGGCGAAATCCCAGTTTTTGTCCACGATGAGCCATGAGATACGGACACCTATGAACGCAGTGATCGGTTTTACGCATTTGCTGCTTCAACACGATCCGAAGCCGGAGCAGATGGAATATCTGAACATTCTAAAATTTTCGGCTGAAAACCTGCTGGTGCTTATTAATGATATCCTGGATTTCAGCAAGATAGAAGCCGGAAAAATTGAGTTTGAAGAGGTCGATTTTAACATTCTCGTATTACTCGAAAACATCCGTTCCGGCAATATCCAAAGAGCCGACGAAAAAGGGATCTCACTTGAATTGAATGTGGATGAGGCACTTAACCTTAATGTAATAGGCGACCCAGTTCGCCTGGGCCAGATCCTCACCAATCTGGTAAGCAACGCTGTGAAATTTACTGAATTTGGCAAAGTCACAATTTCTGCTTCCGTAGCAAAGCGTGATCCGGATTCTGTAACCATTGACTTTGAAATACAAGATACCGGAATCGGAATTCCGCCTGAAAAGCTGGATAACATCTTTGACAGCTTCACGCAGGCAACTTCGGATACGACCAGAAAATACGGAGGCTCGGGCCTTGGCCTTACGATAACAAAAAGACTGCTGGAATTGCAGAAGAGCACCATTAACCTGCGCAGCAAACCAGGAGAAGGTTCGGCCTTTTATTTCAGCCTTACATTTAAACGAAGTAAAAAACAGATTCCGGCCCAAACCAGCCACTCCGTTACGGATATTAAGAGCCTGAAAGGCATGAAAGTGTTGATCGTTGAAGACAATGCGGTCAACATTTTCCTGATGAAAAACTTCATGAAGCAATGGGAAATAGATTACGACGTGGCCGAAAACGGACTCATCGCTTGTGAAATTGTGCAGCAGAATGACTATGATCTTGTTTTGATGGATTTGCAAATGCCCGAAATGGACGGCTACGAAGCCACAGCTAAGATCCGGTATCTGCCCGACCCGAAATATGCACAGCTTCCTATCATTGCACTTACCGCCTCGGCTATGCTTGACATTAAGGACATTGCCTTTAAAGTAGGCATGAACGACTACATCAGCAAACCTTTCACGCCCAACGAATTATATACGAAAATCGCTGCTTACAGAAAAAAATAAAGGCAACCGCCGATGACCGGAAGTTGCCTTGAAAGAACCGCAATAAATTGCGAATAGGTGTGTGATTGTTAATGTTTGTATAGGTGTCAGGCGGTTTGTAAAAAGATTACCCGTTTGTAATATTCCGGGTCGTATTTAACCAGCACCTGGCTGCCTTGTTTCATCGCATCGTATTTGGAGTAGGACAATGTTTCTGTTACTTCTGCAACAAAGTCCGTGCCTTTCGGATGCTGGATTTTTACTTTCATCTGGTATTCGGGTAAATTGTTCAAATACTCGCCGGTCGGTTTAATGTTCAGGACCGTTGCATTTGCTTCAATGCCTTCACGTAGGATTTTTTGCTTTTGTTTTGCTCTGTGATTTTTCCGGATAGTGGAAAAGATCCAGAAAATTATCATTCCAAATAATATGATCGTCGCGCCGATCTCTCTATTACTGTCCACGGTTCTGATAGTTTTGAGTGACGTTCAAAATAACCGAAATTGAGCCATACATCCGGTATTTGTGTTATCAAACGGTTCTACACTTATTAAATGGCAAGCCACCAGGTATTATTACGCAGTCCCAAATGCGCTATTCATCGTGATCCAGCGTTGTTGGCTTCTGTTCAATCTTTGGCTGGCTGATCTGTGGAAGCTTGTTATAATCCATCCAATAGTGACAGATTGTTTCCAACATGTATCGCAGCTCTTCAAATTCCTGGGGTTTCAGAAAAAACGAATTAGCGCCTGCCAGGTAACATTTGTTGATAATGTCATTCGAATCGTCATTGCTGAGGATAACGATCGGCATGGTTTTCCATTTCGTTTTTGCGTTGTCCGGTGTCCGGCGGAGTAGTTTCAGCACTTCAAGCCCACTGATGGCAGGCATTTGATGGTCCAGTATGATTAGCGCGGGAAGTCTGCCGGCGTAGTCCGGGGAAGATTGCAGGATCAGAAATTGATATAATTCACTGCCCCCTTGGAAAAAACGCACATGATAATTGGGAAGAAATTTGTTAAAGATTGTCCGGACAAGATATCTATGATCCGCCGAATCGTCTACAAGGTAAATCTCTCTTTGATCCATTTTATGATAGTACTTGTTTTACTTTCACTTTAATCCTTACGAATTAAGAAAATGGACGTAAAAAATCATTCCTGTCAGCAACCCGGGCTGGCATGGAAGAGTTGACGGGTTAACAATGGAATTAAGTATATAAATTTGTTGACGGAGGGCACACATTTCTACACAACGTCAGGTCAGAAAAAGTCTTTTAAATGCTGGCATGGCAAATTCGTTGCTAGCATGAAGGACGACTATCGTTTTCTGAACCTGACGTTATGAAATAACTTCTAAGCGCTAAGCATTACTCTTCGCTTTGATTTAGTAGCTCTTTTGCACTTTATATTTTGAAAACAAAGCCCAGCCAAGGGCCGCGGCCGCGGCAACTGCCCCAACTGTAAACAGCACTTGGTAAGGTTCAGCAGTTTCTTTCGGTACAGACACTATTCCTTCACTATCCGTAATGGCAGGGCTCATTACATAACGGCCTGTGCTTGGCACCGCTTTCTCTTCAAAATAATACGCAAGTTCTAGCAGCTGCTGTTGCATTTCCTTTCCATACATGGGTTTGCCATGGCCCGTCGCAAGCACATTAGGTTGTAACGAAGCAAGCTGGTCCACTGAATCTTCCGCTTTCAGCCAGTTGCAGGTGAAGTATTTTGGCGGACCGCTAATGATTTTCTTTTGAAGCAAAACCGCCGTTGCCGACTCCTGTTTGGTGGTTACCACGGCATCGCCCGCGATAAGCACTTTGTCTTTTTCGCGCCAGAAACTTATGTGTCCGGGTGCATGCCCTGGCGTATGAATGTATTTCCATTCGGGCATGAAGGGAATGTCGGCCGTTATGCCCGGAAACTCGCTTACCCGGTCCTGCAAATCAATCGGACTGGATGAATAAAGGTCCGCCATATAAGCCATAAGCCCGCCGCCTACGCTGGAATCGGGTGGTGGATAGCTGGATTTTCCCCTGAGATAAGGCAGTTCCAGATAATGTGCATAAACGGGCACGTCCCATTCTTCCGCCAACTTTTTCAGAGACCCAACATGATCGAAATGACCGTGCGTCAGCACAATTGCCGCCGGCTTCGCTCCTTCCCCAAAAAGCTGGGTTACCATTTTCTTGATTTTTGGATAGGCAGATTTAAGCCCGGCATCTATCAGGACCCAGGACTGATCCTCCTTATTTTGGACAACATATACATTCACCATAATGTCCGTCAACCCCCAAACGCCCTCCGCAACTTTAAAGAAAGCGTCTTTTTCCTGTGTTGTTATTTGCTCCATTTGAATACTCGTTTTGGTTAACAGATTTTAAAAGATACCCCGGCGATCTAAAAACTGTGCCACAACATCCATTAATACATATCATTGTAGGAATGATGCAACTTCACTTGTTGTTACGATCGCTCCTACTATTCTTGTAGGCTCGATTTTTTACGTCCAAAGGCTTTTGAATGATCAAAACCCACAATTATGGAGCAAGTAATAACACAACCATCTGTAAGGTCACAGCATCTCTGGTGGCAAAATGGCGTTATCTACCAGATCTATCCAAGGTCTTTTCAGGATTCAAACGGTGATGGCGTTGGTGATCTGCAAGGCATTATCAGTAGGCTCGACTATTTACAATGGTTGGGTGTGGATTGCGTCTGGCTCTCGCCGATATTTTCTTCGCCAATGGCCGATTTCGGTTACGATATATCAGATTATCAAGGTATACACCCGCTTTTCGGGACAATGGAAGATTTTGATGAATTGCTCGGCGAAGTCCACAACCGGGGCATGAAGCTGCTTCTGGACCTGGTCCCAAACCACACATCAGACCAGCATCCGTGGTTCCTGGAAAGCAGATCTTCCAAGGACAATCCCAAACGCGACTGGTATATCTGGCACGACGGGAAAGCCGATGGCGGGCTGCCTAACAACTGGCTGAGCGTTTTTGGCGGACATGCCTGGGAATGGGACGAAGTTACCCAGCAATATTATTACCACGCATTTTTGAAGGAACAACCTGACCTAAACTGGCGCAACCCGCAAGTTCAGGAGGCCATGATGAATGTAATGCGATTCTGGCTGGACAAAGGGATTGACGGTTTCCGGGTGGATGTTATGTGGCATATGATTAAGGATGAGCAGCTGCGCGATAATCCGCCGTTCCCAGGTTCAACATTTAACCCGAACGACCTGATTTACGATCATTACACACCTGTTTATTCCACGGACCAGCCCGAGGTGCACGAAATTGTACGCATGATGCGCGCCGTTACGGATGAATACGACGATCGCGTGCTGATCGGTGAAATTTATCTGCCGATCCACAAGCTGGTTACCTATTATGGTCAGGACAACAACGGTGCTCACTTGCCATTTAATTTCCAGTTACTAACATTGCCCTGGGACGCACCTGCGATTGCTATGGCGATTGATGAATATGAAGGCGCATTACCAGCCGAAGGGTGGCCAAACTGGGTGCTGGGAAATCATGACAAACCCAGAATATCCAGCCGCGTTGGCCGTGAACAGGCAAAAGTCGCCGCGCTCTTGCTGCTGACATTGCGCGGGACGCCTACTATATATTACGGAGATGAAATCGGAATGCGCGATGTGGCGATTCCGATGAACGAAATTGTAGACCCGCAAGGCCTGAATATGCCCGATCTGAATATCAGCCGCGATCCTGCCCGTACACCTATGCAATGGAGCGGCGAGATCAACGCAGGTTTTTCAACCCACAAGCCATGGCTGCGATTGCCATTCAACTCTGGACGGGTAAATGTGGAGAAGCAAAAAGGCGATATGTATTCCAAACTGCATTTTTATCGGAAACTGATCAGCCTCCGCAAAGAACATGCAGCGCTGAATGTCGGATCTTACAGGCCTGTTTATGCGGACCAGCAACTGATCTCTTACGTGCGCGAATCGGGCAATGAAAGATTTCTGATTGTTTTGAATCTGAGTCACAGACCTGCCTACTTTAAACCCAGACAGGAATCTTACTCGGGTACGGTAATCCTCGGAACAGAAATTGAACGCATCGGCATGCAGGTTGAAGATATCATTACTTTGGGCGGAGACGAAGGACTGCTGATCGGGCTTTCCTGATTACCCCGTCCTTGATGTTAATCTAGATAAAATTTTAAAAGAAGCCTATAATGCTCCAACAAAAGCTTATAACATCCAACTAAACAAAAAACCAAGTATGAAAGCGTTAAAATCAATTATTACAATGTCCGCCTTTGCCATCTGCATGTCACTTGCTTCTTGCGGAACAGTGAACGACTCCGAAAAAGGAAGCGAAGGTTCAGGAAGCAAGTCAGAAACGACGCCGAATGACAGCAGCGGAGCAGCGAGCCGCGCAGCGACAGGAGTGGGTGAAGATAACCAGAATGACAGCCTGGGTTACCCATCCAACCAATCCAATCTGAATGCTGATTCTACCAGTCGCAAGCATGATGATGAGTCTGTGAAGAAACGACAGTAATTCATTTGAAGACTATCCATAAAAAAAGGGCCGATTTGCATCGGTCCTTTTTTAGTTCGTTGATGATGAATGGTTATTGGGACATTCTAGCTGAATCACGAAGACGTTTGATCGTGTCATGTCCGTCTTTCAGGATTGCTTTTTGTCTAGTTATTAATGATCTCAAATCCGGCGTTAACTCATCAGATGCCAGGGCCGTTTCATAAGCCTTTTGAGCAGCATCTTCGCCGAATTCCGAATTTTCAAGTGATGTTTTTCTACCATCGCTGCTGAATGCTGATTTCACATCCATCCAGGTCCTGTACAGTTTACCCGAAACCATAGTGCCGGTCGCAGGCTCTCCGCCTAACGCTGTAACCTCTCTTTTAAGTTCGGTAGCAATTTCACGGCTATGGTCTGCCAGGTTGGAATATAGTGATCTTAGATCTGTGTCCGAGCTGTCTGTCTCGTCAGTTGACTTTTTATATCCTTCAACGCGGTCGTTATTAATCAGGATTAAATCATTAAGTATGTCTACTACTGCTGAATTACTTGCCATGACTTGTTTGTATTTGGTTATGTCAGGCATTCATCAACTATTGTTCCACTGCCGGAATGGGCCGAAAAAACAGCCAAAAGCACTTTTGTATTTGTGCTAACCAATAAATTTGTGGAGCTTTTTGCGCCGTATACATATAAACCAGGAAGTAACTGCCAGCAGCACTTATTTCTCGCTTAGCTTTTTACGGACTTTGCTTAGAAATTCAGGAGAAAAACCCAGGTAGGACGCGATGTAGTGCTGGGCGACACGTTGTGGAATGGCGGGGTAACGGTTAAGAAAGTCCAGGTATTTTTCAACAGCTGTGGTTGAAATGGTTCTGAAAAGACGCTCTTGCAACTGAGCCAGGTTTCGCTGCACCATCAACCGGAACATCCGTTCAAAGCCGGGCACTTTGGCCAGCAGCTTTTCTTTGGTTTCCGGCGTGAGTATAAGCAATTCGCAATCTTCGAGCGTTTCAATGTAAACCAGTCCGGGCGTCTGGTTCTGGAAGCTGGTAATGTCACTCACCCACCAATCTTCCACCGCAAACTGCAATGTTACTTCTGTACCCGAATTGTCTATGTGATAGGTCCGTATGCACCCTTTCAGAATGTAGGCTTCGAATTGGCATATTTCCCCTTCCTGTAACAGAAAGCTTTTTTTAGGGTATTTTTTAAATTGAAGCAAAGAATCAAAATATTCGAGATCCTCAGGTGCGAACGTCATGCACCGCAACGCATAGTCATTTATTTTTTCAAACATGCTTCAATTTTTCGATTTAACGCTGTGTCAGCGCGTGCTTGATTTCGGAGTAAAGCAAGCCGCTTCCACCTCCATAATGCCGCATACATACTGTTTGAGGCGCAACCGTTTTGCATAAGCGCAAAATCTGCGATTCTGCTTCCTCATCCACGCCGACGCCTAAAAGTACTAAATCAAATTTATTTATCTCAAAAGCCATCCTGGCTTCATCCAAACTGCTCACGCCCGTTCCATTCCACTGATCGTTTTTGTTGATCAGGCGGATCATGGTTTCCAGGATCTCCGCATGATCAGCCAGAACGAGAATATTTATATTTGCCATTTTATTTTGGGGTTTAGTCCCGTTGGATCATTGTTAATCAGGCAATTGGTTTAATCAGGCTGCATTGCGCCAGACTTCATTTCACCATTTTTCAGGAATTTCCATTAAAAGCACCTCTGCGTCGCTTGTTGCTGTAATGTTCACATCTGCTTCCGGCCACAAGCCATATCCATCCCGCCGCTCCAACGCCTCGCCGTTGACATGAACATTGCCTTTGATCACAAATACATAGAGTCCGTTTCCCGCTTTTTTCAACGAATATTTGGTTCCAAAACCTGCGTCCAGTTCACCAATGTGGAACCACGACTGCTGCTGGATCCATACGCCTGCATCGTCCGGATCAGGTGAAAGGATCTGCAAAAACTTGTTGTGCTTATCGCCTTTGCTATAGTCCAGCTGATCGTAACGCGGGGCAACATTCAATTGATCGGGGTAAAGCCAAATCTGCAAAAATGTCACAGGCTCGTCGGGATGCTTGTTGAATTCGGTATGATAGATGCCCGTCCCTGCGCTCATAGCCTGAATCTCACCCGGATTGATCACAGCCACATTGCCCATGCTGTCCTGATGCTCCAATGTGCCTTCCAGCGGAATCGAAATGATCTCCATATTATCATGCGGATGCCTGCCAAAACCTTTTCCGCCATTTACAATGTCATCATTAAGGACGCGCAAAGCCCCGAACTGTATGCGCTGCGGATCATAATGATCGTGAAAACTGAATGTCTGGGCACTTTTAAGCCAGCCATGATCCGCGACAAAACGGGAATCGGCTTTATGCAAAATACTGTTTTTCATGACTTTCTTATTTAGCTTATGCTCAAATTGATGCATTCAAAACGTGCTTATTAGCCAACTGGATTTCTGGTGAAGAAATCGTGTGCTGGCGGCCAGGATAAATGGCAAACGTCACAAATGCATTCATCCGCTCCAAAATCGCAATACTTTCTTTCACTCTCGAAACCGGCACGTGCGGATCCGGATCACCGGTTGCGATGAAAACGGGAGTCCCGGCAAAATCACCATTATAATTCCCCTCATTGATTTGTTCACCGATCAAACCACCTGTAAAGGCAATAATGCCACCATAACGTTTTGCATTTCTGGTCGTATATTCCAATGTGAGACATGCACCCTGCGAAAAACCCGCAAAGTATATGTTCTCCGGTAAAATTCCCGCCGCCTCAATCTCCGTAACAACCTGATCAACAATATTCAGCGCTGAATCCAACGCAGGCTGATTTTCTGTTTCCGGCGCCAGAAAACTGTACGGATACCAACTGTTATTGGATGCCCTTGGCGCATAAATGGCCATATCACCCATATTCAAAACGCGTTTCAGGGAAATGATATCCTCCGCAGATCCACCCCTGCCGTGGAGCATGACAATCGCTTTTTTTGCTTCCTCAATGCCCATGCCATCGTTTACTATTTGCTTGCTATGCGTATACATATTGTTGTATTTAAATGAATGAAAATCAGCCGGACAAGATTGAATATCAATGCGTCCGGCTAATTAAAACGTGTCCCTTAAACTAACTTAGGAAGCACACTTTCAATCTGAGCCCTGCGGGGTTCGTATTGAGCGGGAAGCTGCAAACTCGTTCCCAATTCCTCAACCGTTTCATCCGTTGCAAACCCAGGATTATCACTGGCGATTTCAAACAACACACCGCCTGGCTCGCGGAAATACAGCGAATAGAAGTAATTCCGGTCAATTTTATCCGTGATCTGATGTCCCGCTTCAATCACTTTTTTACGGAATTCCATCAAAATATCATCATTAGCAACGCGGAAAGCTACGTGGTGAACAGATCCGCCAGCTACATGACCGGCACGTTCGCCAGGCACTTCAACCAGGTCAACGATCGCAGCATTTTCAACGGCATCCGTCACAAAACGGTAACGGTTCACATGTTGTTCCAGCAGTTTATAACCAAAAATGTCTGTCAGGATCTTCGCCGTTTCTTCGATTTTGTTGCTGGTGATCGTGATGCTGTGGAATCCGCGTGTGGCGTTTTCCGCAGTCACTTCCGAGGTTTCGTAAGGCGTTCTGTTATCAGCCGTTTTGGACACAGTAAGCTCGAATTTCAAACCATCCGGGTCCAGAAATGTCAGGTATTGCTCGCCGAATTTCTCTGCTACTTTGTTGTAAGTAACGTGGTTGGCATCTAGTCTTTTCAACCAGAAATCAAGACTTCCTTCCGGCACAGAGTAACCGATCTCAGTAACCTGCCGCGTTCCCCGGCGACCCGCAGGAATCTGGCTGCCCCAAGGGAAGAATGTCAGGATAGTACCCGGCGTTCCTTCCTTGTCGCCGTAATAAAAGTGATATGTATTAGGGTCATCAAAGTTGACGGTTTTTTTCACCATCCTCAAACCTAAAACCCTGGTATAGAAGTCATAATTATTTTTAGCATCACCAGCAATAGCTGTAATGTGGTGGATCCCGTTGATTGTATGTTCCATGTTTTCTAAAAAGTTTAGTTCTCTTTGTTTTTGCTGACACAAAGATACCATCCTACGAAAGGGCAAAACATTGAACTAGGACAAGAAAAACGGGATGATGGGAAGTTTCAGGCAATGCGCTTCGCCGCTTCCTCGAGCAAGGCCACATCTTCTGTTACCCGCTTATTTTGCTTTGCAGCTTCCAGGTAGACGCTCATGGGGAACTTGCCGTCGAAAGTGGGGTCGATTTCGACCATGGGGACTTTGAGCCTGGCGTGTTTGATGCTTTCCAGATCGGTGATGGAAACGTAGCTCAATTCTGGTTTTCCCTGGCCCAGATCGCACAAACCGAATGCAATGTTGTTAGTCGCATCCAACTCGGACAATAGCCATATTGCCTTACCATATTTAGAATGAAGCTTAACCACGGGCGGGTGATCCTTGGCCAGGTCGCTTTGAACTTCCTGCGCATTATGGATCATTATTTCTCGTAAATTCTGTGGGATCATCTTTGTCATTCCACAAAAATAGTTGATTTCCGGCTTAAAACCGGGCGTAGAATTAAAGCTACGCGCTGTCTATACGGTTAATAAATAATGCGGAGGGATTGGCAAAAACTGCGAATCATCCTCTATTTTACACTTGGTAATTTTCTCATTCCTCCAAGGCAAAGCCCTGATAGACTGGCAAAACATCAACTCTGGCGAGTCAGGACACTTATGTCCGATTGTCTGAAAAATCTTATAAATAAATTAAACAATAATCACAACCAACTTCTACTCTATGAAGAAAAATCTACTCACAATCTTCTCATTACTTCTTCTACTCCTCAGCCAATCAGTCTTCGCACAGGTCACAGTAACTTTTCCTACGGAACGGGCGGTATTTCAAAGAAACAATGCCAACGAAGCAAACGTATACATCGGAGGGTATATCACTGAACCTTTTGAGCATATCGAAGCGCGCTTCGTGCCCCGCGTTACCGGCGAAGGCGAAGCAGCCCCTGCCGGAGGTGGCTGGACAATTATCGACGCAAGTTTTTCCAGCGGGCATTTTTACGGGATGATGACCGTTAAGGGCGGCTGGTACAGGCTTGAAGTCCGGGCAATAAAGGCTGGCAGCGAGCCAAAACTTTCCAGTGTGGAGCGCGTGGGCATCGGCGAAATTTTCGTTGTGGCAGGTCAGTCCAACGCAACAGGCGGCGATGCTAATCCTAACGGCCCCGGCGCTTCCAATGACCAGGTAAACAGCGTGAACTTCCAGAATGTGAGCGACGGGGCTGTTACGGAGTACAATAATGTTCAGCTCCCCTGCCCGGAATTTGTTCATTTGGATGCAGGCACAAAGACTTCGCCATTTGGCAATTATGCCTGGTGCTGGGGATCATTTGGTGACAAAATTTACGAAAAATACCACGTCCCGGTGATGATCTTCAATGCCGGCTGGTCGAGTACAGGGATTGAAGAATGGCGGCAGACGATTGATCCTGATGCCATTACCACAGGACCATTTGGCTATACTTTTCCAAGAGGCTTACCGTTCGGTCACCTCAGGTTAGCATTAAATAACTACGTTGCTCAGCTTGGCATCCGCGCCGTCCTATGGCACCAGGGAGAAACCGATAACTTTATCGAAAGCTCAATTGTGGGCAGCGCCAAGGACCGTTACCGAGATAAACTTTGGGAGGTGATCAATGCGAGCCGAAATCTTTCGGGCAAAAATAACCTGGCATGGGTTGTAGCGCGGGCTTCGCGCTTCACTTTTGATGGTGCAACAAGGGTTTCTGCGAACGTGATCGCTGCACAAAATGAGCTGATCGACAATGATGCCACCTATGCGCACGTATACCAGGGCCCCGATACGGACCCGTACTACAGCATTGAATACCGCGCCGATGAAGTCCATTTCCGAGGTGATGGTGTCACGCAATCTCCTGATGGGAATGTGTATTCAGGATTAATTTCTCTCGCGGGATTTTGGAACGACAGGATTACCAGTGATTTTCTCAGCCAGTCCACCCCCTATCCTGCATTGCCCCCCGTGGAAGTCACAGCAACTCAGGCGGCAGGAACCACGGATCTCACATTCGCAGGGCCAGGCATTCCGAGCGGCTCGGTATACAATTGGCTGAGCGCAGATAATTGCAATCAGGTAGAGGCCACATCGCAGCAGTGGACGGCAGGAACAGGGTTTTACAAATTAAAAATTATCGACGCCAATAAAAACACCATCTTCTCCCCTCGCCTCTATGTTTCCGGCACGGCACTCCCTGTAACCTGGAAATATTTTAATGTCCGCAACACAGGAAACAGCCGACCTTTGATCCAGTGGGCTACTTCTGAGGAAACGAACGCATCCCATTTTGAGTTGGAGCGCAGTGAAAATGCAGTTGTTTTCACAAGCATTAACACGGTTGCAGCAGCCGGACATTCGAACGCAACGAACGCCTATGCATATCAGGAAGAATTTCTTCCCTCAGGCATTTATTACTATCGTATCAAACAAGTGGATCTGGATGGGAAGTTTAATTTCACCCGGGTTGTAAGCACCAATATTGCAGAAAGCAGCATAATCAAAGCGTACCCTAATCCGGTAACCGATCTGCTGAACATTGAGTCGGAAAAAGTGCTGGGAATTGTGGAAGTGTTTAATGTAGCAGGAACAAAGCTTTATACATCCAAGCAAAATTTAAATACTATGTCCCTGGATATGAGCAAATTCCCAACCGGCTTGTATACTGTCACCACGAACGGCAAAAGCGCTAAGGTGATAAAAAAATAAGGTTTGAACGCTCGAAGAAGCTGTCGGCTATCTGAGCATTCTTTATTTTTATCACGCCAGGCTTAGCACGGAAGCTTAGGGTGTATTGCTAAATCAGGACATCAGCGGAAGAGAAGGCGTTTCGATCAGCTTGATCGATAACGCTTTCTCTAACTTGCAAATCGTTTCCAAGGTAAGATTCTCCGACCCTTTCACAATCTTGTTGACATATTGAGGAGAGCATTTCAAATTCTCTGCAAGATCTTTTTGCGTCATTTTGCGCTCGCGTAAGGCGCTCAGCACGCTGACGCCAATCGCAAATGAAATCCGCAGCCACGTATGATTCTCCTGCCTGGCCTTCGCCTCGGGCAGCCAAGTAATGTCCTGCTTGGCATTTTTTAGTTTTTCTCTGATCTTTTCCATTTTTCTCCGGTTAATACATCTCAAAAATCTCCAACTCATTATTTTCAGCATCCCCAAGGTAACCCCGCAAAAATTCCAGTTTTTCTAATTCTGTTAAGAGATGACTTCGCTCGTTCATAGTCCTTGTCAACTTAATTGCACCACCAGAAACCACAAATAAATTAACATCCACCCTGATTGCATAGATTCGCAACCAACTATGCCTCCGCGAACCTCTCACCTTGCTTCTCTCCAGTTCTTCCAGTTTTGTTGTTCCATTTCGCAATGGCCTGAACAAGCAGGAAAGCGTCTCATTCTCGTCTGTCAGCCCGGTTTGCGCTACTGCCACTAACTTCCGCTCCAACAAAATCGCTTCATTCATTGTCGCAATAACAGCTTCCTGAACAGTAACATGCTGCCAGAAGGCGTTCAAATCCTGCTTATGTTCCTCAAAAAATGCTTCAAGAAATTCGGCATCATTCCAGAGCTCAAACATTCGCGCGAACGCATTGCATTCTTCTTTCTGGAATTTCGCCGCAAAGAGGCTGTCCCGAACAATCACAAAGATATTACTAATTTTCATAAATCAACCTATAAGTTTATATTTCTTTCATCCATTTTCCTTTTAGACGTTGATTGGTTTTTTGGTCACAATTTTTTACAATAAAGTATTGTAAAGTTATTTTCATGAAAAAGACAGCGTACCATGTTTACACCCACGCGCCGCCGCATCCAGCTTTACACTTACATTTAACCTACCTCCTTCAAACTGGAACGCTTTTTTTCGGGATGGGGAATGAAAAAAGGTGTTAATGTTGTTGTAGAGACATTGCCGGAATTAAAGTCAATTTTTCGCTTGAAATTATGAATTGGATTACAATCAATAGTACGGAAGAGGTCGAGAGAATTTACAAGTCATCTGAGTATGCTATCATATACAAACATAGCCCACGGTGCATGACGAGCCTGATGGCTTATCGCCAGTTGAAATCGGACGTAAATTCGGTTCCAGATGTAGATGTGCCTCTTTACATTGTGGATGTGGTCAATAACCGCACTGAATCCATGTCCATAGCGAACACATTCAAAATACAGCATGAATCTCCGCAACTCCTGGTTGTAAAAAATGGGGAATGTGTTTTTGACGCTTCGCACGAGGACATTTCACTGCACGATACGCTGGGCTATTTTCAGTAGGCAAATATTTAGTAAGCAACATGTTAATGTAAAACATGTTGATAAAAAAAGAGATCGTTCAAAGGGATAAACCTTCCGAACGATCTCTTTTTGTTTTGAAATACTAATATTTAAAATTCAAGCACACTAAAAGCAAACCGAGTGCTAAGTTGCCAAAGGCGGGCCCGATGGGATCATGATTTTCTCACGCTTCATTTTGAATTTCTGCTTTTTGGCCGTGAACTTCGCAGTCATGTATTCGCCCATGTAAATGGAGCCTGTCATCACATCGTCTTTAACAGTTCCCGAAAACATAAATGTGATGGCATCACCCGGCTGACGGTCTGTACTGCGCATTTTAAACTCATTTCCTTCCACTGTTCCCTGCATTTCGCGGACGCTGAACTCGCCCTTGTGAGAACCTTCAAGCCAGTTGCCATCCTGCTCGATGATGAGCGTTTGCTTGCTTTTAGAAGAGAAAAACTCGACGTCCGCCTCCCAATGCCCTTTCAAAGAAACCGAAGGAGCAGTCATCTCCGCTTTTTGCGGCGTTCTTTTTTGAGATAAAACCTCAAACAGCCGATCTGAAACGACCTTATCGTCACCCGGCTGCATTTGCCCGGTCGTGATCGATACAAATGTGGCCCCGTCGCGCGTTCCTCCACCTAAGGCGATCCGTGGTTTTGTGCGTCCGAAAAGTTCAGCGATTTCCTCACCTGTAATGTTCAGTTTCGCGGGGTCCCACGAAATTCTCAGCTGGGGCGTACGGTTCGAGAGCTGTTTCGGCTCAACAACCGTTGTTTTAACGGAATCAATGGTCGATACTTTTTTGGAAATGTTGTCGAGCCAGGAAAGCCATTTTTTCCATTCTCCTGCATGGTCTCTTTTAATCCATGCCTCCACAGCAGCAACCATTCCCATCGTCTCTTCCCTACCTACCTTATTATCGCGACCAGGACCGTGATGGGGAGCACTTGCCTGCCAGGCAGACATGAGCAAATCTTTCCTGCCCAACACCAAACCGGCGCATTGCGGGCCGCATAAGGCCTTTCCACCGCTATAAATCACCACATCCGCGCCCATTTTCAAATGCACGTTCGGAATAGTAAGGTCTTCTGCGGCTGCGTCCACCATGACCGGAATGTTTTTCGGCTTGGCCAGTTTGGAGATCGCTTCCAGCGACATAGGCCCGCTCATGGACTCGTCGCCAGCCATCAGGTATATCATCGCAGTCCGCGAGCTGATCGCATTCGACAACTCTTCGATGGAGTCAACCGTGATCAGGGTTACGCCCACATTGCGCAGCGCATGATCGTAAACATTGCGGGAGTATCTCGGGATAATCACCTCTGTTTTATCAAAGCCAGCCAGGTTGGGAACACGGATGAGCTTTTCGGGATTTCCACCCGTTACACATGCAACCGTAACATGCTTCATCCCTGCGGCACAACCGGCCGAAACCAGGCCCCACTCCGCACCGGTAAGCTCGGCAAGTCGCTTTCCGGCACCGAATGCCAGCTCGTCATACTGCACAAAAACCTGAGCTGCGGCATCCATTGCCGCCCTTACTTCCGGCCTTTCAATGGATCCGCCAATGATGGTGAACGTTCCGCGACAGTTGATAATCGGCTCCACACCAATAGCCTGGTAAATCTCCTTGCCCGCAGCTACATCCGCATTGCGGGAGACCGTTTCAGCTGATTTTTTCTGCGGAAGCATAATACTCCCTGCAAGCGGAAGCATAGATAAATCTTTAATGGCATCTCTACGTTTCATTACTTTTTCAAAAGAGGTTAAGGAATATTAAAAGTTTGGGAATTCACAAGCGACTTTAAGTATAAAATTTTGCATATTAGCATGACTACCGACCATTGTATGGCACAATGCTGAATATCTGGACGAGTTTAACACTAAAACAAAACTTAACCAAATTCGAAAATTTACACACTCGGGAAGGTTACCGGTTTTTTGGAATTTGTAACTAATGGAAAATTAGCGTCCGGGAATTCGCTTAACACATTAATTTTCTTTGGCGCTTTGCGCATACGTCGCATTAATTCGTGATATTTACACTAATAAATACCTTCCTATCATACCTAAATAAAGCTACTGTTTTGCGTTCCGAATCCAAGCTTTACAATTTTTGGATCAAACTGTCTGGGTCATCTGACGAATTCCCTCTAAATGCCCGGATTTTTCACTCCGTTTGCCTGATCTCCCTAGCTGCGCTGATTTACAATGTTCCTTTTAATTACATCATCGGCTTGCCCAAAGTGGCATTCATCAGCTTTCTAGTCCTGGTTGCAGTTGCCGTTTTATATTATAATTCGCGTTTCCGTCATCGGTTTGGCATCTCTATCCTGATCGCCGACATTGTCGGGCTTTTACTGTTTACGGTCAACTACTTTTTGAACTCCGGCCTCCGCGGGCCGACGGATCTTTATTTCCTGCTTCTTCTGTTGCTGAGCATTGGGATAAGCCCGGCAAAGCAGTACAAAATATGGATCCCCGTCAACATATCGGTGGTGTTGGCGCTGAATGTCTTTGAATATTACTATCCGGAAACCGTGCCCTATACGTATGTAAACAGGTTTGCAATGTTAGTGGATCAAATGTCTTCGTATGTGGTGGTGGCCATATTGGCTTATATCTGCACAGATTATATCCGGCGGAGCTATGAAAATGAAAGGCGGTCGGCGGTGGAGAAATCGCTGTTTATAGCAGAGAAAAACCAACAGATTCTTAAACAGAATGTAGAGCTGGAACGCATCAATGCAGAAAAGAACAAACTGATGTCGATCGTCGCACACGACGTGCGGGGGCCATTGGCCAGCATTCAGAGCTTCCTCGAATTGCTTACAGAGTATGATCTGGACGAGACGGAACGGCAAGGTATCAAGCGGGAACTGCTGAATGCCACAAACGACACGATGGCTTTACTATCCAAGTTATTGAATTGGTCAAAATCGCAATTAAATGGTGTTTCCGCTCAAAATGAGGCCTTGAACCTGGATGAGCTGCTGAATTCGACATTATCCCTGGAAAAAAGCAGCGCCATCAGGAAGGATATAAAACTGAACTACGCAATTGATCCGTCGATCGAAATTTTCGCGGATCGTGATATGATGCAGGTTGTATTCAGGAACCTGATCGGCAATGCCATAAAATTTACACCCGAAGGCGGACAGGTAAGCATTGAATCAGAGATATCCGGCAATGAATGTATTATAACGGTTCGCGACAATGGAATCGGGATTTCGCCGGATAAGCAAGCCGTGCTGTTTTCCCTGAATGTTCAATCGACTTACGGCACAAAAAACGAAAAAGGTGTCGGCTTGGGTTTGCTGCTGACGCAAGAATTTTTGGCTGCGCAAAACGGGAAAATCTGGTTTGAATCGACCTCTTCGGAAGGCACAAGCTTCTTTGTTTCTGTTCCCAGACATGGCTATTCTTTGATCAAAAATGATTAGTTTTGATCAAAGAATATTTTTGAGATGAATTTCCAGGAGCGTAAGAAAAAGATCATGGCTGCGGTTGATGAGTTTGGCAGCTTATCCGTATTTGAATTGTCCGAAAAACTGGGCATGTCGCCTGCAACTATCCGCCGTGATCTGCACGACATTGCGGCAGAAGGTTTGCTCATGCGCACGCACGGCGGCGCAATGAAAATTGAGGGGTTAGTACTAACCAGTTTTGCCGCCAAAGCAGGTCATAACGAAGATCAAAAAGACAAGATTGCTCAGCTCGCCGCTGGTTATGTGGCCGATAACGACATTATATTTATGGATTGCGGCAGCACGGTTTTCAAAATGTGCCGCTATCTGAAAAAAAGAAAAGGAATTAAGGTCATTACCAATTCGCTGCCAATCATGGCCGAGCTGATCGACACGCCTTCGATCAGCCTGAACCTGATCGGCGGTGAAATTGATAAATCGCGCAAGGCTGTTCATGGTCACAAGGCAATCGCGCATATCGAAAGTTACCACGCGCACAAAGCTTTCATTGGAATCGATGGAATTTCGGCGCAAAATGGCCTTACCGCACACAGCGAGCATGAGTCGTCAATCACATCTGCATTCATTAAAAATGCTTCGCAAGTGTTTGTATTATGTGATTCTTCCAAAATCGGCAAGGACAGCCATATAAAAGTTGCCAGCCTTTCCCAGATTAATAGTCTCTTCACGGATCCGGATCTGGATGCTCCAAGAAAAAAAGAGTTAATGGAATCAGGGTTGGACGTGGTTGTTGCCGATTAGTAAACTGGTGATCTCTTAATGCGTATGACACCCACCGTTATGCTCATTATCAACTTAATACGTTTTTTTTCAGGGCTTCAAAAACGCAATTGTGGAGGTTGCTGTCGGCTGGCATGATATGATGATTCAAGAATGCTATTCAAAGTCCATGGGCACGTTTTAGAATAATTTCTACAAATGTTTGGCTATTGATAAGAAGTTGTATGTTAAATTTGCTATTTTTAAAGGAAGGCAAGCTCACATACTCACTTTGAAACACCTGACAGCAAGAATGAAACAAATACTACTTGTAGAAGACCACTCAGTTGTCAGACTGGCGACCCGCTTTTTAATCAACGACCTCATTGGCTCGGCCAATATTCTGGAAGCATCCAATTTTGAAGAAGCACTCACACAAGTCGCGTCCACACACGTTGATCTCATCATCCTGGACATTGACATTCCTGGTGGCGAAGGTTTCAACATGATCCCGAGGATCAGGAAATTACAACCGAAAGTTTGCATCCTGGTGTTTTCAGGCATGGACGAAGCACTTTATGCCATGCATTACCTGAAAGCAGGGGCCAACGGATTTCTTGCGAAAAACTCGCCGCAACAAACCATCAAAACGGCGATTTTATCCGTCCTGGAAAAAGGAAGATATGTAAGCGACGTTGTTCAGCAACAACTCATGCGGCACACTTTCGAAGCCAATACAAACAGTGAACATCCGCTGGAAAACCTGTCTCAAAGGGAGCTGGAAGTGATGGATCTGCTGCTGAACGGCAAGTGGACGAAGGAAATAGCAACACAGCTGAACATTACAGGAAGCTCCGTCAGCACGTATAAATCTCGCATTTTTGAGAAACTTGAAGTTTCCACGATCATCGAAATGTTTGTAAAGGTAGAGCATTACAAAAACGGGAGCCCTGGTAAATAAGGGCTTACAAATTCTCTCTGTTTTTTAGCTTAATTAGCTGCGGAAGATTTACGCAATGTGATATTTCAAATTATATTTGTAAATCACAAGCTTCAAATGAAGGAACAAAAGACGATTTATTTGGCCGATGACGATCAGGACGACCGTTTCTTCCTGCGGCAAGCCATCCAGGCAGCCAACGCCTCCACCGAAATAATAGAGGTTGAAAACGGCCTGGAACTGATCAAAGCAATGAAACAGCTTTCCGGCCAACAAGCATCACTTATTCTGATGGACATGAATATGCCCAAAATGAATGGCCTCGAAACCATTGCCGCAATCCGCGCAGATGCGGATCTGTCTGCTGTCCCGGTAGTGATGATTTCCACCTCTTCCAACACATTGTTAATTGAGAAAGCTTACCAGGCGGGCGCCGATAGCTTCATTACCAAGCCCAGCACATTTGAAGAATTCAACCAGCTTGGCATTCAATTGACCGAGCAGTTTCTCTCCTAGCTACGCACTTTGGGTGAAGACGAACCAATTGTTACGGATGTTTTTTGTGCAATAACCCAAAAAAACAATTGGTACGGTATTTGTAAAACAGCTTCCAACACACATTTAACCGAAGTGAAATCAGAATAGCTTAATCAAATGAACTCCAACTCCTCTGACTCAATAACCGGTCTTCCAGCATTGCAGAAGGCACGAACAGGCATCAAAGGTCTCGATGAAATCACCCTCGGCGGGTTTCCTCAGGGCAGGCCCACATTGATTTGTGGCTCTGCCGGATGCGGCAAGACACTTTTTTCTATTGAATTTCTTGTTCATGGCGCACTTCAATTCGGAGAGCCGGGAGTGTTCGTTGCATTCGAGGAAAAAAGTGAAGAATTGACCGTCAATGTCGCTTCCCTTGGTTTCGACCTCGACCGGATGCAAAAAGACAAGCTGATCAAGCTGGACCATGTTCACATCGAACGAAGTGAAATTGAGGAGACTGGCGAGTATGACCTCGACGGGCTGTTCATCAGACTTGGCCACGCCATCGACAGCATTGGTGCAAAACGCGTTGTTTTAGACACCATTGAAAGTCTTTTTTCAGGATTGAACAATGAGGCTATCATACGCGCCGAACTGCGGAGATTATTTGAATGGCTCAAAGAGAAAAAGGTAACGACCATCATAACAGGCGAACGCGGGGAAGGCTCTCTGACACGCCAGGGATTGGAAGAATATGTGTCCGATTGCGTGATTTTGCTGGATCACCGTGTTGCCAATAAGATCTCGACACGTTTGCTCCGAATTGTCAAATACAGAGGCTCAGTACATGGCACCAACGAATATCCGTTCCTGATTGATGAAGACGGCATTTCAGTTTTGCCCGTCACTTCCCTGACCTTGTCTCACAATGCTTCCAGCAAACGCATCTCATCCGGGATTCCGGCATTGAATAAAATGCTGGGCGGAGAAGGTTTTTTTGAAGGAAGCAGCATTCTTGTGTCAGGAACCGCCGGAACTGGGAAAACTAGCATTGCAGGCTCATTTGCTAACGAAACCTGCCTGAATGGCGATCGCTGCATTTATTTTGCATTTGAAGAATCGCCCAAACAGATCGTGCGCAACATGCGCTCCATAGGCGTCGATTTACAAGGTCATATAGATAATGGCCTGTTGAAATTCCATGCTTCCCGCCCAACATTGAACGGGCTGGAAATGCATTTGCTTTCTATAAACAAACTGATCTCGCAATTTAAACCAAAAACAGTTGTCGTAGATCCGATAACGAACCTAATCACGGTCGGGACGGTAAGTGAAGTAAAAAGTGTGCTCATTAGGCTGATCGATTTTCTTCAGGCAGAAGGAACCACCGTCATGTTTACAGCGCTCTCGTTAAACGACAGCATTTCCGAACAGACGGACGAAAGTGTTTCTTCGCTGGTAGACGCCTGGCTGCTTGTTCGCGACATTGAGATGAACGGAGAGCGCAACAGGGGCCTTTATGTGATGAAATCCCGTGGAATGAAGCATTCCAATCAGGTCCGGGAGTTTGTGATCAGTGATAATGGATTGGATCTGGTGGATGTGTTCCTTGGACCAGAGGGCGTACTTACCGGATCAGCGAGAGCGGCACAACAACTGCTCGAACGAACGGGCGTTGTCTTGCGCGACCATGCAGTAACAAGAAAGGATAGAGAGATTGAGCGGAAGAAAATGGTGCTGGAAGCGAAAATTGAAAGCCTGAAAGAAGAATTCGCATCCTTGCAAGAGGAGTTGAATAAAACCTTTATTGAAGAGGAACTCAAAAAAGAAGTCTTCGAAAAGAATCGGCAGGAACTTTCCCAGATTCGGGATGGCAACAAAAAAGAGTAATAACCGCACCAATCAGATATAAATGGAAGAATCAGACGAAATATGGGAGCTAAGATTGTATGTAGCCGGCAAAACCACCAAATCGGTCACCGCGCTCGCTAATCTTAAAAAATATTGTGAAGAATATTTAAAGGATAAATATGTCATTGAAGTAGTTGATCTGCTGTTACAGCCGCAATTGGCGGAGGGCGACCAGATACTTGCAATTCCTACGCTTGTGAAAAAAGTCCCTGAGCCAATCCGCAAGATTATCGGCGACCTTTCGAACGAGGAAAAAGTATTGGTTGGACTAAATATACGCCCTGCAAAGAGAACAGAATGAGCGATAACACAGACATTAGCCCGTCAAATGGGGATGAAGCTGAGATTCAGTACGAGCTAAGGCTATTCATTACAGGCGCGTCCATCAATTCCAGAAGGGCGGTAGTTAATGTGAAGGAAATCTGTGAAACATACCTCAAAGGCAGATACTCTCTGGAAATCATTGATGTTTACCAACAAAAAACCATAGCTGAAAAAGAACAGATCATTGCCTTACCTCTACTCATTAAAAGTGCGCCGCTACCGGCACGAAGACTGATCGGAGACATGTCCGATACAGAAAAAGTACTCAAAGGTCTGGGAATTTCAATTGGAACATGAACACGCATAAGACATATGAAGAGCTGTTAAGGGAGAACGAAGAGCTGCACGCGCAACTTGAAGAAGCTACGGAGACCATCCATGCGATCCGTTCAGGCCAAGTGGACGCATTGGTTGTTCAGAATCCCGATGGCGGGCATCAGCTTTATACATTGAAAACCGCTGATCAAACCTACCGCGTATTCATTGAGAAAATGAATGAAGGCGCTGTAACGCTCAATCATGAGGGCCTGATATTGTATTGCAACTCTATGTTTGCCTCTATGATCAATCTCCCGCTTTCGAAGGTGGTGGGGCTGCATTTTGCCGATTTCATTGCCGATGGATTTCTTGAAATATACCTGGATCTTTTCGATAACGGTTGGAGCGAGGATAGCAAAACAGAGCTTTGCATTAGCAGAGGCGGCGCGCAGGTTCCCTGCCAGCTGTCCGTAACCATGCTGCAATTGGACGAAGGCCCGGCGCTCAGCATTATATTGACAGACTTGTCTTTTCAGAAAGAAATCCAACAACTACTGAAACAGAACAACTTACGTCTCGCAGAAATTAACACCGAGCTGGAAACCAGCAACCACGACCTGCAACAATTTGCATCCGTAGCCTCCCACGACTTGCAGGAGCCGCTGCGCAAAATATTGATTTTCTCCACGATGCTCAGGAACAAGCTTGTCAATGAGCTGACGGAAGAGAACATTACATATCTGGACAAAATCATCGCATCTTCTCAAAGAATGCGCAACATGATCACCGATATACTAAGTTATTCAAGGCTTTCAACTAATCTTAACAACTATTCATTGACCAGCTTAAATGAGGTAGTCAATGAGGTGCTGGAAGATTATGAGATCCTCATTTTGGAAAGGAACGCAGAGGTTATAGTTGACCAACTGCCTGATATAGAAGTCAACAGAGGGCAAATTAAACAGGTTTTCCAAAACCTGATCAGCAACTCTATCAAGTTCTCCAAACCCGGGCTTGCACCGGTAATACGCATTTCGGGAGGCGTCCACGAGGAAGCGGAAGGTGCATTGAAAGACGCTTCAACGGCAGCGACCTGCTACATTACGGTTTCTGACAACGGCATTGGTTTTGACGAGCTGTATAACGAGAAGATTTTCTCTCTGTTTGAGCGGTTAAATACCAAAGACAAGTATGAAGGATCCGGGATTGGTCTGGCCATTACCAAAAAGATCATTGACAAGCACAACGGAAGCATTGCTGTGTCCAGCAAAGAGGGCGAAGGCGCCATTTTTGAACTGACATTGCCTGTAAATCAGCGTATTTGACGCGTGGGATTTAACTATTTTTAAGATTTCGCTTATCGGTTAATGTATAATTTTGAAGATCATCGAAATCTTCAAAATGCATCCCATCGATCCCCAAACGCTCCAAGAATTACAAATCCTTCCCAAAAGCTCGCGGGATCCCAGCATTCTTCATTTTTTTGACTATACTGCGACCGAAGGCGGTCGGGATTGCCTGCGGGAAATGCTGTTAAAGCCAAAGCGCTCGCTGGATGAAATACATTCATTTCAGGAACTGCTGAAAGCATTTATTCAAATGCCGGATGCATTCAAAGTAGACATTCCCAGAACTTACGTATCCGCAGCAGAGGCGTACTATGCTTCCAACATTGCCTATTCCATGTCGCAGGATGTGTTCCAGCACTGGTTCGACACCTGGATTTTCTCATGGCGTAGTCCTTCCGAGTTTTACATTGTCCGAAGCGGTTTTACAGCAACATTCAGACTTTTAAAAGCCATTGAAGAAATGATCTCTGAACTTCCCGAAGCACTGCCTGAACTTCTGGCTGATGACATTCTTTTCGTGAAAGCTCTTCTTAATAAAAAAGGCATGAATAGTTTGCTGAAGATACAGGATAGCAAGCTGACCAGGCGGACTATTTTCTTCTGGGATTACTTTCTACGCATCTCAAATAAGAAAGACTTTCGGAGAATACTGGACATTTTCTACAAGCTCGATGCGCTCCGGAGCATTGCCCTAACAGCCACTATTCATAATCTTCAATTTCCAATTTTTGTAGCAAATGCCGAACAAGTCCATTTTACGGCAGAACAGCTATGGCATCCTTTGATCGAAAATGCGGTTCCCAACAGTCTTGCCCTACATAGCCAAACCCCCGTTTGCATGCTTACGGGAGCCAATACGAGTGGTAAAACTACTTTTCTAAAAACGTGCGGGATCGCCGTCTATCTCGCGCATGCCGGCTTTCCCGTTCCCGCAGCAATGCTTCAACTAACATTTGCAGACAGATTATTCACGTCCATTCACCTTTCCGACAACATTGCGTTAGGTTACAGCCACTTTTTCGGCGAGGTTATGCGTATCAAAGTCATTGCGGAAGCCCTCCATGCACAAGAATCCTGCTTCGTTATTATTGACGAGCTGTTCCGCGGCACCAACCAGGAAGACTCTCTACATTGTTCTATGACGGTAATCGATGGTTTTGCAAGAAAAAAGCAGTCACTATTTCTCGTTTCCACGCATTTGGAACCGCTGCTTAAACATTATGAAAGCAATGTGCAGCTGTGCTTCAGATGTTTCAGAACCAATATTGCCGGCGACGACTTTGTCAACACCTACCAAATCGAAAACGGCATTTCCAAGGAACGGCTGGGACAAGTAATTTTAAGAAAAGCAGGCGTCAAGGAGCTTTTACATGGTTGAAAATGCATGGTAATTCGAAGAGTGGCTATAATTTCCGTTCAATCCACACGGCAAGAAAGCAAACAATAATCAATGCAAACCACATCCAATCCGGAAGTTTTTGCTTGACTTCGTTTGAATGTTGCGATGAAATGCCGGTTTCATTCCGCAACTTTTTTTGCAGGCTGTTGTAGATTTTTATGAAGTTCGTTAGCCTGGCTGTGTTATAAAGATCTCCGGCAGTAGCCTGATTTTCAACAAACATTTCCATTTTCAGAGAGTCGCGCGAGCTTATCCAGCCAATTTCTGTGGGCTTAAAAAAGGCCTTGGCTGATCCCTCATTTATAGGTGAAGTGCTTAAAAAGACTGAGTCGGAACCGATCTTTATGAAATTTGATATATTAGAAAATCCATTCAATGTCACCTCGGTATCAACGCCCTCGAACAAAGGTGCCTGCACTTGAATGTTATTGGTGGTTGCGGGCACAACGGGTGCCAGCATTGCATCCCAAACCTTTTGATAAGCAGCACTATCTCCTGCCAGTTGCAGTGGAAAAGTTTCATTTAATAAGCTCACGCCTACCATTCCGCGAATCCTCTCAAATGCAATAGGCAGTGTCCCGGAGGTAAAATAACGATTGCCCGGCACGAAACGAAAGGGCAGCGCCGTAAGCCCGGGACTTACCGAAACGGATTCCTCCACCGATATCCTCTTCACCTTCAGCTGGGTTCCCAAGGAAGCGTTTATTGCCTTGATCTCATCATCTGGCTTGGTAACATTAATAAACAAAACACTTTTACCAGCTGCTAAGACCTTCTTAACCAATTTATTGTTAACATTTCCTGCGTCAGTTACGACAACGTCAGGATCCGTCGCTCTATTAATTGTCTCCTGACTCCGGATGTTTTTGGACAATGTTGCTGCATAGATCACGGCGTGCCCGGCTTTGCCGAGCCAGTTTGCCAGCGCCCGGCTTTCAAAATCAGGGCTGTCCAGTAAAAACTGAAATGTGAGTTTCTGTGATGGCCGCGCATAGAAACGGATTGTATCTCGAATTTCGCTGCCCATAGCAAGCTCAATAAGCGTCCTTTCTTCCGTAAACACCGGAAATTGCAGGCGGAATTGATTAAACCCTTTTTGTAATGCAATGCTATCGAGCACATTAGCACCGTATTTTAATTTCAAAACCTGCGGTTTGGATGAAAGCACATTACCCTGCACAACCTGCATCTCCCCTTTTCGAACAACGCCTTTCCAGTGTAACTGCTGCCATTTGTCTTCCGGCAAATAGGGAATCCACTGAATTCGCTTCGGCGCGGCTTGCAGGATTGTGTTAAATATTTCGGGCTGAAAATCCTGGCCAGCCAGAATCAGTGTATCAAATCTTGCACTTTTAATATCGCTGGAAACCGTTTTTTTAAGACTGTTAATGCTGTCTGTTAATGCATTAGCATACGATGACGGAATATCATCACCAACTATAAAACCCGTAACCGTTTCTGCCTTTTTGAGCAAATATGGCCGAATGATAAAAGCCACAACAGCCAACCATAACAACACGTTCAGGCTCAGTCTGAGCCAGTGCCGCGGGGTCAATTGATTATCCTTTTGCGCGCGCAAGATCAGCCACAGTTGCAAAGGCAACAGTAACAGCGCAAGTGCCAGAATAATGAGGTTAATGGGCTCAGACCAGTTAAAATCGAATTGAATCATACGTATTTGTTGAGCCAACCAGCTGTTTTTAATTTAATGCAGCTTTCTCCAAAATGCTTCTTCCAACCTTTTCTCGCTGGAATAATGGCTTCGGCTTTGCTCAGAATGATTGGTGTATTTGTATAAACCGTTTCTCAGGCGCTGTTTTTCATTGGACGACAACTTTCTCCCATTAACAAGTTTTTGAAGCGTGCCAATCATTTCCCAATTCCCTAACCCGCCATTGAACGGTCCGCTGTTCATGAGCCGGTCTGAGAATGCAGTGCCAGCCAGTCGCAATCTGGCCCGTTGTTCGTTGTCAAGCTTTTCGTAGCCCAAAAATCCTGAAACTTCTGCTGCCAGCTGAGCAACCGTTTTATTTTTATAGAACTTTTCAACGCTTAAATCTGTGCTGATCTGCTTCAATTCACCGCTCAACCGCTTTTCTTTTTCCTTGATCGGCGGCGGATCATAACCGCTTTTTTTGACATACGTCCGGGCTTTTTGCTGAGCAGTTTTTAAGAATTCAAGGGCCTTATGCTCAAACGGGAGCGCTTTTTCCGGCTCATACAACCGTAAATGCAACTCCGATTGCCACATTTGTTCTAAGGCCATTTTCAGCAAACTCCGCGTCGATTGTTCATAAAATGTGTTCGTCTCCGCATCGTCATGCGCATGAACATATTGCTCCATCAATGCCGCCAGCGGATCCTTCTCTCCTGCATCCCCATGCGCTTTTTCATGCGCGTGCCCGTCATGGTCGTGCTGATGCTCCGGCTCTGCTGCGCGGCTGTCCGCAGCGCGGCTGTGCGAAGCTTCTCCCTCACCATCCGACTTGTGCGTAAAAGCATCCAGCATATTGCCGCCATCGGCTTCCGGCGGTGCACCGCCGCCGCCAATGCTCGTTTCAAATTCCTCTCCCAAATACTGCCCGTAACGCAGCCTCAGCACCTTTTGATCAAAACCAATCTCATTGGAAACAGAAGCAAATTCCTTCGCAGGGATCTTTTTACGTTTGGCAATTAATTTTTCGGTGTCAATGATGATTTGTCGCTGGCTTCTGAAATATTCAGGCATAATGTTCACGGCCATTGTTGCCAGTTCTGCTTCTTCGACTTGGGAAGTGTCTTTGTAAACCAAGAAGTAAGTGTCTGATTTACTGAAATTTGGCTGAGGCGACTTGTTGTCAACTGCTGCCCAATAGTAGTAAAGTTCGTCGCCCGGAGTAAAGTTTAGCTCATTGAGGTCGATCACCTTTTGTAAATCAGCGTCTTTAAAATCTGTCGGGGATAATGGGAATTTCACCTCGCGGAACTTCACATTTTCCCCGGAGCCGCGTGCGAGCGTGGCTACAATAAATGCCTGGCTAACACGGAAATCGTCCGAAATTTTTGCCGTAACCTTGATCGTCTTAGTGTCTTTCAGGAAATGATATTTATACAATTCTTTTGATGCAGGCTCTATTTTTGGCGCAAGATCGGGCAAGGCTTCGAGCCGGTAAAAATCAGATTGGTATATAAGCGAATCTTTCCAATAACCCTTAATGGAATACAACCCGGATCCTGTAATCTTGTCTGAATGTGTAAAAAGGCTATTCTGCCTTCGAAACGAGACCTCCTCACCCTGGCTGTTAGCGAGACGAAGGACCAGGTTTTCTGAATGGGTGAATTTCACATTCCATGTTAACGCCGAGCCGGTTACAACACTCACATTCAGGTCACTCAACTGCTGCTTAGGCAACTTTGTATAGCCGGGTGGCGCAATGTTGATGGTGGCAGATTCGTATCTGGGTGCGAGGGTAACATTCGCTTTTTGTGGCTCTTGTTTCCTTATGTGCTCATCGCCTGTTTTATTTTCATTAAATGAAATGGATGGATAAATGATATAAAATGCCACCGCAGACAGAAACAGGGCCAAATAGGCGATGAGGCCGTTATAAAGTTTGTTGATAGGAAAATCAAAATTGCGGTTCGCGATGCGCTCTAACTGCAATTGCTCTGCAACATTCAATTCGGTTTTTTCCAGGAGGTGGAGGCTGTATTCCGTTTCACCGACATGGTTGTGAATCAGCGAGATAGCCTTTTCCCTGTTGTTTTTATAAATCCCTGTGAAAACAATCCCGGCTCCCAATGCCGCAAACGCAGCAAATATGCTGAGCATATGCAACGGACCTGCAAAAACCGAAACGAAAAGGTAGGCAGAACCGGCCAGCAGCAAGCAACGGAAAATCGCGCTCACATACAGCTGGCTCGTCACCAAACCGATCAGTTTCCTTAACTCATGCATTGTGCACCGTTTTGTGATTGAGTGAAATCCAACGTTCCAGCATGACTACCAGCACAAACAATAACAATAACCATTGATACAAACCATCCGAATGCTGCTCTTTCAGCGGTTCCACGCTGCCAAATGCTGATTCCAACTGCCTTTGGCTTAAAGGCCTCAGATTTTTATCTAATTGATAATGCGTGATCAACATTTCACCTAGCCACTCGGGCAACTGTCCGTTCTGCACCATTGCGGATGTCGCCAACCGCAATGAATCACTTACTGAAATGACATTATCAAACACCTGATTATCAATGCCTTTTCGGGGAATAACATACAAAGTTTGCTCATTTCGCAGGGTAATTGGCTTATCCGTAAATATCCAATCGTATTTGCTTTTTAACCCGGTTGCCATATCAATGCTGACAGGAATTTCAAAAACATCTTTCAATGCTTCCAAGCCAGCCTGAACCGTCTCCGCTTCGCCCTGATTTTCGTAGTCAATCAAAACATTAATGTTATCGCGACCCGTTTTCTGAGCGAAACCGATCAAAGGGTTCTCCGCCTGCTGCGCTGAATCCTTAACTGCATATAATTTGTAAGTTCCAGGGATCAGAATTTTTGGCAACCTGCTTATATCCTGATTATTAAGCAGATATAAATTCAAATGCGTGTTATCCCCAACAATGCTATTAATGTTCTGCTGTAAAAAGAATAAGCTGCCCTTTGTCTCAGGAATGTTCGTTAGGTCTGCCAGAGGCTTCAAATCATCGCTAATGAAGACGACCCTTTCTTTCCGTTGCAATGCATTTTCAAGCTCGAAACGAAAGTTACTGGTCACCTTTGGGTCAGCCTGGACCAGATGCACTTGCTCTTTTTCCTGATCCCTGCCGAACTGGTTTAAGATAGGCCCACTCAGCAGCATTGAAAGTAAAATCACTAGTAAACAGCGGATCAGAAGCAGGGGAATTTCGTCTATTCTAATGCCTCGGTGCTTTAACGAAGTCTTATCCACAAGCCATTGTGAAGCCGCCCAGGCAATCTGTTTGCCTTTTTTTTGATACCAGAAATGGATAATTACCGGTAAAGCAACCGCAAGCATTCCCCAAAGCATATATGGATTCAGAAATCCCATTTATCCTTTCCGTTTGGTTAAATATGCCTTCAAAACCATTCCTATGGGGTCGCTCATGCGCACACGCACCAGGGTCACATGCGGGATCTGCAAGGCCTCCTTCAATTGAAGTAAATACCGCTCAGCCGATTCACGGAATTTCTCCCGAACAGATCCTGCGTCCAGTTCTATCTCCTTACCTGTTTCCAAATCCTTAAAACGATAGAAACCTTCGAGGTTAAAATCCATTTCCTGATCACCAAGGATTTGAAATACAACGATTTCACGATAAGGCCCCGCAAGGGAACGGATCATATCCAGCCATTCGTCGTGTGTTTGCAAAAAATCACTTACAAAAATCAGCTGCTCCTTTTTCTTCGATTGAAACTCAGGGAACTTGATTTTCTGACCGGTTTTGGATTCCCTATCCCACATTCCACTCGCAATAGTTTTCTCTAAACCAACCAAAATCTTCTGGAAAGCCAGCTTACCGGAAGACGATGCGCCAGTCGCGGAAATGGTGTGGATCGAGCTGTCTTTCAATGTATAAAGCGACATTTGATCATTCTGAATGTAGCAGAGATAAGCCAGTGAGGCCAATAAAATCTGCCCATACTGCAACCGGCTCACACCATTTTCAACATAATTCATGGAACCGGAAAGGTCCAGCACAAACCGCACCTGCTTATCGCTCTCCGTTGAGGATTCGCGGATCAAATGCTTATCCGTGCGCGCAAACAGCTTCCAATCAATCCGTTTGGGATCATCCCCGGGCTCATAATGCCGATATTGCTCAAACTCCACTCCTATCCCCGACCGCTTGCTGGCATGGATTCCCAACATCAGCTCCTCGCTCACCAGCTTGCCGGTCAGTTGCAGATTTTTCAGCTTGATGAGCTGCGAAGCAAGCAGGCCGGTGGTCGCTGTCATATGATTAATGTTAAATGTCTCTGGAATTAGAAAAACGGAACTGAGTTGTGTCACCCGACCAACATCAGTTCTTCACAGCAGGCAGCAATTGATCGATCACCTGATCGGTGGTTATGCCTTCTGCCTCCGCACGAAAATTCATGGCGATCCGGTGCCGTAATACAGGGTAAGCCAATGTCTGAATATCTTCCGGAATCACCGCGAAACGTTCGTGCAGGACCGCGCGGGCTTTTGCGCAGAGTACGAGCGCCTGCCCTGCCCTGGGCCCCGCTCCCCAATCGCACCATTCCCTTACAAAATCCGATGGGCTTCCCTCGGGCCTTGTTGCCCTAACAAGCTTATTGATCCGCGTAATCAGCTCGTCGCTAATGTGAACTTGCCGGGTCAGCTGTTGTAAGGCAACGATTTCCGTGTCGGCCAGGACACGGTTAATGCCAGGCCTCAGCGATCCGGTTGTGCCTTTCAGCACATCAAGCTCTTCCTGCTCATTGGGATAATTTAATTTGATATACAACAAAAACCGATCGAGCTGCGCCTCAGGCAATGGATAGGTGCCTGCTTGCTCGATCGGGTTTTGCGTTGCAATGATCAGGAATGGGTTCGGAAGCTCGTAGTTGGTTCCGCCGTATGTTACAGTTTTTTCCTGCATGGCTTCGAGCAATGCGGCCTGCGTTTTAGGTGGCGTCCGGTTAATTTCATCGGCCAGCACTACATTCGCAAACACAGGGCCGCGGTTGAATTTGAAGAATTTCTTGCCGGTTTCATGATCTTCTTCCAGAATTTCGGTCCCTACAATGTCTCCGGGCATCAGATCGGGCGTAAACTGGATCCTTTTGAAGCTCATATGCAGCGCTTCGGACATGGTTTTTACCATTAATGTCTTTGCCAAACCCGGAACGCCTTCCAACAGGCAATGTCCTCCCGCAAGCAGGGAAATCAATATTTCATCAATCGCTTCCTGCTGACCAACAATCACTTTGGCAATTTCCTTTTTCAGAAGCGGCAGCCTTGCAACCAGCTCTTTGTAATGGCTCAACTCCAATTTTTCCAAACCTCAGAATGCAGTTTTATTTGTTAAAAAGTTAAAAGTCGACAAGTGTAATGATCGTGTTAATCATGCTAAACTGGCTATGCATTTAGCGCATAGACTACAATATTCACACCAAAACGTGTATTGTCAACTGCCAGAAAACGCTTGTTACGAAAATCATAATCCCATTCGCAGCCGTAATCTTTATTGCTATATAACACACCGATCCGTCCATTGATCGTAATCGCTTTGAGATAATCATGCACAAGATCATCGCCCCAGCCATTCAACTCGAATGAAGTCGTTGGCGGCCCTTCCTCAAATTTGAAAAAACTGGAATAAATAGGGTGGTTATTGGGGATCTTTTGCAAGGCTTTGGGACCAAACGTCCGTTCCATTTCCTGCTCAAACGATTTGGCGAAAAGTCCATCGATATCATGATTGCAATCGTCCACAAAAACGAAGCCGCCATTTTGCACATATCGACGAAAATGGTCCCTTTCCTGCGTGGAAAACTCAACCAGCTTGTGCCCGCTCAGGTAGCAAAAAGGACTTTTGAAAATTTCATTGCTGTTCAATTGTACAACTTTTTCCTTCTCATCAATCGGAATTGTGGTGTATTCAACCAGCGAATGCAGCAGATTGGACGGCATTCGCTGGTCGGTGTCCCAGTTTCCGGACGTGTATTGAATTCGAGTAAAGAAAAAAGGCTTCAAACCGCGTCGGAAAGTGAAGAAAAAGTAAACTCCCTGATTTTCATTGGCGGAACCATATAATTCCTATCCGATTCCGTACTCACAACCCTTTCTGATCTACCCAATGTTTCGAGGTTGTTCAGCATAATGACAGGACTTTCGTTAAAACGGAAATTTTTGACCGGATGCTTAATAACGCCATTTTCAATGTAAAATGTGCCGTCCCGCGTAAGGCCGGTCAGTAACAATGTTTGCGGGTCCACTTCCCGGATATACCAGAGTTTGGTAACCAAAATCCCCTGTTTGGTGGATTTGATCAGCTCTTCCATGGTGGCGGTTCCTCCGTCCATAATCACATTGCTGGGAGAAGGAACGGCCTTTACGTTGTTTTTCTGAGCCCAATAGCGCGAGTAGACCATGTTTTTGACAACCCCTTTTTCTATCCACGCCATTTTGTTCAAAGGCTGCCCATCTCCTGCCCAGGGCGATGCCGGCAGATCCGGATGCGTGGGATCGGAGTAAATGTTCACGCGCTCGTCGACGATTTTCTCGCCCAACTTGGTCTTCCCGCCTGGCTTGCTTAAAAAGGAGCGGCCTTCGTCAGCGCTTCTTGCATCAAAATTGAAATATATATTTTCCAGTAAAACCGCCGCCGCCGTTGGTTCCAGAATGACGGTGTATTTTCCCGGCTCCAATGCTTTCGCATTCATGGAACCCATCGCTTTCTGGATCGCTATGCTCGTTGCAGCAGCCGTATCCAGCTTGTTTACATCACTATAACCCCGCGCAATGTAGCCAGAGCCCGTGCCATCCGGCGTGCGAACCGTGAGGGAAAAGTTGACGCTTGTGCTTGGGTAATAAGCGAATAACCCTTTGGAATTCATCATGGCGGAATAGCCTTTCTGGTTGTCCAGGAAGCCCGCTGCCGTCAGGTTTTTTCCTCTCGATAGTTCCAGGCTTTTCGCAACGGCATCGGCGCGCTTATCAGCATTGATGCCAGCCGTCGATTCGAAGAAACCGGAAGATTTGAGATAAGTCTGCGGACCCAGAATGCTCACATATTCAGGATTTTCGGGCGCAAGCTGAGCGAGCTCCTCAGACCTCCTTACCACTTTTTCCAGCGACTCATCGCTGAATTCATCAATGGTGGCGACACCCACTTTTTTGCCAAAAGCCGATTGTACAGATAAATTCTGGTTGACCAGCGATCCGCTTGTGGACACTTCGTTCCTTGCGTAACGCAGGTTGCCCCGCTCCTCTCCCAGCAGGTTAATTTCGCATTCGTCCGCTTTGGAGTAAGCCAGCACTTTCTGCATTAATGCCTTTGCTTCTGATTCAGATAGTATGATAGACATGGCTGGTTATATTTTTCTGGCTGTATTGATCACATTAACCCCGTTAAAACGCGTTGTCGAACTTCCGTGCGATACAGCGCTGGATTGCGAGGGCTGGCCTTTGCCGTCGAAGAATGAGCCGCCGAGACGATAGTCCTTTTCATCACAAACCTGCACGCAAGAATTCCAGAACTCCTGTGTATTGGATTGATAAGCTACATCTTTCAGCATGCCGACAATCTTACCGTCCTTGATTTCATAAAACAACTGTCCGCCAAACTGGAAATTATAGCGCTGCTGATCAATCGAGAACGAGCCGTCGCCAATAATGTAAATGCCTTTTTTGACATCCTTGATCATGTCGTCCACGGATAACGGCGTCTTGCCAGCAGCCAGCGAAACATTCGGCATTCTCTGGAATTGTACGGAAGACCAGCTATCGGCATAGCAGCAGCCATGCGACTCTTTCTCACCGATAATGTGCGCCTGGTCGCGGATTGCCTGATAATTGACTAACACACCATCCTTCACCAGGTCCCATTTCTTTGTATTAACACCTTCATCATCCCAGCCAACAGCTCCCAAAGATCCTTCCTGTAATTTGTCGGCGATCAGGTTCACTTGTTTGCTGCCATACTGGAAGTTTTTGGATTTCCATTTATCCAATGTTGCAAAAGAAGTCCCTGCAAAATTGGCCTCATAACCGAGCACACGATCCAGTTCGAGCGGGTGGCCGACGGATTCGTGAATAGTCAGCCAGAGGTGCGACGGATCCAGAATAAGGTCATATTTGCCTGCCTCCACCGATTTTGCTGTCAGCTTTTCTTTGGCTTGTTTGGCTGCCGCAGTAGCATCTTCCAGCATGTCGTAACCTTTGTTGTAGCGCGTGGTCACGCCGGTAATTTTGTCGGACGGGTTAGCTTGCAGATAATCGTAACCCATGCCCATTGGTGCGCTTAATGCGTTCCTGGTTTCAAATTTTCCACTTTTCGGATCAATGGCCGTAACATTGAAGATCGGCCAGATCCGGTGAACGTCCTGGTCAATGTAGGAACCATCGGTGGAAGCAAAATATTTTTGTTCATTGACTAAAAAAAGCACTGAATTCACATAATTAGCGCCATTCTTCATCGCTGCATCATTTACAGAAAGCAGCAGGTCAACCTTCTCCTTAATAGGCACTTCGAAAGCATTTTTCTTGATCGGCGCTTTCCAGCTCACTTCACCAAAGCCTTTTTGCGGGGCCAGTTGCACAGGCTCTTTCATCAGCTTTGCATTCGCTTTCGCAATTGCCACGGCATCTTCGGCGGCTTTTGCCATTTGAGCCTCATTATTTACATCAACAACAGCGGCAAACCCCCAGCATCCGTTGGCAATCACCCGCACGCCCACGCCGTAGGATTCTGTGTTTACAATGTTCTGCACTTTGTCTTCACGGGTTACCACAAACTGATTGAGATAACGTCCGATCCTGACGTCGGCATAGGAAGCGCCTTTGGATTTTGCAGCATTCAGCGCGGCATCAGCCAGTCGTTTTTTGACGGCTACATCCACGCTTTTTTCAAGAAATGCTTCGGGGGAGACATTTCTGCCCATTGCAAAAGCAGGCATCATGAACGCTCCGGTTCCGAGTCCAGCCAATTGTATAAAGTCTCTGCGTTTCAAAGTATATGGTTGCTAATAGTGACGAATTGGGTCATTGGAATAAAAGGCGTAATGCAGCATAAGCTAGCGAAAAGCTGCAACAGATTCAATGCACTTTTTATGTAAGGAAATTAAAAATACATGAGTGGTCATGTGCGCTAAACTGCGTCCGAGAGACTCGTGAATGTGAAATCGCGGATTTTCAGCGGCGGTACCAGGTTGCCGCCCGCGCGAACAGGCTTGCCAATCGCCTCTATATTATTGAGCATGATAACCGGACTTTCGTTAAACCGGAAATTCTTAACCGGATATTTGATCTGCCCGTTTTCAATGTAGAATGTGCCATCCCGCGTCAGGCCCGTGTAAAGCAATGTCTGCGGGTCCACAGCGCGGATATACCAAAGCCGGGTTACCAGAATGCCCTTTTCAGTTCCTTTGATAAGATCGGCCAAAGATTCATTTCCACCCTGAAAAATAAATCCGGATGGAGGAGCAATGGCCTTAACACCTTGTTTTTGTGCCCAAAAGCGCGAGTAAGACATATTTTTAACCACACCATTCTCTATCCATATCACTTTCTCCTGTGGCCTGCCATCGCCACTGAATGGCGATCCGGGGATTTCCTGATTTTGAGGATCTGAATAAATGTTCACGCGTTCATCGAAAAGCTTTTCACCGAGCCGCGTTCCACCTCCTTTTTTACCCAAAAAACTTCTGCCTTCATCCGCATTACGCGCATCCATGCTGCGCATCATGTTATCCAAAAGATCAACGCCCGCAGTCGGTTCCAGGATTACGGTGTACTTTCCGGGTTCCAATGCTTTTGCCGTTGCAGAAGCCATCGCCTTTTGCATCGCAACCTCTGTTGCCGAAGCGGTGCTGAGCTTAGAGGCATCATTGTAATCCCGCGCAGCATAGCCGGAGCCTTTGCCGTCGGCCGTTCTAACAGTGATAGAAAAATCAATGGAGGTAGATCTGTTATAACCAAAAAGCCCCTTATTGTTGCCCATTGCATTAAATCCGGCCGCATCTTCCAGATAACCAGCCGCGGTCAGATTCTTTTTAATGCAAGGATCAATGCTATCGAAAGCTGCTTTGGCGCGATAATCCGGATTGATCGCTGCCGTGCTTTCCGCAAAAGAATTGGTTTCAAGATATTGCTGGGGCCCAAGCATAGGGACATATTCCGGGTTGTCGGGTGCGAGTTTGGCTATTTCTTCTGCTCGTCTTACTGTCTTTTCCAGAGAAGCATCATCAAACTCATTAATGGTTGACGTGCCTGATTTCTTGCCAAAAACAGACGTTACGGACAAGGAAAGATCAGTCGTTTCTCCGCTTGTGGATACGGAATTGCGTGCGTAGCGAATGTTGCCTGTCCGGTTGCCAAAAAGGCCTACGCTTATTTCATCGGCTTTGGAAAATGCCAATACTTTATCAATTATTTTCTTCGCTTCGTCTCTGGATAAAATAGCCATGTTGATTTCAATTTTGAATGAGTGAATGAGTGAATGATTGAATGTTACAGTAGATGATTGATATTGAAGCTATACATGCCGGCCCAACAAGGGTATGCATTAGCAAATCATTCACTCATTCACTCATTCAGTCATTCAATCCTTATATCTTCCGTCCCGTATTGATCACATTCACTCCGTCAAAACGGGACGTTGAACTTCCGTGTGACACTGCGCTCACTTGTGCAGGTTGCCCTTTTCCGTCGAAAAACGACCCGAATGTCCGGTAATCGTCCTTGTCGCAAAGCTGTGTACAGGAATTCCAGAACTCTTGTGTATTGGACTGGTAAGCAACGTCATCCAGCATGCCTGTGATTGCCCCGTTCTTGATTTCATAAAACACCTGACCGCCAAACTGGAAGTTATAACGCTGCTGATCAATGGAATACGAACCCCGGCCAATGATATAAATGCCTTTTTCCACACCTTTGATCATGTCCATTACGCTCCGTTTCTCAGTGCCTGGCTTCAACGAAATGTTCGGCATCCGCTGAAATTGAACGGAATTCCAGTTATCGGCATAGCAGCAGCCGTGCGATTCTTTTTCACCAATGATCTTCACCTGATCGCGAATGGCCTGGTAATTCACCAAAACGCCATCTTTGATAATATCCCACTCCTTGCACGGCACGCCCTCATCGTCATAACCGACAGCCCCAAGCGTATTCGGCTGCGTTTTGTCCGCCACAATGTTTACGAGTTTGCTGCCATAGGCGAAGTTTTTAGACTCCCATTTATCCAATGTTGCAAAACTTGTCCCTGCATAATTGGCCTCATAACCCAGCACACGATCCAGCTCAGTGGGGTGCCCAACGGATTCGTGAATGGTTAGGCCAAGATGGTTGGGATCCAGGACCAGGTCATACTTGCCGGGAAGCACCGATTTTGCAGTCATTTTTTCCTTAGCCTGCTTCGCTGCATTGATCGCATCTTCCACCATGTCGTAAGAGTTCCGGTAACCGACCAGACCATTCGGGCCGGCGATTTTTTCCGAAGCTAAGCCATCCAGATATTCATAGCCCATGCCCATGGGCGAGCTGATGGCATCGCGGGTTTTGAATTTACCGGCAGCTTTATCGGTGACTGTTACCGTAAATGTAGGCCATATGCGGTGCACGTCCTGGTCGATAAATGAGCCGTCGGACGAAGCAAAATATTTCTGTTCATTCACAAAAAACATGTTGGAGGTGACGAAGCCCGCACCGTTTTTCATGGCCTCACCATTCACATTCATGAGCAGATCAATCTTTTCCTGAATGGGTATTTCAAATGCATTCTTCTTGATCGGCGTCTTCCAGGTTTTGTCGCCAACTCCTTTCTGTTCAGCCAACACGACCGGTTCTTTTTGAAATTTAGAATTCGCTTTCGCAATCTCCACAGCCGTTGCAGCGCACTTGGCAATGCCCTCGGCCGTTACATCGCTGGTGGCCGAAAAACCCCAGGTTCCGTTCGCTATTACCCGGATCCCAACGCCGTAGGACTCCGTATTCACGATATTCTGAACCTGTTTTTCACGTGTAAATAAATATTGCTGTAAGTAGCGCCCGATCCGGACGTCGGTATAGGTTGCGCCTTTGCTTTTGGCCGCATTGAGAGCGATTTCTGCAAATTTTTTCTTGGCAGCGACATCAATCCAGGGTTCGAGCAGATGCGCGGCGCTCACAGGATTTCCCACAACTGGCACGGACGAAAGCATTAAAGCTCCTGCGCCCATTCCTGTCATTTGCATAAAATCTCGTCTTTTCATCGAATATTTCAGGAAATAAAAATGGAAGATTACCGGGTTATGAAATGGCCGAATACAGCCTAATTGGACCGAAACGGCGACTTCATGAGGAATGTTGATATTGAAAACACAATGTAAAAAATATTTCCAACAAATATTGCTGTGGCAATTTTTTTAGCATTTCAATAACTGGCACCCCTCAAAGAAAAATGAGCGTGCCCCTTGCCGGAACACGCTCACTCACTGCTTCTTAAATGTTTTACATCATATTGGTGATGATCAGCCGTCTTAAATCCTGTTCATCCCACGGTTTTGTTACAAAATTGTGGAGATAACCTTTCACTTCCGCATGCTTGAATTCAGCATTGTAAGCCTGTCCTGTGAGCAGGACGCGGATACTTTCAGGATATTGTTTGGACGCCATTTTCAAGAATTCCAGACCCGTCATATCAGGCATCTGGTGATCGACGAAAATGACATCGATTTGTTCTTCTTCTAAAACTTTGAGGCCCTTATCCAAGGTGTCGGCGAGGTAAATTGTCGCGTCTCTCCGGAAGGAAGCTTTAAAGGAATTGAGATTATTGATCTCATGATCAATGTAAAGTATGCTCATAATATTCTGATAGTGGGTTACGGTTGTCGCTAAAATACAACTTTTTACTTTTCTCGAATAGTTTTAAAAACAATACTTTACACTCCTGCTGTTTACCTCCACAAAAGTCCCCAAAAATTGCTACCAGCCACTCACTGCAAGGTTATTGTCTGACTCATAGTACTCCTGCCAAACATCTACCAGATTGGGATCTCCCTGCCATGCCGAGCCATCAAAATTAGTGATCAGGTTATTATCTAAATCCTGTTTAAAGATGACGTGATGAATGTTTCCATCCTTCGTGCGCATGAATGCCTTCACAGCATACTTCCTGACATAGGTTGTCTGCCATTTACGCGGGTTAGGGATCGGATCCGCCACGTCGCCGGCTCCGTAAAAACGCCTGTAAAAATCGGCTATCGCCGCCTCCTGGTTATATTCAAACGATTGATCAGCCTGGAAAAAATTAGACTTGAAAAAGTCTCTTAACTGCTCTGGGGTTGGTTTCATTGCTAAGTCTCATAAAGCATGCGCTGGACATTCGGCTGCCCATCTTGTAAGATACGATTAATATCTGCCAAAAGCTAAAAAACAGGGGAAACAGGACAATTGATTTGAGATTGTCGGCAACCGCATGATAAAAGGCAGTTGCCGCCTGATAAATGGCCCCGGCTGTTCGTCCTCGTTGGTAATAACCTCACAACTGTTTTCACCTTATTGCAACATCTATTTACAGAAAAAGTAAAGCTATTATGACAAAACAACTATTCCCTTGCAGCCTCTCGGCGAGACTGATCCTGCTCCTGTCCATTGCTATTTTCTCTTGTGAAAAAAGTGAGAAAATGCCCGATCCTGCCATGACTAAAAACGTAAAAACGGATGCGAATGCATTCGTTGTGGGGCAGCTTCTGTTACAAACCACAATGCCCGGCTATGACATAACGGACATTCAGTACAATGCGAATAATTCACTCAAAAGTTACCGGACCGAAGGCGGAGCTTATGTCACAACTTTGACTTATGCCCCTGACAAAGTGATCTACACAACCGTTTACGGCGGCAAAAAGAGCTCCGACATTGTGTATGATCTTGTAAATCAATACGCAACCCGGAAAGTTGAAACATTTTATACGAGCGGCGGCAACATTACGGATGTGATACAGACCGATTACATTTATCAGGCCGGAAAGGTGGTTAAGGAATATTACCGGGAAAATAATCTCCCTGATGGCCATCTGGTGTATTACTATGACGACCAAAATGTTTCTTTCCAGGAGCGCTATGATGCGGACGGCGCGATTGTGAATAAAGTGAGCTACGAATACTATCTGAAACATGCAGATAAGTCTGCTCATTTCAGCCAGTTCAATCTCAAAATGGACGCAAAATTGTTTCCTCCGAAGACATTGAACCTCGTGGAAAACAAGTATCTGAAAAAACCGGCCAAAAACCCTGTTGCCACGCATTACACATACTTACTGAATGCTTCCGGCTATCCGACTAGCGGCAGTGTCACCGGACCTGATCCTTATAACTGGACAAGCAACTGGCAGTAATGTTGCCATGAACCGGTCAGTGAACCAACAATTTTTGCGTGTACAATCGATATCCTTGCTGGTTTTTTATTTGTAAAATATAAATATCCGCTGGAAGATCGAATGTGTCGAAACGCGTGGCTATCCCTGGATTTATATCGAATCGCTTCCGGGGAACCCCACGTTTGTTAACGACCTCACCTGTGAGCAGATCCGTATTTTCTGCCGACTCGGTTTGTATTTCATAAATGTTTTGCTGCTTTTGCAAAACATTTATTTTCATTCCATTGCAAGCGTCCGGAGCGTAAAGGATACGCGTAAATTGATATCGTCCATCATAATCGACTTGTTTGAGCCTGTAATAATTACGCGGATTAGGGAGGGAATCTGTGAAACGATATTGCTTAGATATGCTGCTTGATCCCGCTGCGCTTACCCGGCCGATATCCTCAAACGTTTTCGCATCGGCACTGCGCTGAATAACGAAATAATCCGCATTGACTTCCTGGCTGGTTGTCCAGTGCAGGTTTACATGACATTGTTCGGCCTGTGCTTCAAAGCTTGCAAAATGAACCGGAAGTGCGTCATTGATGGCAGTGCTGAAAAACGCAAACGGAGCGATTGTGACAGCGATTTCCTGGATCGTGAATTCCGACATTTCAACAGCCTCACGCGCGTCCGTATAGCGACGAAGCACAGGATAAGGGTCTTCTTTTTTGAAACCATAGGGATATCGGTTTGCCGAGTCCTGGATTGCAAAGCTGGACGGCCTGTTCATAACCAGCGACGCAGCAGGGCCAAATACCGGGATGCCGGGAACTGGCTCGGTGTATTTGTTTGGAACCGTTGACCAATGAAGAGGAAATTTCGGAGCATTTTTGCCAACGCCGGTAATCATGCTTTTAGACAACGGATTGTTGCCCAAAGGAATATCAAGCTGAATTTTTGCCAGATCCAGCAGTTCGGGCTTGGATAGCAGATAACTGAACATAATGTAGTCAAATGCATAGCTCTGGGCCATGCCAAAAGTTCCGTAGCCTACGTAACCCTTAAAAGGATGATATGCGCCATGATACGCATGAATGTTCATTGTCCTATGGTTGTAATTAACCAGCACTTCAGTATTCAGCTTGGACTTAAACTCCGCGACAGGAGCATTACTGACTGGAAATTTGGTTGTAGAATAAGCCCACGCCGCTTTGAAAGTATGGTGTGCCCAGCTCATCGTAGCATGGAACTCGTGAGGGATCTTGGCATAGTAATCCAGAAAAGCATTGTTATACATGACTTCGCCCGTCGTCTTATAGAGCTCGGCAGCCGCCCAGGCGCGGTTATCCAGGTCAATAGGATCCGGATAAGGTCCAGCCGAAATGCCGGGAAAATTCACAGGAGCTGATGCTTGCGGATGCAGTTGCAGGAAAGCCCAGGCTTTTTTCGCCATATCGAGACAATTCTGGGCGTAATTGGGGAAATAGGCTTTCATATTTCGAGCCGCCATGGCCATCGCTGCTGCAAAAAGTGCTGTGGACTGCGTTATTTTTTCAGAAACAAAAAGTGTACTCACCTCATCTTCCGGCAATCCAGTTGACCAGGTGGCAGGTGTAACGCGGAAATACACGCCACCATCTGGTGCCTGCATTTGTTTCAGCCAATCGGTTTCATATTTGATCTCATCGAGCAGGTCAGGAATGCTGTTGCCGCTTTCGGGAATGTTGTAATAATTGTCCGGAAACTTTTGCGGATACAGCTCAAAAGCAGTAAAGAGAATAAACAAAGCACTCGCCGCCGTGGGAACATACCGTCCGTAGTCACCGGCATCCAGCCAGCCCTGGATCATCGGAATTTTACTGCCGACAGCAGGATCGGAGGCACTATGCAGCGGAGATGATGCGTGAGAAGAATGAATTTGCGCCACCAACGCCGGCAGACCGCCACGATGCCAATTGCCGGCATGCTGCGAATCCAGCTTGCCCGATCTTTGGTAATACAAACTCCTGGCCGTGTGCTTATGTAAGTCATCGTACACTTCATCAGCAATGGTGAATGTTTCAGAACGGCCATAACCTTCTACATACAAATAGTATGTGCCGGGAATGGTCACTTCCGAAAAATCCAGGTCAAAAACCAATTCGCCGCTGAATGATGAATCAGCTTTCAAAAACGTACTTACGCCGCTATAAACAACTTGATCTGCCTCGTCTCGAACCTCAAAAACAGGTGTATTGACCGAATCAACGGGCATAAACCAGGCATCGCCCAGAAAGCTGCCCAGCTTGCCGAGCTTCGGGCTGTCGGGCAAATACCCAACCTGATTGGCCTTTACGTTTCCATAAATTGTAAGGTCTCCGAAAGCAAATGTCGTGTCCAGTGCAGCTGCATTACCAGATAGGTCCCTGATGTCAGTGACTGTCAAATTGTATAAGCCAGCATTATTCAATGGTTTATCAAAAATCAGATACAGCTCATACGCAACAAATGGCACTCCGGACGTCGGAAGTAACCCCTTAACATAATGATGCCGTCCGATTTTAATGGGGTGTTGCTGTTGCAGATACGCCGGATCTGCCTGGCTCGCCAAACTGTAATTGGCAGTTTCATAGCATCCTGTCGTATCGAATCGTTCACTAACGCTGAGCTTTAAAACCCGGCTGGAAACCGGTTGTAATGAGAGCTTGGGCGATTTTAAGTCGACAACCTGAATGTCATCGATAAAGTAGAAAAGTTGGTTTGAAGTTGTAGTTGCAAATTCGAGATATTCAATAGAAGTGAGGTCATAACCTTGCTTTTTGAACAATGTCAGCGGAATTCTGACTTCCTTATAATCCGTAGTAATCCCGCCCGCACCCTGTATATAGGTGCCAATATCGACCCAATTGCTCTGTGCGAAGTAAGTGGTAAGCCGTATGGAAGTGATTTGCGCGTTTTGATTTGACTTTATAAAAAAACGAAGCTCATCAAATCCCGAAATATCCGCTCGCCAGGCATTGCTGCAATTAAACCCGATTTTCGGCATATGAAACTTATCCGGCTCCGCCCGAAAACAAGCGTCGCCAGTAAAAGCATCGGATCCCGAAATTACGGACCCGTATGCCTTATTACAACTAGCCGGATTTGCTTCACCGTCCCAGAGTGTTTTTGTTTGAGAAAAGCATGGCACAGCAATGACTGCCATGAAGAGAAAGAATATTTTGTACATAATAGCACTTGAATGTTTGCAACACACAAGCGCTAAATCGGTGCCATACCAATTGGTTTTAAGCAGAGAGTTTTCAGGAGGCGGGTTTGAATGATTGATCGGTAAATTTCAAGCAGACCGACTCTCGATACCGGGCCAGCTAAATTATAAGCTAAACTTATAATGCACATTATTAGACAGTTAACACAAAAGATTTACTAAAAATCCTATGGAAGTCTGGTAGCAAATGCATAGCTTTACCCATTCAATTTTTCAAATCATTCAACACGCTAACCATGGAAACTACAAATTGCAAGGCTGGTCATCATAAGATAAACGACTGGGACCCACTTGTGTCGGCAGTCATCTCATCTTCCTGCGGTGGTGCCTTTTTAGGCGGGAGCTTGTTTAATATGACAGGCGCGCTTATTGGCGGAGCATTGGGGATAATTGTTGAAATCTGGTTCTATATGCGATCGCAAAATCCACGAACTCAAAGTGAAAGCTTATAATTAATTGCTTCTGGGTTTGTGAATTCTCTGCAACTTATTCTGGACGAAATTCTGGTTCGACGGATTATATTCATGCTGGCGTTTCTTGCTAGCATTTTGTACCTGATTATTTACAAGTGTCAAAATCGCTTCGGGCAAACAAATCTTCCCGGCTTCATAGGAACGGGTTTTCAAATCATGTCCGTTATAAGCGGCTGTAAGCTCGTCATTCGCGTACTGATCGAGCTGCATACCTTGGAAATGGATAAGTTTTACACCGGCTACGGCGGAGCAACCGTGATTTGGATTTCGATCGTTGCTTTGAACAAGCGATTGAGCCGGACGGAGGGTGTCTAACGTTTTTGGAGCAACTTAATACATCGATCAAACCTTTCCATCTGCATTAAGAATGTTGATATCCTGAGACCCTCTGCATGATTTGCATTACTTTTCATCAACACATTCAAATAACAGACCGGCCCGCAAGCATCACCTTCATCAAAAAATCCTCTGATGCAATCAACTAACTGATCTTTTTGAACATTGAGCATTTCTTGCCTTAGTGCACTCATTTGCCGGTTTAGTAATGTTAGTTCACAGTTTGTTTTTGAATCTTGCGTCGTTGTCATACATTTACAATGTTTAATTATTACTGATTAAACTCCCCCGGAGCATCGCAGCCTCAGAAACTTAGAAGCTCCGGGTTTTTTATTACTGGATATAAGTCGAGTTTTCCGACAAAAATCAGTCAAAAATTTTAGTTTGGTGTGAATGTTACCTCAATTTTGACATCGATTTTACCAAAGTCTGACAAAATGTTTTCCATTCTCTTTTCAGAAATTCCTTGCTGATAAGTATAATCCTTCCAAGCACTTGTATACCTACCCTTCTTCACGTCCGGCGGCAAAGTTGGATAAATGTGCTTCGCCCACCAGTCAAAGGCCTCTTTCATCGTTGAGAATTTCTTCATAGCCAAAGATAGAAAACAAGTCCGAATTTCCGACAAAAAATTACAAATATCATTTGTTAGGCTTTATTCAAGAAGCCGCATTATTTGTCAATTTCTCTCAATCCAATCATAAAGATCCTCCAACGATTTCCCCATTGTGGCAAGATTGGTTTTCAAATGAAGTGCGGGAATATCTTTATACGCAGGTCTATGGGTAATGGTTCGAAGACATCTTGGGCATTTCCAATGTTCATGAGATGCTTTTATACGTAAATAATGGCATCCGTGCGCTTCAAGGAAACGTATCCAGTCTTTAAGCTTAACAGGCCGATTATTTCCCAACTATGCAGCTTGTAAGATGGAGGTTTTTACTTGCTCAGGAAAATCGAAATTTTGTAATATCTCTTTTTCTTCAAAGTGGAGCCAGGCAAGCGGCTGGTCCGACGATGGCTGTGGATTCCATCCCATCCTGGACAGTTCATCTTTTCGCTCGGACTCGCTGATACCGAACAGATCCTCAAAAAGCGTCTCTAAATTTTCCTTTAACGCGTTTACGGAATCCTCCTCATCAATGCCATAACCGGAAACATTCAGGGACGGTATGATACTTAATGTATGGTCGCCCTGCTGGCCCGTGTAGACAATAAGAATGCCTTCGATTTCGTCTTCGGCCAAAGTGAGAATCTCTGACTGACATTTTTCAGCTTCATCCCAGTGGCTAACTTCTCGCAGTTCAAAGGTCGTCATGTCCGAAAGTTTTGTTTTCATGAGTTTGCTGGGAGATGTTTGATGTTATTTCACAAAGAAATACCCAGGACTCAACTAGACACAATTTACAAATTTTCCGGTCAGTATGAATTATTTGTCGGCGCATAAAAAAAGCACCTAACAAATGTTAAGTGCTTGCGTGATCCGGATGTGATTCGAACACATGACCTGCTGCTTAGAAGGCAGCTGCTCTATCCAGCTGAGCTACCGGACCGTAGTCAAAAAAATAGGCAGTCAGCGATTCGCAGTTTTATCTGCAACGGCCTAACTGCCTAAATCTTTTGTGTCGGGGAGACAGGATTCGAACCTGCGACCCTCTGGTCCCAAACCAGATGCGCTACCGGGCTGCGCCACTCCCCGAGTTATTCTTACTTGCTAGGCTGAGTCTCGATTTCGTCAAAGGTCAGCCCCTCTTTTTACTCTATTTTAGATCGGTGTAGAGGAAGCGGGATTCGAACCCGCGGTACCCTTGCGAGTACGGCAGTTTAGCAAACTACTGGTTTCAGCCACTCACCCATCCCTCCTTCTTTCCGTTCTGGGTTGCAAATATAGAAGGTTGCCGTTCAGAAAAACAAACATTTCACTAAAAAAACTTTATCAGAAGCCACAATTCCCTATTTTTGAAAAATTTTAAATTACCCAAAGCGTTCATTATGAACTGGAATTACCCCTTTGACACCACTGAATTTTTTTTCATATTTTTTTTCATTTTAATCTACACAGCCTACATTATCCGCACCGTCCGCATCGCCCGGCAGTTGCAAACCACCGCAAGAACCCTCATCCTGAAACTATTTTTACGATCCATTACATTCGCATTATTGATCATCAGTTTGCTCGGACCGTCGTTCGGGGAGGCCGACCGGCAGATCCAGTCCAAAGGCAAGGACATTTTTCTGATCGTGGACCTTTCCAAATCCATGGACGCAGCGGATGTCACGCCGTCGCGGTTGGAAAAAGTGAAATTTGAGATGAACAGATTTGTGCAGAATGAGCGGGCAAACCGGATCGGGATCATTATTTTTTCCAATGAAGCATTCATACACGTGCCGCTGACTTATGATGGCGCTGCTTTGGAATTGTTTATACAATCTTTACAAACGGATTTACTGGCGACGGGCGGGACCAACATTTGCGATGCAACCGAACTGGCTTACAACAAATTAATGAATGCTGCCGATCCCGGCGGACGCTCGAAAATGATGATCCTTTTTACGGATGGCGAGAACAATTCATCTTGCAGCGGGCCGTTGTACAACAATTTACGTCGGTTTGGGATAGGCGTTTACACGGTGGCGGTGGGGACGAAAGTGGGCATCAGCATCCAGCAGGACGGCAAGCCGCTGATGGATAAAAACGACAAACTGGTGATCAGCAAACTGGATGAAAATTTCCTGAAAACGATGGCAACCGCGGCGAGAGGAACTTACTATGAGCTTAATAATACCAAAAATGACATGTTGAAACTCATCAATGACGTCAACCAGGCGGAGGGAACATTGGTCGATTCGCGGACAATTACGGTGGTGAGTAACAAATACTATTATTTCCTGGGCGCGGCACTGATCCTGATTCTGCTGGACGTTTTAATTACGATAGGAACGTTCCGACTATAAGGATTCATGCTTATTTTTGCGACACAAATCGACCGCCTATGACCGCCATTATTCTTTATATTCTGCTTTGGCTCTGGGATAATCGGACATTTGACTCCATTACCAAGGCCAATGAGCGGAAACTGGGCGCGGAGCAGGCATACAACAACAAACAATACAAGCAGTCGGCCGATTTGTATTACCAAATTACGTACGGCTCCCTTTTTTCCGACCCGGCGGCGCGCCTGAATCTGGCCCACTCCTACTATCAGATGGGCAATTACAAATTGGCGTTGAAACATTACGAACTGCTGGATCACATTGATGATAACACCATTGCATCCATTGCAAACAGCCAAATCGCATTAATTCGAGTGAATCAAAAGGACACAGTGAACGCGCTCGATCATTTGAAAACAGCGCTGCGGCTGGAACCAGGAAACAGCCTGGCAAGGAGCAATTACATTGTTTTGAAAAAAGCATTTTCAGGCGTCGACAAGCCTTCTGACCAGAATAATAAGAAACAAAAATCTGAGCGGGATGCCATTGCGGAGCGCAACCAGCCTGCGCCGCCGGAGCCGAAACCGGAGACGCGGGAAGTGGCCGAAGATGTGCAGAAAGAGGAGCTGCTGCGAAGTTTGCGGGAAATGAATATGTCTGAGGAGCAGGCCCGTGCGATATTGGATGCCATGAAATCAAACGAATCGCAATATATTTACCAGCTCAGAAGGAAGCAATACAAGTCTAAAACAGCAAAACAAGACGAAATAGAGTGGTAATTTTTACTATAAAAAGATGAATAGCATTCCAGAAACCAACTTTCAATTTCCTGGCCAGACAGGTTTTTACAAAGGCAAAGTCCGCGACGTTTATTCCTTCGAGAAAAAACTTGTGATGGTCGCCAGCGACCGCATTTCGGCTTTTGACGTGATTTTGCCCCGCGCTATTCCCTATAAAGGACAGGTTTTGAACCAGATAGCGGCGCATTTCCTGAATGCAACGTCGGGCATCGTGCCCAACTGGCTCGAAGAAGTGCCAGATCCGAATGTGAGCATTGGTTTGAAATGCCAGGCTTATCCGGTTGAAATGGTGGTAAGAGGATATTTGGCAGGACATGCGTGGCGGGAATATTCGCTTGGAAAGCGCTCGGTATGCGGCGTTTCGTTGCCAGATGGCTTGAAAGAAAATGACAAACTCCCCCAGCCGATCATAACGCCAACCACGAAAGCGCACGAAGGTCATGACGAAGACATTTCGCGTGAAGAAATCCTTGCGCAAGGGCTTGTAAGCGAAGATGATTACGAGCATTTGGAAAAATATACGCTTGCGCTTTTTGCCAAAGGAACTGAAATGGCTGCCGATCAGGGACTGATCCTGGTGGATACAAAATATGAGTTTGGCCAACTGGATGGCATCATTTACCTCATTGACGAAATCCACACGCCGGATTCATCGCGCTATTTCTATGCAGACGTATATGCGGAAAACCAGCGGGCAGGACTTCCCCAAAAACAGCTTAGCAAGGAATTTGTAAGGGAGTGGCTCATTCAGAATGGTTTCCAGGGAAAAGAAGGCCAGACTGTTCCGGTAATGGACGATGAGCGCATTCAGCTAATCTCCGACCGTTACATTGAGTTATTTGAAAAAGTAACAGGCAATAAATTCCAGAAAAACAATCTGGACGATCCATTGAAAAGAATAGAAAACGCCATTTTGAGAGCGCTGTAATCACATTCTGTTGATATTTTATTAAAAATCTTGTTTGAACAAAACAAAAAATTGAAATGAACTATAAACTGGAAAAGAAAGAACAATTCGTATATATAGAGCTGGAAGAGCCCGCATTTGCTGGTGACGTCCCGGCGGCATTTGAGGAAACGGCGCGCGAAATTTTTCGTGAAGGTTACCACAATCTGATCGTCAATATGCAGCCTGTGAAATCGGTGGATGCGTCAGGAACTGCAATTTTGAAAAAGATAAACTGGCTTTGCGCCAATGATCTCGGCCTGCTCGTGATCGTGACGCGGGATGATGATTTTATGGACTTGCTGGAAGATCTGAAAATTCCGGATATGGAAGTTTTACCATCCAAAGAGGAAGCCATTGACGCCGTTTTCATGCATAGTCTGGAGAATGAATTTGGTGCAGGCGACGATGGTTATGATGACGAAGATTACGACAATGTAAGCGAATCCAAAGAGCCATAACCAGCACAAAAAATTCATAAACACAATTGCCCAGCCTTGAAAGGCTGGGCTTTTTTTGGTCATAATAGAAAGATTTATTATTTTAACAAGACGGTATTTGGATTTAGGTAAGACAGCTTAATAGTGGTTTTTGATTATGAATTTGACAACTAATCACTAAAAGCACTGATCGTTTTATCAATATTTCTATATTAATTGTGATAAAAAAATCAAAATCTCATACAGATAGAAAATTTTGCCATTTCCGTATTCGGCCAAATATCTTTTATGGTTATCTTGCGTGGCTTTACCCAATTCATAACGGGATGGCGGTTTCTTAAAAATTTTTAATTGCTTATTTAAACAAATTCTATTTACGAATTTGTCAACTCTAGAATCTTCGATTAATGTCGCAAATGTCTGAACCAATGGTAGAAAATCAGGGACTGTACCGTCCGGAATTTGAGCATGATGCATGTGGTATAGGTTTCCGGGCTAACATTAAGGGCCGCAAGTCACACCAGATCGTGGCTGACGCCATTCACATGCTCGAACGCATGGAGCATAGGGGTGCTACCGGTTTCGATCCGAACACGGGTGATGGCGCAGGCATTTTGATTCAGATTCCACACGAGTTCTTTGTTGAAGAATGTTCAAAGCTTGGTTTTCAGTTGCCACCTGCCGGTGAATACGGCGTTGGGATGATCTTTTTTCCTGGCAACGAAATCATGCGCGAGGAATGCCGTGACATTCTGAGCCGCAAAGCCAAAAAGCTTGGATTGCATATATTAGGTTACAGAAAAGTGCCAACATTGAACAACACATTGGGCGAAGGCTCATTGTCTGTTGAACCGCATGTTGAGCAATTGTTTATCAAACGTCCGGACGAAGTAACGGACGATCTTGGTTTTGAAAGAAAACTTTACATCCTGCGCCAGGTTTCTGCGCGGATTATCAGAGATACGGTTAAGGGTGTGGAAAGGAGCTTTTATTATTCTTCACTTTCCTGCCGCACGATCTCATACAAAGGCCAGCTTACAACTGCCCAGTTAAAATATTACTTCCCGGATCTGGAAAACGAATCGGTTGTTTCGGCCCTTGCGGTCGTTCACTCGCGTTTTTCTACCAATACATTCCCGTCGTGGGAGCTTGCTCAGCCGTTCCGCTACATTGCGCACAATGGTGAGATCAACACCGTAAAAGGCAATGTAAACTGGATCCGTGCCGGAGAAAAATCATTTGCTTCTGAGTTTTTTACAAAAGAAGAAATGGATATGATCGTCCCGATTTGCGACAGAAATCAATCTGACTCCGCAAACCTGGACAATGCCATTGAATTGTTGCATCTCTCGGGCCGCTCATTGCCGCACGTGATGATGATGCTGATTCCTGAGGCTTGGGACGGAAACGAGCAGATGGACCCGGAACGCAAAGCATTTTACGAATACAATGCTGCTATGATGGAGCCTTGGGATGGTCCTGCTTCGATCTCGTTCACGGACGGTAAAATGGTCGGCGCAACGCTTGACCGTAATGGTCTTCGCCCTTCGCGTTACTGGGTTTTGGACGACGATACGATCATTATGGCGTCTGAGGCTGGGGTTTTGGATGTCGATCAGTCGAGAGTTGTTACAAAAGGTCGTTTGCAGCCGGGCCGCATGTTTGTCGTGGATATGGAGCAAGGCCGTATTATTCCTGATGAAGAAATTAAGGCAGCCGTTTGTTCAGGTCAGCCTTATCAGAAGTGGCTGGATGACAATAAGTTGCACGTAGATCAGCTGGATCACCCGATCCGGACTTACCGCGCTTATGACGACAATGCATTGCTGAAACGTCAGGTTGCATTTGGCTACACATCGGAAGATTTGCGCATGATCCTGGCTCCTATGGGGCAAACAGGTCAGGAAGCGATCGGTTCGATGGGAACGGATGTGCCTTTGGCCGTGCTTTCTGAGCAAAGCCAGCATTTGTCTAATTATTTCAAACAGCTTTTTGCACAAGTTACCAACCCACCGATTGACTCGATCCGCGAACGTTCGATCATGTCGCTGATTTCTTTCGTGGGTGGAACAGAAAATATATTAACAGAGACGCCGAAACATTGTCGCCAGATCGCGCTGCCGCACCCGATTTTGTCGGTGCAGGAGTTTGATAAACTGCGTTTTGTAGATAAAGACGGTTTCCAGGCAAAAACAATCAACACCTATTTCCGTGCTGACGAAGGCGGAAAAGCGCTGGAAAGAGCATTAGAGCGGATTTGCCGCTACGCAACGGACGCAATCGACGATGGATTTGAAATCCTGATTCTTTCCGACCGTGCGATTGACTCGGATCACGCGCCAATTCCTTCGTTATTGGCCACTGCAACCATTCACCACCATTTGATCCGTGAAGGATTGAGAGGAAAAGTAGGGTTATTGGTTGAAGCGGGAGACGTTTGGGAAACACACCACGTTGCCGCGTTGATCGGTTATGGTGCAGCGGGAATTTGCCCTTACATGGCATTTGAAACACTTTCTTTCATGAATCGGAAGAAGATGATTGAAGGCGAGTTTACAGACGAAAAACTGCATTACAACTACATTAAGGCTGTTAATAAGGAGCTTTTGAAGATTTTCTCTAAAATGGGAATTTCAACATTGCAATCGTATCAAGGCGCACAGATCTTCGAATGCGTTGGTCTGAACAAAGATGTGGTTGATAAATATTTCACAGGAACCATTTCCCGAATCAGCGGAATGGGCATTTCTGAGATTGCACGTGAGATTTTGGTGCGTCACAAAGTGGCTTACCACGAAACGCCGGATTCGAAACCGAAGCTGGAAGTGGGTGGATTTTACCAATGGAAACAACGCGGCGAAGCGCACATTTTCAACCCGGCGTCTGTGCATTTGTTGCAGCAGTCTACGAAGACAAACAGCTACGAAACATTCAAGAAGTATTCAAAATTGATTGACGATCAAAGCCATAAGGCATTAACGCTTCGCGGATTGCTTCGTTTCAAGAAAGGAACGAGCATTCCAATTGAAGAAGTGGAGCCGGTTGAGAGCATTTTCAAACGCTTTGCTACGGGAGCCATGTCATTTGGTTCTATTTCATGGGAAGCGCACACAACATTGGCCATTGCCATGAACCGGATCGGTGGAAAATCCAACTCCGGTGAAGGCGGTGAGGATGAATTGCGTTACACGCCTTTGGCAAATGGTGACAGCATGAACTCGCAGATTAAGCAGGTTGCTTCGGGACGTTTCGGGGTTACCAGCCATTATCTGAGCAATGCTGGCGAGTTACAGATCAAAACGGCACAAGGTGCAAAACCAGGTGAAGGTGGACAGCTTCCAGGCTTTAAAGTGGACGACTGGATCGGCCGCACGCGTCACTCGACGCCGGGCGTAGGCTTGATCTCTCCCCCGCCCCACCACGATATTTATTCGATTGAGGATTTGGCTCAGTTGATCTTTGACCTTAAAAATGCAAACCGTCAGGCGCGCATCAGTGTAAAACTGGTTTCTGAGGCTGGTGTCGGAACGGTTGCTTCGGGTGTTGCGAAAGCGCATGCGGACCACATTCTGATCTCCGGTTATGATGGCGGAACAGGTGCTTCACCATTGAGCTCGATCCGTCACGCTGGTTTGCCCTGGGAACTTGGTCTTGCGGAAACGCACCAGACTTTGGTTAAAAACAAATTGCGTGGACGGGTTACCGTTCAGGCTGACGGTCAGCTTCGTACAGGTCGAGACCTTGCGATTGCGGCGATGTTGGGCGCTGAAGAATGGGGCGTGGCGACGGCTGCATTGGTTGCGGCAGGTTGCATTATGATGCGCAAATGCCATTTGAACACTTGTCCTGTCGGCGTAGCAACCCAAAATAAAGAATTGCGCGCATTGTTCTCGGGTAAGCCTGAGCACGTGGTGAACATGTTCCATTTTATGGCCGAAGAGTTGCGCGAGATTATGGCTCAACTTGGTTTCCGGACTGTAAATGAGATGGTTGGCCAGGCTCAATATCTCGAACTGCGTAACGATATCAAACATTGGAAATACAAAAACCTAAATTTCGACGCAATCCTTTATAAAGAAGGCGATCTTTCAGTGGCTCAGTTCAAACAAGAAGAGCAGGATCACGGCATCGACAGCATTATCGACTGGGATCTGATCAAGGCGGCACAACCTGCATTGGACAGCCAGGAGGAAATTTATGCAGAGTTTGCATTGAACAACCTGAACCGTTCGGTGGGAACAATGTTATCGAACGAAATTTCCAAAAAATACGGCGGTGCTGGTCTTGCAAAAGGCAACATTCATTTCAAATTCCGCGGAACGGCCGGACAAAGCTTTGGTGCATTCAACACAGCCGGACTTCGTCTGGAACTGGAAGGCGACGCCAATGACTATTTCGGAAAAGGACTTTGCGGCGCGGAACTGATTGTTTACCCAGACCGCGACTCGAAATTCAAACCGGAAGAGAACATTATCATTGGTAACGTTGCATTCTACGGCGCAACGTCGGGCGATGCTTATATCAGAGGAACAGCCGGAGAACGTTTCTGCGTCCGTAACTCAGGTGCGAAAGTGGTTGTTGAAGGCGTTGGTGACCACGGTCTGGAATACATGACGGGCGGTTTGGCTGTGATTCTTGGTGAAACAGGAAGAAACTTCGCGGCCGGAATGTCGGGCGGAGTGGCTTATGTTTTGGACAAAAACGGCACATTCAAAGAGAAAGTGAACATGGAAATGGTTTCACTCGATCCGCTTAATGAAGAAGATCAGGGTATTTTGCGCGAATATCTGGACAAACATTTCCAGTATACAACCAGCAACATTGCATTCCAGCTAATCCAAAACTGGGAACAATCTGTGAAGCAATTTGTGAAAGTGTTGCCTGCCGATTTCAAAAAAGCGCTGGAAGGACGCAACATTACATTGGCGCAGCAGATTGCCGATAAGAATGTGGTTTACAAAGACATCGTTGTGGATGTAGTTCATCAATAAGCGATTACCCACATTTTGTTGAAGTTGTTTTAATTAGAATAACGATTTAATAAGAAATATAAGAATGGGAAAACCAACCGGATTTTTAGAGTTTGAAAGGGAGTTGCCAAAGAAAAGAAGTGTTGACGAACGTCTTTCGGATTACCGCGAGATTGAAACTGCCCCAACCGACTCTCATTCCAAACAGCAGGCAGCCCGTTGCATGGACTGCGGAATCCCTTTTTGCCACAATGGTTGCCCGCTAGGCAACATTATCCCCGAGTTCAACGACGCGGTGTATGATGAAAACTGGGCGCTGGCTTACGAAATTTTGTCTTCGACCAATAACTTCCCAGAATTTACGGGACGGATTTGCCCTGCCCCATGCGAATCATCTTGCGTGCTCGGCATCAACAAGCCACCAGTGGCGATTGAATACATTGAAAAAGCGATCATTGAGAAAGCGTTCGAACTAGGCCTTGTAAAACCAAGAATTCCGAAATTCCGCACTGGCAGAAAAGTCGCTGTTATTGGTTCCGGACCTGCGGGAATGGCCGCTGCTTACCAGCTTAACCAAGCCGGACATTCGGTGGTTTTGATGGAACGCGCTGATAAAATCGGTGGACTGGTTCGTTACGGAATTCCTGATTTTAAGCTGGATAAAGCCGTTATTGACCGTCGTTTGGCGGTTATGGAAGCCGAAGGCGTTGAATTCCGCACGAATGTGAATGTGGGTGTGACTGTGAAAGCAAACGAATTGCTGGATGAGTTCGATGCAGTTTTATTGACAATGGGATCGACGGTTCCAAGAGATGTGAAAATCGAAGGCCGTCATTTGAAAGGTGTTCACTTTGCGATGGAATTCCTGAGCCAGCAAAACAAACGCGTGGCGGGCATTAACCCGGAAGTGGATCACCGCGGAGCGCCTTACACAAACGGACAGATCATTGCGAAAGACAAACACGTGGTGGTAATCGGTGGCGGTGACACGGGTTCTGACTGTGTGGGAACATCCGGCCGTCATGGTGCAGCTTCCATTACACAAATTGAATTAATGCCTATTCCTCCGAAGGAACGCGATGCAAGTACGCCCTGGCCAAACTGGCCGATGATGTTGCGGACTTCAACTTCGCACGAGGAAGGCTGCGACAGACATTGGTCTATCAATACAAAAGAATTTGTTGGCGACGAAAACGGCAATTTGAAAGAGTTGAAAATCGTTGACCTCGATTGGCAAAAAGATCCTGAAACGGGCCGTATGCAGATGAAAGAAGTGGCGGGAAGCGAAAGAAACATTCCTTGCGACCTGGCATTTTTGGCAGCCGGATTCTTGCACCCGCAACAAGAAGGCCTTTTGAACGACCTGGAAGTAGAATTTGACGAGCGCGGCAACATTAAAACAAACGGTTACCAATCAACTTCCAATGAAAAAGTGTTTGCAGCCGGTGACTGCCGCCGCGGACAATCTTTGGTTGTGTGGGCGATCAGCGAAGGCCGTGAAGCAGCGAGATCGGTGGATGAATATTTGATGGGACAGTCGTTTTTGGAAGCGAAAGCGGTTTCCATGTTCAACCCCGCATTTGCGCATGCCTGATCGGTGATTTTATAAAAGCTACATATTATATTAAGCGAGAAGCTGCTCCAAATGGGCAGCTTCTTATTTTATATCCCTTTATATTTGACCACAAATATTGGCCGACACCATTTAAAATAATGTTTTTACACCATTCGCCTTTCTGGCTGAAAGCGTTTTTTCCGGGCTTTATCTGGCGCGTTCCGACGCAGGAAAAAAAGATTTACCTGACCTTTGACGACGGCCCTATTCCCGACATTACCGAGTCTGTTCTGGAAACATTGGCACGTTACAAGGCGAAAGCGACCTTTTTTTGCATTGGAAATAATGTGGAGAAACATCCGGAGATTTACAAACAACTGCTTGATAATCAACATGCCATAGGCAATCACACATTCAATCACATGAACGGCTGGAAGACTGAGGATGCAGTGTATCTCGACAACATTAAGCAATGTGAGAAGCAGCTGAATGTGCCGACGAATCTATTCAGGCCACCTTATGGACGGATCAAAAAAAGCCAGTCGCGTGTTGTTAAAAGTGAGCGCGACATTATCATGTGGGATGTTTTAAGCGGGGATTTTTCCAAAGAAATTACACAGGAAATTTGTCTGCGAAAATCGATTCAATACACCCGGCCTGGCTCAATTGTTTTGTTCCACGACAGCGTCAAAGCCGCACCTAATATGCAATACGCGCTTCCGAGGTTTTTGGAGCATTTCAGTAATGAGGGATTTACATTCGAAGCAATGGCGATGAAGTGACGCTATGACATTACTAATGAACACTTTATGATCGCAAAATTTATACTATTACATGCTTCAAACCGGCAATCGCATTAAAGTGAGCGTGCTCGTCGCGGCACGTAACGAAGAAAATAATATTGAAAGATGTCTCAAATCGCTGCATGAACTCGATTTTCCGAAAGAAAATATTGAAATCATTATCGGCGACGACGATTCCGAAGACCTTACCGAAGAGCTTATAGCCGGATTTATTTGGGACAAACACCAGTTTAAATGCCTTAAAATCACGAAGCAAGTTGCAGGATTAAAGGGAAAAGCTAATGTGCTGGCGCAGCTTGCGCACGAAGCCAAAGGTGATTATCTGTTCTATTGTGACGCCGACATTACCGTTGCGCCGACCTGGGTAAAGGGCATGCTAAGGCATTTTAAAGAAAAAACCGGCGTCGTAGTCGGCCTGACGCGCATGAAAAAAAGCCATTTACGAGCAGATCTTTTGTCCACCGAATGGCTGTTTGCACTGAGTGTCGCACGCTTTTTTTCTTTGTTCAAAATTCCTATGACCGGCATGGGTAACAACATGGCCGTGGCTCGGGAAGCGTATTTCGCCGTTGGCGGTTATGAAAAGCTTGGGTTTTCCATTGTGGAGGATTACACGCTATTCATGGGCATCGCAAAAGGCGGCTATGATTTTAAAATGGCGTATCACAGGGACATTCTGAATGTTTCCGAACCCGTTACCAGCTTTGCAGAGTTGCTGAAACAGCGGAAACGTTGGATGCAGGGCGTTATGCAGTCCTTTTGGGTGACCAAATGGAGCCTGATCTTGTCATCCTTGATCGTTCCCATATTTCTGATTCTCTCCATATGGTTTCCTATCGAGCCGTGGATCGGAATAGGGCGCTATTACGTGCTGATCACGATTATCTCGCTGATTTCCATTGTGTTGCTGCGGCAATTTGACCTTTGGAAAGCCGCGCTGCTGTTCTGGTTTCATATGACGCTGATCGGGTGGATTATGCTGGCCAATTACTTTTTACCTGGAAAAACCGTCTGGAAAGGACGTGAATATTAATACAGATGATTGAAACCCACGCTCATATATACAGTGACGATTATGCTGAGGACCGCGATGCCATGCTTGATCGCGCCTGGAATGCAGGCATAGAGCAGATTTGGATGCCCAATTGCGATCACGCTACCATTCCCGGCATGATGGAACTGGCCGAACGCTTCCCCGGTAAATGCCTGCCGATGATGGGCTTGCATCCGACGTATGTAAAAGATGATTTTGAGACAGAACTTACCATCATCGAAGAATGGCTCGAAAAAGCCAGCTTTATAGCCATCGGTGAAATCGGGATGGATTTATTTTGGGATAAAACATTCCAGGAACAGCAGGAAAAGGCTTTTTTATATCAATGCAAACTGGCAAGAAAACACAATCTCTGGATCGACATTCATAGCAGAAGCGCATTTTGGGAAACTGTAAAACTCATTGAAGAATTTGGAGATCCCAACCTGAAAGGCATTTTCCACTGCTTTACCGGAACATTGGATGAAGCCAACAAAGCCATTGAACTCGGTTTCAAACTCGGCATAGGCGGCGTCTCGACGTTCAAAAACGGCGGCTTGGATAAAGTCATTCCTTTTGTTGACATTGAACATTTAGTTTTGGAAACAGATGCGCCCTATTTGGCGCCCGTTCCTTACCGTGGCAAAAGAAATGAGGTTGCTTACATCGATCTCGTTGCCCAGCGCGTGGCCGATTTGAAACAGATTACCAAGCAGGAAGCCATTATTGCCACCAGTGAAAACGCCAGAAAAATGCTTGTAAAAGCATCCAGCATTCCCCAAAAGCAAATTTGCATGTCATACAGCAAAATCCACATTAATCCCATTTCTCCCGAGCCAACCGTAGGCTCCGTGCTAGTCATTTACACCGGCGGAACATTGGGAATGGTCTACGAAACCAAAGGAAAGCAACTCGTCCCATTCAATTTCGACCAGATCATCGACCGCGTTCCTGAGATCAGCAGGCTTAATTTTGACATAACATTCCTCTCCCTGTCCGAGCCCATCGACTCATCAAACATGAGCCCTGAAATCTGGATCGAGCTGGCGACGATCATTGAACAGGAATATGCGCAGTACGACAGCTTCGTTATCCTGCACGGCACGGACACAATGGCCTATACAGCCTCCGCACTTAGTTTTTTACTCGACAATCTCAACAAACCCGTCATTCTCACCGGCGCACAACTGCCCATCGGCGTCGCTCGTTCGGACGCCCGGGAGAATGTAATCACCGCATTGGAACTCGCCGCAGCCAAAAATGAAAACGGCCAGCCAATGATTTCGGAAGTTTGTATTTATTTCAATTCAATGTTGCTCCGCGGCAATCGCAGCAAAAAGCGCGAAAGCTCCGATTTCAATGCGTTCCACTCCGAAAACTATCCCGCACTCGCTAACGCCGGCGTGAGGATTGAATATAATTTACCCTACATTAAGTCTTACGAACCCAACCAGCAACTGACGGTCCACAAACACATGGACAATCATGTCGCATTCCTGAAAATGTTCCCGGGAATCAGTCAGTTAGTGGTCGATTCCATCCTCAATATCAAAGGCTTAAAAGGCATCGTTCTGGAAACATACGGAGCTGGCAACGCCACCACCGCGCCATGGTTCCTCGATGCCATCAGCACCGCCATTGCCAGAAACATTCTCATTTTCAACGTCTCCCAATGCGACGGCGGCCGCGTCGCACAAGGCCACTACGAAACCAGCCGCTTCCTTAAACAAGCCGGCGTAGTAAGCGGCTCCGACATCACCCCCGAAGCCGCCATCACCAAAATGATGTATGTGTTTGGAAAAGAACAAGACGTAGAAAAATGCAAGGAAATGCTGGCAATGCCATTAAGAGGCGAAATGAGTATCTAACATATTTCGCAACTGATCTTCATTAAACGCACCATTGTATTTGCATTTAAAGTCATAAAAGCTATCTTTGCACCCCTTACCACAACACAGAGAGGTGTCCGAGTGGTTGAAGGAGCTACCCTGGAAAGGTAGTATATGGGTAACTGTATCGAGAGTTCGAATCTCTTCCTCTCTGCAAGTAAGAATACCAAAAAGCATCAAAAGCCTGTAAATCATACATTTACAGGCTTTTTTGTTTTTCAGATTTTGTCAAAATATGCAAATATTCGCAATATCTAGGTGAGCATCGGGTGAGCACTTCGAAATAGCAAAAAAAGTGCTCACCTAAACTGCTGTAACAATCTGAATTACAACCTGTTCATCAGATAAACATCTTGATTTTTTGGAAGCATCGGTAGTAGTTTTGTTCCACTAAATATCGAATGTTATGTTATCAAGAAATCTGACTATGTTTTTTTATTTGAAAAAACGTAGCAACTACAAAAGCGGCAAACTGCCAATTTACATCCGCATTACCGTAGAAGGAGAGCGAATGGAAATATCAACCAAGAGGGAGTGTGAACCAGAAAAGTGGAATTCTCAAACTGGACGAAAAAACGGGACAAAGGATGATACGAGGACTTTGAACGCCTACCTAGATGCCCTTCAATTCAAAATTTATGAAATACAAAGGCAAATCATCGAATCAAATTTATTTTTAACTGCTGAATTAGTCAGAAACAAGATAAATGGAGTAGCGGACAAGTCAAAGGGAATTTTGGAAGTGTTTCGAGATCACAATAAAAAATTGGAACAACTTGTAGGAAGCGACTACGCGCTTGGTACGTTAACACGGTACAAGACCACTTACGACCACACAAAGACATTCATACTCTGGAAATACAAAACCTCTGATATCGACATACTGAAACTAGACTACGACTTCATCTCAAGTTTTGAGTTCTGGATGAAAACTGTTCGGAAGATTGGTCATAATACCACAATGAAATATCTCACGAACCTAAAAAAAATCGTTTTTATCTGCATCAAAAATGGGTGGCTTGTAAAAGATCCTTTCATAGCTTTCAAAATGACTATCAAAGAAGTTGATAGAGACGCTTTGACTTCAATAGAAATTCAAAATATTTCCAAGAAAGACTTTGAGAACGAGAGACTAGATCAGGTTCGAGATATATTTCTGTTTTGCTGCTATACCGGTTTGGCATACGCGGATGTGTTTAAACTCAAAAGGTCGGAGATTATTGATGGAATAGACGGAGAAAAATGGCTATCGATTAAAAGGCAAAAAACAGATACGCCTTCGAGGATTCCTGTTTTGCCAATGGCAATGATGGTGCTTGATAAGTATCAGCAACATCCACAATGTGTAACCAAAGATAAGTTGCTTCCTGTACTTTCAAATCAGAAAATGAATTCCTATTTAAAGGAGATTGGTGATGTTTGTGGGGTCACGAAGCCCATTACCTTTCACCTAGCTAGGCACACTTTTGCAACTACGATCACCCTTACCAACGGCGTGCCGCTCGAAAGTGTATCTAAGATGCTTGGGCATCGCAACATCAAAACGACTCAGCAGTATGCGAAGATCGTTGATAAGAAGATTAGTGATGACATGAGGAATTTGAGGGCAGTTCTTGAACAAAAATAGATTATACAGAGATTTAGCGCTACCGAAACTTCCTCCTAACTGATATCATTCGGTAGCGCTAACATTTAAAATCTGGGTGAGTTGAGTACGTTTTAACGTGTCCCTTTGAAGACTATTGTAATTTGATTTGGCGTACGACTATTCTGTAATTTGAAAGTGGCAAAATCAAGCATCTTTGGATCTAAAAGGGAAGGCAAACTGAAGGGCGCTAGAGTACTATTATACCACCGTTTCCGCGTACCCTGATTAAACGACAAATGGGAGAAGTAGTAACGAAACGAAGCTCACTGTTGGCCATACAGATTATGTAGGAATATAGATAACTTCACAAACCGAAGATTTTCTGGTGTGTACGAACGGATCTCGGGAAATCTATCTTATTGCCCAACATGTTACATGTAGTATTCCCGACAACCAAGTGATACCACATTTTTGACTTTGGCAGATAATGCTAACGTGCCGATTAGCTTTGTGTTTCAGGCAAAGTCTTATAAGCATTGACGAGACAATCGTAAATGGTAGCTTTATTCAACCTGTCCTGGTCTCTAAGTTCGAATTCAAAGAGCCTGTCAGTGGATTCATCATAAACAAAGAATGACAATGGGTCTTTGTGAGTATAAATCTTGTGGGGTTTGTTGCCAATCCATCCCATATAAGGCATAAAGTTGTCAAGCTTAAATTTCTTGATCTCACCGATAAATTGATAATCTGTCATTTCAGTGAATTTTCCACTTAGGTAAGACATACTGGGGCTAAAAGGAAAAAGCAGTTAGCCTTCGGTCGGCTTGATTTAACTAACGGCAATGCTGTATAGCATCTCGCTCCGGATGGTCTGGTCAACTAGGGCCTTTCACCCATGAGTCAGGTTCGTGTAGGGCGGTGAAGTTACAGGAGTATACGCTTTAACCACGGTTTGCATGAACCCGGCGGTGCATAAAAACATTGGGGTGATTCTAGATTGTGTAAAAATTCGTTCGTGGGCGTTGCAGAACTCGGACAAAAACAGCTCAATTTTCTTCCGGAATACCTTGATTTTTTGTAACTTCAGGAATGCAAGGAAGAAAAAATTACACGGAAAAACTGTTCACCAGCTTTCAATTATCTGACCGGGTGCCGAAGGATAATTTCTATCGAAGACTGAGAGAATCCTTGGATTTAAACTCCATTTATAAGGATACCAGCGAGCTTTATGGGAGCACCGGAAACCCATCCATAGATCCTGTTGTATTTTTTAAGTTGATGCTCACGGGTTATCTGGAAAATATAACCTCTGATCGAAAACTGGTAGAGCATTGCTCGATGCGCATGGACATTCTTTATTTTTTGGGATACGATATTGATGAGCCGTTACCATGGCATTCCACTATCAGTCGGACCAGGCAGTTATATCCGGCTGAAGTATTTGAGATGCTTTTTAATAAAGTATTTACAATGTGTGTCCAAAAACGCATGGTATCAGGTCACACCCAAGCCGTAGATTCCGCACCCGTGAAAGCAAACGCATCAATGGAAAGTATTAAGCTGAAAAAGCCTTTTCAATCTATTGAGCGCCACTTTGAGATTGTAGATATTGAAAACCAGCCACCAGCCCTCACTCCTCCCACAGGATTAATCACAGCTCCACAGCATCAACTGAGTAGGGTAAAAAAACACCAGGATAAATTACGTGACAATCCCGTGGCTTCGGTTGGTGCATCACATGAGAAAGCGCAGTTAGTTAGTAACAAAACGCACTACAATCCGCATGATCCGGACGCGCGTATTTCAGTTAAGCCTGGTAAGGCAAGAAAATTCAATTATCACTGTAGCATGGCAGTAGACACAGCAGCAGGCGTAATCAGTCATATACAAGCAGATTTTGCCGATGGTCGTGACAGTCAGTATTTGCCCGGCTTAGCAAGCTCAATACAAGACAGGCTAACTAAAGACGAGCTTATAATGACTGATTTAGTTGCAGATGCGGGCTATTCCAATGGCTATAATTATCAGTTCCTTGAAAAACAGAATATATCAGCCTGGATACCGGTATTCGGTATGTATAAGCCAGAAGTTGAAGGTTTTCTTTATGACAATGAAATTGATCAGTTTTCGTGTCCAATGGGCAAGCTACTTTCCTTTAAGGCATTGGAATATAATGCCGATGGTAAACCCATGAAAGCTTACTGGGCATCGAGAAAGGATTGTATGAGCTGCATACTTAAGGCTACGTGCGCGCCAAATACAGGCTGTAAAAGGATCGTAAGGACAGCATTTGATCCGGAGTATCAAAGGGCTTATATCAGGCAACACAGCAGACGGGGAAAACGAATGAAACGGGTGCGCCAGAGTACAGTAGAGCCAGTCTTTGGTAGTCTGGTTCAGTATTATGGACTCAATAAGATAAACGTACTAGGCAAAGAGGGCGCACACAAGAACATGCTGATGGCTGCCATAGCGTTTAATATCAAAAAATATCTCAAAACGACAAAAAGAAAAGTCGTTATAAATGCTGCCATGGAACCTAGTTGTACTAAAATCAACAAATACGCTCGTCTTGCGACTTTTTTAGCAAGTTCTTCTCTCTTTTTGCCAGTCAATGCAAATACTTGATTGTTGATTCCCCAATTTCCTAGTTGATCGGACCACTTCTGCAACAGCCACGTTCGTTTTATTACATACCTGATGGGCCTGGATTCAGATCTTTGATGTAAACATTAGGACTCTTCTGCAACCCAAAAATGTTGTTGATCGCTAAAATATACCTAACTTACATATAATCAGTTTAATCTGAGTTTCTTCTCCGCCCTGTTTAAAGCTATTCGGTCAAGCCACTCCTTGACCTTTTTCTTTTGGATCAATCAAGCCACACATCACATATTAGGAAACTACCTTTAACAGGCTCATCACACTATTATCTTTTACTTCAAAGGCGAATACTAGTCTTAGAAGCCAGCCATAGCGACATTTTGGAAAGATTAGCCGTTGTCGGACAATGGCACAACCGTATAAGTGAGCGCATTAGTGAGCTGGCAATCAGACTTGCCAACCCTATCAGCCTTTGAAGATACCCACCTTATAATCCGGCAAACGGTAAACACCTACCGTTAATTCTGCCATCTATGGAGCTTATTCGTAAAATGCTCCCATACTATATCAAACATTTACTACTGAGCATTTTTGATATAGTTTGGTGATTCACATTCTTGCCAATACTCCACAATTTTTACTATCATTTTTTTTAATCTATCATAATTACTCGGTTTGATAAAGAATCCCTGGATCGACCTTGAATACGCCTCGATGACATGCTTTTGTTCGGCACTTGTAGAAAAGAAAAGATAGGGTATGGATTTGAGTCTCAAATCTTCGTTGTTATGAATTTTTTCATACAGTTCCATCCCATTTAATTTTGGCATGTTGATGTCAGAAAGGACAAGAAAAGGTTCAATATTTATATGTGTTAAGTACTCCAAAGCTTGTACACCGTCTCCAAAAAAAACCAGTTCATTCTTATAATTCAGTTCTTTGAAGATTTCCGACAGGATGTCCTGGTCGTCCATGTCGTCTTCTATAATTACAATAGGTCCTTTTTTATTCATAACCGTTTACTTTTCGATGTTAATTAAGTACTAAAAATAGTCTGCATCAAGCGGGTGTATCCTGAGCAGTTCCCTTGTCATCTGCAAGCAGGATGGCCTTGATCCGGTCAATGTGCACCTGTGAAAGCTCGGCCCTTTCAAGTGCCGATTTTTTAATTGCCCCGGTTTGCTCTTTTGCAAACGTTGTTAAAAGGTTTCTTCTTTCTTCAAACATGCGAAGGGCTGTCCACATCGTTTCTTCGATCTTCAAAGTTTGCTCGGCGATCAAGGCTTGCGCTGTATAGGCGTGACCTGTATGACAGCGGTAACGCGTCAAGGGGCCTTTGTCCACTTTCCATAAAACACCGCCACAACCTGGACAGTTGAAAGGCACCTGGTCGCCCAGCGAATTGACAGCAGGTAAATCACTGAGTACGCGTTTGGCAATTTTTGCCTCGATCAATATATCCTTTGGGACAGGCCCGCTTTTTTCTGGTTCTGCTGCCAGAAGCTGATACAGCAAACCGCCCATTTCCATAATGGGCAAACAAAAATCCACGTCTACCTGCTTAATCGCATTGGCAGGCATATCAGGATATTCTGCATCTGTTGGGTCTTGGACTATACAAGTCCCGCCGCACCGCTTGATCGCAATCATCCCGGCTGTTCCATCATCCAGGTAACCCGTGAGCAAGACCCCAATCACATTGCTGCCAAAAACAACAGCAGCAGAGCGAAACAATGGATCAATCGCAGGCCGGGAGCGGTTTTCCTGCGCCCCTTTGGTAACCAGGATCTTCTGGTCATCACCAATCATTAGATGGTGATCAGAAGGTGCCAGGTACAAATGTCCGTCTTTAAGGCTATCTCCATTTATAGCATGCTGACAGTGGATGTTGGTTTGCTTGTTAAGCACGTCCAAAAGAACGCTGCCCGTAGCATCAGCTGAAATATGCTGGACAACCAGTATGGGTGCTGGAAAGTTATCTTGCAGCTGGTTGATCAATGTTTTCAGTGCATTCAGGCCACCGGAAGACGTGCCAATGACGACAACCTTTCCAGGTAAGGCTTTTTTGTTTTTTGCCATAATAATTTGGTGATGAAGCGTGGACAATCTGGGTAAGCCACTTAACAGGTAGCACGCACTGGCTATCTGTTATTGTAGCACGGCTACTGGAAAATAGATCACAAATTTGCTCCCCTTGCCAGGCGTGCTTTCAACCCGGATACTGCCACCGGCAGCATCGATTATTTTTTTAGCCAAATAAAGCCCGATCCCCTGGCCTTCATGGTCAGTTTGGAGCCTATGGTACTTATGAAAGATTTTATCAATATCATTTTCGGCCATCCCACTCCCATTATCCTGGACTGTCAGCGCAGTGAATTCGCCTACCGTAGCAGTCTGGATGGTGACAACAGGTGTATGTTCTGATCGGTACTTGATAGCGTTTGATACCAGGTTGAATAAGATGCTTCGCAAATTCTTTTTAGAAAAGAGTATTTGACCTACTTTAAAATCGCTTGTAATTACCGCTCCGGTCTGCCTAATCTTGTCCCCCAGGCTCCACAGTATACTGTCCAGGATTTCATTCAGCTCTACCATCTCGGTCAAAATGGCTTCGTCTTCAATTCTGGCAACTCTGCCGATGTCCTTGACCAGGGCCTGGAACTTATTGACTGAATTGTCAATAATGTTTAAAATTGGTTTTAGCTCTTCATCGTCTGCCCGCATTTCACTCAATAACCCGACACTTACACCTATATTACTCAGTGGTCCTAGCAAGTCATGAGATGCCGTATGTACAAAATTATCCAGGTCGCCGTTTATGCGGACCAGGATTTCATTCTTTTTGTCCAGCTGGTGTTGTATCTCTTTTAGGCTGGTAATGTCATTGAAAGTAATAATTGCGCCGGTCCTTTTATTGCTGACCTGCTGAATATAAGGCATGGTCATGACCTGGTACCACTTGCCGTCGTTTGCCTGGATTTCTCGGGTAATGGAATAACCGTTTTCCAGTACATTGTTGATATCCTCAGAGAGGGTTTCAAACCTGAAATTGGTCGAAATATTACTGATGGGCCGCCCGATGTCGCTTTCCAGCAAGTTGATATGTCGGACTGTTCCTGGCGAAAACCGCAGTAGCCGAAGGTCCGAGCTAATAAAAAGCTGGCCATTAATATTGCTTTTGAAGTAATTGTTCAGATCATCGTTAAGCTCTAATAGCTCCCGATTCTTTAACTGGTAATCCGCATTGATTGTGTGCAGCTCTTCATTGATGGACTGCATTTCCTCATTGGTACTCTGCATCTCCTCGTTGGCTGAGAGCAGCTCCTCATTAAAGGACTGCATATTTTCGTTGAGTGCAAACAGCTTTTCGCTGGCAGCGGCCAATTGCTCTTTTTGGTCTCTGTTTTCTTGTTCTAAAAACCTGGTATAATCGTCCAGATAAAGCTTCTCGTCAAACTGCATTGCACCTGCTGGCAGGCCGGGACCTTCATCCTCGGTCAACTGTACAACCAAGAACCCATTAGGCCTTCCTTTGAAGACCATCGGGCTAACCGACAGGTTTACTTGGATTGCCTGTTGTCCCTGCTGGATCACAACACCTGTTACCACCGATTTTTTATGGGTTTCGCTCACCTTCTTGCAGGCTGTCTTGTATGCAATGTTTAAGGGGCCAGGCAGAAGTTCTGTCAAATCTGATGTCAGGATCTTTTGGGTAAGAAACCTATCAGTAGGACCATAAGATTTAAGCACCTTGTTGTTTTCATCAACACAAACAAGCAGGCGCTGCTCTTCATTAAGTACCGTTTCATGGATTGCACTATCCAGGGTGCGGTCGGGGGTTTTATTTGCTTCCGGCTGAGAAACCGCTAAGCTGGCCGGCTTATGATATGTATATTCCGGCACGGTAAATGTTTCAAAGTTTACTGATGGGACTGCATCCAGTTTCTTATAGATCTTTGCATTTTTATCAATGACTTTAAGGCTTTTCAATATGGGCGAAGGGTTCTCACTAGACCCTAAAAACAGGTATCCTTCGGATTTAAGTCCAAAAAGAAGCATGTGATAAATTTTCTGCTGCAAGGTAGGCGTCATATAGATTAGCAAATTGCGGCAGCTGATCAGGTGCATATTGCAGTATGGCGGGTTTTTTACCAGATCATGCCTGGAAAAGATGACCATCTTCCGTAATGCAGCACTTACCTTGTAATCTTCCCCTTGCTGCACAAAGTACCTTTCCAGGTAAGGTTGTGGCATCTTGGACACCACGGCAGCAGTGTAGATGCCTTTACCAGCATGCGTAAGGGCAGCGCTGTCAATATCGGTAGCGAAGATTTTTACTTCATGGTCCTGGATCTTGTCTGCTAAAAGCTCGCGCAGAAGGATTGCCATCGAATAGGCTTCTTCGCCAGTAGCACAACCAGTAACCCATATTCGGATTTCCTGGCCAGTAGAAAGACTTTTAATGATGGAAGGCAGAATGCGTTTTTCCAGCGCATCAAATGCTTCGGTGTCCCTGAAAAAAGCGGTCACACTGATCAGGAAATCTTTGGCAAGCGCGTCTATTTCATTGGGAGAACCTTTGGCGAATTCGAGGTAATTTTCGAGCTGCTCAAAGTTATTATAGGCAGCCCTTCTTTTGATCCGGCGCAGAATAGTAGACTGCTTGTAATCTGAGAAATCCAGTGGAAGCTGCTGGCTAATAAGCTCAATCAAACTGGCCATATTCTCTCCATCCGAAATGCTGGCCGCCAGTAAATCAATTTCCCGCTGGACGTAATCTTGAATCGTAGCCGGCATGGCCTGGGGCTCGACAATAAAATCTACCATTCCCGTTGCAACCGCATTGGAAGGCATGCTGTTGAATTCGGTGGTATCCGGGTTTCGGGCGATTACCATCCCGCCTGCCTTTTTGATGGCTTTCACGCCATCGCTGCCATCAGAGCCAAGGCCCGACAGGATAACGCCAATTGCCTTGGGACCACAGTCCGCAGCAAGGGAAGATAAGAAGGTGTTGATGGTCATGTGCGGGCTGCGCACACTGGATTTATCGCTTAAATGTAAGTGGCCCCTTTCAATGGTCATAAACTTATCTCCGGGGATTACATAGACAAAATTGGAGCGCAAGTCCATCCCTTCTACCGCCTGAACCATGGCCAGCTTGCTGTACCGGGACAAGACTTCTGCCAACCTGCTTTCATAATCAGCAGATAAATGCTGGACTACAACATAGGCGACGCCATCCAGGGGTGTATTTTCAAAAAAGGCAACCAGCTCATCAAGGCCCCCGGCCGATGCGCCGATGGCAACAATATGATGTGGTTCAATTGAATTCATTAAAAAGGTTAGGTAAGGTACAGGATGCGGGCTGTAAGTGCCCCATTTCCAAATAATTGTTGCTTAATTTAAAGAAAGTTATTGAGGGTAGCACAGTATTTAACATTAAAGGAATCAAGCGGTGACTTACCACTCGCCTATTTAAATGTTACTTTTTGTGAGTGTGATCTAAAAATGACAAGCTGCGTATATATGTTTGCATCTACTTTAAGCCTTAATTTCTGATACTACCCAATGGATAAAAATGGCCCAATTATCATCATAGAAGATGATGCAGATGACCAGTATGTATTAGAAGAAGTTTTCAATGAGCTCGGGTACCCTAACCAAAGGATATATTTTTCAGATGGCCAGTCCGCATTGGATTACCTTTATTCAAGCCAAGAGCGACCTTTCATTATTATTTCAGATATCAACCTACCACAGCTAAATGGACTGGAGCTTAGAAGAAAGCTGCAGACCGATGCAGAACTTAGCCTTAAATGCATTCCCTACGTTTACTTTACCACTGCGATTAACCAGCAGGTAGTTATCGACGCATATAGCACATCTGCACAAGGCTTTTTTGTTAAGCCCGGTAAATTTGGTGAAATTAAAGAAACAATTAAAGTGATGATCGACTACTGGAAAAGGTGTGCAGCCCCAAATAACTTCTGATTGCAATACCCAAAAAACTTGGCTTTGTCTATCCAGCAAGTCTTTTGTAAAATAACCCGCTTAAGCAATTTACAACAATACCGGTAGCGCACGTCTTGATGACTTGGCCGTCTTAAAAATCGAAGTTTTAACAAAGTACACTTAGACTTCTTTATAAATATTCATTAGTAAAAGAGCTTTGTATATTTTATAAAAAATAACGAGGTTACTTTTTGCAACCTCGTTATAACTAGACCCCTTTTATTTATTCTCGGATCTGGCACCATTTAGATTTTTATACCTAGCTTTTTGGCGATATCGGCAAACATTTCAGGATCAATGCCGTCTTCACCAGGTGAATTAAGTTGTGGCTCCTCCTCTAGGTCTGGCATTGGGTATCCTTCGGGGGAACCAAAAATCACCTCTAATGGCTGACCATCTTCCGGATGCGGCCCGTTAAAAATTAAGCCAGCAGTCTGATAGTCTTCTTTGCTAAACGTATATAGTTTGCGGTGTACACCATTCTCTTCGTATTTCCTAGTTTCCTTAAATGCCTTGTTGCTTAAATCGGGAACAGGAACAAGTTTCGTTACTGCTACACCCGTAAGCACTTCCAGTGCCCTGGCATATGCCACTACGTGTAGCCCGCCACGAACCAGTAAGAAACCGACCATTTCTCGTGCCGTAGGATCGGTGACCATTTCGTAAACGCGCATTTTGTTGGCACGGGCACCACATTCCAGGAAGAAATTGTGAAGTAAATCCAGCTTAAGGTTACCACTACTAAACACATTTTGTCCGGTCCACCAGTCACCCATAGAGTCCATCGGCAGCGACGCTTGTCCGCTGGATAAGAAATGGCGGGAAATGCGCGCATTGACGCTCTCATTCAATGGGCCAGGCTCAGGGTCAAAACCTCTTTTGGTTGTTCCCGTCAGAAGCAGATTGATTGCATAGGAAACGACTTCAATGTGGCTATACTCTTCACCTGCAATACTGGCTGTAACGTCGTAAAAAGGCTTTAAACGTTTCTTTCCCCTGAAATTGAACGACTGAAAAGTGTAGTTCATCAAAGTAGACATTTCTCCAAACTTGCCTCCTAGCAATTCCTGAAGAGCGGCGGCATCATTGGGTGATGGATTGTTGGGTGTTGGCAGCTCGATGGGCAACCTGTCCATTTTTAAAATCATAAACAGCGGAATTTAGTGTACGATAAGTTTTTGAAAGTCAACGCCATACATAAAAACCGTGCCTATTCTGGATTACCTAACACTTATACGTATCCTAAGTATTCTGGAAAGATAAAATATGTATAAATTTAAAATTTTTGACTTCCCCGATATCGGCAATCGCTTCCCCGATATTGAAAAATCAATTATTGATGTGATACTAAGAATAGATTTGCTGATTCACATTAACAAACGTTGTTTGAAATGTCAACTGTAGTCTTACTGCTCTAATCCTACCATAAATTCAGTTGAACTGAGCTCAGATGTATATAAGCAACGCATTAAATGCTATGCGGAGCAAGTTAAACCTTTTGATTTTGCAAATATGGCGTATGGTATCGCTTTAAAAAATCCTGCTTTGAATCCTTGTAGCTGGTAACTGCGCCAATCATATACATAAATTTGATATAGTACCATGCTAAGTCAACCTGGTAAGGCTTAAAACCGCTACGTGCACTCTTGGGGTACAAATGGTGGTTATTATGCCATTCGCCTGCAACGATACCGGGCCAAACCTGGTTTATAGATTGATCTTTTGTGTTAAAGTCTACGCCGATAACTTGCAGATTCTTGCCTTTACCATGCCCTTCATAGTTAAACGTACGTACGCCAACGGCCCAAAAGCCGGCAGCACCAAAAAGGCAACAAGCCAGTGCATGCCCCCCAACAGCATAGAATAAAAAGTACCAAAACGACCAGTTTAGCAGCCAGGCAAAAAGTGCCTGACCTAGGGGAACGTAAGAGCCCCATTTTTGATATTGCTTGTAGGAATTGCCTTCAACGCCTGTATGTTTCATAAGCAGCCTTACACGGTTGTAATCCGCTTCACTCAGCTCTTTTGCAATGGGCTGATGGTTGACATCGGCCAGAAAGCAGTAAAGGAAACCAGCCCGTGCATTATAGGGATCGCCTGGCTGGTCAGATTTGGCATGATGGACATGATGGGAAATTGCATAGATCTCTTCTGGAATCATGCTGACAGTCAGATTTTGCGTGACAATCCGCCAGAATTTGTTGCGGAATTTATATGCGCCATGGGTACAATACCGGTGATGCCAAATCGTGCCGTGCGTGCCCATAATAATCATGCTATATACAAAGGCTGCGGCAAATAAGGGTAAGCTGATAAACTTAAAAAGAAATAGCATCAGTAATGGTATTGTGCACAGCACCTTGACCCAGCTCATTAAGGGAAGCCAGTTCCTGCGGTCTGCAAAGACATTCAACCTGGTAAAAAATTCCGTTAAAATCTGTCCTGCCTTTGGTTTGATCAGCTCACCTGCCTGATCAGACCACCCATATGATGGGGTTTGTAATACTCTATCAATAAATGCCATAAAGTTTTTTGATGTCCAATATTTCTGCGAAGCGGTGCCCTAGCAATTATCGATCCATCCGTGAGCATTTACTTTCTCTGAAAACTACAAAAGCATTGATCGCTTCCCATAAATGACAAGTGTATTAGGCGGTATGGTAAGCCGGACCGATTTTCCATTCCTATCCTCTATATTTAATTCCGCTGGGATTTGTCCAGGTCCTAAAAAGCGGTACAGTTTTTCATCTTGGGCATACATGGCTTGATCTATTGTCACATACAATGCGGCTTGCTTACGCTGGTCCAAATTTATCGCACATAAGACTTCGCGATCATCTAATATTTGCGACCAGGCCAGAACGTATGGAAGATTGTCTGTGTGGGGTCTTTGTAAAGTAAATTCCCTTCCGTCCTCAGAGGTGGGCCGCCAGTGATGTGACCCTTCTTTAAGAGCTGGTTGCGATTCAATAAGCGACTGCAGTTTAGCCATTGCCAACGGGTTTTTTTGATAAACTTTCAAAAATTCTCGTATTGTCAACTTGATATCGGCCTGCGGCCATGTTGAATTGGTTGTTTTGTCCATTTGTAAGAGTAAACAGCTGGTGTAAGAATGATCCAACATCAATTGTAATTAGCTCGTTAAGAGCAAATTCTGTATTTGACTGGTAAGCTGTTGTATCGACCCTGTCTTTTCGATAAACTGGTCCACCCCAATTCGGGATAGCTTGCTGCGGTATTCCGTCGGGATAGAAGAAGAATATGCCACAAGCCACGGCCCATCGAACTGTTTTAACTTTTGCAACTCTTCCAAACACTCGTCACCATCTATCCTGGGCAGCCTCAGATCGATGAAGACATATCCGGGAGGTGTTGACGTGTTTATTGAAAAATGTGCTATTGCAGATTCACAGTCTAAAAAAAACAGGCATTGCAATGGTTCATTAAGCTCGTTGATGGCCATTTTAAATATTTCATGATCGTCGGTATCATCGTCGATCATCACTAAAAGTTGCTTATTGCCCATATATTCAGATTGGTAAAAAAACGGGCCTTTTAAATCCATACCTGTTAATGGTCAGCTAATCCATGACTTTGATCTTGTAAAGCCGATACAGCATTTTTGTCAGCTGATCAATTTGAAGCTGACATTTCAACCTATTTCCATTAAGGATTTGTTCATAGGCTTCTAACTCTTCAATACTTCTAAATTCAAGTTTATCCAAATTAGGTTTATCAAATCCGGGTATGTTTGGTCCCATTCTATTAAGAATAATTCAAAGCCGGAGCCAAGTAAAAAATTATTCCTGATAGTGGAAACCACTGTAATCAGGGTAACCTGGAAGCTTCCAGGGAACTATCACCAGATCTCAGATGAAACAATCAACCCCTTCAACCAGATACCATTCTTTCAACAATGAGAGATTATCCTTAGTACAAGACCGAATTTTGGCCCTGCATATTAGGAATAGCGACAATTTCGAACGATTGGTTGTTTTGCAAGAAAAGAATATCCGGATTGTGGAGCGGATTAAGGAAGTTGCACGGATTTTAGATCAATTATCAGTAAAGCTAAATGGGAAAGATTACAGTTAAACGTGTCACATATTTCATTGATTAAACTAATAAGGGCTCTCACAGCTTGCAAATACTATATCAACAGTCAAGGAGAATAGTTCGTTTAAACCACCGATTTTTTATGCACCTTATAGTGATTACATACCGGGGATACAGCTTCTACAATGGAAGAACTATGAGACGATGAATGATCCCGTGGCGGATTGGCTTTCAAATAAGCTCATTTATTTATTCAATACATCTTTCTATTAAATAATGCGTAAAGGCCGATTGAAGCTGAAATCACTAAACACCCGATGCCAGCAATGAGGATAAATTTGAAATCAATAAAGTCAGCAAGGTAACCCCACCCCCCAGCCATAACCGCCCCACCTGCAGCCAGCGCTATGGAAATGATGGAAAAAATACGAGCATAATCTTTGCTGCCAAAAACTGAACGGACTAGCAGAGCTGTTTCCACAGTTACACCCGCATATGCCCAGCCAAACAGGAAAGCGCCAACAAGCATGAATGCGATGTTACTTTGCCCCGTTAGCAAGAAGACTAATCCTAAAATTCCAAGTCCTGTAGAAGTTAAAACACCCCTCAGAGGGCTTATGTCATTTATCCAACCTAGTGCTACCTTTCCAATGGTGACGCCCAACATGACCAAGGAAGCTACCAGGGCCGACTGCTGAACCGAATATCCGGAGCTAGTAATGTAAGTGGGCAGGAACAAATTCAATGTTGAGACTGAAATCATAAAAAAAGCAAACACAAGCAGCAAATAGAAAACGGGGCTCTTGGTAGCCTGCTGAAAGGTGACTCCCATAGGCATTCCGCTGTTTTGTTGGTGATCACTTCCAAAAGGAGCTAAACCAATGTCCTGGGGATGGCTGCGAAGCAATAATGCAAGCAGTGGGGTTACTATTAATAAAATGGCAATCCCAAAGATCAGGTAGGTATTTCTCCAACCGTATTCCGCGATTAAACGACCAGCGAGTGGATTGAATAATACCCCACCCACACCCGAGGCAGCACTACACAGGCCGATGAAAAAACCGACCCTAACTTTAAACCATCGATTGATTAAAACGGGATAGCTCAGATATAAAAGAAAAGCAAGTGCCACACCGATCAACGTCCCCGCAGCATAAAACTGCCACACTGCCTGGAATGTTGACATACTGATATATACGAGTCCTAAAATCCCGGAACTGATCGTGAGTAGCCACCTTGCGCTGAATTTTTCCATCATCTTCCCCGCAAGAGAGAGCATCAAAAAGGATAAAGCATAAATGAAAGTCATGTAAAGTCCGAAATCCCCGACTGAAACGCCAAGGTCGGAGCTTACAGGTTTGTAGAAAACACCCGCACAGCTCATGACCAGTCCAATGTCAATGCCCATAATCAGGCAGCAGCAGACTACGATTACGTAGCCGTAGTGAAATTTTGGTTTACCAGGCATGTTTAATTGTTTTCAGGTTGTAGGGGGCCGTAGAAGAACGATGCGGTGGCACCGCCATCAATGAGAAAGTCGGCACCAGTTATAAATGCACCTTTTTCTGACATCAGTAACTCGGCCACGTTGGCAACTTCATCAGCAATGCCTGGGCGACCGGCTGGCGATTTGGCGAACATATTTTTGTAAAAATCGCCTCTCGGACCATTAAACTCGTCCAGGGCCAGCGGTGTGACAATAATTCCTGGCGAAATTGAATTAATCCGGGCACCTCGCTCGCCCCACTTGACAGCTTCGGCCATCACGCGTTTGGCGTTGCAGCGCTTGGCCATCTGATAGGCATGAAGCGTATCTTTGATGTTTTCAGGTTTGAGCATTTCGAGCTCTAACAATTCGTCGGCAGGAGTTAATGCTAATAATCTATCTTCTTGTGGGGTAAGTGCTGGCATTCTGTGGCCGGATTGACTGGAGATTGTGACGCCCGAGCCACCTTTTTTGATCACTTTGCCAAACTCTTCGAGTAATACGGAAGTTCCGTACAAGTCTACTTCAAGAATGTGCTCCTTTGTAGACTGGCTAGGCGATAATCCCGCCGCATTGATCAGCATAGCGATTTCCCCTTCTTTGCTTGCCGCTTCAATTAATTCGAGAATGGATTCTTTGGAAGAGATATCTACTTTGAAAGCAACCGCATCAAAGCCAGCTTCATTCAATGTTTTTACAACCGCCTGGGCATTCTCTAATTTCCAGTCGGCTACAAGAATTCTCTTTCCATAAGCCATTCTTCTGGCGATCGCCATTCCAATCTGGCCGGCACCAGTAAGTACTATAATATCTTTTGTTGTGCTCATCATTTTATGTTTTAAGCTTATCATGTTTTTGCTGACAATTCAGCAAATATCCTGGAACAAATTTCGAGGCATTCCTTAACGAAATGGTTATACTGATTACGGTTTGAATTACCATTATTACCTGTGAGATTTATGGGGTTCTGCCAGATTATCAGATTGTTGTCGGGGGTACGAGATACCGGCAGAATACCAGTAAAAATGGTAGCGATTCAAGTAATCAGTATAAGCTACGCGATGTAAAAAGGGGACTTTTGTTTTATGAAACACATCCTTTTAATAGCATTCATACTAGGCAGCTCAATTCAGGTGCCAGCTCAAAACAAAAAACCAGCAATGCTGCAAAATACAATAAACGAAGAAGGGGCGGTCCTTGCCACAGTGAGGCAATTAGGCCAGCTTATGGTAGCAAGGGATACGGCATCAATGAATAATATTTTGGACGAGCATTATACGCTGACCCACATGACAGGCTACGTGCAACCGAAATTAGAATGGTTTGGCGAAGTACAAAAAGAGACTATGAAGTATTATTCTGCCAAAGAGGTTGACCATCAGATAACGTTAAATGGTAATAATGCCGACGTAACCGTAAAGAACATGGTTGACGCCCGTATATGGGGCAGCAGGAATACATGGCGTTTGCAGCAGCAAATGAAGCTGGAAAAACGTAATGGCAAGTGGATTATTTTACAATCGATTGCTTCCACTTTCTGACATATTAGAATAATCGTTTTGTATTTTTTTAAAGCGGGGAACATTTTGGTTCTTCCCCGCTTTGATTTGTTGGGTCCGCTATTGGGTCAAAGATGCCATATCAATCACAAATCGGTATTTCACATCACCCTTTTCAAGACGCTCGAACGCTGTGTTTACGTCCTGAATATTAATAATTTCTCTATCAGCAGTGATGTTGTGCTCAAAGCAGAAATCAAGCATTTCCTGTGTTTCGGCAATGCCCCCAATATTGGATCCGGCGAAGCTCTTTCTTCCCATCACTACATTAAATGCACCGATTTCAAGCGGTTGTGGGGGAAGGCCGACTAGCACGACTGTTCCATCATGGCGAAGAAGACCAAGGTATGTGTTCACATCATGTTTAGCTGAAACAGTATCAATGATGAAATGCAGCTTATTTGTGTAGGCCGCCATCGCATCGGCATCGCTCGATAACACAGCGAAGTCAGCGCCCAGACGTTTGGCATCTTCCACTTTACTCTCTGATGTGGTAAAAACAACCACTTCGGCACCCATTGCTTTTGCAATTTTGATAGCCACGTGGCCCAAACCACCAATGCCCAACACGCCTACCTTTTTGCCTGGCCCGGCACCCCAGTGTTTCAGCGGCGAGTAGACAGTAATTCCCGCGCAGAGCAGCGGGGCCGCAGCTGCTAAATTTTCGAACGCAGGCATTTTCAGCACATATCTCTCGTTGCAAACGTAGCTCTTAGAAAAACCACCGAACGTGTGCCCGCCTGAAACTTTGTCGGGACTGTTGAAAGAGAATGTTACACCCTGTTGGCAAAACTGCTCAATGCCTTCATTACAATACTCGCAATGGTCGCAGCTGTCAACGATACAACCAATACCAGCCAGGTCGCCCACTTTGAAGTTTTTGACATGATCACCGACTGCCGTTATTCTACCCAATATTTCATGACCTGGTACGATGGGCGGGGGATACTGTCCAAAGTCGGCTTTTACCTGGTGCAGATCGGAGTGGCAAATGCCACAAAATAATATTTCCATTTGAACGTCGTGGGCTTGAAGCGCTCTACGCTTAATGGTTAGCTCGTGTAGTGGAGTCGAAGGATCTTCTGTTCCGTATGCTTTTACTTGTTGCATGATCATATTAGTTTAAGTTTTGATTAACAAGCCAGAAATGCTACTCCGGCTTGCTGATTCCAAGGTTTTCGTTTTGATGCAAATCGGGGTTCTCCACAATTTTCGCAACAAATGCAGCAATACTTTTTCGGGAAATAGCGGTGCCTGATTCAGGCTCGCCTTTTTGGGTTAGCCTGTAGTCGACCTCATTATCGCTGGTAAACCAATCGGGTCTAAGGATCGTGTAGGTCAACCCGGAGTTTTCGACTATATCTGCCAACTTTCTATAAGGTGTCAGGACCGGACGTAAAGGCGTTTGGTAAATTCCAATAGAGCTGATTGCAATAATGCGCTCTACATAGGTGTCCTGCATTGCTTTCACAATATTGGCCCCCAAGGTTTCCAGATCACCCGCCAGGTTCACATATACAATATCTTGTCCGCTGATTGCCTGGCGTACGCTGTGGAAATCTATCGCATCGCCTTCAATAACGGTGGTTCCTTGCTCGGCACCCTGGTGCAATCTGCGGCGGTTTCTAACAAATAATGTTAGTCGGGTCTCATCGAGCGCTTTAACAGCATCGATTACAAATCGGGCAAGGCTTCCGCTCGCACCGATTATAAGTACTTTCTTCATTCCCATTTGTTTAAAGCTTCCTTCTGCATAATATGCAAAGTGTATTCCTATTTATTTACCCGCTCGGCGGACTGGCCGCTGTAACGGTCGCCTACGATCGTGATCTTGTCCAGATCCGCAGTTAATTCACCAAGCTCGTCAGGCGTGAACTGGTAATCCATTGCCCAAAGATTTTCCTGCAAATGCGCGAGCTTGGTCGTTCCGGGAATGGGCACGATCCAAGGTTTCTGCGCCAGCAGCCATGCTAATGCGACTTGGGCAGCGGAAAGTCCCCGCTGGTCGCCGAAAGTTTTGAGTGTATCAATCATCACCCAGTTGGCATTAATCGCATCGGCCTGATAGCGGGGCAGCGATGGACGGTTGTCATTGGCTGGATTGTATTTGGTATTCTGGGTAATGTACCCGGAAAGAAAACCACGGCTTAACGGGCTGTAAGGAACAAATCCAATCCCGAGCTCCTGGCAGGTTTTGATCACATCTTGCTCTGGCTGGCGGGTCATTAGAGAATATTCGCTTTGCAGCGCGGTGAGCGGCTGCACGGCGTGTGCTTTTCGGATGGATTCGGAGCTTGCTTCACTCATCCCAAAATGCTTAACCTTTCCTTCTTTGATCATGTCTTTAACTGTTCCGGCCACATCTTCAACCGGCACATTCGGGTCTACCCGGTGTTGATAAAGAAGGTCTATGTAATCTGTTTTCAGTCGTTTTAGAGATTGTTCGACCACGGCACGAACATGCTTTGGGTCGCTATTGGTGCCGGCCAGCTTTCCATCCTGAATGTTGAAACCGAACTTGGTGCACAGCACAATGTCCTTGCGTTTCGCACCTAGCGCCTCGCCCACCAACTCTTCATTCCGGTAAGGTCCGTAAGCTTCTGCGGTGTCGAAAAAAGTAACGCCCATATCCAGTCCTTTATGAATAAGGGAAACCATGTATTTTTTGTCGGGAATAAAGCTGCGGTGATAGCTCATGCCCATGCAACCCAGCCCGATCGAAGAAACCTCGATTTTATTCTTTCCACTGCCAAGCGTCCTTGTTTTAAGTTTGGCGGCCGGTTTGGCCGGTTGTGCATTTGACTGTATGGACGGCACGAAAAGCCCAGCACCCAGCGCCGTCGTAGCTTTGATAAAATTTCTCCTGCTTTCCATTTGTTCGTTGCTATGAATTGATAATGCAAATTTCACTCGCTCCGGCTAGTCAAGTAGGATACAGATTACGGTTTTAGCTACCATTATTACCGATTCGCATGCCTGGACTTTTTGATAGCAAGCCTACTGCGTAACTTTAAGTCAGTAAACAATAAAAGATTATGGAAGAGATTGTTAAGCTTGATAGTGTTGCTGCCTACAATAACATGCGTGGAGTAAAAACGCAGCATCCGCTGGTAACCCTGCTGGACTTGTCCAAAGCAGAGCCCATGCCAGCAAAGACCTTCAATTTTGGGCTTTATGCGGTGTATTTGAAGGAGCTGGATTGTGGAGAATTGAAATATGGCCGCAGCCACTATGATTATCAGGAAGGTACGCTTGTATTTATCGCGCCAGGTCAGGTGATGGGCGTGCTGCCTGGTGTCAAAACTTTTGAGCCGAAGGGCTGGGCACTATTGTTCCATCCCGACCTTATTAAGGGAACACCGCTGGGAAGGCAAATTCAGGATTACTCGTTCTTTTCCTACGACGTCAATGAAGCCCTACACGTTTCAGACAAGGAAAGACAGATTATTCTAGACCTTTTCGGAAAAATCCAGCATGAACTCGACCAATCTATCGACAAACATAGCCGCAAATTGATCTCGTCTAATATTGAATTGCTGTTGGATTATTGCACCCGCTTTTATGATCGGCAGTTTATCACACGTGATCATTCAAACAACAGCATCATCGAGCGCTTCGAAGGTGTATTGAATGGCTATTATTCCTCAGAAAAGCCTTACGAAAACGGGCTTCCATCCGTAGCCTGGTGTGCGGCCGAGCTCAATCTTTCGGCAAACTATTTCGGTGATGTTATTAAAAAAGAAACCGGCAAAACGGCCCAGGAGTACATTCAGGCCAAAGTAATTGATATTGCCAAAGAACGGATTTTTGATCTGGAAAAATCTGTGGCTCAGGTGGCTTATGATCTGGGGTTTAAGTATCCGCAGCATTTCACGCGGCTTTTTAAACAGCGTGTGGGCTGTACGCCTAATGAGTACCGGGTGCTGAATTAAACGAAAGAAGTGTGAGCTGACAATTGTATGAAAAGTAGTTTCTTAATGTCGATCGTTTTGCTGCTCGCGGTGCTTTCATGTTCGACCAGCGGACAGCCGGACGTTACCCAAGCGCCGACAATGAATGTATCTGCGGACCGGATCCTGATCGTGTACCTTTCCCGTACAAAAAACACAAAGGCAGTCGCTGAGATCATCCAGCAAAAGGTGGGCGGAAAACTGGTTACATTGGAATTACAAAACCCGTATCCAGCCGATTACAGGACTACGGTCGATCAGGTTGCCCGGGAAAATGCGTCAGGCTTTTTGCCGCCACTGGCGACCAGGATCGATTCAATCGAGAAATATGAAATGATTTTCCTGGGCTTTCCTACGTGGGGAATGCAGCTGCCGCCGCCAATTAGGAGCTTTCTGGCCCAGTATAACCTTAAAGGAAAAACGATCGCCCCCTTCAATACCAATGCCGGCTATGGTATCGGTACCAGTTTCGATCAGGTCAAGAGCCTTGCAGCTGAAAGCAATGTGCTTGATGGTTTCTCTACGCAGGGTGGTATCGAGCGGGATGGCGTCTTGTTTGTAATGCAGGGTGACAAGCAAGTGCAGGTTGATGGACAGGTTGCACGATGGCTGCAGGGCTTAAAGCTGCCCTGATACGTTTAATGAATAATATGTACAGTAATGCAAACAGCCCGTAAGCCAAATGCTTACGGGCTGTTTTTGGTTTTCAGGCGATAATTCTCTTACCTAATCATTGTCGAAAACCATTTGATGATTGATGGATCACGGTGGCTGAAAAACAGACTTTCATTTGTGTCCATTGTTGCAATTGCATGCATATCTTCTGCGGTCAGTTCAATGTCAAAAACTTCGAAGTTTTCCTTCATTCTTTCGCGGCGGACCGATTTAGGTATCACCACGATGCCGCGTTGAATGAGCCAGCACAAAACAACCTGGGCAACTGACTTATTATATTTTGCCCCAATCGAAGAAAGCAGTTCATTGGTGAACATTTCATTACACCCTTCCGCAAATGAAGCCCAGGATTCCAGCTGTACACCATTCTCCTTTGAAAATGCAAGATCCTGTTCCCGCTGGTAAAAAGGATGTGTTTCGACCTGGTTGACTGCCGGGACTATCTTGTTGTTGACGATCAAATCCATCACACGGTCATCAAAGAAATTACTTACGCCGATCGCCCTGACTTTTCCAGTCTCATACAGCTCTTCCATTGCCCGCCATGAGCCATGCACATCGCCATAGGGCTGATGAATCAGGTACAGATCCAAATAGTCGAGTTGTAGTTTGTTTAATGAGGTCTGGAATGCTGCTTTGGTTTTTTGGTAACCATTGTCTGAAATCCACAATTTCGTAGTCACAAAAAGCTCTTCCCGGTTCACGCCGCTATCCTTAATAGCTATTCCCACTGCTTCTTCATTTTGATAACCAGCAGCGGTGTCGATCGAGCGGTAGCCAAGTTCCAGAGCATCGGTAACTACTTTTTGACACTCTGAATGGTTAGGAATTTGATAAACACCCAAACCTAATATTGGCATTTCTACGCCGTTGTTTAATGTTACTGTTTTCATATGGTTTTGTTTTATCTGTCAATTTAGCAATCATACACGATTGCCATTCTTTACCCTACCTAGGCTTGCTAATCCCAAGATTTTCGTTTAAATGTTTTTCTGGATTTGTAACTAACCAGGCAATGAAGGCAGCAATGCTTCTTCTGGAAATTGCTGTACCTATCTCAGGTTGACCCTTTTTCGTCAGGACATAATCTATTTCATTCCCATTTGTAAACCAATTTGGGCGTAGAATGGTGTATGTCAGGCCCGAGCCTTCCAGGACATCGGCCAACTTCCGGTACGGTACCAGAACTGGTTTCAGGGGCGTCTGATAGATACCTATTGAACTGATAGCAATAACCCGTTTTACGCCTGTCTCTTTCATACCATTTACAATGTTTTTTGTCATTGCTTCCAGCTCGCCAGCCAGGTTAATATACACTACATCCTGACCAGCAATGGCGGCTTTAAGCTTGGGGTAATCAAAAACATCCGCTTCCACGATTGTGCATCCGGACGTATTATTATTGATCTTGCTTTTGTCGCGTGCCAGTAGCGTTAGATGCAGATCGCTTCGCTTTTGCAGCGTATCAATCACAAACCTGGCAAGGCTTCCGCTAGCCCCAATGACAAGAACTTTCGTCCTGACCTTTGAATTGGTTTGGCTTACTGACTGATCGTGCCGGCCGGCTGAACTGGCAAAGGATAACAGTGACAAGAAGATAAAGCCCAAACTAAGAATGGGCTTTATCAGAGATTGAATTTTAAGGAATATTATCATTTGGATTTGAGCCGTCGGAAGAATATTAGAGCCCGGTCGTTTTCTCAATGCTTTCGACATAACGACCACCTGTTACCTGTAATCTGTTTGCTTCCCCGGTGATGGCCTTCACTTCTTCCTGCGTAAGTTCTACACTGGCAGCGCCAATGTTTTCTTCCAACCGGTGCAATTTCGTCGTGCCTGGGATTGGAGAAATCCACGGTTTCTGGGCTATCAGCCAAGCCAATGCAATTTGAGCTGGTGTGGCGCTTTTTGTAGATGCAAAATCTTTGAGCAGGTCAACAAAAGCCAGGTTTGCTTTTCTTGCTTCCGGGCTAAAACGAGGAGAGTTCTGACGAAAATCATTGGCTGCAATCTCTGTCTTTTCGTCAAACGCGCCGGTCAAAAAGCCTTTGCCCAGCGGGCTATAAGGCACCAGGCCAATACCCAATTCTTCCAGTAGCGGAATAATTTCGTCTTCCGGTTTGCGGAACCAGAGTGAATATTCATTCTGCAGAGCACAAACGGGTTGCACGGCATGCGCCTTTCGGATTGTGTCGGCACCTGCTTCGGAGAGTCCAAAGTATTTTACCTTCCCTTCGCCAATCAATTCTTTCACAGTTCCTGCGACATCTTCGATAGGAACATTTGGGTCAACACGGTGCTGATACAAAAGATCAATGTAATCAGTATTCAACCGTTTAAGGCTCCCTTCGACCGCCTTTCTGATCTGCTCGGGGTGGCTGTTGGTGCCTGCCATTTTGCCGTCCTGAATGTTGAAGCCAAATTTTGTCGCGATCACCACCTGCTCACGCATTGGAGCGAATGCTTCGCCAACGATTTCTTCATTGGTATATGGACCATACACTTCGGCGGTATCAAAAAAGGTGATTCCTTTTTCTACGGCTGCCCGTAACAAGGAGATGGAATCTTCTTTACTGATGCTGTGACCATATGAGAAATTCAGACCCATACAACCAAATCCTATCTCGGATACTTCTAATCCGTTGCTTCCTAACTTCCTGGTTTTCATGTTGATTTTTAAGTTTAATGATAAGAATTGATGAAATTAATTACTGCTATTCTGACAAGTTTAGTAGGTCCTTATTGAGTCTTTCACCTTGAATTTTGATCTGTGAAAGCCCGTTTTCGATTTCCCGCAAATCTTCTGCGGTAAGCGACACTTCTGCGGATTTAATGTTGTCGTCAATGTAGGCGATCTTATCCATTCCAGGAATGGGTACAATAAAGGGCTTCTGAGCTAGTAACCAGGCAAGTGCGATCTGAACAGTAGATGCGCCTTTCCGTGCGGCAATCTCGGCCAGCATCGTCACTAATGGCATATTAGCCTTCATGGCTTCTTTTGTAAACCTGGGAAATGACGCCCGAAGGTCTGTTGCAGCATCGAATGTTGCGTCCGGCGATATTGTGCCCGTTAAAAATCCGGTTCCTAGCGGCCCCCATGGCACAAAACCAATGCCAAGTTCTTCACATGTTGGAATTACCGCAGCTTCCGGTTCCCGCGTCCAGGCTGAATATTGATTTTGTACAGCAGTGACAGATTGAACCAAGTGGGCTCTTCTGATCGTATCAGCACCCGCTTCTGAAAGCCCGAAATACTTCACCTTACCTTCGGCAATCAAGTCGCGCACCGTGCCTGCCACATCCTCGATGGGTACATTGGGATCAACCCTGTGCTGGTAAAGTAAATCGATATAGTCTGTTTGGAGCCTCTTTAATGAAGCTTCAACCACCTTGCGGATGTGAGTAGGCTGACTATTGATACCTGTGTCGGAAATCATTCCAAATTTGGTAGCGATGATTACTTCTTTACGAAAAGGCTTTAATGCTTCACCGACTAACTCTTCATTGGTTAAGGGCCCGTAAGCTTCGGCAGTATCGAAAAAAGTAATGCCTTTTTCGTAACCCGCCCGTATCACTTTAACGCCTTCGCTGACCGCTACTGCATGACCAGTGCCGAAGCTTAAATTCATGCATCCCATGCCGATAGCAGAAACTTCCAGTCCACTACTACCTAATATTCGCGTTTCCATATGATGATTGTCTTTTGTTTGAGCCTTTTAAATTTCAATTTGATGACACAAATTTCAGGCTTATCCCGCAGATGGGACTTACACAGATTACGGGTATGTCTACCAATATTACTGGGCAAATAATTTCAAAAAACGGTGAGATGTAATCCAAAGTAAAAGCGCGACGTACATAATTATACGATCGCGCTTTATGGGTAAACTAAAATTCTACTTTTACACTTGCCAAACTAGACGCCAACTTTTGATTCCTTTCCGGTCAAATAACCTTTTCCGTTTCATCCTTAAAAGGCTGGTTATAGTAACGTTTGCCTTTCATCTTGTATAACGCATTGGCTACTGCCCCAAAAACCGGTGGAAACGGAGGTTCCCCCAGCCCGGTTGGGTCTAGGTCGTTTTGGACAAAATGAACGTCAATGCTTTTGGGAACTTCGTTAATCCGGATCATCCGGTAATTATGAAAATTGCTTTGCTGGGCGGCACCTTCTTTATGAGTTAGCTGACCGTAAAATGCATTTCCGATCCCATCAACAACCGCCCCTTGGACCATATTGGTGGCAGCATCCGGATTTATAACAATGCCGCAATCCATCGCACTAAATACCCGCTCCACATAAGGTTGGCCGTCGCGCGTTACCATATCCACCACATGCGCTGCATAGGAATTGTGGCAGAAATAAGCAGCCACACCACGGTTATACTTTTCATTACCAGGCTTGCCCCAGTTTGATTTGTCATGCACCAGGTTCAGCACCCCCGCGTAGCGGTCTGCATCATATTCATTGTTTTTGCCTACGGGCTTTTCCTTTGCCCTTTTCAAAAGTTCCAGTCTGAATGCGATTGGATCTTTGCCAGCTGCTTCTGCCACTTCATCCAAAAACGACTGCTCGGCAGCTGCGTTGAAATTGGAACGCGGAGCACGGAAAGCGCCGATGGTAATGTTAGACGCAATCTGCCAGCCTTCTGCCAGATAATTGTCAACAGCCCCGGCCGGAAAACGGTTTGCATGTATCGGATGCTCGGGAATGCCGCCTCCTTTTACATGAAATGCAATCAGGTTTTTATTGGCATCCAAAGCCGCGCGGTAAGTAGCGGTGTACATAGGGCGGTAAATGCCATAAGTCATATCGTCTTCGCGGGTATACATCAGCTTCACCGGCGCTTTAACTTTTCTTGAAATCAGCGCTGCTTCGTAAAGATAATGTCCATAAGCCCTGCGACCGAAACCGCCGCCCATGCGCGTCATTTGTATTTCGATTTTGTCGGCAGGAAGGTTCAATAGCTTAGCCAGGGTTGGCTCCGTCCAGCCAGGAGCCTGTAATGGCCCGACCAAAAGGGCTTTTTCATCGGTCACATGGGCAAAGAAATTCATCGGTTCCATGGTATTATGCGCCAGGAACGGCCCATTGTATGTCCGCTCGATCACCTGGGCAGCATTCTTAAATGCGGCTTCCGGATCGCCGTCCCTTCTCAATTCTTGTGCCGGTCGGGCTGCGTATTCCTGCATTTGCTGCATTTGTGTGGTTGTACTTTCCAGCGCACCAGGGACTGTGATTTCTCTTTTCTTACCGTCCCTTCCTGCCATCATTTCTTTCCGATCACCTGCGGCTTCCCAGTTAGCAGTGAGCTTCTTACGCGCACTGATCACTTCCCAGGTGCTATTACCAACTATCACCAGCAGATCATTGAACGTGCGCGTATCAAAACCGCCTTGTTCAAAATCATCCCCATATAATTTTAGGGTGAAGACATCTTTAATGCCAGGCATCTTCAATGCTTCGGCGGCATCGAAAGATTTGAGTTTCATCCCGAAAGCGGGCGGGTGCTGGATCATGGCAATGAGCATGCCGTCCACACTATAATCCAACCCGAAAAGCGGCTTGCCTGATGTAATTTTCTGTATTTCTACATTCTTTTTAGATTTCCTGACGATCGTGAAGTCCTTCGGCTCCTTCAATTTTAGATCTTTCGGCACCGGCACGCTGGCAGCTTTGCTGGCCATATCGCCATACTTGGCTGATTTGCCGCTTGAATGCGACAAGATTCCTGCCTTGGTCGTCACTTCGCTAGCCGCTACATTCCAGGTTTGGGCGGCAGCTTCACGCAGCATTTGTCTGGCTGCGGCCCCGGCTTCGCGAAGCGGTTTCCAGTACATGCGAACGGAATTGCTTCCGCCTGTAAACTGCGCCCCGAGTTTGGCCGGATCGTGTGGCCCCATTTCGACGCTCACATTTTTCCAATCAACATCCAGTTCTTCGGCCAGCATCATCGGCAATGAAGTCATTACATTCTGTCCAAATTCAGGGTTGGGACAAATCAGTTTTACCTTATTATCAGGCAGGATATGTATGTAACCATTCAATGTCGCCCACTGCTCAGGCAAGTTCAGCACTTCGCTTTTATCAGCAGATTTGAAGCTGGATAACCAGCTAACGGTCAGCATCAGCCCACCACCGGACATGAGTGAAGCCTTCAAAAATGAGCGCCTGTCCAGGCCTGTTTTATCTTGGTTCATGATGATTTCGGTTTAAGGTTATTTTTTGGGAGCAAAAGCGCCACTTTGTAGCCAAGTGATCCAGGCTTTTTTAAATTCTGCGTGCGTTACCGGCGGTAATGTTCTGCCTTCCCCAGGATTCCAGCCTGCCAGCACAAGTCCGTCATCTGCATGCTCGATCAGCTTTTTCATATCCTTGTTGCCATTTTGCTTTTTATCAACCAGCTGTTTGGCCAGCTCATGCGCACTTTTTCCTTGAAAAACCATTTTCATGGCAGCAGGTGGTAAGTGCCAATCTGGGTTTCCGGGAGGCATATGCAGGCCTGCGATGTTGCTTTCCTGGTGGCAATTGGAACATTTCATGGCATAAACGCCTTTCCCATCCAGGCCGCGTTTGGGTCCCATGGCATGCAAATGGCTGTCGTCACCTTGCAGGGGCACGTCGCCCGCCGGGTGGCAGTTCATGCAGCGCGGGCTCATCAGCGTTTTATAAACGATCTCAAAAGCCTGTACAGACGCCACGCTATCACGATTAACAATATTGAATGTAATCTCCTTTGCCGGCACATCCTTTCTGAATGCGGATGTTCCGACGGCGATGATAAAAATGGAGAAAGACACCATTGCAGCGGCCTTTTTCGAAACAAATTGCTTCATCCTATTTTCTGGTTTTTGCTTCATAAAGTGAATTTGAAAATGGATGATATTACCCTTTCGTACTGGTTTTCTTCTGCAACTCGGCAGCTGTATAGATCGCCTCACGAATGCGCAGGTATGTGCCGCAGCGGCAAATGTTACCAGCCATCGCATCGTCAATATCCTGGTCGGTGGGCTCTGGCTTTTCGCGCAGCAGCACAGCAGCTGACATGATCTGCCCCGAATGGCAGTAACCGCATTGCGGCACGTCAATTTCCTGCCAAGCTTTTTGGACAGGGTGTGAATTTGTTTCTGACAAACCTTCGATCGTCACTACCTTTTTTCCTGCCGCGCGGCTCACTCTGGTCACACATGAACGGACTGCTTCTCCATCCAAATGCACCACGCAAGCACCGCACTGCGCTACGCCACATCCATACTTCGTCCCTTTCAGGCCAGCCAGATCGCGGATCGCCCACAAAAGCGGCATTTGCGGATCAGCTTCCAGCGGGTAATCCTTTTTGTTAATGTTTAATGTGATTTTCGCCATGGTGAATAGTGTTTACATTGATGGTGAGTTGATGTTACTATATTTATTCGCTTTCGAATTGGTGACCCTCTGTTGGCATTTCCACAGGTTATTTGAATCGTAAATTTCGGCGTTGCTTTGGGAGAAAATGGTATACAGATTACCTTTTTGTCTACCAATATTACTGATTTGCCCTTCCATATTTTTTAGGGGGTAGTCAAATCAGTAGCTTCGGGTTAACAAAATTCTTAGACTAGGGAAGACATCACTTGTTTCGAGACTGTAAATTAATACACTGAATTTGATCAGTGGGAAACGTTGCACCCGCTCGCAAATATGATTGATTGTCAACTGCAAGTCAAAGAAGGAGATAACCCAAATTAAATGAACTTCCAAGGGAAAATTCGGCGATCACGTGGACTGGTACGTTTGCAGTTAGCATTGCTGCTGGTGCTTGCTCATATTTCTGTAAACGCCCAGGTAAAAAACACAGAATCACAAAGTAGTAGCTCGATCTTTCCCAAAGGACAGCTGGCCCCAGCTAGCAATTTTACTGGAAAAGCATGGGTTCACCCCTTGATTTCAGCGGATAGTGTCTTCAACATCCCCGTATCATCCGTCACCTTCGAGCCAGGCGCCAGAACATTCTGGCATCGGCGGTCCGATGGCATTCACATGGAGGTGTTCAGGGCATTATTGCCATTGATGGTGTAGGCTATTATCAGGAAAAAGGTAAGCTGATCCAGATACTTCGAAAAGGGGATGCGGTGAAATGTCCGCCTGACACGCCGCATTGGCACGGCGCTTCTCCCAAAACCGGCTTTGTTCAAATGGCTGTCACGCCTAATCATGCTAACGGAAGGGTCCAGTGGCTACAACCCGTAACAGCTGCTGAATACACGAAAACAAAGTGATTTGGCTTTGACCGTCAAAAGTTGGCACATCCATGCCCAAGGATTAAAACTTACACATACTTTAAAAAGCCTGGCCAGTATTTGGCCAGGCTTTTTTTATAAACCCAACTATCTCAGTGTTTAGTGAGACTGGCAGCCCTTGGATATTTGTTTTGAGCGAGTAGTTATCGGTTAAAAATGATATTGCAAGCTTCAAGTGAGACGGCTATGCTGCGATTCGAAGGTTGAATTACGAATTAAGGTGTACTCCTGCTGTTTAGCGAACTGAAATATACGGTCTATCAGCTTGAAAGCTAAGATTCAGGTTATCGTCCAAATTACGCTTTAACGACCGAATTTTTTCACCTAGAATTGCATAGATATAATTTATAACTCAATATATATTGCGAGAATACAAGGCACCTTGTCAATTTGCCACATTCCATTAAACGTAGAATGGCAAATTGTCTATGGATAAGAAGTTTGAAGATTTACGCTTATTATTTTAGAAACGTGAAGGTGCTTGGGTTGCAAATACCTGTACGCTTCCCTAAAAACAGAGTGGTGATGAATTAGACAAATTTTCTAATTTTAATCTGCTATGAAACGGAACACATTCACAGAAACTCAGATCGTCAAAATCCTAAAAGAATTGGATTCTGGCAA